>MSXO01000046.1 GCA_002083615.1 Proteobacteria bacterium ST_bin11 | reverse complement strand
GGCGAGGTGAAGTTGACGCCAGGATTTTTTTTGTCGGAAAAAAGCGCCTGTCCTAATTTGACCTTATCTCCTTCGGCAACCATCATTTTCGGTTTCAGATCAATATAGTCCGACCCCAGCAGGGCGACCGATTTGATGCTGTTACCATCGCTTATCTTTTGTTCAGGTCCGCCCGTTATAGGCAAATCCAAACCTTTCTTTATATTAAATTGCATAGTTAATACGCCTGCTCCCCAGACTAGTTGCAGCAAAAAGCCCAATGAGAAACACCGATCCCAAAGGGCACTTCAAGACAAAACGTGTTCATTACATCACAAGTTATCGGCTTTCTCAACGGGAAATCCCAAGGTTCTCAGCCCGTAAAGCCTTGGAATGACGCCAAATGTAAGTGGAAATACCGCTCAAATATCAACAACTTTATCTATGTTAAAACCATTGACGTACTTACGCCCAACATATCCACGGGTATTGCTTAAAATACGCGCATCCGCAATCCGGTAGTCACCTAAATTGTGCACATGGCCGTGAAACCAGGCAGCGATTTCATACTCGTGAAACAAGGACTTTAAGTCATTACAATACGCCAGCTTCTTCAGCACATTAGGCGAGTCTATCCAACTCCATTCAGTCGGCGCATGATGCGTGACGACAACTGTCCTGCCGGTGAAGGGTAAGGCGAGCTGTGTTTCCAGCCACGACTTTGACTCTTTATGCAACTCAGTAAAATGTTTGGGCTCAAAGGCTTGGCCTGCATACGAAACCTTGCGAAAATCATTTAGCGTTCTACCCAGGGCTTCGGCTTTTTCCGCGCCTTCGATGAATAAATTGGCCCATAAGGTGCACCCCAAAAAACGCACTCCCTGGAAGATGAACTGATCTTTTTCCAAAAACTGAATTTGGCTGCCCGCGCATTCGGCACGTAGCATACGGAGTGTCTGCTGATAGTCGTAACCATAGAACTCATGATTACCGGCCACGTAAATAACCGGCTTATCGATAGATTTCAGCCAATCGATACCTTGTTTGAAAATCCCGATATCGCCGGCAGCCACGACAATATCCGCATCAGTTTCCGGCAATCTTTGCTCGCCAAACTCTAAGTGCACATCAGAAAAGTAATTTATCCGCACAATTTGCTCTTTCGTCTCGTAACTAAGGAGGTATAATTTAATCCTAAGTGATTTACTTGGTATTTTTCAGATAACTTTGATTTTTTTGCACACAACAATTCTATGTCGATTAGCCCCAGAAAAAACACCCAACAGGTTTTGGTAGGAAACGTAAAAGTCGGCGGTGGTGCTCCGATTGTAGTTCAATCTATGACTAACACCGATACAGCTGATATCGCTGGAAGCGTTCAACAGATCATGGAATTATCGACAGCAGGGTCGGAACTGGTGCGCATAACCGTCAATACCGAAGAAGCTGCAAAAGCAGTGCCTGAAATAGTCAACCGACTGGCACAAAAAGGCTTTTCGGTGCCGATTATCGGCGACTTTCACTTTAACGGCCACAAATTGCTGGAAAAATATCCGGACTGCGCGCAAGCATTGGCCAAATATAGGATCAATCCAGGCAACGTTGGCAAAGGTAAGGCCCGCGATCCGCAATTCCAGCAAATGATCGAATTTGCCTGTAAATACAACAAACCTGTCAGGATAGGCGTCAATGGCGGCAGCCTGGATCAAGCCGTTTTGACACGACTGCTTGACGAGAATCGGCTGCTAGCGAATCCCAAAGAATTACCCGCCATTACCCGCGAAGCCATTGTCTTATCCGCCTTGGAAAGCGCCGCCAAAGCAGAAGAGATAGGCTTGCCTAAAGATAAAATTATCCTGTCATGCAAAATCAGCAATGTGCAGGAGTTGATCAGCATTTACGAAGACTTATCTAACCGTTGCGATTATGCGCTGCACCTAGGCTTGACCGAGGCTGGAATGGGTTCGAAAGGCATCGTTGCTTCTTCTGCCGCACTGGGCGTTTTGATGCAACAAGGCATAGGCGATACCATCCGGATTTCCCTGACCCCGGAACCAGGCGCTGCGAGAACTAAGGAAGTAATTGTTGGCCAAGAGATTCTGCAAACCATGGGTTTTCGCTCCTTCACACCGATGGTAATCGCCTGTCCCGGCTGCGGACGCACCACCAGCGACTATTTCCAAAGATTGGCCCAAGATATCCAAGCTTATCTGCGTGACCAAATGCCCATCTGGAAAGACAAATACAAAGGCGTAGAAACCATGGAAGTGGCGGTAATGGGCTGCGTGGTGAACGGCCCCGGCGAAAGTAAAAACGCCAACATCGGCATCAGTCTGCCGGGCAGTGGCGAATCGCCGGTGGCACCGGTATTCGAAGACGGCGTAAAAACCGTGACATTAAAAGGCGACAATATCGCCGGCGAGTTCCAAGAATTGGTTGAGCGTTATATCGAATCCCACTACAGCGCCCAGTAAAAAGCTTGGTTTACAAAATAAAGGCGGCTGAATAGCCGCCTTTATTTTGCCTTAAATCCATTAACCCGCTTGCCCATCGAGTCTTGGCGCAGTCAATATCGGCACATAATAAAACGCGAACAGGGAAAATGCGGCCAGCCAGCAATAGGTAGACACCATTACCAGCCCTCCGTACCAAGACGGCAAGAAAGCCGGAAACAGCACCCGAAACAGGGCTGCTAGATTAATCAGCACAAACGCCAGCGCCATAACATTCGAGGTTTTCAAGGCTCTACCGGTGTGGCCTAACGCGACGCGCGCCATCATACCTAGGGTTAAGACACCAATACCGCCTACCGTAAAAGCATGTAAAGCCAAAGACTGCGGTACCACACCAAAAGCAGCCAGAGATACCAAACCGAAGCCCAGGATTAACCAGCCATAGCCGATGTACAAAACCCAAAGCAAGGGTACAAACCAAATGCGCGGGTTGTACCAGGCTGCCACCCGTACAACATTGACTAAAATCGCTGCTACCGCTGCAATAGCCAACACAGTACCGTCGATATTCAGCATTAGCAGCCCAAATACCGCCAGACTTACCGCGACAGCCGCAATATCCAATGCCGGACTGCGGATACAAATAACCCCGGATAAACCCCGTTCGGTGAAAAACGGAAATACTCGACCGGCGATCACCAAAATCATCACGACAATAATCGTAACTACCAAAATAAGCCCGAGCGCAGCGCTTTCGGCCATAAGCCCCAAAACTTGGGCGTGGATCAAGCCATTACCCAGAGCCAATAACAGCAATAAGACGACAAAGACTAGATTTCGGTAATTGCCGGTTTGCAAAATCGGCTTGCTAATAACAAAGGCCAAGGCGGGTAAAAAAACGAAATCGACGGCACCTATGAACGCATCAGGCAACAATTCCGAATAAAACGGCAATACCCGACCGTAGAGCCAGAGAAAACACAGCGCCGCCAGTTGAGACGGCGTAACCGTTTGCAAACCGGTCCAATTTCTGACCGCCGTCAGTAAAAATCCCGCAATTACCGCCGCCGTGTAACCAAGCAACATCTCATGAGCGTGCCAAGTGCTGCCCGAGAAGTAGTTATCGATATGCAAGGAGCCATTGGACATCGAATTCCAACCCGCAATCAAAGCCAGAGCTGATAAACCCGCCAGCGCGAAAAAAGCCCTAAAACCCATCGCTAACAGCGGATAATCAAAAACCGGTTTGTTATTCATGCAGACGTTCCTCCAGCCAGTCGATTTCGTTATTCGAAAAGCCGGCGATTATACGCGCTTCTCGGTTAAAGGGCCCTTTAGGCTTACCCTTGAAATAATTCAGAATCAAGTTCTTAAAACACTGTTCAGGTTTTAAACCGCGTTGCTCAGCCAGGGTATTAAACCAATAAGAACCGCGCTCTACGTGACCGACTTCATCATCATAAATCCGCTTCAAAATAGCCAGACCGGGTTGATCGTCGATGGCGGCAAGCTTCTCCATCATGGCTGGCGTCACGTCCAGACCACGCGCCTCCATACAACGCGGCACTATCGCCAACCGCGCCAAAATATCGTCTGCGGTATCTACGGCGTGCAACCAAAGCCCGCGATGCGCCGGCAAATCGCCGTAACCGAATCCTAAACCAAGCAAATGCTGGCGAATCAACTCAAAATGCTGCGCCTCTTCGTCGGCGATACGCAACCAATCCCGGTAAAAATCATCAGGCAGACCGGGGAACCGGTAAATGATGTCCCAAGCCAGATAAATAGCCACGAACTCAATATGCGCCAGCGCATGAAAAAAAGCCGCTCTGCCTTCATTGGAGTCCAATCGACGTTTAGGCATATCACGCGGCATCAGTAAGGCCGGCCTGCTTGGAAATACTGTGCGGCTTATTGGCAAACACTGAGACTCCGCCTGCAACAGTAATTGCCCCTGATCAGCTAGCTGCCTAGCGAGATGGGTTAAAACAAGTTTTTGTTCAATATTGCTATTGAATAAGCATTGTTCCGCGAAATCGGCTATACACCGGGCCTGCTCTGCCAAAATCAAATTTTCTGCTCTCACTCTGAACCCGCTAAAACATCCACTCCCAAGTTAGCAAAGGCAATTGATGGAATTGAGCAAATTCAAAGCGCTAACCGGAGAGATGTCGTGCAGGGAGTATCGTAAATGCTTACTTTTTTGACATAAAAAAATAAACGGTTTGGCACTTCAAAACCATATTGTTACCAGATTTCTCGATAGCCTCGCAAGTTTCCATCTTTGAACGACCCGGAGCGGCTTGCTTAACTATTTTGCCG
Source organism: Proteobacteria bacterium ST_bin11 (assembly GCA_002083615.1). GTDB lineage: Bacteria > Pseudomonadota > Gammaproteobacteria > Methylococcales > Methylomonadaceae > Methylomonas. The sequence goes on along the minus strand of MSXO01000046.1, from coordinate 20,135 downwards.
GCTTCAACAGAGTAATTGAGCACCGCGCGCATTTGGTCAATCCTGGCATGCGAGTCATTTTCGTGGGTCATTCCTTCGATAGTGCCGTCTTCTTTAAACGTCCAAGTCGTATTAGAACTACGCGCTTTACTGCCATCGCTGGTGTTGGATTCTTTATCTATTTGCCAGGTACCCAGAATGTCGGCTTTGCTTAGCTGCACTTCAGCCGCTGCGTTAAAAGAAATGAGCAGCGCCACAGCAGTGAGTTTAATAAATTGCATGATAAAGCCTTATGGGATTATGTTTTTAGAGCCAGAGATTGTAGCACGGAGCCTGTACCAAGCCCTTTTACTTAAATACTAGTGCTCTACTCACGCCCAAACAAAGTAGCTATGCTCCTTGCTAGTCCTGCGCAGCGCACCTACAATCGTCCGGAGTTTGGTTTAAAAGTCCCAGCGCTCAACCGTCGTAACACTCATCACTTAATTTGCCGAGATTCTATGTCCGAAGACATTCTTCATTTTACATATCGCTTGAGCGCGAACGATTTCGACAGTGCGGATTTCCATATTGACGTCAACAAACAAAGCATGACGCTTATTGCCGTCGCACAACCACCCTACCCTTTTTGGACCGAGCTTTCGTACCAACAATGCCGCAATTGCCCCCTAAACTCGGAGCAGGTTCCGCATTGTCCTGTCGCGATTAATTTAGTGCCCATTTTGGATTTATGCGGTCACTTGGTTTCCCATAAGCAAATGGCCGTAGAAGTAATTACCGACATTAGAAGCATACGAGCAGACACCACAGCCCAACATGTCGCCAGTTCAATTCTCGGCTTAATCATGGCTACCAGCCCATGCCCGCATACCGAGTTTTTAAAACCGATGGCCCGTTTTCATTTGCCACTGGCAGACCAAATCGAAACGATTTATCGCGTAACCACCATGTTCCTGTTGGCTCAATATTTTCGCGAAAAAGAGAGCTTACCCCACTCGCTCGACCTTAACGAACTTCTATCGCTTTATCATAATTTACAAATTGTCAACCTGCATTTAAGTCAAAGACTCAAAACGGCTATTAGCGAGGATGCTGCAGTAAACGGCGTCATTTTGCTGGACTTACTTTCGAAATCGGTTTCATGGTCGATAGAGGACGGTCTTGAGGAAATTCGTCATTTGTTTGATAGCTATTGCAAGCAATAGCAAATCTGCGCACAAAGTTGACCACGTCGGTTCGGGCTGAAATCCGCTGGTTTAGCGCAAGCCGCAGATATTTGGAGTCTTTTTTACCGTATCCTGCGACCAATAGATCAAACCGTTTCTATTAGCAAGGGTCATTCGCCTGAAAAACTACCCCGGTTTAGGGTATAAGCAGAATCATTTTCTAGCACCTCCGCCTAGATACTGATCCCGGCAATCCAGCGCTGATCGGCTTATTCCTTATTCAACGTGTTAGTTTCTGCCTGGTCTTTACCTTTAAATTCCGAATTCCAGATCGGGTTTTCATAATCCTCGGGGTGTAATTTGACTGCCGCCTCGGGGTAAATATGCCAAAACGATTGGTTGATCGCGCCGGATTGGTAATGGGTGTTTTTACGCTCGTGCTGAAATGGACACCACCAGTTCTCAACGACTTTTACCAGATAACTGTGCCATTCGAACAAGCCCACGCTATACGGGCAATACCACGTGCAATTGGCTACCCAAAAGGTTTTAGCTCTCACCGGATTTAACATCGACTTCGGTTGCATCGTAATCTGGGTTTTCATGTCGTAGCGATGCGATTTTGGGTCCGGCAAAAACGATGACAAAGGCCGGATGTTTTTCGCGCCCAACATACGCAAATGCAGATACGTGATCCAGGCGCTAGCCAGCACAAACGGCCAGGTAAAAATAGGTAGGTAGATTAGCGATACAGCCGTTAGCCGATACCAGAGCGAGGCGTTTTTAAAATCATTCGTTATGAAAACCCGATCCTCGCCGTGTGAGGTGGTGTTGCATTGATCACAGGCTTTCATGCGCAGTATCTCCTTGATAATGTTGAGCGTTGTTGATGCCGTCTGTTTCACGGTATAAGGATTTGGCAAGCAGCAAATGCGCGTTACCAATAGCGCGCTCCCGGTAGGCGCCCTCGCAATAAGCCAAATAAAACTCCCACATGCGGATGAATTCCTCACTATAACCCTGCTCTCGGACCGTATCCAGACGCTCCAGAAATGCTTCCCGCCAACGTTGCAGCGTCAGTGCATAGTGCGCGCCTATGTCTTGCAGATGCAGCAGGTTAAAGTCTGAGGCCTTGGCCATGGCTTGCACTAGGGCAGTCACCGACGGAATACAGCTGCCGGGGAAAATATAACGTTTAATGAAATCGACATCGTCGCGGGCTTTTTCGTATTGTTGGTCGGCAATGGTAATGGCCTGGATCAGCGCCAAACCGTCCGGTTTAAGTAGTTGCGCGCACTTAGCAAAATAGGTTTCGTAGTACTGATGGCCGATGGCCTCGACCATTTCTATCGAAACCAATTTGTCATAAGTCCCGGTCAAGTCTCGATAATCTTCAAACAGCAAGGTGACGCGATCCGACAATCCGGCTGCTTGAATGCGTTGTTGGGCAAAGTCAAATTGCTGGCGGGAAATAGTGGTGGCAGTCACCCGGCAGCCGTAGTGAGTGGCAGCGTATTCCGCAAACCCACCCCAACCACAGCCCACTTCAATTACATGATCTTCCGGCTTAAGTTGGAGCTTGGCGCAGATGAGCGCCAGTTTGGCGATGGAAGCCTGATATAGACTGGCCTCCGGGCGCTCAAAATAGGCACAGGAGTACAGCAGGGTTTCATCCAGAAACAGCTGAAAAAAATCATTGCCCAGGTCGTAATGGGCGGCGATATTGCGCCGACTGCCCTGCCGGGTATTGAGATGATAGCTGTGCATCAGCTTACGTAATTTTCGGGTTAGCCAGGCCGAATGACCATTCATGCCCTCCAATACCGGCCGGTTGCGGATCAAAATTCTCACCAAATCCACCAGATTGGAGCAGCGCCAGTAGCCTGCCATATAAGCTTCCGCCGCACCCACTACTCCGCCGAATAGTATGTCGCGAAAAAACGCATCATCTTCGACAAAAATATCCGCGCTAAGCGGAAAATCGGCTGTTACTTTTCCGAAGTGCAACTCAGTGCCAGCATGCAAAACGACACCACCGGTTTGCATTTGCTCTAATTGCCGAGACACTAAGGTTTTAGCCCAACGCTGGCTGAATTGCGGCTTGCTCAGCAGGGACAATGGGGAATCGAGGGGGGAGGTCAAATTCAACATGACGTGCTCCGCAGACGGTCACTAGGGGTGCGCATAAAAGGGAATGCCTTTGAGTTTAAGTAAAGCAGCTTGGTAATAAATACCGACGACAGCCTTGACAGTCATGGCTGGGTAACGAAATAGCGTGGATGCCAGGCGTTCCGGGGTAATCGCTTGTCGACGCAGACTAAGGGTGGCATCGAAGACTTTATCGTCATCACGATTTAAATGCATCTGCACGGCCAATCTCGACCCCGGCTCAACAAAGCGCCAGTCGTATTGCAGATCCATCGGAAAAAACGGTGAAACATGAAAGGCCTTGGCAAAATGGTAGCGATGTTGCCCTGCCTTACCGCTATCCATCGCCGGGCACAACACGTAAGCAAAGCGCTCTTGCCATGGGGTGTTAGTAATCTCAGCTACCACGGTTTCTACATACTGGCCCGAACGGTCAAAGCAGTAATAAAAGCTCACCGGGTTGAAGCAGTAACCAAAATAGCGCAAATGCGTAAGTAATCGGATCGGCCCCAGCGGCCTTTGCCCCGTGGCGTTTTCAACCAGATCGCCAACCGCTTCCGAGAGTGGTTGATTGGGGTCACCCAGGTAATCACTGCGGCGGAACCAGGCCAGCGCAGGCTTATCTGCTGACCAACAGCGACTGCCTTGAAACACCTCGGCCAGCTCAGCCAGATCAAGATAAATCATGAACAAATCGTAAGTGAACATGTGCGGCTTGGGCGCAAAGCGACGGTGCCGGATGGTCCCAAAATACAGACAGCTATCCATGGCGGATTTGTTCAACAACGTTCAAAGCGCTGCGCACCCCATCCTCATGAAAACCAAAGCCCCAGTACGCCCCGCAATAATAGGTATGGTTGACACCACTGATTTCAGCGTGCCGTTGCTGGGCAGCGACGCCTTGCAAACTGAACTGTGGGTGGTGATAAACCAGCTGCTTGATGATGCGTTTGGGGTCTATCGCCTCTGGGTAGTTCAAGGTCACGCAAAAGGTTTCCGGGGCCGGCAGCGATTGCAGAATGTTCATGTTGTAGGTCAGAGCAACGCAATCGCGGGCCTGCGGCAACACATGGTAATTCCAGGCTGCCCAAGCCCTGGGGCTGGCCGGTAAAATCGAAGTATCGGTATGCAAAATGGCGATATTTTCTTGATACGGAATCGCGCCGAGGATAGCTTGTTCTTGGGAATTGGCATCCGCCAACAGCCGCAGCGCCTGGTCACTGTGACAGGCAAAGATCACCGCATCGAAACGCTCGGTTTCGCAGGCTTGCGGTTTCAGTAATACCCCTTGCGAATCACGACTGACGCTTTCAATCGGGCTATTAAGCCTAATATTTTCCTTAAAACCTTTGATTAGCGGCGCCAGATAACTGCTCGATCCGCCTTGTATCACCCGCCAAACCGGGCGATTACGGACTTGCAACATGCCATGATTTTGAAAAAATCTTAGAAAATAACGCGCCGGAAAACGCAACATATCCGCTTCAGAGGCAGACCAAATCGCAGCCCCCATCGGGATAATATAATGCTGTTTAAATGCTTCAGAAAATCCTTGAGTTGCTAGATAGCCGCTCAGCGTGGTTTCGTCATCGCCGCTGGCTAGCCACTGCACCGCTTGTTTGTTAAAGCGCAAAATATCGGCGATCATCTTTATGAATGTCGGGCTCAGCAAATTGCGCCGCTGCGCGAATAAGCCATTCAGATCGCCGCCCTTGTATTCCAAGCCGCTACGCTCGCATTTGACGCTGAAACTCATCTTGCTGTCTTGCCAAGTCACCCCCAGTTCATCAATCAAGCGAATGAAATTGGGGTAGGTCCAGTCATTGAACACAATAAACCCGGTATCGACCTGCCAGTCTTTTCCTGCCAATTCAATGGTATGGGTATCAGTGTGACCGCCGACCTGGCCGCGTTCCTCGAAAACGGTAATCGCGTGGTCTTTATGCAGGTAGTAAGCAGCAGTCAACCCGGAAATACCGCTGCCGATAATGGCTATTTTCATCCGTCAATAGTCCTTTTAATATCCGATATTGCTTAGCAGCCTACCAAGCCTGCTGCGTTTTTCTGACTTTTTTGCCTGTTGCCCAGACCTGAAAAGCACTGTTTTGCTCATTTAGGATGGTAAGTGGGAATTCGGCAGTAAAGGAAAAAACGCACTGGTGCGGTTTTGATAGTCCCGATAAGCCGGCCTGCGCTCATGGATGTCTTTTTCCAGCAAGGCCACCCCGGATATGCGCAGTAACAACAGCGTCATCAGGAGCGGGGAGCACAATATCCAGATCGGTGACCCAGCAGCCAAAGCGATTAAATAAAAGCCCCACCAGACACAGCACTCTCCGAAATAATTCGGGTGCCTGGAATATCGCCACAAGCCTTGATCCATTACACGGCCCTGATTTTCAGGGTTGGCTTTAAACGCTGCCATTTGCCAGTCGGCCAAGCTTTCAAAACCCACGCCAAACAGAAACAGACCAATGCCTATCCAATCCAATCCACCCAACGGCAAACCCGACTTGATGGCCGATAAACTGGGAAGTGAAATGATCCAAGCCAAAACAGCTTGCAAAGAAAAGATGATTATCAAGCTTTTCAGGCCAAAAGCCGGTTGATTCTTTTGCCGAATTTTTCGATAACGCCGATCTTCCGGCTCACCCCAGTTTCGCCAAGTTAGATAAACGCTCAGTCGGATGGCCCATAGCATGATCAAACCGAGCACCCAAACTGAGCGTGGACCGTTTCCAGTGGACTGCAACGCATATGTCCCTGCCGCCGCCACAAAAAACAGCGACCACACGCTGTCTACGATACTGACATCCTTAATCGCTAAGCTGATCAGCCAGGTGATAAAACCCACCTCTAGCATTACTGCCAAGCCTTGAAGGGCTATTGACCAATCGATCATACCAAACCTCCTGTTCTAAGCACCTCAGTCTTCCATGATTTTAAACAATGTGTGAGCCATTAAAGCGGTCGACGCACAAACCGGTAATGGCCCACCCACCACTCTGCACCGCCGCGAAATCCCCACAGTTCGGCGCAAGCCATAAAAAATACCCTCCAGCGCATCCGCCAAACCGCTGCTGATTCGAGCCCGTAAGTGTCTACCAGAATCGGCCAAATCAGCTCTTGATGCCTATCCATATTCTCCAGCCAGGCATTGGCGGTTTTTTCATAGTGTTTACCATCCCAACACCAGCGTTTGTTCAAGATTAACTGGGTTTGAAAATGCAAGGGCAAGTCAAAGCTGGGCATGATGCCGCCGGAAAAGAAATAGCGACCCATCCAATCTTGGCTATCTGTGCTGTTGAATGCATAGGGCAAGCGCTGGTGACAGAACACATGCATAAAAAAGCTGCCATCGGGCTTGAGCCAATCCGCCACGCGGGCAAACAGCGCGGGCCAATTTTGCATATGCTCGAACATTTCCACGGAGACAATGCGATCGAAATACCGGTCAGTCTCGAAACGATTCATATCGCAGGTAATTACTTCAAGATTACCCAAACCCAGCGCCAAGGCTTTTTGCGTGATGTACTCGCGCTGCGAGTGCGAGTTGGAAACGGCAGTGATCCGGCTGGCGGGATAATGTTCTGCCATCCATAAACTCAGCGAGCCCCAGCCACAACCCAACTCCAAAACCTGTTGACCATCCGCCAACCCGGCCCGCTCACAAGTCATGGTTAAGGCATCCACCTCGGCTTGATCGAGTGATCCACCCGCCTCCGGCCAAAGGCAACAACTGTATTTCCGCCTAGCCCCCAGCACCAAGCCAAAGAAAGCTTCCGGTACTTCATAATGCTGTTCGTTGGCCTTTTCCGTTAACACGGCAACCGGCGCCCGAGCCATTGAGTCGATAAAATCGGCCAGATAGTGTTCGCCGGCTTCAGGATCATGCAAAGGCAGTGATGACAGCCGTTTCTTCAACACATGACGGATGCCCAGGCGGATCATGGCATCGGGAATCGAGCCCCTTTCCATCAAGTCGATCACTTGCTCTGTTGCCCAACCCATTGCTGCTCCTAAATGCATAGTCACGAAATATCTAAATCTAAACAGAACGGTCAATCGACCAAATCACCTCCCCCTTTGAAAAAGGGGAACAGGGGGATATGAAAGAGCACTGAATAATTAAGAATCAAGCGGGAGCTTACCTTGCGCCCGGTAAAAGACCAGGAATCTGCCTATGCCAAAGGCGCTTACCAACCCAAATCGTGAGGTCTTCATGTAAAACTTCCTTCGTCTGTTACGAGAAAATTCTATTTCTAAGCGCTGATTTTTCAGGGGGGATTACCGTTTTCGCCCGGCCATAAATGTGATTGAGCAATACATTGTAGGTATACAGCTCTTACTATTTAGCAATAAAAATATTGTCGATTAATTTGACAATAAATTTATTGCTTATTACGATAGCAACATATTTATTGTCAGGAGCCCTTCATGCCTCAATATCAGCCTTTACACGATGTACTCGAAACGCTTACCGATCGTTTGCGGAGCGGCGAGCATGTGATCCTTAGTGGTCATCGCCGCATAGGCAAAACCCAGTTGATGCAACACCTGGAAGCCAACGCTCCAGGTGTTTTCCTGCCCACTTATTTGATCGTCGAGTCATCCGACACTGTCGACGAGTTTTATCGCAAGCTGATTTCCCATTTGGTGGATCAAAATTTTTTGAACCGATGGGATTCGTTGGGATGGAGTATCACCAGTCGCTTCAAAAGTATCAATATCCAAGAACTGGGCAAGAGTGTACGTTTCGGCGACGCCAAGGCGCTGGATTATCACGCCGAGTTTTGCCGATTGCTGGAACATCTGGAGCCGGGTCGGCCCATCGTGATGATGTTGGACGAATTCCCCCAGACGTTGGAAAACATCCGCGAAAACGAAGGGGTGCCGCAAGTGCGCAAGTTGCTGACCACCCAGCGCGAATTGCGACAAGAGCCGCGTTACAAGGGCAAAATTCAGTTTCTCTATGCGGGTTCCATCGGCTTGCAGAACGTAGTGGAGGGTATGGGCTTTACCAAGCACATCAACGATTTGCGCGAAGTTAAAATGCGTCCGTTTCGGCGCGAGGAGGCATTGGGTTATACCCGGTGTTTATTGCAGCGCAAAGGACTGCAGGCCGATGCCGCTTGGCTAGAAACGTTACTGGATCGCATCGATTGGCTGGCGCCGTTCTACATCAGTTTGCTGATCGACGAACTCCACGCGTCTCCGCTCGAAGAGAAGCATATCGATGAGGCTTTCCAAGCCATGATCGGCCATCGCCACAACTTCGAACATTGGCACAACCGCCTGAAACCGCAAGCACTAAGCAAAGAGGAATACCGCTTCTGTAAAACTCTGCTCAGTCTGGCGACTGATCCGGATCGCCTCGGCATCGACTACGCTGAAGCCTGCAATCTGGCCGTGCAGCACGACGTCATGGATGAGGTGTCACGCTTGCTGAATATCCTGCAACACGATGGTTATCTGGCCCGCGATGCACACAACCGTTTCCGTTTCATCTCCCCGGTGCTGCGCGCCTGGTGGTGGAAAGAAATCGCCAACTGACCGGAGCCCAAAGATGAAAGTAGCAGCTATTTATAACCCGCAGGAAATGCAGGAAGACTTGTTCGTCGAACGCTTCGTCGTACGCCGCGATACCTTGGCGGAACTGATGCAACGGATTCGCGAAACCGGTCCCAACCAATTTTTCAAACACACCATCATTCAGGGCTTGCGCGGCCAGGGTAAAACCACGCTGCTGCGTAAGCTGTCGATTTGCGTCCGCGACAATGCTGAGTTATCGCCCTGGCTGATTCCGGTATTGTTTCGCGAGGAGGAATATTCGGTCACCTCTTTATGCCGTTTGTGGGAGCTGGTCGTAGAGCACTTAGCCGACCAACCTGAGTTTGAGACATTGCCGGATCAATATGAAGAGGCATACCAGTCGCCGCACTACGAAAAGGATTGTTTTTCTATCCTGGGCGATGCGTTGCAAAAGACCGACAAAACCATCTTGCTGTTGATCGACAATCTGGGGGAAATGCTCGGCAAATTCGAATTACGCGATCAGCAACGGCTGCGGGAAATCCTACAAACCAGCCGCCGCATCCGCATCATCGGTGCTTCTGCCGTGATGTTGGAACAGCATTACGACCAAGGCAAGCCGTTTTTCCAGTTTTTCACCATGAAAACCCTGGATGGCCTGAATCGCGAAGAAACACACGAATTGCTGTTGGGCCTGGGCGATGCCGAGCAGACCGCAAAAATGCAGGATATTCTGCGTACCCAGTCCGGCAAGGTGGAGGCCCTGCGCCGTCTAACCGCTGGCGTACCGCGCACGATGATTCTATTGTTCGAGATTTTTCTGGACGACCACGGCAGCGCGTTGGACGATCTGGAGGCATTGCTGGATCGGGTTACCCCACTTTACAAGCACCGCCTGGACGACTTACCTGCCCAGCAACAAGCCATCGTTCACGCAATTGCCTTGGGGTGGGACGCGATGTCTACCAAGGAAATCGCGGCTAAAACCCGTTTGCCCAGCAAACAGGTGTCGGCACAATTAAGCCAGTTGGAAAAAAACCGCCTGATCCGCCGCATCCCTACCTCGACCAAGAATCATCTATATCAACTGGAAGAGCGCTTCTTTAATATCTGGTGCCTGATGCGGTTGGGTAGAAAAAACGACAAGCAACGGGCGATTTGGTTGGTTAAATTTCTGGAAAGCTGGTGCGACGAGCAGGAGCTGGCGGAACGGGCGGAGCGGCATATGGATGCGTTAAAGGAGGGTAAATTGGCGCCGCGCCATGCATTGTTGTGGAGTCAGGCTTTGGCCCAGAGTTTGCGGGATTTGGATTTGCAGCAGCGAGTGTTGGATACGACTAAAGAATTTGTTCCGCAGGTTGCCGAGAGTTTACCGGAGTCGGACACTGACTTATTCAAAAAAGCCAGTGAAGCTTATAAATCTGGTGATTGCAAAAGTGCTTTGAAGTTAAACAAAGTATTAGCGGACAAGGGTTACCCGACGGCCGAGTACAACGTCGGTATTCTTTATATGCAAAATGGGGATATGAAACTATCAGAATCCTATTTTTTTAAAGCCGCTCAGAAAGGCTATGTTGATGCGATTCATAATTTATCCTTGGTTTACTATGAAGATGGGAAGAGACCTCTCGACGCACTAGAGTTGATGCGAAAGTCTGATCAAGCGGAACCATCCGCCCAAACTAAGTTACCACTAAGTCTGCTTGCATTATGGAACGAAGAATTTCCTGAAGCATTTTCCGCAATTGATTTAGCAATGACCGAATTTCTAACCGAAACAGATGATTTAGATGATTTCCTAGCCTACCCTGTCGCTATGTTAGCAGCCAAAGGCCAAACAGCATTTGCTTTGAAATTATTCGAAGACGAACGGTACGGTCATCTGAACCTCAAGGAACGCCTCAAACCCTATTACTACGCCATCCTGCAGGAAATCGGCGAATCCCGCCGCGACGATGCCTTGCGCATGGGGCCGGAATTGGAGCAAACCGTCGCAGAAATCCGGGCCGATATTGAAGGCTTTCGGTTGCAATATCGTCTGCAGCCCACCGAATCATCCGACGCAAAAGCCTAAAAATCGCCAGGGCCGTAAGATGTGCTGAACCGAGCGAAGCACATCGTTCGCGACTGGTGCGGTTCGTAAACTCACCACACCCTACGCTTGCTTTTGGCAGGACAATTACCGTAGTCACGTTAGTTTCACCTGGCGTGATTTTGGCCGGCATTTGCGTAACGCCGTGCTTATAAGTGTCTCTTGAAGTTTTTTAATCATTTCTGGCACTGCGTAGGGTATTTAAAATCCATATCCGATAGCCCTTAACGAATCTCCACATACCAATCCCGACCAACCCGCCTATTCTTCTCATGTGTTTTTGGTTACTGAAAACACAATTTGTTGTCTATGATGCAATTCCGAAGTAGCTGTCTGCCGCCGGATTTGCGGTATTTTATTTGACTATGATGACGCCACCATGACCCAGCCTAACTATTTCCACGCCGGCGAAAACTGTTTCGTCATTGAACAATACAACGACTGCGCGCCGTTCGCCAGTTTCTTGCCGGGGATTGCCGGCATGCGCGGCCGGCCGGCGTGGGTGTTTTATGTCAATCGTGGTCAGGCGATTGCCAGTTTTGGGGTGCGGAATAAAGACGGCGCGTTTTTGGAGTTTTTTCCGGCGGATAAGGCTTATCAACTGACGCCGTCTCGGGGTTTCCGCACCTTCCTAAAAATCGGCGATGGCGAGAAAGCTCTAAATTACGAGCCATTTCAGCGCGGCGCCGGGCCAGAGGTGACACAACGCCTGTATGTCACGCCGCACGAGGTAGGCGTGGAGGAAGTAAATCCCACGCTCGGCTTGCGCTTGCGCGCCGAAGTGTTCACCTTGGCCGAAGCGCCGGTGGCCGGTTTGCTGCGGCGGGTGGAAGTCGTCAACACTTCCGATAAAATCAAACAGATCGAGATCGTCGATGGTTTGCCGCAAGCGCTGCCCTATGCGATGAATCAATGGATCCTCAAATTCATGAGCCGCACCTCGGAAGCGTTTATGCGCGTTGAGGGCGTTGAGGAAAATCTGCCGTTTTACCGTTTGAAAGTCTGGCCAACCGACAGCCCGCAGGTAGAGCCGGTGATTGCAGGCAATTTCTTCGTCGGTTTTTTGGATGGCCAGCACAATCAAGTCATTGTCGATCCGGAGCGGATTTTTGGTTTGGCCGGGGATTTTTCTCAAGCGGAACGATTTTTTTCAGACCAGCCGCTGGATTTTGCCGAACAAGTCAGTGGCAATCAAACGCCAGCGGCATTTCAACATCTAACGCTATCACTGCAACCCGGCGAAAGCCGCGTGTTTTACGGCGTTTACGGGCATTTCGGCTCTCGTGAGATTTTGGATCAATTCCTTATAGAAGCCGCTCAACCGGACTATTTTGATGGCAAACGCGAAGCCAATCTCCGCTTGGTAAACGACATCAGCCAAAAGGCTTTTACCGCGACCGCCAAGCCGCTGTTCGACGCTCATGCCCGGCAATGTTATCTGGACAATGGCTTGCGCGGCGGCTTTTCCATGCCAGTCCCAGGAGGCGCGCATTTATATTTGTTTGGCCGCAAGCATGGCGATCTGGAACGCGATTACAACGATTTTTTATTGCAAGACACCCCCTATTCCGAAGGCAACGGCGACTTTCGCGATGTGTTGCAAAATCGGCGCATGGATCTGTACTTCGATCCGGCTTTGGATGCCAAAAACATTCGCTATTTTTTCAATCTGATTCAGCCGGACGGCTATAACCCCTGCTCTTTGCGTAACTCGCGGTTTGTCTTAGAAGCGCCGCACGATTTTGCAGAGTATTTTCCGCGCTTTCCCACCCTGGAAGCTTTACTGGGCAAAGCGTTTAAATACGCCGAGCTGGCGCAGGTGGTGGAAACGGCGACAGATTCTGAAGCCATGCTGACCGCGATTTTGGCCCAAGCCCTGGAAGTGGAGGATGCCGAATTCGACCGCGGCTACTGGTCGGATCATTGGACCTATCTGGTGGATTTATTGATTAGTTACGCGGCGATTTTTCCAGATCGACTGGCCAGTTTATTTCAGGACAAAACCTACAGCTTTTTCGACCCCACACATAAGGTAGCGCCGCGCGCGCAAAAATATGTGGTGACCGCAAACGGCGTGCGCCAATACAACGCCGTGCAGTATCGCTCGAACAAAAAGGTGCTGATCGAATCCCGCAAGCAGCGCCCTTATCAAGTGCGTTCGCAAGCCGGCCAAGGCGAGATTGTTTACACCAGTTTATTGGGCAAGATCCTGACACTGGTAAGCAACAAGCTGGCTACACTGGATCCCGCCGGCGTTGGCATCGAGATGGAAGCGGACCGGCCTGGCTGGTGTGATGCTTTAAACGGCCTGCCCGGCATTTTAGGCTCGTCGGTAAACGAAACCATCGAGCTGAAGCGTCTGGTGGATTTTACGCGCAAAGTGCTGAACCAATTAGATGCCGCTTGCTCAGTGCCCGTCGAATTGGCGGACTTTGTAACAGCGCTGCATAAGTTGTTGACCCGCAATGACTTGACGCCGGAGCTGTTCTGGCAGGAAAGCGGCGCGCTGAAAGAAGCTTATCGGGAACAGGTATTCATGGGCTTTGCCGGTGCCGAACAAGCGCTTAAGCTGGGTGAAATCCAAACCTTCCTGAGCTTGGTGGCAAAATATCTGGATACCGCGATAGACAAAGCCCGCACGCCCAGAGGCATTGTCACCTATTTTGCTTACGACGTTGAGCAATATCAAAAGCTGGAAACCGGCGGCATTGCCGTTACCCGCTTTCAGCAAAAACAGTTGCCTTTATTCCTGGAAGGCTTTGTGCATGCCTTACGGATCGCCGATCCGACACAGGCGCAGACACTTTATCAAGCCGTGCAAAACTCCGAGTTGTTCGACAGCAAACTGGGCATGTACCGGGTCAACGAACCCTTGGGCGACAATGCGCTGGACTTAGGCCGAATTGGCGTATTCAACTACGGCTGGCTGGAGAACGGTTCGATCTTTTTGCACATGCACTACAAGTTTGTACTGGAAATGGTGCGCGCCGGCTTGGTCGATGAGTTTTACGCCCACATCGAATCACTATTGGTGCCTTTTCACGACCCCGGCGAATACAAACGCAATCCTATCGAAAACTCCAGTTTCCTGGTCAGCAGCGGCTTTACAGTCGATGCCCGGCAGCACGGACGCGGCTGCGTGGCTCGTTTATCCGGCGCTACAGTGGAGTTTTTGCACCTGTGGACGCATTTATTTGTCGGGCCCACACCGTTTGTATTTGCGGATGACCTGTTGGCGTTTAAACCGGCACCGCTGTTAGCAGCCGCGTTTTTTACCAGCGAAGCACAAATTGTCACGCCGTTTGCCGAGACTGAAACCTTGCCTGCCGATAGCGCGACCTGCACGGTGTTCGGCTCGACCTTGCTGGTTTACCTGAATCCGCAGCGCCGCGATACCTTTGGTCAGGATGCAGCCAAACCGATTCAATACCAGTTATTCGGCCAGGACGGCACTACGCAGACGGTAACGGCGGAATCGATTCCGGGGGCCTTGGCAGAAGCGCTACGTTTAGGTCAATTCCGTCGGGTCGACGTGTTGCTTGGATGACGCGCCGTTAGGCTGCCCAAACATAGCTAGCCACGGATCTGGCCGGTAACGCAACGAACGCACTTTTGCCTTGATAGTGAATGGCAAACGCTTGCGGTTCGGCGGTGTCGTTTAGGACGATCAACACCACAGAACCCTCAGGGGTGAGGAAGGCCACGCTAGGTAAATAGTCGTTTTGGTCGCCGGAATTAATCCTAAATGAACCGGGCCGCACGAACTTCGCCGCGTGAGCAATCACGTAATAAGCGACATTGCGAGTGACCTGGTCGCCGTTGATGGTTAAAGCGCCCACACAGCGGGCCTCGCCGCCCGGCGTATGCGGGCCACAAAACGGGTCGGACGCCAAGTTCCATTCCAACACCGCCCTGCTCCAGTTTCGCAACGAGCCGATCAACACGTGCCGGGCGTGCCACATTAAATCTCCACCAAACTCACCATCCGAGCCAACCCATTGTTCGGTGAAATACAATTTCATGTCGGGATAGGCCTGATGCACTTCCGATAACACCGAAATATCGCCGCCGTACAAATGCCAAGCGGAGCCGCTGAGATACTGCCGCGCATCGGCGTCGGCGAATACGGTCAACGGGTATTCTTTGACATCGCAATTGTGATCCCAGCAAAACAATTCCACGTCAGCTAATCCGGCATCGCGTAAGGCCGGTCCCAAATGATGTTTGATAAATTCGGCTTGCTCAGGCGCTTCCATCACCATGCTCGGTTCGTTTTTATGATTCAGCGGCTCGTTTTGCGGGGTAATGGCATGAATCACGATACCCCGCTCGCGCATGGCTTGCAGATATTTAACCAAGTAAGCGGCGTAGACCGCATAGTATTCCGGCTTCAGTTTGCCGCCGATAAACGCCTGGTTGGTTTTCATCCAGCGTGGCGCCGACCAGGCGGTAGCGATAATTTTCAGCGTAGGATTGAGCGCCAGAATGTCTTGCAATAGCGGAATAACATCCGTATCGCCGGCGTTAAGATCAAATTGGGCAAGTTCCAAATCGGTCTGACCGTCGGGCATATCGTCATAGCTAAAGCAACGCTCGCTTAGATCAGAAGCGCCGATGCTTAGCCGCAAACAGCTGACGCCGATTCCGTCGCCATCGGGCAAAAACAGCTCACGTAACAAAGCCAGCCTGTCAGCGTCGGGTAACGCAGCAATCAGCATCGCGCTGCCGCCGGTCAAGGAGAAGCCAAAACCTTCAATGGTTTGATAACTAGGGTTGGTATCGAGCGCTATTACTGGCAAATCAGCGGTATTGTCGTTAAATCCGAATTGGCTGGCTTGCCGGTCAAACAAGGCCTGCTGGTCAGCGCTGGTCAGCCAAACCCCGATAGGTGCTCGTTCCTGGCTTTCAGAAGATAGTGATTGAAAAGCCTTGGTTTGCTCAGACATATCAGCTCTCGTGGTTAGCGCGGAAGCGGCTCCGCCGGATTTAATACAAACAACATCCCGCTTATATTAGCGGTGCTTTGCTCTTGCTCGCCAATTTAATCTTCTCGCCAGATTGAGGTCATAGGCAAAACTGAACAATCGAGCACATTGTGCGAAAGGTCTCAGGCTTTTTGTTTGGCATTGTCATAAAACCGTCAAAATCACTTATACTGATTTTTCTGTTTTCACGCATGGAGATTGGATATGAAAAAGTTGGTATCAATTCGCGCGCTAACGGCTCGGCTTAATCGTAAGCTGGCTAAAGAATCAAAAAAACTATTAAAGTACAAGCCCAGATTGCAGAGCAACGACCCGATTGTCGAGTACGCGGTTGTCGACTTAAAGACGAACTCCATCGTTAATTTTCATATGGCGAGCGAGTTACAGGAATTTGCCAGAGGACTAGGCTGTTTGGCCAGTCTGGAAGAAATTTCTTTTGAATAGCAGCTGTTTAGATCGCTGAAATTGCATAAAGCCGGGTACGCCCGGCTTTTTTGTGCCTATATCTGGCACCCAACTGACACCTTATCCGAACTTAAAGCGTCGGCTGTTTAAGTTTTGACGTTCCGCTGGTTACTTAATGCACGTTCCGAAATTTCGTTGTACAAGTTGGCTAATTCAGCGATCAATTTTTGGTATTCTGGGTGATGCTTTAGGAGGGGCATCATGGTGCTGGCTTCCGAAAGCATTTGTTCAAAATGCATGATTTCGATCTCGTTCAGCGTATCTCCGTCTTCCACTCGTTTTTTAACGGCCAACGCGCGCGGGATTGACTGCTCTTCCAATTGCTCTACAAAGGCCGTAATAATGCCAATTTCATCATCTGACGAATACATTTGTATTTCCTGTTTATCGCGACGAGAATCCATCGCTGCTGAATTATGCCATAGTCAGGAAGAAGTCTCTGACCTTCTGGGTTTCTCTGAAAATAGCGTTTCCCATATTTTTTGAAGTTCTCTTCACTGAATTTCGGGGTTTTGCGTAAAAAATCAGATGTAAATTTTGACTTTCAACATGGTAAAGCCGAATATTGAAACTACTATTTAGCATTTTTGGATAAAAAGATGACATTTCTTAAAAAAATATCTGCTCTAGCCCTTTTATCTCTAGCGACAAACACAGCCTGGTCTGAACCCGTTTACTTTTGCAAGGTGCAAAGAGTTTATGACGAGGATGTCAGTGTTCCAGCCAAGATTGTTCATGAAGACTGCTCGGGCGTAGCCTTTCTTTGGTATGCCAAGTCTTACGTAGAGGCATCTTGTTGGCCCGGTGCTATCGAATTATTGAAGGGTAAATGCGAACAAACTAACGTAGAGTCCAAAGGCGATTCAACCGATCTAACGGCAAGCGAAACGCTGGAAGACGCATCATTGCCTATGACAAACCAAACGCTAGAAGTCCAGGCTCCTCCACTTCAATAAAATCACACCTTCGATTTAGCGATAATCCGACCACAAACGCGACAACCCTGCCTCATGCCCGCCGTGAACATCCCCCAGGGCATGAAGAACATTTCGATGGTGCGTTCACGCGAGTTACCCGCGATTCCAAAACATATTCCCACTGCTTTCCTGTTCTTTAAAGCGCCGCCGAAGTCTTTGTAAATCCAGCCGATTCTGCAGAATACCGTAAGGTTGAGCTTACAGGTTGAACAGGCGGTTACAATGCCAAGACAAATTTACTTAATCGCGTTTAACCGGGTTGGCGTGGATGTTTGTCCAGCTTTTCCAGCATCATCGCCTCATTCAAACTCAATGGCATGGAAGCATTCTTGCCAGAACCGGTAATCGCGGTCCTGCCTATGTGCCGCGTTGATAAAGTGGAACCATCGAAGCATTTCTCGGACTTAGCTCGCTAACCTTCGGAGGGATCGTCTAAGCTTGCGGACTGTTGGCCATTTCATGCAGTTGGATGTTGATTAGCTTAATGGTCGCTAAAATCCCGGCAAACACCTGGTTGACATGCACGCCGCGGGTTTTCCGCAATTCGTTGCCGCAATCCCAGGTAACGACGCATTCGGTAAGCGCACTGGTATGGCCGCCCTTGGGGATGCGCACTTCATAATCGGCCAGCGTAGGCAGGGTGTAATCGTAGTTTTCCAGCACTTTGCTGATGGCGTCGATAAAGGCGTCAAAACCGCCACTACCAGCACCGGTGGCCTGATGCTTGTCGCCTTTGATATCAACTCGCAAACTGACTGTGGACGGCAGATCTAGGCCGCTGTTGATGGCGCAAGCCAGTAATTTGATATGCTGATAACTCTTACTCTCTAGCACATCGGCGATGATAAACGGCAAGTCATCGGTGGTAATGGTTTGCTTGGAGTCGCCGATACTGACAATGCGAGCCAAGACCTTCTTCTGATCGTCTTCCGACAGATCCAATTCCAACTGCTCTAGATTCTTTTTCAGAGAGGCTTTGCCACTCATCTTGCCCAAAGCGTAGCTGCGGATGCGAGAAAACCGCTCTGGCCCCAGTTTGGTTTTATACAAGCCACCTTTGTGATCGCCATCCGCGTGAATACCGGCGGTTTGCGTGAATACGTCCGCACCGACGATAGGCGCATTGGCCGCAATCCGCTTGCCGGAAAAATTTTCCACCATCTCGCTAATGCGTGCCAAATGGCTTTCGTCTACGGACAATTCCATGGCCATTTTATCGCGCAGCACCACCGCTACTTCGGCAATGGAGGCGTTGCCGGCGCGCTCGCCCAGGCAGTTAACAGTGCAATGCACGGCACTGACGCCAGCGCGCACCGCTGCCATCACATTGGCGGTCGCCAAGCCATAATCGTTGTGCGGATGGAAATCAAACTGCTGTGTCGGATAGCGTTGGCACATATCGCTAAAGCTGCTGAACACGTCCTCCGGCGCCATCACCCCCAAGGTATCAGGCAACATGAAATGGCTAATCGGACTATGTAGCAAGCGGTCCATCAGGCCGTAGACATAATCGCGGCTATCTTTGTAGCCATTGGACCAGTCTTCCAGATAGACATTGATCTTCAGGCCTTGCTCATGGGCGTAAGCGATGGTTTGCAGGACATCGGCGCTATGTTGCTCCAGGGTTTTGCCCAGTTGCTCGCGGCAGTGTTTTTCACTGCCCTTGGCCAATAAGTTGATCACACTGCCGCCGGTCGATTTGATCCAATCCACGCTACGGGTATGATCGACAAAGCCCAGCACTTCTACGCATTCGGCAAAACCTTCCTGCCGCGCCCATTGATTGATCAGGCTGACGGCTTCTTTCTCACCTTCCGAAACCCGCGCCGACGCCACTTCAATGCGGTCAACGCGCAAAAACTGCAACAAAGCCTTAGCGATACTGACTTTTTCCATCGGTGTAAAGGCTACACCTTGAGTTTGCTCGCCATCGCGCAGCGTGGTATCCATCAACTGGATGTGTCTTGAATTTGTGGGCATAACTGTTGGCGAATCGATTTGGCTTATAGTTTTATTTACCGGGATGCATGTGCGTCAGCTTATTGCACCTTCTCATTCTGGAGTTTCATTTTTAAGCAGTTTATCTTGTTAAGGCTAAGGTTTCAGTATCAACAGTATTTGAGGCAATTACGCATTCAATCGGATTTTTCTTAATACGCTCCTCCCTAGTACATACCCATCCAAACCGGCAGGGTATCTCAAGAAAGAATGAACCGATTTTTTTATTTCCCTACCTGTAAATCCAATGTCTATTCGCCTGCTAACTATAAAAATGCAGCAGTAAACGCTAATCATGCAATTCTAGGCGAACAAAACACGAGATTTGGGGCTGGTGTTCAGCAACATTTCAGAAAATACTGCGCTCCAAAAGTCTGGTTAGAACCGGTGCAAAAACTGATTTCTATTCTTTTGAGTTGGAGGGGTTATAGCCATCAGCCAAGCCAAAGCTAAACCAGGATTCCCCAATGCGTCTTGGTCGTCTCTGAGGTGAACTTATGGGCCCCTAACCCGCCTTCTGTATCCAATTGTTCTCCAAGCTAAACTCGCCGCATCCACGTCCCATCCACCACCGGTTTCGCAAAACCAGGGGAAAAACAACGTCCGCACCGAATCGTAAAACCGGGCATTTTCGCTTAAAACAGGCTAGCTTGGCAATTTGTAGGATTGCTAAGCCTGTAAATGCAGTGCTTTAGCAAGAAACGGAAATCAATCGGAGGCAAGATAGAAGCACTTTTTTTAATTTGAACACAGCTTAGAAAAACCTCCCTATAAAGTGGACCCCATTGTCCAG
>MSXO01000005.1 GCA_002083615.1 Proteobacteria bacterium ST_bin11 | reverse complement strand
TATGGTAGGGATGGGCGCTTACAATACACTAAGTTTCATAAATCGGTTATTTGGCGTAGTCAAGCATGGCAAATGACGCGATATTTTTGATAGCCCTTCTTAATGCCCCCTCCAACAGCCCGTATTTCAACGAATCTAAAGCGGCACACCTTTTGCGTTGTATCGACTAGCAACTCCGAATAGCTCTCGTTAAAAACTGGCTGCATATTCGATACCGGGTTGCTAACCGGCCACTCCCGTTGCGAAGCGGGTTCGGAAAGCCACGGGTCTTGAATCCTAACAAGATAGCCGGGTTACTCTCTTAAGCACGAGAGACACACATTTAACCAAACCAATTAGGAATGAATACAATGTTTCAATTCAAAAAACTGGCTATTGCAGGCGCTGTTGCGGCTTCATTATTGGGTGCAGGGGCGGCACAAGCGCATGTGTCTTATCATATTGATGCATCAGGAGGTCAAGCACCTAACGTGAACGGAACTGGGACCATTACAACTGGTAGTTGGACAGGAGGATCACCAGTCGACAAGGGTTATATTGCCAATTTACCCACCACTTGGTTGGCGAATATCCACCATTATAACGATGTTTACGAAGTCTCAGCCGCCGACGCCAAAACGAAGGCCGGTGTGGCCCAAAATTTCGTTTTGGAATCTACCGGTAACAGATGGAAATCAAGCTCTAGTTGGGGTAACGCTTTGGACTACGGCTTGATTGATCTGGACGTTGCAGGTAACTTGAGCATTACTGTGGAAGCGGACAGCAGCCTGAATTCAACGTTTGCACCCGGCTTTAGCCTGTTTAGCGGTTGGGGTAGCACTACGCACGGTAACAAGCACCAAGCTTGGAATGCAAACCCAGATGCGCCATCCTCCCCTATCGGCAACGTCAGCAACCCAAATCATGCCTCATATAACCCTAACTCCTTGTCTTTTAATCCAGACCAATTGCCTCTGGCAATGAGAGGCTTAGATTTCATTGGATACGCCTCAACCACGACTGACGGCGGTTCAGTTAGCAAAACTTTCGATAATTTGGCGGCAGGAAAATACTTCTTGTGGATTGGCGGCAATGGTGCGGACAATTCTAACGAGTTTTACAAAGCCAGCATATCCGTAGCAGCTGTTCCTGTCCCAGGTGCAGTGTGGCTATTTGGTACAGCAGTTGCCGGCATGATAGGCTTTGGTCGCCGCAGAGCAGGCATCAGCGCTTAATGAAGACACAAGGCGAAGCGTCGGCTTCGCCTTTTTGGTTTATGACTGGTAAAAGGACATGACATGAATCCCTTTCTAAAAACCCTCGTCGCCGCCGCACTGTTTAGTAGTATCCATATGTCTACTGCCGAAGCGGCCAACTCTCTGACAATTAACGGCACACTGTATAAAAATTCCAGCGGCACCACCTTCGATGCCTGGAAATTCAAAATACTCGGCACCGGCAGCTTCAATGTCGATGTAGCCGCCTATGAAGCCTCACAAAGCAACATAAATACTGCGGGCTATTACACGCAAGACATCAATGGGGACGGCCAATTTACTTGGCTTGATTCAGATACGTACTTTTATCACGATAGCGGCACCATAAAAGCCAGTGAGGCCATTTTCCGTTGTGATGATGTCGCAAATAACTGCAATGACACAAGCAACTACTTCAATGGATATACTCCTGCAAGCAGTCCATTGACACGCACCACGCGCCTACAGAGCGAGACATCGGTAGACGGTTCTGTGCATTTTCGCCGCGATGCTTGGTATGACGTTACCGTGAAGACACCGGGTGATTACCAGTTTCTAATTGCTGATTTCCGCCTGGACCCTGCTGAGGCAGAAGCTGGAACCAATGCTAGCGACAGCTTTTCAGCACCTACCGGCTTCGTCAATCCTGTGCTTGATCACGCGGACTACAAAGTCACCTTCAGTTCCGCAAACATGCTCTTCAGTATTAATGGCAACACCATCACTGTCTCTCAAGTGCCTATTCCAGGTGCAGCTTGGTTATTTGGCAGCGCTCTAGTCGGATTTATTGGGCAAAGAAAACTGAAGGTTTAGCTTTTTCACTAACCATTTTCAATCTGGTTATGCAAAAATCTCGTCTGAGTCTTACAGCTGAACGAATGTTAGTTCATTGAAACTTGAGATACTGTCTTAGTTTCCCGCGTGACCAGAAGTGGGAAACTAATTTTTTCGCAGGACCGTTACTGATGAAAGCTGGAATAAAAACAAAAAGCTCTTTCTCTATGTTCCTTAATAACAACCGGTGCCGGCCTAACTTAAGCTAGCTATTAATCTGATATATAAGCGCTTACCACTAATCAATTCTCGCTTCTAGTGATATTGTGCTGATGTTGAATAGATTCGGTTAAGTTATAACCATTGTCATTAAAAAGATCGCCAGTAAAAAACAAACGCATCTCGATAATCCAGCCGATCTTTCTTTGCTTATTGTTCTCGATAATAATAGTCGCCAGCTTCGGATTATTATCAATAACCTGCATCACAATTGTTTTTGGATTGCCAGGATCTTCTTTTAATGCCCCAGACACTATCCGTTGAGCTGATTCAATTGTCACCACTTGGGTAACGTTAGGTGTTGCCGAGTTTTTATCATTTATTAATGATTGCGCCTTAAAGTAGCCAATATCATAAGCAAATTTAAAGATTAGGCTAATTGTAATTGCCACACCCCACAATGAAAGGCCAATTTTTAACCGTCGTCTAACTCGCGGGCTGGATAGTTTTTGTAGAAAAACTCTAAATTTCATTTTATTGGGATTCTGCGGCCTTTTTTGCCATTGTTAATGTTTAAGGTCGGGATGGTTGGCGCTAAATAAATTACAGCAGTGACACACGTCTTTCATGGTTACTGACAAAGTTGGCTTTGATAACCGTTGTATTTTGATAGCTGCCTTGCTGTTTTAGGGAACGGAACTGACCGTAAAACAGGTCACCTAGCAAAGCTTACCACGTAAATCCCTGCTTGGACGATAGGCGGAGAAGTTGTTATATTTTCATGGCTAAGTTTTGGCAAAATGTGATTTTTTAAGTAGAGCTGATTAGAGTCCGGATGGTTGTTTTCTTGGCAACCGCGTTTGTTGGTCATAAAGGACGGACGCAAATGAGAAGTGCCTGTTAACCAGTAACTTAAGTGTCGGCTTTGCTGAACATCTTTATAATCTCTGCGGCGGGGATGGGTTTGCTGAGCAAATATCCCTGAATTTCATCGCAACCGTACGCAGCCAAAATATCAAACTGGCCCTGGGTTTCCACGCCTTCGGCAATCACACTCATGTTCATGGAATGCGCAATGTTGATTAACATCTTGACGATTTTTTGATCATTGTCGTCATGACAAATATCGATGATGAACGATCTATCGATCTTTAAGTTATCCACCGGCAGGTTTTTCAGATAGCTTAAAGACGAATAGCCAGTGCCGAAATCGTCGATTGATATGGCAATGCCTCGGCTGCTGAGGCGTTTTAACGCCGTCAGTGCGGCCTGGAAATTATTCATCAAGGTCGTTTCCGTCACTTCCAGTTCCAGTTGTCTTGGGGCAATCTGGTGCTCCGCGATGATGGCAAAAACTTTTTCTACAAAATCCTCCTGCTTCAATTGCACAGCCGATAAATTGACGGCAATTTTACGATCCACAAAGCCCAAATCCTCCCACTGCTTCAGTTGTTGGCAGGCCGTTCGGATCACCCATTCGCCTAGGGCAACAATCAAGCCGCGTTGCTCGGCGAAATCGATAAACTCAAAAGGTGTCAGCAAGCCCCTGCTTGGGTGGCGCCAACGGATCAAGGCCTCTACCCCGACAATGGCTTTAGAAGCAATGTCCAGCTTCGGTTGGTAAAACAGCTCCCACTCTTGATTCTGAATGGCTCTGCGAAGTTCTTTATCCAAGTGCAAATGCTTGATCGACAAGTCTTGCATCTGGTTATCAAAAAATTGAAAGCTGGTTTCAGCGCTTGATTTTTTACAAAAAGTTTTCGCAGTGATGGCATTGTTGATTAAGTCGTCAACCGTATTGGCGTCTGACGGGTAAACGCTGATGCCGATGTGAGCAGTAATATAGATAGTGTTGCCCTCAATCTCGACAGGAGCCGCCAAAGCATCCATCAGCCGCTCGACCATCCAAGTGACCGCTTCTTTGTTCGATAATTCAGGAATCAGTACCGCAAATACATCGCCGCCTATGCGGGAAAGTGTCAAACGCGATATGTCATCGCTTTTTCTGAAAGTAACGTTCAAGCGGTCGGCGATTTCTTTCAAAACGTTATCGCCGACCGCCCGCCCTAGGGTGGCGTTAATCATGCCGAACATACCGATATCGATGACAAATATGGCTGCTAAATGGCTGTATCGATGACCTCTTTCTACGACTTGATTGACCCTGTCGTAAAACAACACTTGATTCGGTAAGCCGGTAAGCGTGTCGTAGTGTTTGGAATAGTCCAGTTCAGTTGAAATTTGCGAGGCTATTTGTTCGAGTTCATCGACCCGCAACTGCAACATCGACACTTTGCTGTCTTCCATCTCAGCAACTGTTGGTGTTGCAGGCTGATTATGCTCGGCGGGCCTGGCGTCAGGTTTAACTTTTTCTGCAAATTCGTTTTGCCGTTGCCAGCGCACCACTCGGTTTCGGCCGGATTCTTTGGCCACATAGAGCGCTTCATCGGCAAATTTATTGAGTTCGCCAGGGTCTTCAGGTTGGTCAAAGATGCTGGCGACACCCAAGCTGGCCGTGACCCATGGCCCGGTCTCGTAACGCGCGGTCGATTCGGATTTGATGCGCAAGCGGATACGCTCAGCCACCGTAATGGCCTCATCAACGCTCAATCCGGGTAGCACAAGGCAAAACTCTTCGCCACCATAGCGGCCAACCAAATCGACTTTGCGGGTGTTGGTGGTTAAAATTTCGGCTAGCAATTTGATGATCACGTCGCCGGTAGCATGACCGTAGTTATCGTTAACCAGTTTGAAATGATCGATGTCGACCATGATGCATGACAGTTCCGAATTATGTTGCAATGCATCGGCGAACGCTTTTGCAAACAGATCGTTAAATGCTCGCCGGTTTAAACAACCGGTTAAAGAATCTCTGGTCGCCAGAAAGTGTAATTCCTTGTTTTGCTCTTTAACTTCCGCCTGACTTTCCTCCAATTTGCTGACCATGCTTTGCAACTTGGTATTGCGTTCTTCTATTTCGGTAATGTCATCGAGAGTGATCAAGACACCTTGGGTGGCCTCGTTGCCACCAGAAATAGGCGATGCATTGATTACAAATTTAAATATCTCCTGATTAGGGCTAATTAATTTCAAATGGGCGCCAACAGAACTTTTGCCGGTTTTCAAAACGGTTTGCCAGGGCAGATAAAGATCAGCACTTGAGTCGTCGGCGCTTTTCCAGGTCAATTTAGACGCCTTTTTTCCCATCAAAGCAGCCATCGAACTGGCGATTTTTTGCAGAAACGCGTTATTGGCTAAAACAATTTGCTCTTGCTCATCAATAATAATGACGCCTTCCGCTAAGGTGTCAAAAGCTGCATTTACCCGATCCGGGATAACCGCGCTGGGATCGAGCATTTTTAAGGTTCTGAGTATGAATGCCAGGTAAATAAAAAAACCGATAACCAAAATGAATATCGCCATTTTAAAACTGGGATGCTCAAGAAAGTCGGCGGCGGATTCCCCGGCAATTGGCACGAATTTAAATTCAATATCGCCCCATTTCTCGGAATCGCGAAACATCGGAACGACCAAGTGCGTGGACGTGGATTTTTGGCTATCGTAATCCGCCCATTCTTTAATATGCTCGCCTATTTGAAAAATTAACTGACCGTTTTGCAACCTGATTCCTGCTGACAGGATCTCCGGGTTCCGTCTGATCAGCGAATTTAGCATTTTCTCGATTTTGCGTGGATCTTGATCAGGGGCGATGGTGGAAAATTGAATAGCTAGCGCTTCACTGACCTGCTTGCGCGACTCCAGCATGAACTTTGATTTGTCGGGCATAAAACCTAACATTTCGGCGCTAAATATTAAGCAAATAGTTAGTAAGACCAGGGCCAGGCTGATACGCATTGCCGGCAACAAAACTCCAACAGTCTTTTTTAGTGTGTCCATGATACTAAGATGTGCGATACCAAATTATTGGATAAACACCCATTAGTTGCGTTTTTGATCATTATTTGGTGGGTTCAGAATCCGATGATTTTGTATCGAGCTTAGGAGATTCCGCATTTTTTGCCGGAGTGGATTTCTTGGCTGACCGCATTATCGGCAACGGGTCGAAGCGTCTGAGCAAGGGTACAGTCGACATAAAACTTGCCATTAACGACCCGGCACGCAAGATCCAGCTAACGAATCCGGCAGTAAGGCCCGCGCTGGTACCCAAGATGACTTTAATATTCACTGGACTCGCATCAGCAAGCACCTCTGGCGCGCTCATTTGCTTCCGAATGGTTTCCAATCGATTCCAAAACTCCATTTCCTCCTGCTCGGTTAGCTCGGTCTCACTATCAATAGTATATGACTCAACCGCTGGGATTGTGGTTTGGACGTGATACTTCCGGTTGCTTTCGCTACGTTGCTCTGCGTTATTGTTGTTGTCCAAGAGCCCGGATAACTTGGTATTGCTGCCATCGTTTACCCAAACCCCTGGTTCTAAGATAAAGTCGCCTTCCTTTGCCATGTTTTCTTTGCTTGCTTCACTCGTCAAGTTATCGATGTAAGCGTTTAAATCGATAATAACTTCAAATTGGTCAGTTTGCGTGGGATGCTGGGGCGCGCTATTCGCGTGGGTATTGTCTGCCTGATTTTTATCGTTTAAACCGTTGGTTTGGTTGAAAGCAATAATGTTTTGTAATGCACTTGTCGTATCGTTAGCTGCCACGTAGTTAATGCTGGTCACCAGCATATTGGAGACAAACTCACCATCACTGACCATTACCTTGAAGCTGGGGGCTAATTTATCGCCGTTGTCGACGAACTGCACCAGATTGGCAGTAAGTTGGCTACTTGTGAAGCTCATAATCGGGTTGCCGATTGCAGTGCTCAGTTGGAAGTAACCGCCGGTCACGTCGCTTAGATAGTAGGTAAAACTGCTGGTATCCGGATCATTGACGTCGAAATTGGCCGCAGACAATGTAGTCGCTTGCCCCTCGAGTATTGTTAATGTAAGCCCGCCAAGCACCGGGGCGTTGTCGTTCAGATTGTTGACGTTGATGGTAAAGCTTTGGCTATTGGTCGCACCATCTGAGCTGGTCGTCAGCACCGTGATGCTATGGCTGGTGGCGCTTTCGTAATCCAGCAGACTGCCGTCGGCCACAGTGACCACGCCCGTGCTGCTGTCGATGGCAAAGCGGCCACCGGCATCGTCGCTAAGGCTGTAGCTGATCGTCGCGCCGCTGTCGGCATCGCTCGCTGCGGCGGTAATGCCAACTACGGTGCCGTTGGCGGCGTTCTCCGCCACACTGTTGGCGGTGGCGTTGCTGTCGGTGATGGTGCTGACCGGATTGTCGTTCAAGTTGCTGAGATTGACCGTGAAGCTTTGGCTGTTCGTAGAACCATCCGAACTGGTCGCCAGCACCGTGATGCTGTGGCTGGTGGCGCTTTCGTAATCCAGCAAGCTGCCGCCGGCGACGGTAACGATGCCCGTGCTGCTGTCGATGGCGAAGCGGCCGCCTGCAGTGTCGGTCAGACTGTAGGTGATGGTGGCACCCGCATCGGCGTCGGTCGCCAGGGCGGTGATGCCCACCACGGTGCCAGTGGCAGCGTTCTCGGCCACACTGTTCGCTGCAGCGTTGCTGTCACTGACTACCGAGACCGGATTGTCGTTGACATTGGTCACAGCAATGCTGAAAGTTTGGCTGTTGGTCGAACCGTCACTGCTGGTCGCCAGTACGGTGATGTCATGGCTGGTGGCGGTTTCATAATCCAGCAAACTACCGTCGGCGACAGTGACAACCCCTGTTGTACTGTTGATGGCGAAGCGGCCGCCGGCGTTGTTGCTCAGACTGTAGCTTACGGTGGCGCCTACGTCCGCATCAGTAGCCAAGGCAGTGAACCCCACCACGGTGCCGGTGGCAGCGTTTTCATTGACGCTGTTGAAGCCAGTGTTACTGTCGCTGATCGCGCTGACCGGATTGTCATTGAGATTGGTGACAGCAATACTGAAGCTTTGGCTGTTACTGGAACCGTCGGAGCTGGTCGCCAGTACGGTGATGTTTTGGTTGGTGGCAGTTTCATAATCCAGCAGACTGCCGTTGGCAACGGTGATTACCCCGGTGGTGCTATCGATAGCAAAACGGCCGCCGGCAGTGTCGCTTAGGCTGTAGCTGATGGTGGCACCGCTATCGGCGTCGGTAGCTAGGGCAGTGATGCCTACCACCGTGCCGTTGGCGGCGTTTTCAGCCACGCTATTGAGACTGGTATTGCTATCTGTCGGACCGACGACAGCGTTGTCATTGAGGTTACTGACACTCAAGGTCACGGCTTGACTGCTGCTTAAGGTCCCGTCACTGGCCACTACGTTGAAACTGTAGCTGGCTTTGGTTTCGTAATCCGCTGCAGCCTTCAGCGTGACAGCGCCGCTGTTGGCGTCGATGTTCAATAACCCGGCATCGGTGCCGCTCAAACTCCAAGTCACAATGTTGCCGTCGGCATCGCTGCCGCTGGCGGTATAGACCACGGTGCTTGTGGCACTGTTTTCAGCGATGCTGGCGGTGCTGCCGGAGTTGATCACCGGGGCATTATCGTTGATGCCCGTATAAAGGATGGTCGCAGCCACGGTGTTGGAGTCAAGAGTACCGTCACCCACCTTCGCATCGAAGCTCGGCGCCACCTCATTGCCATCATCGACAAATTGCACCAAGCCATTACCTAATTGGCTACTAGTAAAACTGGTGATGGCAACACCGTTGTTTGTCGATAATTGGAAAAAGCCGCCTGTAACATTGCTTACCGTGACGGCAAAACTGCTATTGTCGACATCAGTGACACTGAAATTAGCTGCCGACAAACTGATAGTTTCACCTTCGTTCAAAGTCAACGTTGCGGTGTTCAGGACGGGCGCATCATTGACAGCATTCACGGTAATAGCAGCGGTATCGCTAGTGGAACTGAATGCGGTAGTGCCGCCATTATTGGATGTATCCGCCGTACTGCCGGCGGTGCCCGCCGATTGATCCCAAGCCCGAAATGTCAATGCTGTGGTGACTGTGCCGTTAAAGTTGCTATCGGGCGCAAAATAAACGCGGCTGTTGGCATCGGCTTTCAGTAACAAAGCATTGGCATCACTCACTGTTCCCAGTGCTGACCAGTTCGTGCCGCCATTGGTGGTGTAATACCAAGTACCATTGGAGGCATCAGCACCAACTAAAGCAATACCCAATACCGCACCAATATCATCATCGCCGACATTGTCGACTTGCCCGCCCGGCAATTGAAAATCCACCAATGACGAGACTAAAGTACCCACCGCGCCGACCGGCACCCCCGCGTCTTCATTGACGGATTGTAAAACCGGGGTTTGCATCGCAAACAGTACCGGCGCATCGTTGACATCTGTCACCACGATAGAGGCCGTTTCTGTTGCTGCGCTAAATGCCGTGGTTCCACCGTTGCTGGCGGTGCTGACCTTATTGCCGGCTAGGCCACTGGTTTGATCCCAGGCGCGAAAGGTAAAAGTGGGCGTCGAGCCATTTTCGTATTGCGGCAGAAAGCGTATCGAATCGGTTGCTCGCAACAGCAATGCCGAGGTATTGGAAACCGTGCCGACATCCAACCAGTTTGCACCGCCATCCAATGAATACTGCCACTTACCGTAACCCACCGTTGTGGCCGTGATGGCAATCCCTTCGACTGCGCCACTATCCACATCTGTAACCCTATTCCCGCCCGCGCTGGCCAGAAGGTCAGCGACCGTATTGCCGCTGTTATTGATTTGATCTTCGGTAATCAATGTCAACGTCATCGTGCCGGTGTTATCCAGCAGCGGCGCGTCATTGACAGCGGTGTAGTTAATCGTCGCCGTCAGGGTATTGGAACTTAGCGCTCCATCACTGACGGTCACGCTTAAACTCGGTGCAACTTCGTTGCCGTCATCGACGAACTGGACTTGATTAGCGGCAAGTTGAGCCGTACTGAAACTGGTGACGCTGACGCCAGGATTGCTGCTAAGCTGGAAGTAACCGCCGCTGACGCTGCTGACCGTGTAGGAGAAACTGCTGTTGTCAGGATCAGTTACGCCGAAATTGGCAGCCGATAGCGTCACGGTTTGACCTTCGTTCAAAGTCAATGATGCACTGCTGATGAAAGGAGCATCGTTGACCGCCGTGAAGTTAATCGTTGCCGCCAAGGTGTTGGAACTTAGCGCTCCATCATTGACGGTCACGCTGAAGCTCGGGGCGGCTTCGTTGTCGTCGTGGACGAATTGGACGTGATTGGCCGCCAGCTGATCGCTGGTAAAGCTGGTAACCGGTGTACCGGTCGCCGTGCTCAATTGGAAGTAACCGCCGCTGACATTGCTCACGCTATAGGTGAAGCTAAGGCTCTCCGGGTCGGAGACGCTGAAATTAGTCGCACTCACGGTGACAGTTTGACCTTCGCTAACAGTCAAACTCGCGCTATTCAAGACAGGCGCATCGTTAATCGTTGTAATGTAAATATCGCGGGCAACGGTATTCGATGTCAAGTCATTGTTTACCTTAATTAATACGGTCAAATAACCTTCGGTGGACTGCTCACTAAAATTTTCATAGGCAACAGAACGTAACGCCGCCTGATACTCCGCCAAAGATGCCACACCGGTTAAAGTCATCGTGCCTGTGCTTGAATCCCAGGTGCCGGTTATATTCGCGGTATTGGTAAAAGTGAGCCTGTCTTCTAACTGGATGTAACCGCTTGATAATTGTACCGTCGCAGAGTTGATCGTTGTATTGTCGACGTCAGTTAAAACCAAAGTACTGCTCACGGCTTTGGCGGGGTCGTTTTCACTGTAAGCCAACGGAGTCGTTTCTATGCCTGATAAAACCGGTGCATCGTTAACAGCGTTGACATTGAAGGTAATCGTATTACTGGACGGATCACGATCCAGTCCACCGTTAGCCGTACCGCCGTCATCTTGAACCTGGAATGTAAAACTGGTGTAGCTGCTGCCATTTGCATTGGACGCTGGCTTGAACGTCAACAACCCTAAATCAAGATCACTTTTCACCACCCAGTTATTGACTGCAAATGTGGCACCATTGAAAAGCAATTCTCCCTGAGCAGGCAGACTGGTAATCCAGACCCGAGCAAAATTGTTGCCATCGGTGTCACTAGAACCGAAGTCCGCGGCAGTTAAGGTATAGGTCGAGTCTTCCTCAATGGTCAGCGTTTTATCCGTACCGCTGGGCGCGTCGTTAACGCCGGTGATGTTCACAGTTGTGATGCCCGTTGCCGTCAATGCACCGCCAGAACCTTGGGCGGTGCTATTAGCGTCACTGAACGTCCAATCGATTTGCACGCTAACGGGCGGATTGTCGCTCCAGTTCCAGTAAACAGTATTCTGCAACAAGCTATTCACCCGCGCCTGAGTGGCGTTTGCAGCAAAGGTGATGTTCATCTCTCCGCCGGTGAAGGTGTAACTGCCAATTAATACGCCACTGACATAAACATTTGCGCCGCTTACCGTAACGATGGTGCCATCAAAAGCTAAAGCGTCATCGGAGTCGGCTCCGCCATGGCGGGCAAGCGTCAGGGTGGCACCGCTAAAATTATTAATACCCGATAGTTCGGCATCGAAGATGG
The DNA here is from genome assembly GCA_002083615.1 of Proteobacteria bacterium ST_bin11. Lineage (GTDB taxonomy): Bacteria > Pseudomonadota > Gammaproteobacteria > Methylococcales > Methylomonadaceae > Methylomonas. Next base: position 156,971 of record MSXO01000005.1, on the reverse strand, counting down.
TGACATCTGCATCCAACACCACCCCGTAACTGCCTTCGGAGTAGTTGACGCTGTTATTAAGTTGGCTGAACACAGGGGCGTCATTGGCGGTAGTAATGGACACCGTAATGCTGCCGGCAGTTGTTAAGGCTCCGCCGCTGCCCTGTGTGCCTGTGTTGCCGTCACTGAAGGTCCAGTTCATTTGAATGCTGGCAGGCGGAGCGTCACTACTGTTGGCATAGCTGATCTGCCGCAGAATGTTGTCCACATCGGCAGAAGTCGGAATTTCACCGTTCGCAGCGGTGAATGTCACAAGCAATTGACCCGCTGTGGTCGTGGTATCGAAGGTGGCGAGCACTTGTCCGTTTTTGATTAAATTGCCGCCCGAGCGGGTAATGCCATTGCCATCAACAAAACCCAGCAGGTCTTCGCCGTTCGCACCGCCATTGCGTAGTAACGTTAGGCTCGCGCCGGCATAATTGCCCAAGCCACCATTGAGGGCATCCAGCTCTGTGTCGCTGATAGTTACATCAATGTCCAGCAGCACGGCAGGACCGTTTTCAACGTAAGTCGGATTGCCGTTCAGACTTGAGAACGTCGGTGCATCGTCGACCGGGTTGACTTGAATCGCCACACTGCCAGTTACCGTTGTTTGATTGGCTGCCAAAGCGGCGATTTCATCGGCGGCGAGGGCTCGGTTGTAGACGCGGGCATCGTCGATCAATCCGTTGAAGTCGAACCCTGTTTCGCCGAAACCATGTGCGCCAATCAGCGTGTTTGACCCCCGCGCATAAAGGATGGAATTCGGTGCGGCTCTCGAGTCAACTAAGGTACCGTTCAAATAGACGCTGATTGTATTAGCGCTGTCGTCAAAGGTAAGAGCGACATGATTCCAGTCGCTGTTGAGGTATGTCGACGTGTTAACAAGCTTGAGCCCGGTGGCGTCATAATAAAAATAAGTAAGTTGCCCCGCCGATCCAATTCGCAATGCAATATTGTCGCCCAAGGATATGACTTCATCGGTGTTATAGGCGGCGCTTTTCACCCAGGCGGCAAGAGTGACATTGGTTGGGTTACCGAATTGTCCGGTGATTTCGACATAGTCTCTATTCCCATCGAGGCTCAAAACCTCACCCCGCGCTGGGTCGTTCACGATTCTAGCGTTTCCAACCAGAGCGCCGTTCTGCGAAGCGCCAACGCTCTGATCCAGTACATTGCCATTTTCGAACGTATAGTGCCCTTCGAGACTAGCTACCAGCGATGTGGTGATGGTCAGCGAATCGGTGCCCTGGTAATCGGCGTTTGGCACGTAGGATAGACCTTGGAGAGCCGCGTTGATGGCGGCTTCAGTGCCTAGAATTGTCATAAACGCGCTGCCGTTGCTGCCGCCGAGTATCGAAAGCCCCGTAGTCTGAGATAGGGTTAGTGCGCCATGGTTGACTTGCAGATTGACCTGCAGCGGCAAGTTGGTACGGAATATGTCGTTGATCGAGATCGCGTTGCCACCAGCAGTGTTGAAAACCAACGCATTGTCTTCATTCCCCTCTTGTATCGACAGCGGAATTGTCTGCAAGGGTTGATCGACAAGATTAGTAAGCGCTACCGTCAATGTCTCACTGTAGGTATTGCCCAGCGAGTCGGTTATCTGAGCGGTAATGGAATGGCTGGTAGCTGCCTCGTAATTCAATAACGAGCCATCGGCCACCGTCAGGGTGCCATTGGTTGCGTTGATAGCAAAGCGCCCACCAGCGCTGTCGGTTAGGCTGTAAGTGGGATTGGCGTTGGCGTCGACGTCGAAGCCCACCACTGTGCCCACTACAGTGCCGATAGCAGCGTTCTCGGCGACTGAAAACCCTGTTGATTGTTGATACAGCGCCGCCACTTCAGATGCGCTCATCACGCCATTGGCGATGACAAAATTGTCGATAGCGCCGTCAAATGCCGCATCGGGCCAGTGAGATTTGCCTATGAAATTGTTCGTGCGAACACCCGTTTCCAGCGCCACGCCAGTTGTGGATGCGGCCAAATTGCCATCTATATATAGCTTCATGTTGCCTGTAGCATCCACCGTGGCCGCAAAATGTAGCCATGAGCCATTGCTGATGGCGTTGCTGGCGGTGGCGCGATAGGCGTACACGCCATTTTTTTCGATGGTAAACGTCAGGTTGTTGGTGTTCCATTCCCGACCGACATAGACGTTGCCAATTTCGGTGCTATAGGCTTGTCCGAAATCAAAAACACGCTGCCAATCGCCGGTGCTATCGAACCTTACCGAAGCAGCAAAGGTCATCGCGCCGCCGGTGGTAATCCCGACAATATCGCCATACTGGCCGGATGCTCCGCCCGCCAGATCAAGTGCGCCGGAGCCGCTGGGACCCGTGGTCTGGCCCGGATTGCCGTATAAGGTCATCGGCGCACTGTTGCCGGCGGAGTCGAGGCCTAGATTGCTTGGGTTGGTAAATCCATAAACGCCGATCAGACTGGATTCGGCGACGCCGTTAATAGCGTAGAGATCGTTGGGGGCATCGTTGACAGGATTTACGGTAATCGTCGCGGTTGCCTGAGGCGGGTTGGTCAACAATCCGGACACTTCGCTGGCACTAAGCGCCTGGTTGTAGAGAGTCACGCTATCCATACCGCCATTCGCATTAAGGAATCGATCTGCCGCCAAATCGGATCGTCCACCAATCACCGCAGTGCCAGTCGGATTGATGCCATTACCTCCGGTTGCATTCGAGGCCCGCAACGCACCGTCTACATACACCTTGGTTCCAACACCGGCGGTTACCGTGGCTGTGTATAAATGCCACTGGCCATCGCCCATTAAACCACTGACGTCGGTGAATAATTGCCCGCCAAAGGGATCGTCATTTGCATCGATGAATGATGTGACAAGATGGTTGCGCCGTGAAGTTTCTGCGTAGCTAGACTCAATGATGGCGACTTGGACGGCGTTCGTGCTGCCAGGTGCGCCATGTGAGTAGAGGTACTGTATGCCCGTACCGCTGTTATCGCTAACTTTGAAATAGAACGACAGCGTGAAATTGCTGGGATAAGTGACATCCGGTAGGGCCACATAATCGCTGCCATCAAACTGCAGGGCGTTTCCCGATACACCGGTGATGGTCGTGGGATTGTTCATTAAGCTGCCGTTGGCGCCACCTACTGTATCGACGGCATTTCCCTCCAAGGCCCAATAATGGAGGATTGAACTCGAGCCATCGTTGACTAAATAACTAAAACTGTCAGTACCTGACCAATTGGCAGTGGGCGTGTAACTGAAAGAACCATTCGCATTCAGTGTGAAAGAGCTAGCATTTGCCGGACCGGATACCAGAGTAGCCGTCAAAGGATTGTTATCTGCATCGGTGTCATTCGACAACACATTACCAGTGATCGTAGTATCTTCGTTACCGGATATACTGTCTGCGTGTGGTACTGGGGCGTCGTTGACTGCGATCACGGTAATGTTGCGCGTTTTGGTGGTGCTATTGAGTGCACCATCGTTGACTACAAAAGATACGGTGCGCGTAGTAGTGCTGGGGTTATCAGAGCTGTTGACGTAAGTGATGCTACGCAGTGCGGTCTGGTAATTTGCTACCGTAGCGCTGCCGGTCAACGTCAAAACGCCGGTTATACTGTTCCAACTGCCGGTGATGCCGTTCTGATTGGTAAAGTTCAGCGTATCCTGGCCCGATACAAAACCCGATGAAATACTGATCGTGGCGCCGGCGAGGTTAGTGCTGTCGGCATCGCTGACCGTGATTGCGCTATCGACGGCAGTGGCGGCGGCATTTTCGGTGTAAGACAGCGTAGTGCCGGTGGTCGTTACTACGGGTGCGACTGGGGCGGCTTTAATGGAGATCGCACCCATTTCCCATTGATTTGATAACCATACACTGCTGCTCATGGTAACCGTTGCAGCACCGGCTTCAGTCGTGGAAACGCCACGGTGGTTGGTATTGGTCAGATTCCATGTGGCCGTTTGACCTGCCCCAATTGTGTAGCCACTAGGGTTAGTATTCCAGTTAGTAATATCGAGAACCAAATCACCCGTAGCGCTGCTCACATTCACACTTGCTGTAGTGCCGGTACCACTGGCGCTGGCATAGGTTCCGGTAGGCGTCGATTGATTGACGCCGTTGTACGTAACTGCACCACCTTTGATGTGCGTCGTTGCACCAAGACTCACCACCACATCGGCAGTGCCAACGGTTGGATTGACCAGTTGCCAGATTTCAACGGCGTGGTTTCCCACCGTTCGTCCGACTTTGGTCAAAGCGACTCCACCGTAGGTGACGCTATTCACGCCGGCACCCGCACCGTCAATCGCCAGCGTGACGAACAAGGCGCGATTGGAACCGTCTGCAACGGTATGCTGCCAGGTTAAACTGCTGACATTCGTGGCTTGTGCAGAGCTTACTGTGCCATTTGCAGTAACCGCCATCAAACCGGTCCATTCGGTTTGCTCTGTGGCACTTATAGCGACTTGGGTTTCAATTGCCCCGGTTTGGTATTCAAGCTGCCAATCGCCACCTAAATCCGCACTGCCGGTGGCATCCTCAGATGCAGCCACTTCGGTATTGGTAATCCCCGACAAATACTCGACAAAACTCTGCCCAAACTGGGTTTCCGCGACATTACAGCCGTAAAGCAGGATGTCGCCGTTTTGATTGAACGAATTGCCCCAGGCGCTGATGTCCGTTTGGTTTTGAATAAGGGTATCGAAGTTGAGCTGGCTGCTACCCAAATCCAGGCTGCCGTCGCTGCCGTGGGAGATGATGTGCACCGCATCCAGATTGTCGCGCTCCGCCAGAATGCCGGAAATCTGTTTAATGCCGTCCTGATTGCTATCCAGGGTAATAATTTCCAGGTTACGGTTCGAGACATCGCTGCTTTTGATGTCATTCAATAGTAATTGGTAATTCTCGACGCGGGTATCGACAAACACGATTTCATTGCGAGTCGTTTCGCTGCCGCTAGCTTGCATAACCGGCTGTTGGGTTTCGGCAGGGGGTGTCACATTTGTGTAGGTCGCATTGGGGTCCATGACCGGTTCGGTCAATAGCCCTTCGACGCCGCCGGAAAACAGCTGCCTGGTTTCTAACTCTTCCAGAATCGGCTTTGCGTGATAGTGTTTTACGTGCGACTTTGAATTCATAAGCCTCAGAGCTTGCAGGTTGACCGAAGAACATCGAATGCTGGTTGCACCGGACTGCAGTTATAGGGCTAAGTTTAGCGATTTCGCCCGGATTATTCTGTGACTGCCACGGACAATCCCAAATCAAAATGCGGGCCGCGCTGATGGGAAGTATAGCTACTGCGCTCGGCTGGGTAGATTGACAACTCGATCGGTCAAGCGTGTTACCCGACCGGGCGTAAAATTCCTTTAATCGTCTCCAAAGGAGTGCCGGCGATCTTGCTCCGTAGGATTCAGTTTCCCTTCTATACTTCAAATCGACTTCAACACTGTCTAATTTGGAGAGACGCAATTGCTTAACCCCGCCAAGATCAGCCCACAATCAGATCTGATCGAAAACACCTTACAAGAAATCAAAGGCTTGATTTCCTTGCCCGAGGTCTATCAGAGAGTTAGAAATTTGATAGACGATCCCAACTCGGACATCGAGCACTTTGTCGAGGTCGTGGCCAGCGATCCCAACTTAACCGTGGCTGTGCTAAGAGTTGCCAACAGTGCTTTTTTTGGCTTTCCAGGCAAAATCGACAGCTTGAGTCGGGCGGTCAGCATGCTGGGTATCGGCCAATTGCATGACTTAGTGCTGGCTACCTCGGCGATTGCCTCTTTAAAATTGCCCAATGACATCATGCCGCTGAAAAGATTTTGGCAGTTCAGTTTGTTTTCAGCGGTGCTGACTCGATTGCTGGCAAGCCAGCTCAAAATCCCCAAGAGCGAACGCTTGTTTGTGATTGGCTTGTTGTATGAGATAGGGCATCTGGTGCTTTACGCAAAACATCCGGAATTGGCAAAGCGCGCCATAGACTTGTCCCGCAATAACCAGGAAATGCTGCACATCGTTGAACAAAAGCTGTTGGGGATGCATTACGGCGAGATAGGTGCGAAGTTGATGGCCCAATGGTGTTTACCGGCGCATTTTCAAGATATTGTGCATTATCAGCCAACTCCTGACTTGGCCCCGGAGCAGCGTAGGGAAACCGCGTTGTTGCATCTAGTACGCGCATGTGCCGAAAAAGCTATATTCGGTCACATGAGCCCGATCGAGCAGCGCGTATCCAGAGAAATTTGGGACATTTTGCAACTGGACCGGGAACAGTTGGACGACACCATTGAACAAGCCCGAAACACCGCGAGCGAGATGGAAAAGCTCATGTTCAACTGATCAACTATGAAAGCCGAGCAACAGTTCCTTTGCGATTTGGCCGAAAAGATTTCGATGCCCGAGGTGTACCTGAAAATCAGGCAGTTACTGGATAAACCGGATGCCAGAATCCGCGATTATGTCGCCGCACTGCAAACCGACTCGATGCTGACAATCCGCATAATCCGCATGGCCAACAGCAACTTCTTTGGCTTCAACCGTAAAGCCGACGATCTCTACGATGCGATCAGCCTGATAGGCACCATTCAGTTGCATGATTTGCTGTTGAGCAATTTATGCATGCGCACGTTTTGCAATATTCCCAGCGCAGTTTTGGACTTAAAAGAGTTCTGGTTACATGCTATCGAATGCGGTATCGCCTGCCGTAGCTTGGCCAAATTGGCTGGCCTGCCCGCCGGCCATCGGTTTTTTGCCCTGGGCCTATTGCTGGAAATTGGCCACGCCGCGATGTTTGTGAAAGCCCCGGAACAGGCACTGGACGCATTAATCGCCAGCCGGGAACGGGGCGTACCGATCGACGAGCAGGAACGGCTGGTGTTCGGCTTTGATTATTGCCAATTAGGTGCAGAACTGATGCACTTATGGCATTTACCCGAAGTGTATTCGCACATCATCGGCCATCACCTGCATCCCGAGCGCACCGATCCGAGTTACCGCAACGAAACCTATCTGGTTTATCTGGCGCAGCAAGTCTTTGCCGAACCCGCTCAATTTTACAAAGCGCTCAGTGATCTACAGAATAACCATCAACAATTTGCAGTGATTCCCGACAATTTGAAAGACCTGATCAGCCAAGAAATAGCGACCCATCTCGACGACATATTTCTAATGATGTGTCCGCAAAGTGTTACTACCGGCCTGGTCAGCCAGGGAACTTTACCGCCATGAGCAATCGATTTGCCCAGCAATGGCTGGAGATCCTCTGCCGAATCGTGCCGCAAACGCAGTCGGCCGTTCTGATGGTGAATGACGCTGAAAATAAAAAGCTGCGCCCCTTAGCGAAATGGCCGGAAAACGCTGTCGATTCCAGCGAGCTATCCGCTATTTGCAAACTCACGCTCGATAAAAATCAACCGACCTGTGTGCCCAACGTCTTGCAGCCGGACCAGCGCCATTACGACTTCTTTGGTGTGCCGCTGTTTGACGGATCGCTATTTTTGGGCGTGATAGTGCTGAAGCTTGAGCATGCACTCACCGATCGACGACAGGCTGTGTTTGCCGCGCTAGAGCAAAGCGTGCATTGGTGGCGCTTAGCCCAAAGCCAACGTCAGCATAAGGACAGCTTTTATACCTCAGTCGTCGGCTTGTTGGCGGCTTGTTTCGAGCAAAATAGTTACAGCGAGGTTTTGATCAGCTTGGGTAGCGAACTGACCCGCTTACTCAAATGCGACAGGGTAGCGATCGGCGAATTCAAAGACAACTACAGCAAGGTAGTGGCGATTTCCAACAACGCCCAATTCGACCAGCGCGCCAATCTGTTGCAAAAAATCGCCGATGCGATGGACGAAGCGATTGAACAGGACAGCGTGGTGGTGGTGCCCGATGCTAAAGCGCTTAGTATCCAGCGCGCCCACCAGGAAGTGGTTCGCAAATTTGGGTATGGCTCATTGTTGACAGTGCCGATGCTGCACGACGGCGAATTTATCGGCGCGGTTACCTTGCTGCGCAGCGAAGAACAACCGTTCGACAATGATACTGTCCGGCTTTGCCAACAAGCTCTGGCATTGATCGCGCCTTACCTAGCTTTGAAAAAATTAGACGAACAAGCCTTAAGCGTAAAAATAGCCATTAAGCTAAAACAACGTTTAGCGGATTTATTGGGCGTGAAGCAGTTTAAATTGAAGTTGACCACACTGAGCTTGCTGATGCTGGTCCTGATCAGTGCCACGCTGCGCGGCGATTTTCACCTGACAGCCGATGCCGTGTTGGAAGGCAAAATTCAGCGGGTGGTAGCGGCGCCGATTTCCGGCTTTTTGCAATCGGCAGCACTAAGGGCCGGTGACACGGTCCGGCAAGGCGAAGTAATGGCTAGTCTGGATGATGCAGAATTGCAACTGGAATTAAGCAAGCTGGATGGGCAACTGCAAAAATTCCGCCGCGAGTATCGCGAAGCCCTATCCGGCGGCGATCTGGTTAAGGTTAGGGTCATCAGCGCGCAAATCGACCAGGCCGACGCGGAAATGGAGCTGACGCGTCAGCAGTTGCAGAAAATCAATTTAGCCGCGCCCTTCGACGGCGTGGTTATCGAGGGCGATTTGAGCCAGAAACTGGGCTCGCCGGTCGAACGCGGCGAAATCCTGTTTAAAATAGCCCCGTTGGAGGGCTACCGGATTATCCTGAAAGTGGACGAAAGCCTTATTTCGTATGTCAGGGAAGGTCAAAAAGGCGCCTTGGTGCTGGCGAGTATGCCTAGCCAGACTTTTCCACTGTTGGTGCAAAAGATCACGGCAGTTGCTAAAACCGATAGCGGCAAAAATATTTTTCGGGTGGAGGCCAGCCTGGAAAACGCGCCCGAACTATTGCGGCCCGGCATGGAGGGCATCGGCAAAATCGAGGCCGGACGCGCCAGCTTGTTGTGGATCTGGAGCCACGAAATGCTGGCCTGGCTGCGTTTGTGGATTTGGTCCTGGTGAAACGGATTTTGGGGGTTTCTCATGATCAATGAACTGTTCAGCCCGCACTGGTACCGCGTCGCTAAGCTCAAGCCCAAGTTGCATAGCCATATCGAGATTCATCGCCATGAGTATCGCGGCCTGATCTGGTACATCCTCGAAGACCCCAATACTGCCCGCCATCAACGTTTTAACAGTTTTGCCTACCAGTTCATCGGACTGCTGGACGGCAAGTTGACGGTGCAAGAGATCGCCGATGCTTTGAATCGGCAGTTGGGCGACTTTGCGCCCAGTCAGCAAGACCTGATTCAACTTTTGGGGCAATTGCATCAGGCCGATTTGATTCAGACCGAAGCCTTGGTGAACAGCGAAGAATTATTCGAGCGTCAGGCGCGCTTGAACAGCGCGAAAACTAATCAGCGTTTGTTGAATCCACTGTCGCTGCGCTTGCCGCTTTGGGACCCGGACGAGTTTCTTTCTAAACATTTAGCAAAAGTAGCCGGCTTGTTCAGCATCAAGTTCGGATTGGTTTGGTTGCTGGCTCTGGCCACGGCCTTACTGCAGACAGGTGAGAATTGGCCGGCCATCAGCCATCATTTCGAATTGAACGCCCTGGCCCCTTACAATTTTTTGATCATGTTCTTGTTATATCCCTTCATCAAAATCCTGCATGAATTGGGGCATGGCTTTGCGATGAAGTTGAAAGGCGGCGAAGTGCACGAAATGGGCGTGAATTTTTTGCTGTTCATGCCGGTGCCTTATGTCAATGTCTCTAATGCCAACCATTTGCGTAACAAATACGACCGGATCTTAATTAGCGCTGCCGGCATTTTGGTGGAATGCTTTCTAGCCGCCTTGGGATTGTTGTTGTTTCTGAGCAGTGAAGCGGGCTTGGTACAGGACCTGGGTTTTAACATCATGCTGACCGGCGGCGTCTCCTCGCTGTTTTTTAACGGCAATCCGCTGCTGAAGTACGATGGTTACTATATCTTGGCAGACGCTTTAAGTATTCCCAATCTGTATCAACGTTCAAGCCAAATCTGGGCTTACTTCTGCCAACGCTATCTGTTTGATTTAAAGCAGGCGGTTTCGCCGGCCTCCGCGCCAGGCGAAACGGCTTGGTTCGTGATCTATAGCCTAGCATCGCTGAGTTATCGGTTAGTGATGTTATGGTTTGTTTGTATTTACCTGACCGAAAAGTTCTTCTCGCTGGGCGTTATCGTCGCCTTGTTGATGGTGACGACGCAGATAGTGTTGCCGGTGTACAAGGCGATACGTTTCGTACTCAGCAACCCCATCCTGGGCCGGAAAAGGCAAAAGGCCCTGTTGACCACTGCGGGAGTGGCAGTATCTCTTATCCTGCTGCTCGGTGTTTTGCCGATTCCGCATTACACTCTGGCCGAAGGCGTGGTTTGGCTACCCGATGAAGCGCAGATCAAGGTCGAGCAAGAGGGTTTTGTCGGCGACCTGTTGGTTAAATCCAATCAGTTTGTGCAGCAGGGCGACGTTTTGCTGACTATGCATGACGACGCCTTAGAAACCAAAGCCAAGATCGCCCGCGCCAAAGTTGCCGAATTACAAAGCCAGTATCGGGCGGAAAAAGAATCGGATTTGGTGAAGGCGGAAATTTTGAAAGAGTCGCTGCATGTCGCCGAATCCGAACTGGATCATTTGCACAAAAAAGCCAATGCGATGACGATCAGTGCTGCCAAGTCCGGCTACATTTTGCTGCCGGATGCCGACGACTTGACCGACAGCTATTTACGCCAAGGCGAATTGATCGGTTACATAATGGATCAACAACCGCCGACCATCCGCATGGTGGTAACCCAAGACGATATTGGTTTACTTCGAGAACACATTGCCGAAGTCAGCGTACGCCTGGTTAGCGATCCTTATCGGGACTACCCTGCCAGCATCATCAGGCTGGCGCCGGAAGCCACCAACACGCTGCCCAGCCCGGCGCTGGCGACTACAGGCGGCGGTAATATCCGGGTCAACTCGGAAAACGAACAAGACATGCAAACCTTGCAGAAAATCTTTCTGGTCGATTTGGATTTTTCGCCGCCGAGCAATCTACCGATAGGCGTGCGTGCCTATGTGCGGATCAACCATGGCGGCGAATCGATTATGACCCAGGTTTACCGTCGCGTTCGCCAGGTATTTTTGAGGCAGTTCAATGTCTGAGCTTTTGCTGCGCCCTGGGGTACGCTTCGGCAGCTACCCGCAAAAGCCGGAAAGTCGGCTAACCGATTTCGAGCAGGGTGCGGCGGCTTTTTTTGACAAAATCCATAAGCGTCTGATTCGCCAACGCTACAGTCAAGCTTACATTGTCAGTCGCGTCGAAAAAGTCGCCGGGCCCTTAAGCAACTGCAACGAGCAACAACTGACCGTCGCCATTTTGGCGTTGCGGGAGCGGCTATACCGGTATGGCCTGACAGAAGAATTGATGATCAGAGCCTTCGCGCTGATCCGCGAAACTGCCGGCCGGACCCTGAATAAACGGCATTTCGATGTACAGCTGTTCGGTGGCTGGTTGATGATCAATGGCATGTTGGCGGAAATGGAAACCGGCGAAGGCAAGACGTTGACCGCCACTCTACCCGCTTGCACCGCTGCTTTGGCGGGAATCCCGGTGCACGTTATCACCGCCAACGACTATCTGGCGGCGCGCGATGCGGAAATTTTGAAACCGCTTTATCTGCGTCTGGGCCTGAAATCGGGAGCGGTGGTTGACGGCATGGACCTTGAACTACGCCGAAAACTGTATCAACAACCCATCGTGCACACGACGAATAAACAAATTGCCTTTGATTATCTGCGCGACCGCATCGAAATGGGCGAGGATGTCGGTTCGTTAAAATTTCAATTCAAGCAGATTCAGCGGGAAACAAAACAGCCACAAAGCAATGCGCTGATCATGCGCGGCCTATGTTTCGCCATCATCGATGAAGCCGATAGCGTCTTGATCGACGAGGCTAAAACGCCGTTGATCATCACCCAGACCCGGCCGAATGATGAGTCGCCGGAAACCTATGGTGACGCCTTGTATCTGGCGTCCTCATTGTTCATCAACGATGATTTTGTGATGGACCCCAACACCCGAGAAATTGAACTGACCCCACAAGGCGAAAATACCATTGCTGACATGATTATTGGCTTGGGGCCGAGCTGGAAAAACAAGCGCTGGCGTGAAGCCATGGTCAAACAGGCCTTGACTGCGGAATATTGCTTCAAGCTCAACAAGCAGTACATCCTTAGAGATAACAAGGTGCAAATCATCGACGAGTTCACTGGGCGAGTGATGGAAGATCGGTCGTGGGAACAAGGCTTGCAGCAGATGATAGAAGCCAAGGAAGGTTGCTTGATTTCCGAACAGCGCGAACCGCTGGCGCGGATCAGTTATCAACGTTTTTTCAGTCGTTACCTGCGGCTGGCCGGTACCTCTGGCACGGTACGGGAAGTCGCGGCGGAAATGCAGCGGGTTTATAGTTTACATGCGGTAAAAGTGCAGACTCACCAGGTTTCGCAAAGAAAAGTGCTCAGCGAGCGGGTTTATCCCACGCAATCAGCCAAGCAAAAGGCTTTTTTGCAGCGAATTGCGGAAATGCACTTACTCGGCAGGCCGATCTTGGTCGGGACCGGCTCGGTGGCCGAATCCTTGGAGGTCAGCGCTTGGCTGGAAACGGCCGGTTTGCCCCACCGGGTGCTGAACGCAGAACAAGACAAACACGAGGCCGAGATCATCGCGCAAGCTGGTCAATTGCATGCCATCACGGTAGCCACGAATATGGCTGGCCGCGGCACCGATATTGCGCTGGGCTTGGGCGTGGCCGAACTGGGCGGGCTGCACGTTATCGCCTTGAATGGCAACGACTCCCGGCGTATTGATCGGCAACTTTACGGACGCTGTGCCCGGCAAGGCGATCCCGGTAGCTGCGAGGCCATACTTTCCTTAGAAGATCCGGCACTGCGAGAATTTTATTCCTCTGCTATTCTCAAGGCCTTAGCGGGTCTTTGCGCCCATGACCAGCCGGTGCCGGTCTTTTTGGGGCTGCTGGTGCTGCGTCTGCCACAGCATTACAAAGAGCGGCGACAACGCAAGATCAGAAGGCAATTAATAAAGCAGGACAAATATTTATCTCGAATCCTGGCGTTTGCCGGCAAGTTTGAATAATTTTTGCGGCCTTGGGTTGATTACATTGGTTGATAATCAAGTCATTCGAACACACATCAGTCAATTGCTCAGCATTTTTTCCAGATGTTTAAAATTCAACGTTTTTATCTCAAGTTACTCGGACTCGGTTTATTTAGCGGGGCAAGCTTTGCCGCCAATCTGGATTGCATGGTCAAGCCGGAAATGTATGTGGAGCTCAGCAGTCCGGTCGCCGGCACAGTCGAAGCGCTGCTGGTAGACAAGGGCGATCACGTCACTAAGGGACAGGCGGTTGCCCAATTGGAAGCGTCTGTGGAACTAGCCAAGTTCAATCAAGCCAAGGCTGATGCCGAAACCAACAGCGATCTGCGCAACCAAAAAGTAAAACTGGAATATGCCTCGCGTAACCAGACGCGTTACCGCAGCCTATTTACCACGAATGTGATTTCGCAAATTGAGAAAGACAAAGTCGAAACCGAAGTAGTGTTGGCTGGAATCGAGCTAAAAAAAGCCGAGGAACGCAAAAAATCGGCAATACTGGCACTGGATTTAGCCAAAGCCCAATTGGAGGTAAAAACCATCAAAAGCCCGATAGACGGTATCGTGATTGACCGGTATGCCATGCCCGGCGAATCGGTCAGTGATCGCGCGATTATGAAATTGGCGCAAGTGAACCCTCTGCGGGTGGAGTTAATCGCCCCGACCGAATACTTTGGCTTGATTCAAGCTGGTATGGAAGTTGAGGTGCGTCCGGAGCTCCCTGCCAAGACCGTAGTGAAAGCGACGGTCACCAAGGTCGATCAACTGATTGATCCTGCCAGCGGCAGTTTTACCATCCGTATGACCTTGCCCAACCCCAGCGACGAACTGGTCGGCGGCGTCAATTGCATCGCCAGTTTCGATTTTGCGACCCCGTCCGCCACTAAAACGCCGACGCCCCCACCCTTTGCACCGCAGACAGCTGCTCCAAATCCTGGCCCAAAACCTTAAGTTTTACTCGTTCGTCGTGTAGGGCTAGCCCTTGATCCGGCGACGGGCAGGCCAGATCCGGCTTTAGACGCTGGGCTGACAGCGCATTTCACTCATTAAGAATGCAGGTTAATAAAGCAAACGCGCCAATGCCTTCCTGCCTAGTGATAACTTTTCCAGAAACATTGTAGGTACCTGGATTCAGCGAGTAGGGCAACGAAGAACGGTCGCCGAGGCACATGCTTATGGCCCTTTTACAAAACTTATCTTCGAAACTGCGAGGCAACAGGCAGCTCGAACCGAGTGCTTAGAATAAAATTGGTCACCTCGCGTAGAGTTTTAGCAATTAAATCACTGGAAAAGAGTAGCCAATGTCATACATGTCGATTAATTCAGGTGCGTCGCCAATTCATAACGCTGCCAGAGCAAATACGCCAACAGTAAAAAAGGCCCAGCCGAACAGCCCCGCGCAACAGTTTCATCAAGCCCAACAGGTTGCTACAGAAGGAGATCGCAGCGGCGAGGACGGAAAAGGCAGATTTATTGACGTTCGAGCCTGATGTCTGATCATCGCTCGCAGGCATATCCCGCTGAATTGATCAATGCCTTGGAGTGAGTCGGTAAAACGCGGTGAATGGTAAAGCCCGTCCTGCGGGGCGTTCCCGCGGATGTGGTAACCGTGTCATGACGCTTAACCAGCGGGACCCCTTCAGTAGCAGTGCGAGTGGCTATTGCTTCTCTCGGTATCGGCCAAAATGCCTCCGCTTAAAAATTCTCGGGTGCATCAGTATTTAGTTCGGGCAGTAATTCTGGAAATGAGCCTTTGCGGATGTTAAAGAACAGCAGTTCCGGAAGACTGACGAAAATGCCTTTCAGCCCTTTCTGGAAATTATCGCCCCCATCCCACGGCCAGCTTAAGAAGCCATATAGGCCTTGGCCGCTGGCTATCGCTAGATTGAAACCGCCCTGCAACGGCCTAGGCCATAGCTGATCTTGAGTGAAGAATAAAAATGCCGAGTCGTCCTGGTTCGAGTTGTAAATTGTCGAACTTAGGGTATTAGATTCCTGCAAATCCACCTGCCATTGCGGCATTTGCCGGTAACGCCGTTGGCGTTGTTGCTCACGGTAAGGCACGCGCTGGAAGCTAGCGCTTAGTCGATAACTCTTGGCTATCTGGGCATAGGCGACAAATGGAATCATGTTCAAGCCCTGTTCCTCTATGTAACCACCTAGCAGGCGCTGCGATGCTTGGGCTGGGCTTTCCGTGGTCGTGAGTGCGATGTCGGCCAATGTCTGATTGATGACCCGAAAAATTTCCGTGACGCAATTGCGGCTAAGCAGGTTATAGCCGTATAGCGACTGCAATTGATTTTGGTAGGTTTCGATTTGCTCTGCTACGGTGTTTTGGAACTCAGCCAATTCGTTTATCGGTAGCGGCAAACCAAGCAATTCGGCTGGCGCTGGCCGCGACGGGGTCGTTGTCAACGGCATCAGTTTTAAAGCTTGCCGATCTTCGCGTGGCTTGGTTAATTGCATTAGCGCCGTTGCGCTCAACTCAAGTTCCGCATAAGCCAATTCATCGAGTACTGAAAGGCTGTCGAATTGTCGAGAAGCCGAGGCAAACACTTCTTGGCTGTAGTGCAGGGCGACCGGCAGTTTGTCTTCCTCAATAACAGTGAATTGCGCATAGTCAACCCCGGAGCGACTGCGGTCCAACACGGTCAGATAGCCTGAGGCGACGGAATGGTCCAGCGCATGCAAACGCGCCATGCCCACTAGCAGCGGGTAGCCCCAGTCGTTACGTTGGCTGCGCATCAGTTTAATTAAGTCCGCAAACAAGCGTTGCCTGAAGCCTTGCAACTTGGCAATCTGCAAGGCGTTCAGTTGGAATCTCGCCTCCCGCATCATTAGCAAACTCTTGGTGCGCGGCGAACGCCTTGAATGCAGCACGTCCAGTGCGGCCAGATTCAGCAACTGATTCCGGTATCTCTCTGCAAACGAGCTGGTCGTAGCGCTAAAGTGCGTAGCTGTGGGCTGGCTAATTTCCGGCTTAACTGCCAACTTAGGTTTTAGTGCTTTTAGGGTTTGCCAAGCTTCCTGGCGCTTGTCTGCCAGAAATTCCTCGCCAAACTCACCAACGATTGCTTCGCGCAATTGAGTTAGTGCTTGGCTGGTCTCACTATCTGGGGCATCGCCGGCAGGGAAGGCTGCGGTCGCCCGGTACTCGCTCAAGAAATAACCGAGTCCTTTTATTGGTAGAGGCGCTGCCGCGCCTGGATTTTGCAATCCCAAAGCCAGCGCGTGATCGTCGTACAGGGCTTGTAGTTGCGCTAGATGCTGGTTTTGAATTAGCAAGCGGCGAATAAAGGCATCCCGCAGCGCTTGAAAAAAATCCTCTGAAACTGCGATGCTGTGACCGTGTATGTTTCGGTTCTCCTGGAAACCGTAAGCAAATTCAAAAGCCGCCGCATCGTTGCGGTACAAGCGCAGCAGGCCAGGTTCGATATGCTGAAAATGATAGATTTGCCGATCAAATTTAATGGCGGTGTGACCACCGCTGGCGCTACCTTCGTTGGCGTCTATGTACAGAAATTCGAATGGATGATTTTGGTCAGCGTGGGCAATCGCTATCCCAATTAAAAAGTTCAGCGCCAGCGCCCACTTTGCGAATTTAAAGCCAGTTGCTGGCATGATCAATTGGGCGGCTGGCTGCGGGATTATTTTTTCAAACCTTCTTCGATGGCTTCTTTCTTCCAGGGCTCGTTATCGCTCAAACTTTCGGTAAACGCCGAAATTTGCGGCCTGCCGAGTCTGGCTTTGGCGAGGCCTCGGCCAATGCCCACGTAAGTGTTGCGGTCGCCTTCCCAGTTGGTGATTTCGTGGCTTTCGGCCAGTTCGCTGAGATGCCCGCGAAAACTGTCCAGCGTCCCGCTGCTGGATACCACGAAGCTAGCCGTATAGTCGGCAACATCGGTCTCGTATTTTTCGCGCTTGTTACGGGATGAATCGGAGCTGGAGGTGAACGGGCTGGAGGCGCTTTTAAAGATACCGGCGGAACTGTCGGACGAGCTTTCGGAGCTGGTTGAAAACGAGCAGCCGCTGATTAGCGCGGTTCCCAGAACGACAGTAGTTGCCAAAGTAAAGGTTCTAAATGAAGTCATAGGCTTTAGTTGAGATTGTTTGTGTTGGAGGTAAATAGTGTTACCGGTTATGGGTAGAGACGCAAGATTTTAGGCCTATAAAAGGTTTTGGTAGCGATAGTATGGCTAATTGTCAGCGCTCGCGGCCCGCGAATCCCAAGGATACCCAGGGAGAAGAGGGACAGGGAGGACGAGGCTCATATCCCGCGATTATACGATTTTAGTGCGTAGTTCCAAGCTGTGGAGCTCAGTGTTATATATAAGCCGCCTCGTTCCCACGCAGGCGCGTGGGAACGAAAGAACAACCTAGCAATCTGAGTGGGGTGTGGCGCGCCGCAGGCGAACTGCCATCCCTGCTAGCGCAATGCCGAACAGCGAAAAAGCTCCCGGTAACGGCACAGGCTTAACCCAGGTCAGCGTGCCACCGGCATTGTCGATCAAACTGACGCCAGCCGGCAGATTGAAAAACAACTGTGCGCTGTTCGAGGCATCGGCCAGTGATTTGACGCCGGCACTGTTCGCCCCTTGTATCGTTTGCAGCGAAAACGTTATCTCCAAGGTTTCGCCAGGGTCTATCGTCATGGCCGGCATTAACAATGTCATGTCAAGGTCGGTCAACGTAGCCTTATTGAATAAGACAGTCCCGCCGTTTAGCGTAGTTGGGGTTGTGGTATTGGTTGTGTTTAATACGGCACCGTTTACCCAGCGAGTACCGATGGTGTGGTCGCCTCTGGCGACCCGGCCAACACTGCCATCGTTGACGCTCAAAACGCCGATAATGTTGGCGCCTCCTGCGGAATCAAGGCTGCCCCCGCCAATTGCCGGCGGATCAAGTGTATACAGGCCGGTAATATTGACACCAAGCGCTCCGGCCGGCAGCAGTATCGGCGCGTTGCCCAGGGGATTGGTAAAGGTAAAACCTTGTAATCCCGCATAAGCAAAGGAGGCGTCCGGTGATTCCGATCTTGCCTTGAATAGCCCATTCAGCAGATCTGCTTCAGCAAAGAAGCCGGGGCCGGGCAGCGTGGCAAATGTCGGATGACGCGTAATCCCAGGGCCGCCGGGGTCGGGGTATTGAACGAACACGGTCGCCGCCGTCGCAAGGTTGCTGGCCGCAAGCGCGCACAGGCCGATATATCGTACTAATTTCAACATATAATCCTCCAAGTTTTATGACGTGATTTAAAGCATCTCTGACTGCTATGTATTCCGATCCTTAGGCGCCGGAGTAAATACCAGTGGTTCGATTCTGCATGGGTTCTCACGGAGAACCGTGGGAACAGAATTAAGGTCGGTCCATCTAGTTCGCACACGCCAGCGTGGGAACGCGGTTCCAGTGGTATAAGGCTGTAGCATGTCCCGCAGCGCCTGCCGGTCGGATGTAGGCTAGATCCTGATATTGCAAGGTGCCTTGGCTGAAATGGGCGATCGGTTTGGTTACCGAATCGGAATAAGCAGACACCTTGATTTCCGCACTGGTGACATCGACGCTGCCGTAAATGTTGGCATCGCCGAAAAAAGCTAGAGCTGGATCGAGAATACGCTGATTGCCGTAACCGTCGCCGCCATATCGCAAAATGGCTTGGTCCGCCCGAACGGCCGTGGTAATGCCGAGTAGAGCGATTCCGATCAGCGAATAACCGAGTACTGAGTTGTGTAGATTCATGCTTTGATTCCTGGGTTAATGGATTCGAAAGACTTGGTTGGCATCGCTTTGTTTGATTCTTGTTGGGTGATGCCGATTAGACTGAATACGATCAACAAAACTATTGCACCAAAACCTTAAATCAACGCGACCCACAAAAAGCTCACAAAGTCTAATGGCCTCAGGATTTCTGGAAAAACATCAGACTTTGGCAGGAACAGGAAAACGAAACCTATGTTGTGTAGAGGTGGGTTGCAGTCGGCATCCGGCGATGCTCGTCGCTCACCGGTCGGATGGGGCCGTGATCCGCGCGGCCAGTGCTTGCAGGCGTGCGGAGGGTTCGATGCCGTAATGGCTGGCATAGTGATTGCGGCAGTGGCGGTAGGCCAGTAGTGCCTCGGCGCGCCTGTCCTCGGCAAGCAGGCAATCGATCAACCGGTATTGCAGGTTTTCCGCCAAGGGTTCAATCGAGACGGCTTGGGTATAACAGGCTATGGCTGCCGCCCGTTGGCCGGCGGCTTCCAATTCGGAGCCAAGCTTTTCTAGGGTTCGGCTGAACTTGGCTGCTAGGGTTTCTCGTTTCGATGCCGCTAAAGGCGCTTCCAGGCCAGGCAGAAACGGACCGCGCCAGATTTTTAACAGGCGCCGGGCCAGCGCTTCGGCCTGGTTCGGCTGAGCGGCAAACCGTCTAGTTACTTCGTCGACAACCCAGATATCCAGCCAGCACAATTCCCGATTCAAAGACAGGGTACCGCCTTGCAATAGCACGGCCTCATTGCGCCCCAGCAGTTTACGCAAGCGCTGCAAGGCCACTTCTAGCGCGTGCTGGGCCGCATCAGCGTCCGAATCCGGCCACAGCGCATCGGCCAGGACTTGTTGCGGCACCCCGTCCGGGTTGATCGCCAATAGTAGCTGCAGTAATTGCATGGGCTTGTTATCTTTTTGCCGGCGGCTGGCAGTTTCCGAAGCGGCGCTATTGATCCGGAACTGGCCCATCGTCCGGATTTTCACCGGCCATGGCCATTCTTCGCAGGCGATGCCGCCCGGCTTCAATTGCCGTTGCACTATCCACCAGCGCACATAGTCGGCTTCGATGCCGTGTTCCAGCGCCAACGCACATAACTTGCCGATTACCTCGGGTTGCCAGAAAGGGTGTACGTTCAGATAACGTTGGCGCTTGCCTAGTGCCAGGGCTTTGGTCAACGCGGCCAGTGCGCCGGCTTCGTCGCCTCCCGTCATCAGCGCTTGAGCTTCGGTCAGCAAGGCCATGAACAGAATGAAGGGCTTGTCCGCTCGCCCGGCATAGGTTTGCAATTGCTGCAAATGCAGCGTGGCTTCAGGCCCGTTGCCAGCCGCCACCAACACTTGCGCCAGGCCGTGCTGGACCAGGGCCGCCACCGACGGTAAATTGATTTGGCGGCAGATCGACAACGCTAGTTCCGCCTCTTGGCGGGCCTGGCTGAAACGCTGTTCCGCCAAAGACAGGCCAGAACGCAAATGCAACATGAACGATTGGTCCACCCGCCGATTCTCCGGCATACAGGCTTCCATGCGGGCCAATGCCGCGCGAAAGCGTTCCCAATCCCGAGCGGATAGTGCGGTATAGGCTTCTTGTCCGTAAATGTTCGGTAAATAAAATCCCAAGCCGTAGCTGATAGCAATATGCGCCGCCGCTTCCGTGAACTGGTAAGCGGCGGTGTGTTCGGCGTTGAGAAAGGCGGTAACCGCCTTCCAATTCAATAAGTTAATTTGGTATAACGGGTCTTGGTGAGTTATTTGCCGATCCAGCAGCGCGAAAAAGGCGCGCGAGCTTTCGTTTTCGCCGCGCCAGACGTGGTATTGCAACAGGAAGGAGGTCAAAAATACCTGGCGCCCCGGCGGACTGTTCGGCAAGCGGGCCAGCGCCCGCCGCGCCCAGCGCTGGGTCAGTTCAGCATACTCGGGGAAATGGACCAGAATATTGCCGCAACCCAATATCCAGCCATCCAAATCCGGGTCGTCGGTGGCTTCGACCAACGAGTCCAACTCTGCCAGTTCGTCCAGCCAGCGTGCTGCGTCGCGAAAGTCGTCCATCACGAAAAACATCGCACTCAATACCCCGGCCGCGCTGAGGGCTCGGCCCATCGCATCGTCGCCGAAATCGGCATGAGCGCGTTCGAACAAAGTTTGGGCTAGCGGCGGATTCAGCGCCAGATGAGCAGCGCCTCGCCAAAACCCCAGCCACGGGTTGGCCGGCAAGTCGTCCGGCAAGCTCTGTAACCAGCCCTGCAGTTGTAGGCTTCTGCCAGCGGCCAATTCGGTTTTGGCGTGGATCAGGATCAAACGCTGCAGATCGGACCAGGCGGCGGCCTGCCGATACAAATCAAACGCCTGACCAATCTCGCCGTGGTGTTCCAAGACCGCTGCGCTGTGTATTAAAAACGCGGCGTATTCAGCGTCTCCGAGTTCAGCGCGGCGATGAGCCAGCAGAAACTCCCGCAACAGGGGGTGAAGTTGGTAACTGGGAACGGCGGTGTCAATGCGGCTGACCAAATAATGGTTGGCGGCCAGTCGCGCCAACGTGGCGGAAATGCTCTGATCGGCGGCCAGTTCGCGAGCCAGCGGTTCGGCTGCGGTTTCGGCCGCGGCGATGGCCAGTAACTGCTGTAAGACGTCAGCATCCAAACCATTCAGCACCCGTTGCGCCAGATCTGCTCGCTCGGTGGGCGGAGTCGCATGCTCGGGCGGTAGTTGCCGCAATTCCACAGCCAAAGCCGCCGGCCAGCCGCGGCTTTGGCTGAACAGCTCATCAAGCCTGACGTTGCCGCCGTCGAATTCGGCCAGATCGGCCAATCGCGCGGCTTCGTCACGGTCGAACGCCAATTGTGCCGGCGCGACCATGCCCAGTGGCTGCAATGCGGCGGCTAGCCCGGGCGGCGGCTCCTGGCGACTCAGCCACAGTATCCGGTGCGGGGCGTCGACGATCCGGCCTAGTGCTGTCAATATCCGCATCAGCAGTGGCGATTCCGCCACCCGGTGACAGTCGTCGAGTACCAGCAATAGTGGCGCGGCGTCCTGCGGCAACAGCGAGCGTAACAACGCGCTGACATAGGCCTCGAGGCCCGGCAGGTATTCCGGGCCGAACGCTGGTAGCGCCGAGACCAGGCCCAGGCCGGTTGCTGCGGTGCGGAAATGACCCAAAAAAACGGCCGGGTCCAGGTCGCCATCGTCGAAACGGTACCAAAGCACAGGCTGATTGCTTGCGGCGGCGTAATCCGCCGCCAACGTGGTCTTACCGTAACCGGCCGGCGCGAATAGCCAGACCGCGGATCCATAGTCGGTATAGTTACGGTTCAATTGCTCAAACAGGCGTCGGCGGCGAACCGCCGCAGCTAAGGTCGGGGCTATCAATTTAGCGGGAAGTTGCGTGCGCGTCGGCTTGTCATTCATCGAAATCCCCCTCGAGCAATTTGTTCACACGAATGGCGGCAGTAGTTCAGCACAAACCGGCCATCGGCGGCAACTGTTGATCGCTGGGATCGGGTAGGAAGAAGGTTTGCTGATTGACCTTAAATTCAGCCGGGTTAAGCGCTTGTGGTAGTCATCAACTCGATCAGCCCCTTTCACCGAAGCATCGAAGCCAATCTATTGATCCGTGCCGCTCCTCCTTGCGGGTTGCCAATTTACACCGTCCAGCGAAGCGCTTTTGCACGGGAGGCCGCTGGTTTTACCTAAGCGCCGACATGCCGGCCTAATTGCGAGAACGGCTGTTGTTCTCTGTAGTTGTTAGACCGGATTTTCATCCCGCCTAGCCTTCCTTTGCCTTGCGCATTCTTTGTCTATCTCAATCGGACAGATACGAGGCGATAGAGCTGGAGCTTTAAGGGGCTGTTTCTCTAGTTTGGTCGGGGGTACTATTTGCCGACGCCTGCCGCCTGCAAGTCCGCGTGGTACGAGGATCTGACCAAGGGCGCGCTGGCAACCTGTTTGAAACCCAGCGCAGCGGCGATCTCAGCGTAGCGCTGGAATTGGTCGGGATGGATGTATTCCTGCACCGCCAAATGATCCTTGCTGGGTTGCAAATATTGGCCCAGGGTCAGCATGCTGACGCCGTGGGCCAGTAAATCTTTCATTACCTCGATAACTTCCGCTTCGGTTTCGCCTATGCCGAGCATCAAACCGGACTTGGTCGGCACCTCAGGTAGGCGCTGGCCGTGTTGTTGCAGTAATTTCAGCGAGACGTGGTAGTCGGCGCCGGGGCGGGCTTGCAGATACAAGCGCGGGACGGTTTCCAGGTTGTGATTGAATACGTCGCATGGTTGTTGTTGCAGAATGTCCAGTGCGGTGTCCATCCGACCGCGAAAATCCGGTACCAACACTTCGATGGTAGTCTGAGGCGACTGGCTCCTTACCGCCGCAATGCAAGCTGCGAAATGGCTGGCACCGCCGTCGCGCAAATCGTCACGGTTTACCGAGGTGATTACCACGTATTTCAGAGCCATCGCCGCGATGGTCGCGGCCAGATTCGCCGGTTCTTCCGCATCCAAAGGCTGGGGTTTACCGTGGGCGACATCGCAAAACGGGCAGCGGCGTGTGCATAAGTCACCCATGATCATAAAAGTGGCGGTGCCGTGACTGAAGCATTCGCTCAAGTTGGGGCAGGCAGCTTCTTCACAGACGGTATGCAGACGGTTGTCGCGTAGCGATTGTTTGATGCGGTTGACTTGGTCGCCGGTCGGCAGTTTGATGCGGATCCAGTCCGGCTTGCGCAAAATTTGCTCGGGCTTTTCCACCTTGACCGGGATTCGCGACAGTTTGTCGGCGTTGCGTTGGTGGGTTTCTGGTGTGGAGCGGGAAGGGGCGTTGACTGTCATATTGCCACCGGGCACTTGTGTTCGTTTTTGAATCTCCGCAAGCCTGGCTTTTTTAGCGATGCTTGTTGAGTTTGCTTGTTTTAAATTTCTATTGCTTGCAGTAGCTGATGCACAACGGGCACGGCTAGTTCCTGAGTACGTATCTTAACCCCCAAATCGGCGAGTTGGGTTACTTGTAAACCGGGGTAGCCACAGGGATTGATGTCTGCAAACGGCGTCAAATCCATGTCGTTGTTAATACTGAGGCCATGGTAACAGCAACCGTGCTTGATTCGCAGTCCCAACGAGGCGATTTTTTGCTGATCGACGTAGACGCCGGGTGCCTTGGGTTGTGCCTGGGCGGCGATGCCGTATTGCCGCAATGTGTTTATCACTGCGTTTTCCAGGATAGTTACCATCTGTCGTGGTCCCTTGCTGAGTCGGCGTAAGTCGGCCAGTAGGTAAATCACCAATTGGCCTGGGCCGTGATAGGTCACTTGGCCGCCGCGATCACTTTCCACGATTTCTATCGCGTTAGCTTTGAGAAGATGCTCGCGTTTGCCGTTTAAACCCAGGGTATAAACTGGCGGATGTTCGACGATCCAGATTTGGTCGGGCGTGTCGGTGTTGCGTTCGGCGGTGAAGCGCTGCATGGCTTGCCAGACGCCGAGATAGTCTTGTCGCCCCAAATTACGCAGGACGGTCACCGCCTTACTTGGCATCAGTCCGGTTTACAACGCCATCAGCACATCGGGGCAGGCTGTCAAGCCCATGTAGATCGCATCCAACTGTTCGCGGCTATGGGCTTCTATCATTACCGTAACCGATAAATAATTGCCGCCTTTGCTGGGTCGGGTGGTGACTGCGCCTTCCTGGATGTCCGGCACATGGCGGCGGACGATTTCCACGACGATAGCGTCGAAATTGTCGCTATGCTTGCCCATCGCCTTGATCGGGAACTGGCAGGGAAATACCAATAAACTTTCGGTTTCGCTCATGACAGTGATGTTTTGTAAGCTTGCAGTAAGTCGTCCATGCGTTTCCAGGCCGGGCCGGGCTTGCCGGTGCCGACTTGCTCGCCGTCCAGTTCGATCACCGGCACGATCTCGCGGGTGGAACTGGCGACCCAGATTTCGCTGGCATTGTGCAGCGCTTCCAGCGCGATGATGTCTTCCTGATACGGGATGTTGTGCGCGGAAGCCAGTTCCAGAATCACGTCGCGGGTTATGCCGGGCAGGATTTCATGGCTTTTCGGCGGTGTGATCAATTCGCCATCCAATACCGCAAACAGATTGCTGGCCGCGCCTTCGACGACATAACCGTTGCGCACCAATATGGCTTCTGCGCAGCCTTGATCCAGCGCTTCTTGTCTCAGCAGAATGTTGCCGAGCAAGGTGATGGCTTTGAGGTTGCAGAGCTGCCAACGGGGGTCGTCCAGCGTTACCGCCTTGATACCGTCGATGCGCCCGGCAAACGGCTTGATGTCCGCGCACATCGCAAATATGGTCGGGACGACTTGCTCGGGAAAACCGTGGTCGCGTTTCGGCGCATAGCCGCGGGTGATTTGCAGGTAAATGTATTGGTCCCGGTCATCCGCCAGTAGTGGTCGGAAAATCGCTTCCCAGTCTGCGACACTGTGCGGCAACGGTAAACGGATGCCGCTCAGGCTATTGTTGAGCCGGGTAATATGATCTTCCAGTCTGAACAGCCGGCCGTTATAGGCCGGAATTACTTCGTAGACGCCGTCGCCAAATAAAAAACCCCGATCCAGCACCGAGACTTTTGCGTCGGCTAGCGGCAGATAGGCGCCATTCAGATAGACTTGCTCGGTCATTCTTTCTCCAATAGGCCTATCGCTGCATCGTACAGGCGACGGAAAATACCACCTTCGGCTACATCGTCTAGCGCTACCAGTGGTTTGCTGAGGATGGATTCGCCGGCTAGCGAGATATTCAAGTTGCCGACTGTATCGCCCTTTTTCAATGGTGCGAACACGCCCTTATCGACCTGGGTTTCGGCTTTTAACTCGCTGAAGTGTTTGCGTGGTGCTGTGACGTAGAGGTCTTCCGGCAAACCAACCGCCACCTTAGAGTTGACGCCTTTTCTGACCCGGGCATCGCTCAACGGTTTGTTGCCTTCGTATAAGCGATGGGTTTCGAAGAAACGGAAGCCGTAATTCAACAGCGATTGGCTTTCGTTAGAGCGGGCGCCAGCGCTGGCCGTCCCCATGACCACCGAAATCAGTCGCATGTCTTCGCGCTTGGCGGACGCCACCATGCAATAGCCGGCATCGTCGGTAAAACCGGTTTTTAAGCCGTCAACCGAGGGGTCGCGCCACAGCAGCAGGTTGCGATTTTGCTGAGTGATGCCGTTGTAAGTAAATTCTTTTTGTTTATCCCAGCGATAGTATTCTGGAAACTCCTTAATCACCGCTCGGGCTAAGGTCGCCAGATCATGCGCCGAGCTGTAATGGTTGGGGCTGGGCAGGCCGGTGGCGTTTTCGAAGTTGCTGTTGGTCATCCCCAGGCGACCAGCCTGTTCGTTCATCATCGTCGCGAAGGTTTGTTCGCTACCGGCCACATGTTCGGCCAATGCCACGCTGGCATCGTTGCCGGATTGAATGATCATGCCTTGCAGCAAGTCTTCCACTCCGACTTGTTTGTTGACTTCAACGAACATTTTCGAACCGCCGGTTTCCCAGGCGTTTTGGCTGATGGTGACTTTTTCGTCTAGCGTCAAGTGGCCGGCTTTCAGTTCGCGGAACACCACGTAGGCCGTCATGATTTTGGTCAAACTGGCTGGCGACACACGTTTATCCGGTTCTTTTTCCGCTAGTACCCGACCACTGTCGAAGTCCATCAAGAAATAACTGGAGGCCGCCACGCTAGGGGCGGCGGGGGTAAAAATCGGGCTGGCGGCTTGCAGCGAGAGGGCGGTTAGCAATAACAGCAGCCCGCTAAACAGGCTGATTGTCGTACGGAAAGGTTGGCTCATGGTCGCAATTCAACAAAGTCATTCTGGGAGGTGGCATTGTAACACCGAGAGCCGCCGCTTAGAAAAACCCGCTTATTGGGCTATGCGGCCTAAGGCAAAAGCCTGGGATGGTGCAACTGTTTGGAATAGTTGGAAAGTTGGCTGGCGCGCCCGCGTTGCAGATTTTGAATTTGCGGGCACAATCAAGCAAAGACCTGCATGCGGATTGCCTGATGGGCTTGTCCAAAAAGGCAGGAACCAGCGCGCGGTCGAATTGGCATAGTTCCGGTGTGAGGCAAGCAGCTAGCCAACAAAAGTCCCTTTTATTCGCGGCCTTCAGTGATTTGAATAACTGTCTAGCGGATATGCGTCAGTTGCACGGGGATCGTTTAAACCTGGACTTGGGCGATTCCCATCTTGATCGGCGATTTGAGACGCTAGCCGTCAGTTTGATCAAGCTTAGTGTGCCGCAAGGATTTTTAAGCGGGGCGGCCTTGACGTAAAGACAGGCCGATGCCTTTCATGTGGCGTCGGCAAACTCGGATTGAGCAGGTAGTGAGTAATGCTTTTGCCGTTCTTGTTCGGCTAATAGGCGTATATGCGTCAGTACTTGCTGCAAAACCAGCGAATCGTTGTCGCGCTGCGACACGAGATAGGCTGGTAATATGAACTGCGGGCTATCCGGGACCGGAAACAGTTTTCCCGCGCGAAGCATCGGTTCGGCCAGGCGCACCGGCAGGAAGCTGGACCCGCGGCCCTGCGCCAAAATAAGCTGTACCGCCATCCAACCGATATTGACCACCTGAGCCGGTCGCTCTAGATTGGGGTAGCTATTGCTGTGTTGGGCATAGAACCCCGGCGCCCAATCGACATAAATGTAATCATCATTCGGCCAAGGTTGTTCTGGATCGCTGGTTAATAGCATCAATGTTTCGTCGAACAAATGTTCGATTTGCACACCGGGGCTATGCTGGGGATCGTACATCAAACCGATATCCAGTGCCCCTTCCACCAAACTGCGCATCAAGTCTTCTTCAAATCCAATGTTACTGCGGATGGAAATATCCGGCATAGCCCGGCGTATCTCGCTTATCCATTCCGGCAGTAAGGCTTCGCACAACGCAATCCGCGCCCCGATGCTGACACTGCCTCGAAACCGGCTGGGTAAGCCAATATCGTGTCGGGCTTTTTCTAATGTCAACAGCAAGGATTTGGCATGCCGCAAAAAGCGTTGGCCCGGCAAGGTCAAACTTGCGCCCGAACGATTGCGCACAAACAGCGTAACGCCCAAATACGTCTCTAAGCGTTGGATGCGGGTGCTAACGGTCGATTGGGTCACGTACAAACGATTGGCAGCTTCTAAAAAACTACGGTTGGCCGCGACGCTTAAAAAAGTTCTGATTTGATCGATGTCCATGATTTTAATATTGCATTTGTCGATATTAAAGTCCAATAAATATCGTTTGTCTTATATAAAGTCGGTTTTTATAGTGAGCGCCGAGAAATTTATCGATTCGATGGCATTTAAAGGCGCGGAGGAAATTATGAAGACTAAAAAAGGTGGGTTAACAAGGTTATTTGGCAGTCACCCAAAAATTCTGCTTGGACTGGCTTTGCCTTGGCTGTTGGCGGGATGTACGACACCGAGTATTAAACCGCTCGCATTGGAAACCGACCACTTGCAGAGTTTTTTGATTGTGCCGGTCCAGGCGCCGCCTTTGGAGGTGATACCGGATTTGATCGAACGGCGCGATCCGGCTTACCGACACTCCCAAAACATGACATTGGGTTTTGCCCTGCCTACCGAACTGTATCAAACTGCTGGGGGCATCGTTATTTCTGGCATGGTCAGCAACGGTCAAGCTGCTAAGGTCGATACGAGTGCCAATTTAGTGCCAAGTGCCGAAGCTGGTTCCGTTGAAACCGAGTTGGGTTGGACACCGGTCAAGGCCGCCGCTCAGAAGCTGCGCGGCTTACTAGCTGTGGGAAATCGCAATGGCGAATTAAGCCGAGACTATTACCAGTTGCCTACGGCGGGCGAGGCCAGCTTGCAGCGTTGGCGTCAGGCTATCCAATCCTGGTACGGCCAGAACAAGACATCAGTCGATTATGCGGCCATGGGCCGCTACGATGCTGTGATAGAGCTAGGAATCGGCAGGTATCGAATTTTCGAAGGGCAAACCTCTTTGCAACTATTGATTAAGCTTATTGATCCGGTGTCGGGAAATGTCATCGCACGAGCACTTTCAGGGAGTTTCAGAGTTGACGATCAGGCTCTGGCTTCCTTGGACCACGGGGGAGAAGCATTCAAACAATTGATCTGTGACATGGCGACGCTTTTGCTTAGGCAAAGTTTGGGCGACATCGGTTTACGTAATTTATCGCCGGCAGATGAGACCTAGGGTCATAGGTGGGGCAGATAAGCGAGCGCGTGCCGTTTCTTAAAAGCGACTGCGCGCCTGGTTTTTGGCGCCGATTGAGACCCGACCCCGGCTCATTAACGGGACGTCAGTCGGTTCGGTATCCGCGTGTCCGGTTGGGCTGAAAGGCCCAGCTTATCGTGCTGAGATTCAAGAGCGGGCGCCGGACAACACTGGGCAGTTGATCCCGCATATTGTGCCGACCATGGTCCGCACTAAGATTGGTATACGCAGGCTGTCATCTTTGAATTTCCACAAAATTGCTGCAATAAAACCTCGCTGCGTGTATCTTTGCTTTCCGGTAAACATGACCGAAACCAATAAACTAAACCGGCGATAGCGGTTGAGCGCGCGCCGATTCTAAATTTAAATTACGGATTAACCATGTGTTTTAGTGCCATTATGTCGCTGGGGTTGGGCGTCGCGGGCTTGGTCGCATCGACTGTGACTTTTCTGGATAAAGACGAGACGTTATGGGTCAGGCTGGCTCGGGCCTATGCTATCTTCCATTTTTCCTTGATGGAGTTTATTCAGTATTTCGGCTATCCGGTGGCGGACCAGTGCGGTTACGGTACCAATCTGCTGCTGAGCGAACTATCGACCTATCATATTAGCCTACAGGCTTTTGCAATTATGCCGGCTTTGGCCACCTACTCCTCCGATCCGCAGGCTTTGAAAAAAGCTTTTAAGATCGGCTCAACCCTGAGCGGTTTGTTTATCATCTGTTCGTTTTTGCCGATGGAATGGCAGTTGTTTGGCGTGCAGCCTAATTTTATCGGCAATATGATGTCGTGTTTGTACATGGGCATTTATCACATCGGCTATGCCATCTCCAGTGCCTTTGGCTTGTTTGTGACTCATGGTTCGCTGTTTGCGCTGGCCTGGAGCGGTTTTATCTGGAAGAACAATTGGCGCATCGCTTCTTACCATTTTGTGATGGCTATAATGACCTTGTTCGTGCCGCAATGGCTGTTCGGGGTCAGTACGGGTGAAGCGGCGGCAATGTATTGTTTTTATTCGATTCCGATCACTGCCAGTTTCATGCCGCAGTTTAAAAAGTTTTTCTCTGCCCAATCCGGCGACTGGTCTGACGGGGTGCCTGCCAGACAGCAGTCTTGATAGCTGCAGTAGAGTCGCAAGACCTTGCGTCTCTACTGTCTCCACGCTTCAATAAATCCTTGATAAAACCTCGGATCTGCGATGGTTGCGCCGCGACGTCCGACCAGCGCCGACGCAAAATCCTGCGCCCGCTTTAGGGTCAGAGGCATAGGCCAGTCTTCGGCAATGCCCATTAACAACACTGCCGCAAATGCATCCCCGGCCCCGACCGTATCGACTATTTCGATATTTCGGTCGGGAACGATGCTGAACAGTTCTCCACCCGTGTCCAGCGCCATGGCACCTTGGCTGCCGCGAGTCAGCACTAGGCCGGTCAGTTGATAGGTCTGCTGCAATAGGCGCATCTTGTCGGCTAATTCCTGATCGCCCGGCAGCAGCAATTCCAACTCTTCGTCGTTCAGTTTCAACCAATCTGCGTCGGCAATCCACTCCAGTACCTCCTCGGTTCGCCACCAAGGTGCACGCAGATTGACATCCAGAAACAGCGGGCCATTCCAGCTTTGTTTCAAATCGAGCAAGGTTTGCCGGGAGACCGGGTTTCGTAATGCCAAGCTGCCGTGGTAAAGCAAGCCTTGCTGAGGTTGGTGCTGTAATGCCTGCGTATCGATGTAGTCGTAAGCTTGCCGGTCGAGAATTCGGTAGCAGGGCTGCCCATCTGTTATGCTGATCGCGACGCTGCCGGTCGGATGAGCGGCGTCGATTTGCATGGCGGATCGAGTCATTCCTGCACGTTGCATGGCAGAGAGAATTTCGCTGCCAGTATCATCCTCTCCCACACGGCTAATAAACAGGGCTTGCCGGCCGAAGGCTTGCAGATGCCAAGCGACATTAAATGGTGCGCCGCCCAGTATCCGGCTGCCGTCAGGAAAGTGGTCAAATAGCACTTCGCCGAATATCGTGAAAAAAGCTGTATGCATCGGTTTGGCCTCGCCGCGATTGCTGATTGAGGCCGGCAACAATAATCAAAGCGCGTGGAAATGACAATCGGGTTTTAGCGGGTCTGTTCGTTTTCAGGGCGCTTGCAACCGAGCGTCGCACTATTGTGGTGCGTAATGCGATTTAGACGACGAAGCGGCGATTTAACTTTTTGATAAATAGGCATTAATAAGATTGGCATGTGGATTGCTGATGGATGGTTATGAATATAAATACATTTTTCGATGAAATGCGTACGCCAACCGGCAGCGTGCGGCGCCTGTATCAACCTTTTTCGGAGTGGCTGAGCGGTACCGATCATGCCCAGTTGATGCAAAAGTCCCGAGAAGCGGAAATGCTGTTCCGCCGGGTCGGCATCACGTTTAACGTTTACGGTGACGAAGCGGGTGCGGAGCGGCTGATTCCGTTTGATGTAGTGCCGCGGATTCTAGCCGCCACGGAATGGCGGGTGCTGTCGGCCGGCGTGATTCAGCGAGTCACGGCGCTGAACGCGTTTTTGAACGATCTTTATCACGAGCAGGAAATCATCAAGGCCGGTATCGTCCCTGCCAGCATTCTGGAAAACGAGATGTATAGGCCGGAAATGCAGGGCGTCGATGTGCCGGGCGGCATTTATGCGCACATTGCCGGTGTTGACATTGTGCGTACCGCCGAGAACGAATTTTACGTGCTGGAAGACAATCTGCGCACGCCATCGGGGGTTTCCTATATGTTGGAAGACCGCAAGATGATGATGCGCTTGTTTCCGGAGTTATTCCGGCGTTATGCGGTGGCGCCGGTCGAGCATTATCCGCAGGTGTTACTAAACAACCTACGTGCAGTTGCGCAACCCGGTGTTTACGATCCTACCGTGGTGTTACTCACACCCGGAGCCTACAACAGCGCGTATTTCGAACATGCGTTTCTAGCGCAACAAATGGGCATCGAACTGGTCGAAGGTCAGGATTTGTTCTGCAAGGACAATGCAGTGTTTATGCGCACCACCGAAGGGCCGAAGCGGATTGACGTGATTTACCGGCGCATTGATGACGATTTTCTCGATCCGCAAGCTTTCCGCGAGGATTCGATGTTGGGTGTGCCGGGCTTGGTATCGGTATATCGCAACGGTGGTGTGTCTTTAGCCAATGCGATTGGTACTGGCGTGGCGGACGATAAGTCCACCTACACTTTTGTCCCTGAAATGATACGTTTTTATTTGGGCGAGGAGCCGATTTTGTCCAATGTACCAACCTATAAATTGGAAAATGCCGAAGATCGCAGCTATGTGCTGGATCATCTGGCGGAGCTGGTGGTCAAGGAAGTACAGGGTTCCGGCGGTTACGGCATGTTGGTTGGCCCCGCTTCATCTAAACAACAAATTGAGGACTTTCGCGCACGTATTTTGGCCGAGCCGGACAATTATATTGCTCAGCCCACTTTGGCGTTGTCGACTTGTCCGACTTTGGTGGAAGCCGGCGTCGCCCCGCGGCATGTTGATTTAAGGCCTTTTGTACTGTCCGGGAAAACCGTAACTCTAGTGCCGGGCGGCTTATGCCGGGTGGCGATGCGTGAGGGCTCCTTGGTTGTCAATTCCTCGCAAGGCGGCGGCACCAAGGACACTTGGGTGTTAAATGGAGATGCGCCATGCTGAGTCGTACCGCTGATCATCTCTACTGGATGGCGCGTTACATAGAGCGTGCCGAGAATATGGCGCGGGTGTTGGACGTGACCTATCGGATGTCTCTAGTCGCCAATAGCGCTTATGACGAAACGGCACGCTGGAAACCGCCAGTGCAGATCGCAGATGATATTGAGGCTTTCGAGAAAAATTACTCGGGTTATACTGCGGCCAATGTGATTCACTTCATGGCTTTGGATGAGCGCAACCCGTCCAGCATCGTCAGTGCCTTGGGCGCGGCGCGCGAGAATGCCCGCGCGGTAAGGGTGGCAATGTCTTCGGAAATGTGGGAGACCGTCAACGCCTTGTGGTTGGAGCTGAGGCAACGGATTCGCCAGGGTTTAAACGAAGCCGATATTTGTGAGTTTTGCGACTGGGTAAAGTCCCGTTCTCATCTGTTTCGCGGCGTCACCTTCGGTACCATGTTGCGCGACGATAGTTACAAGTTTGTGCGTTTGGGAAGCTTTGTGGAGCGGGCTGATAATACTGCGCGTCTGTTAGACGCCAAATATCAGTTGCTGTTGCCGGTTGTGGAAGCCCAGGAAGCTCAGGTCGACTATTACGAATGGAGTTCCTTGTTGCGCTCGGTGTCGGCTTTTGAGGCCTATCAAAAAGTGTTTCGGGATACTATAGAGCCTTGGAAAGTAGCAGAATTGCTGGTTTTGCGGGACGATATGCCGCGTTCATTGCATGCTTGCTACGACGAATTGGCGCCCATTCTGGAGCAACTGTGTCGGCAGCGGGGGCAGGAATGTTTGCGACTGGCCGGCGAAAATCATGCGCGGCTTCATTACGGGCGGATGGCGGATATTTTTACTGTCGGCTTGCACGAGTTTTTGCAGGATTTCATTTTACGCAACAATGTGCTTGGTGCCGAAATTCAGCGGGCTTTTTTAAACGGGCCGGAATAAGCGCTTGATTAACCCCTGTCGTAAGTATTTGTTTTTTGGGGTTTGACGGAATTGTTTGCGATTCAGCCTAATGGATACATAGAGTTAGAGGTAAACGGATGATAAATTCACTAATCCACCCCAAGCAGGGCGACAAGGCCAATTCGCCCTGGTTTGACGAATTTCTGCTCAAATTGCTAGAAAACCGGGATCGGACAGGTCTGACCGAGATGATCCGCGAAATCGATGCGTTAATGTTGACGGTGGAGCCGGGGTGCTCAGCGGCCTACGTCAGCGAATTGGCGTTGATGACACCTTATCACTATCTGGTGACGTTGGAATCGGAAGGTCATTGGACCCATGTGCTGCGTATTGACATGAATTCACCCGACCTATTGGTCCGGGAGGTGCGGGTCCCCGGTCGTGGCGATATCTTCCGTAGCCTGAACGAGGTCTACCCGATCGGTGCGCACAAACCCAATTCGCGGTATATGGGAGAGATTTTTCGCGTCAGCAATTTGCATGAAGTGGTCGAGCAGCAAAAAGCCAGGGAAATTCGCTTCTTCAATCAGGATCAAATTCGAAAATTGGAATTGCCGGGTAATATGGCCATCGTCAAACCATCGCCGTATACGCATAACATAGTTGCTTACTGGGAACGCCCGCCAGAAGATATAAGAGTGTATGCATTGGGCAACAGCGTGATTCTCGATGACGTGAATCGCGGTTACCGGCAAGCCAAGGAAATTCAGGAAGAATTGGGCCTGGATAAATTGATTCGGCCTGTCGATCATTTAGCTACCCGGGTTTACAGCCAGAATCGGGAGGTGGCTATTTTGGAATATCTAACCCTATCCAGTTACTATTACTGGGGTTCCTACGATATTGCTAATCAGAATTCGTCGACCAATGTCACCAAAAGTATTCATTATCCCGAAGAACGGATTAGTCCGGCCAAAGTGTTTACCGCAGCCAATCATCCTTATTTTGTCAATCACCTTGTAGGCCTGCCGTCGCCGACCGAGAGTTTTGTGCGTAACTATGGCCCGCGCTTGCATCATGTTGCGTTGGAAGTGGCGGATGGCGAGATCGGCGGCCAAGCCAATATCGATTATGTGGTTCAGGCCATCAGGGCTAGGGGCAAGGACTTTCTGCTGGATGTGATCGGTTCGCGCGAGGAAGGCTTGAAGCAGATATTTTCCAGTGCATCGGAGCATTCCTCTTTGATAGTTGAATATGTGCAACGTTTCGGCGATTTCGACGGCTTTTTCACCAAGCAGAACGTGGCGGAATTGACGCACGCGGCGGGCGTGGAAGAAAATTTAAGGCTATTGCAGGCTGAAAGCGAAGCCAGCAGTTCGGTGCCAGCATGAGTATTAGAGTCGCGATTAATCACAAAACCAGTTACCACTACGATCACCCGGTTCAACTGGGTCCCCATGTCTTGCGGCTGAGACCAGCGTCGCACTCGCGGACGGAGGTGAGCGCGTATTCGCTGACCGTCAAGCCGGATAAGCACTTCATTAACTGGCAGCAGGATCCGTTCGGCAATTACCTTGCCCGCTTAGTGTTCCCGGAAAAAACTACCGAATTTTCGATAGAGGTGGATCTGATCGCCGATATGACGGTGATCAATCCCTTCGACTTTTTTCTGGAAGAGTACGCCGAGCATTATCCGTTTGCTTACCCGGAACAATTGGCCAAGGAACTTGCGCCCTACCTAGAAATTCGTGAGCAAGGGCCTTTGCTGCAAGCCTTTTTGGCTGGATTGAAACGGGACAAGCAAGGCATCGTCGATTTTCTGGTGGGCATCAATCAGGCTGTGAATCAGGTCGTCAACTATGCCATTCGGATGGAGCCGGGTGTGCAAAGTTGCGAAGAAACCCTGGAAAAAAAATTGGGTTCTTGTCGAGACTCGGGCTGGTTGTTGGTCCAGGTGTTACGGCATATGGGTTTGGCTGCGCGCTTTGTGTCTGGGTATTTGGTGCAACTGGTGGCGGATGTCAAGTCGCTGGATGGTCCTTCCGGTACCGATCACGATTTTACCGATCTACATGCTTGGGCTGAGGTGTATATTCCTGGAGCGGGCTGGGTTGGTCTAGACCCAACGTCCGGGTTATTTGCCGGTGAAGGTCATATCCCACTAGCTTGTACCGCAGATTATGTCAGCGCTGCCCCGGTCAGCGGCGGTTTTGTCGGCAAGGCCGAGACCACTTTCGGGTTTTCCAATCGTGTCAGTCGCATTCATGAGGATCCTCGTGTTACCAAGCCCTATACCGATAGGCAATGGGCAGACATCGAACGTCTTGGCGAAAAGGTCGATACCGAACTGAAAGCCGGTGATGTGCGCTTAACCATGGGCGGTGAGCCAACTTTTGTATCCATCGATAATATGGATGCGCCGGAGTGGAACACGGATGCGGATGGCGAGGAAAAGCGCAAATTGGCCGGCAAGTTGGTCAGGCGTTTGCGTGACAGCTTTGCGCCCGGCGGATTGTTGTATTTTGGTCAGGGCAAATGGTATCCAGGTGAGGCTTTACCACGCTGGCAGTTGGCTTGTTTTTGGCGCAAAGATGGCAAACCTATCTGGAAGAATCCGGCCTTGTTGGCGGATGAGAGCCGTGATTATGGTTTTGAGACCAAGCAGGCTGAAGCCTTTATTCGTGAGTTAGTCAAACGATTGGGTTTGGCAGGCGAGTTCATTCTGCCGGGTTACGAAGATCCAATTTACTACCTGTTGCAGGAGGGTCTGGTACCGAAAAACCTTGATCCTTTGCAGGTTGATTTAAAAGACGATATGGAACGTCAGCGTCTGACCAAATTGCTCAGCGCGGACCTCGGCGCGCCAATTGGTTATGTTCTGCCGCTGCACTGGAGTTACCAGGACAGTGCTTGGAGTAGCACTGCTTGGGAGTTTCGGCGCGGTGAGATGTTCCTGGTGCCGGGCGACTCGGCGATGGGTTTGCGCCTACCGTTGAACAGTCTGCCTTGGGTGCCGTTCGAAGAGCGCGATCATGCCCATGAGCGCAGTCTTTACGAGCCGGTGGAACCCCTAGGCGATATCGATTCCGAGGTGAGTCGTCGTTACAGCCAAATGGCGAAGCAGGAATTACATCCAAACGAAATGGAAGCGGCAGATGATGAAACGCCGCACGATCCAGAATGGGTGCCGCATACCGCATTATCGGTACAGACGCGTGACGGTCGGTTGTATGTGTTTGTGCCTCCCACAACCGAGTTAGAGCATTACTTGGACATCATTGCTTCGGTGGAGTCGACTGCTGCGGCGCTAAAGATGCCGGTAGTGATTGAGGGATATCAGCCGCCGCATGATTTGCGCCTGACCCGTTTGCCGGTGACGCCCGATCCGGGTGTGATCGAGGTAAATATCCATCCGGCCGCCAGTTGGCAAGAATTGGTGCATAACACCACGACCTTGTATGAGTTGGCGCGCTTAACAAGGCTCGGCACCGAGAAGTTCATGCTGGATGGTCGTCACACCGGAACCGGTGGTGGCAATCACGTGACTTTGGGTGGCATCACGCCTGCGGACAGTCCTATTTTGCGGCGCCCCGATTTGTTGCGTAGTCTGGTGACCTATTGGCAGCATCATCCTGCTCTGTCCTATTTGTTTTCCGGCTTGTTTCTCGGCCCGACCAGCCAAGCGCCACGAGTCGATGAGGCCCGCAACGATAGTCTTTACGAACTGGAAATTGCCTTTCAACAAATGCCTGACGGCGAAGTAACTGCGCCTTGGCTGGTGGATAGATTATTCCGCAACTTGCTGGTGGATATGACCGGCAACACCCACCGTAGCGAGTTTTGTATAGATAAACTCTATGCGCCTGGGACCGATGCCGGACGTCTTGGGCTGTTGGAACTGCGTGCGTTTGAAATGCCGCCGCATGCACGAATGAGCCTGATGCAAATGCTGCTGCTAAGGACTCTAGTGGCATGGTTCTGGCGTGAGCCTTACAAAAAGCCGTTGGTACGTTGGGGTACCCAGTTACATGATCGCTTTATGCTCCCTCACTTTGTTGCCAGCGACATTTACGATGTAGCGCGCGATCTTCAGACGGCTGGTTACGAGTTCAAGACCGAATGGTTTGCTCCTTTTCTGGAGTTTCGCTTTCCCAGGATTGGTAGCTTGCGGGTTGACGATTTGCAGTTGGATCTATACCAGGCCATAGAGCCGTGGCACGTTCTAGGTGAAGAAATTACCAGTAGCGGTACCGCGCGCTATGTTGACTCATCGGTGGAACGCTTGCAGGTTAAACTAAGCGGTGCCATAGGTGAACGCTACGCATTGACCTGCAATGGCCGTAGAGTGCCCCTTCGTGCTACCGGCAAGCAAGGGGAGTTGGTGGCGGGCATCCGCTATCGCGCCTGGAACCCACCTTCGGCTTTGCATCCCACTATTGGGGTGCAGGCACCCCTGGTATTCGATTTAGTTGATACCTGGAACAGTCGGTCTATAGGCGGTTGCACTTATCACGTTTCTCACCCGGGTGGTCGCAATTATGACACCCTGCCTGTTAACGCCTACGAAGCCGAAGGGCGACGAGTTAGTCGTTTCTGGCAACATGGCCATACGCCAACGGATACCGTGCTGGAATTACCTGCTGAGGAGCTAAATCGGGACTATTCGTTCACGCTGGATTTACGCTGGAACGCGATCTGAATTGAACAGTGTAACTAAAAAGCAAATATTTTTAGTGTCGGTTTTTTTTACAATATATATTGAAATTAACTCCATTTGCGATACCATCTCAGCTAAGTGCGAGTGAAAGTAACTAGTTGCTTGAACTTGTTGGGGATTTTTCTTTGCTTAGGTAGGGTGTCTCTTGAATCGACAGAAGCAGTCTTTTGACAATTGTTTTGAGGTTTTTTTGGCGGATACGCCGGAAACTAAAAAAATCCATTATGAACTTAGATATCGGGTTTATTGCGAGGAAGTGGGTTTAGAAGATAAACGGCGGTTCCCCGATCAACAAGAGAAAGATGAATGGGACAATTGTGCTGTTCATTTTTTAGTTAGGCATCGATACACTAGGCAGTGGTTGGGTGGAATAAGGATGGTGATGCACAAAGGTCAAGTGTTTCCTTTTCAGGAAAGCGGAGTTGCTTTTGAGCGATTATCTAGAGATAGATACAAAAATTCCGTCGAAATATCCAGGTTGTGCATTATTAAGGAAGCAAGGCGTTTTGCTTTGAGAAACACGTCAGTCGATGTGACTGAAGAAAGTCGAAAAATTAGTTTTCTGCATGACTGCGGCAATATGAATAGAAATATCATGTGGGGACTTTATAGAGCGGCGGCGATTTATTCTGCCCGCAATGGCATCAAGCACTGGTATACCCTATACAATCCGGCACTGGCGTCTTTAGTTAAAAAGCAAGGTTTTGATGTTCAGCAAGTAGGCAATGCTAGTCCGCGCCAAAGCTCGCGGGAACCTTACTATTTGAGTGTTAAGAAAATTCTGGAAAATCCGTTATGGTTAGAGGATTACAGAAATGATTTTCGGATGTATTCTGATATTGACAAAGAGGCGGGTAGGCGTCAGGTAAAGCAAATTGGTGTCGTTTCTTATGTGGCTAGAGCTTAGTCCCACTGTTGGCGTCTTTATAAAGTTTTGCCGCCAACCGCAAATTTCTCGACGTTAGGCTATCGGCGTCACTCAATATGTTCATCATGATTGCGCAACAGAGATTGAAGCCCGTACTTTTCAAATAAACCGTACAGAGTCGGACGGGTAACTCCCAATAGTTTGGCTGCTTCGGATATATTATGGTCTGCGTAGGTAAGAGCCCGCTTGATAGCGATGGTTTCAGCGGCTTCTCGCACCGACTTTAGATTTAGCGGCATGGATTTGTCGTTATCGCTACCAATCTCCAGTTCTTCAGCAGTAACGAAATTGCTGTCTGATAAGATGACAGCCCGTTTAATTTTATTCTCCATCTCCCGAATGTTGCCCGGCCAACTGTAGGTCTCTAGGGCGCGGGCTGCGTCATGGGAAAAGTGTTTTTCCTTGGAATTGTTCTCGCGGCAATATCTTTGAATAAGGGCGTTAGCGATGGTGATGATGTCCCCTTCGCGCTCGCGTAGGGGCGGAATATCAACCACGATCTCGCTAAGCCGGTAATATAAATCTCCCCGAAAGTTGCCTTGCGCAATAAGGTCGGGCAAATGGCGATGAGTTGCGCAGATGATGCGCACATCGACAATAATCTCCTTTCGGCCTCCTAAGCGTTCTATGACGCGTTCCTGGATAAATCGAAGTAATTTAGCTTGTAACGCAAAAGGTAGATCGCCTATTTCGTCTAAAAAGAATGTTCCGCCTTGCGCATATTCGATTTTGCCTTTGGTTTGTGCTACCGCGCCGGTGAATGCACCTTTCTCATAGCCGAATAATTCGCTCTCTAGCAGTGTTTCTGGAATGGCGGCGCAGTTAACCGCTACAAAAGGCTGAGATGCGCGCGTGCTTAAGCGATGTAGGGCTTTTGCCATCAACTCTTTGCCGGTACCGCTTTCGCCGATTAGCAGTACGGTTGCTTGGGTCGGGGCAATCTTTTCGATCATTCTCATGACCGACTGCATCTGAGGGCTGGTTGCTATAACGCCCGTCAGGGGTTTTTGTTGTTGCAATATTTGATAATCGCGTTCCAGTGCGTCTAGCTGAAATGCTCTTTCTATAATTAAACCTAAGACATCAGGGTCAACCGGTTTTTGATAAAAATCATAAGCGCCTAATGCCACAGCGTGAATGGCATTCGCTCGGTCATCATTGCCGGTTACCACGATTACCTTTGTAGCCGGTATTAACTCGAGGATTTCTTTGAGAGTTGCTAGTCCTTCTGTGGCGTTGCTAGGGTCGGGTGGTAAGCCTAGATCCAAGGTAACTACGCTTGGCTCATAACGCCTAAGGGCTACTATTGCTTCATCTCTGTTACTTGCTATTACTACTTCATATTGCTCGAAGGCCCACTTGAGCTGTTTTTGTAAACCTGGGTCGTCCTCGATAATCAAGAGTACTTTAGAGTTAGTCATTATTTCCTTGCCTGGCGGAAACTCGCTGAGCTAGTGGTAACTGAATGGTGAAAGCGGTGCCTTGACCTGGATTGCTATCAACCCGGATACTTCCAGATTGCTTTAGAATGTAATCGCGGGCTTCGTAGGCGCCGATTCCCATGCCAGCATTGCCTTTTGTCGTATCGAACGGCTTGAACAGACGCTCAGCAATAAACTGTTTTTCCATGCCTATGCCGTTGTCAATTATCTTGACGACAGCATAGTCTTGGTTTTTTGTTAATTCAAGCTTAACCCAACCACCGCTTTTTGTAGTGGCGTCTTGTGCGTTTTGAACCAAATTTGTCAAGATGTTTGTTAGTTTTATTTTGTCGGCGGTGACAAAGCAATCGCTCAATGTTGTGCTCATCTGCAAAGTTGGTGTGCCGCGATGTTGTTGCGCGATATTTTTAACCAATTCCACTAGATTGATAAATGTGTTAGCCGTGGTTGCGTTGGTTTCGCCTTGTTTTAGCTGCTCGACGATATGATGCATTTTCTTAACTACATTGTTTAGCGTATCTATCGTGTCGTCGAAGAAGTCTGGATTGTGTTTATGTTTTTCCGCGTTTTTCACGATCAATGAGATTTGGGCTACCAGGTTTTTGAGGTCGTGCACTAGATACGCGGACAGGCGGTGGTAAGTCTCAAATTGACGATTATTGGCAAGTTCTTCGCTTGTTCGATTTAGAGCTATAGCGTTGGCAAGTTGCATCCCAACTGTTTTCAAGAGGTCGTGGTCCTCCCAGTCAAGTTTTCGCGGTGCACGTGCCTGGGTCAGTACCGCAAAAGCTTCGAGCTTATTTAGATGGAATAACGGAACTATAAGCCAAACTTGGCTATCCTCGTAGCACCATGGTGATAAATCGATGTCATCGTAAACCTCTGGAGCATGAGCTAGTTCGAAAAAGTCGATCACCCATTGCTTATTGGCAAGATATTGAGGCAGATCGTCTAAATTTTGGAGGTATTCGATTTCCTGAGGTGTAAGCTTGAGATTTTGCTCAGCAGCTAAAAAAAACTGGCCTTGATCATTTTTTAACCACAATCCTCCCCCCGCGCTCTCTACCAAGTCTGTCAAGGTGGTTATGATGAACCCTTTTAGCTCGTCAAGAGACTCAAGCTTGGCGAGCGATTTACTGATTTTGAGCCACTCTTCACGGTAATCATAGCTGTAATGGAAGAAATGTTTACTAAAGTAGACTTTAGATACTGCTCTGATTTTACCTGATGTGAACGGGATAATAAGCAGGAGAATGGCAAGAAAAATAAATAGAGTTTGTGCAACTTCGCCCCATTCCGTATTTGCGCGTTTGATATAAAAACCGGCAAATGACATGAGGATTAAATAAAGGCCGCAACCGAAAAGGATCGTTGTGTAAAAAATTGTTTTACGGGGTGTTGTCAGTTCGGTGCTTTGACTGTTAAGCTTTAGTCGGGTTAGTGTGACTGCCAAAAACGGCGTCATCAGTGTGTTGATTACACCTCGAGACTGCCATAGTCCGAAGTCGAGGGTGCTGAATAGCAACGACTTGCTATAAACCAGTAAGTCCACCGCAAAAAGTGAGCCTAGACTTATGCACAGAAACTTGAGATTCCACCTTTGCTTTAGAGGGGTGCTACGGTAAAGCTGCTCTACCAAAATAAGGCCAAATACAGCGAATACAACGTGCGATGAGAAACGAGGGTCCAGATTTAGATGTTCTCGAAGGAAGCCTAGAGGGGTGGAGAAGACCTCGATAGTTAGCACTACAGCAAAAATTATGACTGCGACTAAGCTAAACTTAGATTTAAATATTTGCTTGTGATCATTATATCGCTGCTTAGACAGCAATAATCCAAGTTGTAAAAACCAGGATGCATTACGGAGTGTTTCGTAGGGTAGAGTGTCAGCATAGAAGAAATGGCTGTTTTTTGTTGAAAGAATTACGCTTATACACCAGGCTATCGAGCACAGAACTGCTACTATGAAGGGGGCGTGCAAGTTTTTCCTAGTGCAAGCATACAAAAGTAAAAGACTATAAGCAATTGCTGCGCTCAAGTAACTATAATAGATGTAGCTTTGCATTTACTGATGATGTGCTAGTGTTTTTCAAGAGATCCATCGCCCCATTATACGACCTTAAACGCAGCACGCTTGATCATTACTTTGAAAGCTCTGATGGACATGAACGAATTATTTAGCGATGTATTAGCCAATAAGCAATTCTCCGAGGGTTCTGGCTGGAAACGATACAGTCTAAGCGCGGGTGAGACCATCATAGAAAAAGGTCAACAAGGAAAAACTTTATTTTTGCTTGAAGAAGGCCAGGTCAGGGTGTTAGGTGGGGCAGAATTGGACGGGAATCGGCGCATAAGTCCGGGGCTTTGCGATTTGGAAGCTGGAGCAGTTTTTGGAGATGTCTGTTTGTACGAACCGACCGTAAGAACAGCTTCTGTTGTATCAATAACCGACGTATGTCTGCTTGAAGTTCGCAGTGATATGCTTAGCATCTATTTGGATGATCATCCTGTGCAAGGGTATTTATTTCTGAAAGGGCTTTTTCAGGCCATGTCCAACCGGTTGGCATTAGCAAATGATCGTATCGAGCATCTACTCGCATGGGGAATCAAAGCGCATGACATCGATAAATATCTTTGACGGGATGGCGCTCGCGGCAATGAGAGGAAAACATGGATGTTGCGTCTAAGTCATCTCTGGCAGAAAGTTTTAGTCGCTACTTTAGGGTTGACCTCGCTCAAAGTGACGCTCAAAAAGAATATGTGTTTAAAGTGAGGTATCGCGTTTATTGCGAAGAGTTCAAATATGAGTCTGTTGAACGTTTTGAGAATCAACTTGAGGTGGATGATTATGATCAATATTCTCGTCATTGTTTAATCACCCATCTGCAAACTGGAATGCCGGCTGGTTGTGTAAGACTTGTACCAGCTATCGGAAATAGGGAGTCTGAGCCGCTACCATTGGAAAAGCACTGTGGTGCTAGTCTAGATAATAAATTGATAGATAGCTTAGAGCTCCAAAGAAACACTGTATGTGAAATTTCAAGACTAGCTGTTGATGGCGCATTTCGACGACGTACTGGTGAGGCTTTGACGCGTTTTGGCGAAATTAACGGTTTACAGTTTTCGCCGCAAGAGCAGAGGACTTTTTCGTCAATAGCAGTTGCTTGTTTTTTTGCAGCGACAGTTTTGACGGAAGTAGATGAACGAACTAACGTATTTGCGATGATGGAGCCGTTTTTGCCACGATTGATGCATAGGTCAGGTATAGATTTTCAGCGAGTTGGTAAGGATATTGATTATCATGGAATACGCGCCCCTTATTTCATTACAACTCAGGCCGTTTTGAAAAATATGCATCCCGATTTGCTAGAGTTATATTCTTGGATAAAAAGAAGCATTGTTAACTAATATTTTCGGGGTTAGGTTAAATGCGCTTTCGGCGTAACAAATATGGTAGCTAAATATAAGTTTTGGAGTGTTGGTAACAGGATGAAAAAAAATCTAATCGGTTCTGTATTTTTGGCGTGTTCGATACTTCTGCAATCAGCCGCATGCTCTTCGCCAGAAGAAACAGCTCAAAAACATTTGAGAATAGGTAAGGAGCTTTTTGACAAAGGCGATTTCGACAAGGCATTGCTTGAGCTGAAGACGTCTAATCAAAATAGCGATAAGTTTGGTGAGACTTATTACTATATGGCTCTCTTAGATGAGAAAAATAATAACTTCAAATCGATGCGACAGAATTTGATTAGAGCGTTAGAGTTAGACCCTGGTTTAATCGGTGCGAAAATAAAGTTAGGAAAGCTTAATATTATTTTTGGAGATACTGAGAAAGCATTAGAGCAGGCCGACTCA
Organism: Proteobacteria bacterium ST_bin11; assembly: GCA_002083615.1. Taxonomy (GTDB): domain Bacteria; phylum Pseudomonadota; class Gammaproteobacteria; order Methylococcales; family Methylomonadaceae; genus Methylomonas. The sequence goes on along the minus strand of MSXO01000005.1, from coordinate 112,360 downwards.
GTTTTAGCAAGCGATTCAAACAATATTGACGCGAAACTAATTAAGGCTACAGCTTATATTAAGCAATCGAAAAAAGATCAGGCGGAAGAGATAGTTGACTTGGTGTTAAATGATAACCCAGACAACGTCGAGGCATTGTCAATAAAGGCGGCTTTCTTTGTTGAGAAAAAAGAAATAGACAAGGCCATGGGGTTGGTGAATAAGGGTTTGCAAAACGATTCGAAAAATTTGCCGTTACGTTTATTGAAAATCAAGCTGGATGCTGGGCTCAATAACACTGATAGCGTGATAAAAGGTTATAAAGAACTTATTGAGTTGTATCCAGATACCAGCAATTTTAAATTGAGCTTGGCTACAATTTATTCGATGACCAATAAACTTGACGTTGCTGAGAGTCTCCTAAGAGAAATGGTTGAAAAGTCGAGCGATAAAGTCGAGCCGGAAATTGTTTTGATAGAGTTTCTAAATGCGCGGGCTAAGGATCGAGTTATTTCAGAATATGAGTCCATGCTTAATCGTAATCAGCAACGACCAAAAGTATTATTAGAATTGTCGAAATGGATGGCCGGGTCAGGGTATGTCGATCACGCTAAAAAGGGTTTGCAGCAAGTCGTTGATCAAGAAAAGAATAATGAATTAGGGTTAACTGCCCAGGTAATTTTGGCGGAAATTGCACTGTCAAATAAGCAATTTAGTTTCGTAGAGAGTTCTTTGTCAGATATATTGAATGTCAACTCAGATTTTATCCGGGCGAACTTGCTTAAAGGCCGCTTGTTGTTGGCGCAAAACAAAACAGATGAAGCGTTAGATTTTCTTAATAAGCTCATATGGAGCAAAAGTAATGTTGATGATGTCTACAGTCTATTGGGTCAAGCTTATTTAATAAAGAAAGACACGAAGCAGGCTGAGAAAAATTTTAAGCTGGCGTTAGAAGCTAATCCAGCTAATTTGGTGGCTTTTACTCATGTTTATCGTAATTACTTGCAGTCCGGGCAAAAGGAAAATGCTAGGCAATATCTGGAAAAAGCATTAACAATAAAACAAAATGATGTTTTACTCCTTACTAGTAAGGCCGAATTGGATATTTTGGAAAAAAAATGGGACGGAGCGCAAGCTGCTAGCCAGCGTTTATCGCTTTTCTCCAAGGATAAGTCTCTATCCGCATATCTCCAGGCCAATATTTTGCAGGGGACAGGTAAGTATGTAGAGGCCATTACTTTATACGATAAGTTGCTGCAGGAACATCCTAATCATCTAAATTCACTTATAAATATAGTTAGATCTTACGAGTCAATAAAGCAAAGAGATCGTGCAATAACATATTTAGAGAAGCATCATGACAATCATCCAGACGAATTAAATGTAGTTGGTGCTTTGAGTGATCTTTATTTAGCTGATAATGATTTCGTTAAAACTAAAAAGCTATTGTCCGATCAAATCAAGCATACTCCAAAAGCGGTATCGCTTTATCTCGCTCTAGCCAGGGTTGAGGTGATGATGAATAAGAATATAGGTTCGGCGAAGCCCGTGTATTTGCAAGGATTGGAAATTAATCAAGATGACCCTCAGCTTTCTATGGCTCTAGCTAGTATGTATGAGCAATTAAAGGATAAGCAAAATGCAATTAAAGTCTATAAAAATTTGATAGATAAAAATCCAGGCCCAAGTTTGGCTACCAACAATTTGGCGTCGTTATTGATGGAGTCTAATAATCAACCTGAGGTCGCTCAAGGTATTGAACTGTCGAAAGTATTTATAGATTCCGAGAATCCATATTTCCAAGATACTTATGCATGGGGATTGGTTAAATCTGGTAGTAACGCCGAGGGGCTAAAATTATTACAGGCTTTGATTCTAAAGGAGCCAAAACTGCCTGAATTTAGATATCACTTGGGTGTCGCCCATTTGAATGCCGGTAATAAAGCTACTGCAATGAGTGAACTCAAGCACGCTCTTAGTCTATCTGAAAAGCAGAAACGCGATTTTTCAGGTAAAGACGATGCGAGTAAGATTCTTAAAGAGATAGAGAACTAACAGGTAATTGAGCAACTACGTAGATAGAGATTATGCCGAAATTTAATAGAAAAATATTGAGTTATCTAGTAGCGTTTGCCCTTATATTGAATCTTATAGGGTGTTCGCAACCATTGCTTGAAGATGTGCAGCAGGCGGCTGATTATACTTATCAGATAGGGCCTGGGGACAGCGTAAATATATTCGTTTGGGGCAACCCAGAGTTATCTACTTCAGCGCCTGTCCGGCCAGATGGGAAGATTACCGTTCCTTTGGTAGAGGAGTTGTTGGCGAGCGGCAAAACCCCATTTGCACTAGCTCGTGACATTGAGAAGGTACTATCGACTTATATAAAAAGTCCACAGGTCGTCGTAATGGTAAGTGGCTTCAAAGGTATTAGTACTCAGCAGATTAGGGTGATTGGGAGAATTGGCGGTGGAGCCGGCGGTGGTGGAGCCGGTGGCGCCGGTGGCGCTGGTGGTGGAGGAATTGGTCGTTATCAGGGCAGGGCCATTCCATATGAGCGGGGAATGACTCTCTTGGATGTAATTATTCAAATTGGGCTAAATCAGTTTGCGGATGGCAATAGAGCAAGCGTGATAAGGGATGTAAATGGAGAATTAAAGCCCTTTGGAGTGAGGATTGACGACTTGATAGACGATACAGATTTGTCAGCAAATGTGTTGATGATGCCGGGAGATATTTTAATTATCCCAGACGCTTATTTTTAGACTTTGGTGAGAAGATAGTTTATTGATGGGTACTATGTTAGTTAATTTTTTGATTGAAACAATGGCTCGATAATATGCAGCAAGATCTTTCCGAAGTTTATTTTTATTTGAAAGGTACTTTAAAGTACAAACGACTTGCGATTGTTTTTGCTTTGGTTGTTTGTTCGGGTGCTTGGGCATACATCTTTATGATGCCTGATAAATTTGAGTCGAAAGCTAAAGTTCATATTGACTCAGCTACAGTTATTAGGCCTCTTATGAGGGGTATGGTCATTGAGCCTGATATATCTGCACTCATTCGCATAATTCAGCAGCTTATGTTCACTAGACCTAATCTAGAAAAAATTATTTCTTTATCGCAGCTAAGTAGATCACAAGAGAATTCTGGTTCGACAACCGAATTGATCGAAAAGCTCAAGAAGGATATAACCATAGCTGGTGGGAGAGGGGATATATTTGATATTGCGTATACCTCCCAGGACCCTGAAGTAGCCAAGAGTGTGGTTCAGGCTGTTCTCACTGTTTTTTCAGAACAGACCGAGGGAAAAGCATTGGCTGATGCCAGTGAAGCCCAGCGTTTCATTGAACAACAGATAAGAGAATACGAGATTAGATTGCAAGATGCTGAAAAAGCAAAAGAAGAGTTTAAGCGGGCTAATATAGATTTGCTAAACGGCTCAGATCAATTTCAGAGTTTGCAGAAAATGAAGGAACAATTTCTCGATGCTAACACGGCGTTAGATCAAGCTATTTCGCGGAGAAATGTATTGGCTGAGCAGGTTGCTGAAATACAAGAGTCAGACGAAGATTGGGGATTGCCTACGTCTACTCAGGAAGTTTCTGCCGATAACGCAAGGATAGAAGCGCTTAAAGATAAGCGGAACGAGATGTTGCTCAAATATACCGAACGACACCCTGAGATAATTGAAATTGATAAGTTGATTGCCACCATAAAAAATCAAGATACTGAAGCAAAGGTTGGGCAGGCAGACTCAAGCCTCGTTGTAGCTCCAGGGGAGAGTGAAAGCATTGGGGCTGAGAAAATGGCAAACCCTTATGTACAGGCCTTGAAGATGGGGTTTGATAACGCGCAGGCCGAAGTTGCATCCAGTCAGACACTGGTTGAGTCTATTCGAAATAGGATTTCAAAGCTCGAGGAAGGGTTGAATGAGAGGTTAACGATTGAAACCGAGATGAAAAATCTTAATAGGGACTATGAAACGATAAGTGGAAAGTACTCAGAGTTGCTGGACCGCAGGGAGCAGGCGCATATTACCGAGAGGGTTGATGACCAGACGTCTCGTCTGAAGTTCAAGATTGCTGATCCGCCTAGCAAGCCCAATAAACCAACTTCTCCAAATAGAAAGCTGTTTTATTCTTTCGCTCTTTTAGCAGGAGTAATTTTTGGGTTCGGGGTGGCGTTTTTGGTTTATTTTATACGGCCAGTATTTATGTCAGCAAGGCAGGTAAGAATTGTGACGGGGCTGCCATCCTTAGGTAGTGTTTCGCTTACTTCGCAAGGTATAAGTCAGACCAATAATATCGACTGGTTGCTTATATTGACTTTTGCAATATTGCTAAGCGGCTATGTCGGTATCATGATATTTGAGATACTCAAGTAAAGTCGTATTAAATAGGTAAGCATTATGAGCATTATAGAAAATGCGCTAAAAAAGGCTGGGAGCCAAGGATTAGTTGTAGACGGTCATGGACAAGATTCGGTTATAAAAAATATACCACCTAGAGATAGCGGGGAAAGAAATTCTGACTCGGTTGAGTCAAGAGAGGCTGTTTACGGATTTTCGGCTGAGCAGCAGGTTATTGTTGATTGGGTCGGCTTAGCGGAAAATGGCTTTATAGATAATAATAATGCAAAATCTCAATTGGCGGAAGAGTTTAGGGTTATAAAAAGGCCGTTAGTTAATAATATACAAGGCGCCGAAAATAATGGGATAAATCGGTCTAATTTGATTCTGATTTGCAGTAGTTTGCCGGGGGAAGGCAAGACATTTGTTTCCATCAACTTAGCTTTGAGCATCGCTAACGAGAGAGATAAAAAAGTTTTGCTGATAGATGCCGATGTTGAAAAGCCAAGTGTCTCAAAGCAATTAGGGATCAATAGTGATCGTGGCTTAATAGAATATTTAGAAGATGACAAAGTTATTTTTTCGGATATTCTGTTAAAAACAGATCTTCCAAATCTGAGCCTGATCACTGCCGGTAAAAGGCACAAGTACTCAACGGAGTTGTTATCAAGTCAAAGGATGTATCTATTTGCGGAAGAAGTGAGTCGGCGCTACAAGGATCGTATAGTAATTTTTGACTCGCCCCCATTGCTCGTCGCTACTCAGGCTCAAATACTTGCCGAACTTGTAGGTCAGGTTGTGCTAGTGATTGCTGCGGAAGTTACTCCTCAAAGCGTAGTTAACGAGTCGGTTGCAAAGCTTAGTAATTGCGATGTTGTTATGACTCTTTTAAATAAAACAAGAAAAGAAATAGATATATACGGACATAATTACAGTTACGGAAAATATGGCCATTTGTGACAGAAAGCGTCTTTGTAGTTTATTTGGTGCAACTTTGCTTGCTACTTTTGATCTGGGACTAGTTTGCTACCCTAGCGTCTCAAAAGCGCTTGATTGGCGATTTAGTCCGACTTTATCTGCAGGTGAGATATTTTCCGATAATTTGACTCTTTCTGAAAGTAATAAGAAAAGTGGTTTTGTAACTGAGTTAAGCCCTGGCGTTTCCTTATTAGGAGCTTCATCTTGGAGTAGTTTTAATTTAAATTATCGTATGCAAGGTCTATATAATGCTGGTGGTAGGGATGCGATAGATATAAATCATCAGCTTAATATGAATTCTTTGTATCAAGCTGTACGTAACACACTTTTTCTGGAAACTCAAAGTTCAATAAGCCAGCAAAATATTAGTAACTCATTCGTCACTACTGATAATATTTCTGGGAATGGTGGGCGCTCAAATATTACTACTTTTAGTGTGTCTCCTTATTGGACCCCGCGTTTTGGACAGTTTGCGTCCGGTTTGGCTAAAGTCGGATACAGTAACGCGTCTTTCGAGAGTTTAAATGGGGTGTCGGTTACGCCGCAGTTGTCGAGTTTAGTATCAGATTCCGATACGTTTACTCGTCAAGCTAGGTTATCTAGCGGTAGTTATTTTAATAGAGTTAATTGGGGTTTAAATTATTCTTCACAAGAACAGAGTAGAGAGATTGGGCAGAGTGTCAGATTTGAACAGTATCAAGGTGATGCTAGATACTATATTAATAATAAGTTCAACGTTTTTGGGCAGGGTGGTTTTGAAAATAACGACTTTCAATCTACGAGGAACAGCATAAGTAATGGTTTTTTCTATACTTTCGGTGGGCAGTGGACGCCCAGTCGGTGGTACTCGCTTGAGGTTGGTATCGGTAATAACAAACACGCTACGATACATCTTAATCCATCCCAAAACTTTAACTCGACAATAACTTATCGCAACAAGGATGTCGGCTTGAACATTGGGGATTCTTGGGATGCCAACCTTAACTATATCTTTAAGCAAGCGACAATAGCGTTTAACTACTCCCAAGAGACTACAACTTTGCAACAGTTATTTGCAGAGCAGGGTTTTTTCCGTCGTGATGCGTCCGGTAGTTTAACGCAGGCACTCAATACTCAAGATCTTGTGGCACAGGGCTTTCTTATAGCTGGTCCGACTGACCCTATCACTGGTAGGCCTTCGTTGATTCCGGGTCCGAATTTTAATAATTCACAGTTGGTTTTGAATCCATTTGATTTGGTTAATGATGTAATTATCAGAAAGCGTGGCAATCTTACTTTTTCCTATCAAACAGGTAAGAGTAGCTACAGTGCCTCTGTATTTAACGAACGAAGGACATATGAGGCTCGCTCTGGCGAAGATATGTCTTATGGGGTGACGGGAAGTTGGCAATGGCAATTTAATCCGCGGATGGATCTATACCTTCGTCCTTCTTGGCAACATACGGATGGAGAGTTGTCTAGTAATTCTCGATATGATGTTTCCCTTGGTGTAAGTCGAGGAATTCCAATTAATTTGGGTCGTCCTTTATTAATGGATACTAGGCTCGAGTTTAGACATATCAATCAAATTTCGGATTCAGATCAATTTGGTGGGTATGTTGAAAATAGGGCTACAGCTAATTTTAACGTCCGATTCTAAAAATAATACATATGTACGACGGATTTTATAATCTCACCCAAAAGCCCTTTCAACTAAGTGCCGACCCAGACTTTTTTTTCCAGAGCTCTGTGCATAAACGCGCTCTGGCTTATATGCATTATGGTTTAACGCAAGGAGAAGGCTTTGTTCTGGTAATAGGCTCGCCAGGCACAGGTAAAACTATGTTGGTAAAGAGCTTGATAAAAAATCTGAATAAAGAGAAATTATTGATTGGCGTGATGATGACTTCCCAGGTTGGTCCCGAAGATACCTTACGGATGGCAGCATCGACCTTTGGTTTTTCATTTTCTCTTACCGATAAAGCGAGTTTATTGTCAGGGTTTGAGAAGTTTATAGCGGAAAAAGCCAGAGAGGGCAGGCGATTGCTGTTAATTGTTGATGAAGCTCAGAATTTGCCAAAACAATCCTTGGAAGAATTGCGCATGCTTACCAATTTGGATGTTAATGGCAACCCTGTCTTTCAGGTGTTTTTGGTTGGGCAAACCGAATTGAAACGCACCATTTACTCTGCAGACATGGAGCAACTAAAGCAGCGCATCGTGTCTACATTTCAGCTTGATCCCTTGGATTTGGATGAGACCAAAGAATATATACTGTTTAGATTGCAAACTGCGGGATGGTCTGGAACTCCAGAGTTTACACCCGCTGTTTTTGGGGCTATCCACGAGTTTAGCGGTGGCATTCCTAGACGCATTAATTCTTTGTGTGATCGGCTGCTCCTGTTTGGATACTTGGAAGAGTTGAAATTGCTGGATGAGCAATCAGTAACCAAAGTTATAGTTGAGGTAAAGGAGGAGATGCTTTTAGAGGCTGCTGACGAGGAATGCGAAAATTCCTTGCCTTCATTGCATCGTTATAATGTCGCTGACGCGGAGTCACTTGAGCATCGGATGGCCAGACTCGAAGATGTGGTTAACAACCTCCGCAACAGTGTGAATAAAGAAAAAGCCTTACTCAGAAAAGCGATCCTTCTACAATTAGATATGGATGCTGTTTACAGCGAACCAACCACCCTGGATTAACAAAAAATGTCCCCTAAAGCCTTGGTCTGCGTAGTTGGAGCCCGGCCGAATTTCATGAAAATGGCGCCTATTTTCAAGCAATTGCAAGCCATTAGGCATGTCGTCACGCCTTTTCTGGTGCATACTGGCCAGCATTACGATCAAGCAATGAAAGATACGTTCTTTCAACAGCTTGGTATTCCCGAGCCCGACAGAGATTTAGGTGTTGGCTCCGGTAGTCATGCTGTGCAGACAGCAAATGTCATGTTGCGTTTTGAGCCCATTTTGGATGAGGTGAAGCCTTTTGCGGTTCTGGTAGTGGGTGATGTTAATTCAACCATCGCCTGCGGATTGGTTGCGGTAAAAAAGAATATCCCAGTGATTCATGTCGAAGCCGGTTTGAGAAGTTACGACCGGCAAATGCCAGAAGAGATTAACCGAATTTTGACTGACCAGCTCTCCGACCTGTTATTCACCACGGAACGTGCGGCGGCGGATAATTTGATTAAGGAAGGTATTGCCGCCGAGCGAATATGCTTTTCCGGGAATGTGATGATCGACTCACTCCTCGCTAACTGTCAAAAAGCCTCATCATTGTCGGACACCTTAAAACGATACGGCTCTAAGCAGTTTGTTGCTGAAAAATCCTATGCATTGTTAACCCTGCACCGGCCCTCAAACGTTGACGATCTTGAAACACTGCAGCGCTTGGTTCGAGTAGTGGGGGAAATTAGTCAAAAGCTACTCGTGATATTTCCGGTTCACCCGCGCACACAACAAAAAATTGCAGAAGCAGGATTACTTAGTAACTTGCCGGAACAGAGAGTCATCATGTTACCGCCGGTAGCTTACCTGGAAATGCTGGGTCTGATGCAATCCGCCCAATTAGTGTTGACCGATTCAGGTGGTTTACAGGAAGAAACTACTGCATTGGGTGTGCCTTGCGTGACCCTAAGAGAGAACACTGAAAGGCCTATTACGATTACTGAGGGCACTAATACCATCGTTGGAACCAATCCAGCTAAAGTAATGCAATGCGTCGATGAAATTCTGCTGACAGGGGGTAAAAGTGGCCGGGTGCCGGAGTATTGGGATGGTAACGCTGCTCGGCGTATCGTCGATGAGATTGTGCGTCGTTATCAATTGGCGGGTTAGGGCTATATGACATTGCCATTGCGTGTTAATGCGATGACCGTCGACGTCGAGGATTATTTCCAGGTCTCGGCATTCGAGGCCCATATCCAGCGCAGTCAGTGGGACGGCCTGCCACATCGGGTTGAGCGGAATACCCAGCGGATTCTGGACTTGTTTGCTCAACACCAGGTTAAAGCCACTTTTTTTACATTGGGATGGGTGGCTGAGCGTTATCCGCAGCTGGTTAGGCGGATTGTCGATGAAGGGCACGAACTCGCTTCGCACGGCTATCAACACACCCGGGTAACCAAACAAACACCGGAGCAGTTCCGGGAAGATCTTAGGATTAGCCGGCAGATTCTCGAAGATATCGGCGGTCAGCCAATTGTGGGTTATCGCGCCGCTAGTTATTCGATAGGCGCAAAGAATCTCTGGGCACTTGAGGTATTGGAGGACGAGGGCTTTCAGTACAGTTCCAGTATATATCCTGTAAAGCACGATTTATACGGTATGCCGGGCGCTCCCCGCTTTGCTTATAGGCCCGATAACGCGCCTAAGCTGTTGGAAATACCGATCACTACTTTGAAAATACTGGATCGTAATATCCCCTGCGGTGGCGGCGGGTTTTTTCGATTGTATCCGTATCAGTTTTCGAAATGGGCTTACCGCCACCTTAATAAACACGAAAACCAGTCTGGAATTTTTTATTTTCACCCTTGGGAAATAGATCCAGAACAGCCGCGGCAACATGATTTGTCGTTTAAAACCCGTTTCAGACATTATTTGAATCTGGATAGAATGCAAAATCGCCTTAACAGCTTACTGACCGATTTTGCTTGGGATACCATGCAGAGCGTGTTTCTAACCAAGCAAACAGACAAATCATCATAGTTAGTCATGATCAAATTACTTGAGCCAGCCCAAAGAGGGCGTTGGGATCACTATGTTATGGCTGCGGCCGATGGCAGCTTCTTTCATTTATCAGCTTGGCAGCAGGTAATCAAACAAGCCTTCGGTCACGATACTTACTATTTCTACGCAGAACAAGATGGCGAAATCACCGGTATTTTGCCCTTGACTCATGTCAACAGCTTGCTATTCGGTAATTCTTTGGTATCAAACGCGTTTTGCGTTTATGGCGGGATTATTGCCAGTAACGATCAGGCTTTTGCAGCGTTGCAAACCAAAGCGCAACAATTAGCCAGGGAATTGGGCGTGGATAGTATGGAGATGAGGAATCGGCAACAGCGCCATCCCGATTGGCCCCACAAAGAACTCTATGTCACGTTCAGAAAAGAACTTGATCCTGACTTAGAAAAAAATCTAAATGCGATTCCACGCAAGCAGCGGGCAATGGTGCGGGCTGGCATCAAAGCCGGTCTTACCAGTGTCATCGACGATAATGTCGAACGTTTATATAGCGCCTACTCTGAAAGTGTCAGGAACCTGGGCACCCCGGTATTTCCGAAAAAATATTTTCAAATTTTGCAGGATGTATTCGGCGAGAGTTGCGAGGTGCTAACGATAGAGCATGAGGGCCGATTAGTGGCGAGCGTGATGAGTTTTTATTTCAAGGATGAAGTTTTACCCTATTACGGCGGCGGCACAGACGCGGCCCGTGATTTGAAAGGCAACGATTTCATGTATTGGGAAGTGATGCGGCGCGGGGTGGAAAAGGGATGCCGGGTTTTCGATTATGGTCGCAGTAAAATTGGCACAGGCTCGTATCGCTTTAAAAAGCACTGGGGTTTCGAACCGGAACCGCTTTATTACGAGGTCGATCTGGTCAAGGCCAAACAAATTCCGGAAATCAATCCGCTCAATCCTAAATACCGCTTGTTTATTGCGGCTTGGAAGCGCTTACCTCTGCCGATTAGCCAGTTGGTCGGCCCTTGGCTTGCCAAGGATTTGGGTTGATGGCAAAGCCTAAATTACTTTACTTAGTCCATCGAATACCTTATCCGCCGAATAAAGGCGACAAGATTCGTTCCTTTCATTTTTTGCAGGCTTTAGCGGCTGAATACCGGATATTCCTTGGTACCTTTATCGATGATCCGGATGATAAGCAGCATATCGATGCCTTAAAGCCTTTCTGCGCAGATACTTGCTGTATCGATTTGGATCCCAAGTTCGGCAAAATTAAAAGCTTGGTAGGCTTGCTGAGTGGGGAAGCCTTGAGTTTGCCGTATTACCGTAACCGCGAATTGCAGGAATGGGTAGATAAGACTACCAACGAAGAGGGTATCGAGCGGGTGATGATCTTTTCATCGCCGATGGCGCAATATGTTGAGAAATACACCAACTTGCATTGGGTGGCCGATTTTGTCGATGTTGATTCCGACAAGTGGCAGCAATATGCGCTTAGCAAGCGTTGGCCGGCAAGCTGGATTTATCGGCGAGAGGCCGAAAAGTTGTTGGCTTATGAGCAACACATCGCTGCGCGGGCCGATGCAACAATATTTGTATCCGAACAAGAAGCAGACTTGTTCAAAATTTTGGCGCCGGAATCCGCAGCCAAGATCAGTTTTGTAAACAACGGGGTGGATACGGACAGGTTCGATCCAAACTTGTCGTGTGAGAAGCCGTTTCCGGCCGAGCAACAGACTATTGTGTTTACTGGCGCTATGGATTATTGGGCCAATGTCGATGCAGTCACGTGGTTTGCCGAGCAGGTATTTCCTGCCATAAAAAGCCGATTGCCGGATGTACGTTTTTATATAGTAGGTTCTAAGCCGGCAAAAGAGGTGTTGCAACTGGCGGAAAAAGAGGCAGCGATAAGTGTGACCGGTCGTGTTGACGATGTCAGGCCCTATGTTGCTCACGCGGACGTTGTCGTTGCGCCCTTACGCATTGCCAGAGGCATTCAAAACAAAGTCCTGGAAGCCATGGCGATGGCCAAGCCGATAGTGGCTACCTCGGCGGCTATGGAAGGCATTCCGGGTGGGGCAGATTTGCAGGTGGCGATAGCCGACGCTCCGGAAGACTTTGCCTGCCAAGTTTTACGGTTTTTGGAGCAGTCGGTCGAATCCGCTAACGTCAATCGCCACTATGTAGAAAGCGATTTCAGTTGGGAGCAAAACGGCCAACGCTTGTGCCGATTGTTAGCGGGAGAGACTGCATAAATGTCCAGACCGTTGCCGCCCTTAATCGTGCACATCATTTATCGGCTAGGCATTGGCGGGCTGGAGAACGGCCTGGTCAATATCCTTAATCATTTACCGGAAGACAGTTACCGGCACGCCATTATCTGTTTGGCAGATAGTACCGAATTTAGCCAGCGTATTAAGCGGCAAGATGTGATTGTCCATGAGTTGCATAAGCGACCAGGGCAGGATTGGGCGTCGTTTTATACAGTCTATCGCTTATTGAAACAATGGCAACCCGCTATCGTGCATACCCGTAATTTAGCGGCAATCGAATATCAGGCTTGCGCGTTGTTAGCCGGCGTGCCTTATCGGGTGCATGGCGAGCATGGTTGGGATGTTTTCGATCCGGACGGCAGTAATATCAAGTATCAATGGCTGCGGCGCATATTGGGTTCAATTATTCATCGCTTCATTCCCTTATCGCAGCATTTACAGGATTATCTGCTGAATCGAGTGGGCATTTCTTCAGATAAAATCACGCGCATCTGTAACGGCGTCGATACCAAAACGTTTTATCCTCGTTCCGGAATTAGACAAAGACCGCACGGTTGCGCGCTGAATTTGGATCAAAAGTTGGTGATTGGTACAGTTGGACGCATGCACGGCGTGAAAGATCAATTGACGCTGGTTAGGGCATTTATCGATGCCTGTGAAAACTTTCCGGAATTTGCCCAAATAGCCCGTTTGATTTTGATTGGTGACGGGCCTTTGCGAGCAGAAGCGATTGAATTATTGAATGTCGCCAGCCTTACCGATAAAGCCTGGTTACCCGGCGAGCGTGACGACATCCCGGAAATCCTGCGCAGTCTGGATATTTTCGTATTGCCGTCAAAGGCAGAAGGTATTTCCAACACTATACTGGAAGCGATGGCAAGTGGATTGCCGGTTATCGCCACTCGAGTCGGCGGCAACCCCGAGCTGGTGCTGGACGGAAAAACCGGGTGTCTGGTAGAAAAAGAGGATGTACAGGGCATGTCATCTGCAATGCGAGAATTGGTGCTGGATGACGGCAAACGGCGACAATTAGGCGAAGCTTCGCTTCAGCGGATTCAGGCGGAGTTTTCAATCGATAGCATGGTGAACCGCTATCGACAAGTTTATGACAAGCAGTAAATGATACAGAGAGAACTCATATGTGCGGCATAGTCGGTATTTTCGATATTACAGGTGCTAGTGAAATAGATCGGAATTTGTTGTCGCGGATGAACGAGTCCCAGCTTCACAGGGGGCCTGACGAAGGCGGTTTGCATACCGAGCCTGGTTTGGGCTTTGGGCACCGCCGCTTGTCTATTATCGACTTGTCCAGCGGCCAACAGCCAATGCACAGTCAGGATGGCAATGTGGTGTTGACCTACAACGGCGAGGTCTATAATTTTCCAGAACTGCGCGAAGAGTTGGAAGCGTTGGGCTATAGCTTCAGGACGCATTGCGATACAGAAGTGATTCTTTATGCTTGGCAGGCATGGGGCGAATCTTGCGTGGAACGCTTGCGTGGCATGTTTGCGTTTGGAATTTGGGATAGACCACGCCAAACTTTATTTTTGGCCCGAGATCGACTGGGTGTAAAACCATTGTTTTATGCCGAGTTAAGCAACGGCCAATTCATTTTCGGCTCTGAACTGAAAGCCTTAAAACAGCACCCTTTGCTGCCTAAAAATGTTGATCCCACTGCGATAGAAGATTATTTCGGTTTTGGATATATTCCCGATCCAAAGACCATATATAAAGGTGTTTATAAGCTTGAGCCCGGATATTCTCTAACGATTAAACGCGGGCAGAATGGTTTTCGACCCAAACAATATTGGGATGTTAAATTTCAGCCAGCTTCTGCAGGCAATGTAGCCGAAGCCGGCGAAGAGTTAATCGAGCGCTTGCGCGAGGCTGTGAAAATTCGAATGGTCGCTGATGTGCCGTTGGGGGCCTTCCTGTCTGGTGGTGTCGACTCCAGCGGTGTAGTGGCATTGATGGCGGGGCTATCCAAAGACCCGGTCAATACGTGTTCTATTTCCTTCGGCGATCCTAAATTCAACGAAGCGCAATTTGCCGCTCAGGTTGCCGAGCGTTACCACACGGCACACCGGGTCGAACAAGTTGATCCTGACGATTTTAGCCTGATTGATCAATTGTCAGGTTTGTATGACGAGCCGTATGCGGACAGTTCTGCGTTACCGACTTATCGGGTTTGCGAATTGGCGAAGAAGCAGGTAACCGTGGTGTTATCTGGCGATGGCGGTGACGAGAATCTCGCCGGTTACCGGCGTTACCGCTGGCATACTTACGAAGAGCGCATGAGGGCTATGTTGCCGGATGCGTTGCGGATGCCATTGTTCTCAAGCCTAGGCCGGGTTTATCCCAAGCTGGATTGGGCGCCTAAGGTGTTGAGGGCGAAAACCACGTTAGAGTCTATAGGCCGCGACTCCATGGCAGGTTATTTTCACAGCGTATCGGTGCTTTCCAACGGTATGCGCAGCCAGTTATTTAGCGAAAATTTAAAAAGTGAGTTACAGGGCTATCAGGCCATTGAAGTATTCCGTCGCTATAGTCAGCAAGCTCCAGATAATCCATTGTCCATGGTGCAATATCTGGATTTGAAGACTTATTTAGCTGGCGATATTCTGACTAAAGTGGACCGGGCCAGCATGGCTCACGCCTTAGAAGTGCGGGTGCCATTGCTGGATCATAAGTTAGTGGAATGGATGGCAAGCTTACCGCCCGATTTGAAATTACATGGTCGGGAAGGCAAATATCTCTTTAAGAAAGCCTTGGAGCCTTATTTGCCCAACGATATTCTCTACCGGCCCAAAATGGGGTTCGCGGTGCCATTAAGTAGCTGGTTTAGGGGGCCGTTAAAGCAGCGTGTCCAGCAGGCTTTGTTAGGCGAAACCCTAAGAAGTACAGGTTGGTTTGATGAGGCCTATTTGCATCATTTAGTCAGTCAACACCAGTCCGGGTTGCGCGATTACAGCGCGCCGATTTGGTCCTTACTAATGTTTGAAGCGTTTCTGCGGAATAGTTCTGACTGATTGCATTTGTAACAATGAATCTGTACATGTGTGCAATAGACAGATGCAAGGCATTTTGCTAGAGTGCGAACCAATTCAAAGTTTAATTACGAGGTTTCAGATGAACAAAATAGATGAACAAAGATCTGCCGCAGAAGAATCCCAAAATGTTGGCATGCCGCGCGATCGTTCCAGACGGTCTTTTGCGAAAGTCGGGGTGATTGCGCCAGTTCTAATGACGCTAACAAGCAAGACGGCTTTAGGCAGTGTCTATCAGTGCACAATATCGGGAGTCCAATCAGGCAATGTGTCAAGTCACGCCGGAGACATGTCGGTTTGTAAGGCTGGCTACACAGCTTCAATCTGGAGGGGTAATGTCGATACGGTCAATGTAACGACCCAGTCTAGTACTCGTCCAAATATTAATGATTGGATTACAGCCAAGGTCAACCCTTTTGCAGTTGAAAAGTCTTGGTCTGGAAATAGCACCAACTTTACATATAAATATAATAAATACACAAGCGAGTCTGCGGTTAGTTGGGTGACCGCTTCGACACCTGCCCAAATTAAAATGTGTCAACTTATAACTGGTAGTTTCCCCAGGACCTCGTCTCAGACTTTTAATAACGGAACAAGAACTAAAGAAATTTATGCTGCGACAACATTTGCGTCTGTATTTGGTTCAACATCATCAACCACCACCACTTTTTTTCAGGCATTGTTTTATCTTCCTAGTGCCGATCTGAGAGGAGCTGCTAGCGTTAATTATCTCAATGCTCTCTTGGGGGTAATACCTGATATCAGCGCCGAAGAAGTCAAAAAGCTTTACCTTTTAGCAATTAACTCTGCTAACGCTTTCAATGACGGGAGTATGTTAATTTCTAATTCTGAAGCGGCTAAGGAGTTGCTTATAAGCCTAGTGCCTGGTTAAGTGGTGTCTCGGGTTCTTTTGTCAGGTTTTCCTGTTCAGATGGCATTGTTTGATGGGCAGGCCATAGTTTTTCATCATGGCACTGGAGAAACCCATCATTTAGAAAAAAGCGCCAGCACTATTCTTTCGATAATCATGGATTCCCAATTACCAATTATCAAATCAGCTTTACTAGAAATGGCTATTGGTACAGGAGTTGGGAGTTTTGATGAGCAAACTCTATCAGACATATTGGCAGTGTTGCAGGATCTTCATATTATTGAAAATATATAGATATTTTGAGTCGACCTACCCCCCCGTCAGAGCTAATAGCATCTGGGCAATTTGTTATAAGGATTGGACCTTTTTCAATTAGAATCCAATCTACTATACCCTCTGTCCAGCGGAGTATCATCGATATATACTCTGCCTATTCCGTATTACCCCCCGATACATTTTGTGATTTCTATGTCCGGTTGATTCAGCCATCTGGCATAAGACGCATCTTTCGGAAGCAGGTGCTTTTTGCCTTTGATCAGTTTATGCCTTTTAAGCCTTTACCTTACGCACAGGCGTTTCCATTTTTTGAATGGGGATTGAACTGGTGTATATCCGGCTATTCTCATCGATTTTTGATTGTTCATGCCGCCGTGGTAGAAAGAAACGGCAAAGCATTGATCTTACCTGGTGCGCCGGGCTCGGGTAAAAGTACCTTGTGCGCGGCTTTAATCAACTATGGTTGGCGTTTGTTATCGGACGAATTAACCTTGGTGGATCGTGCAAGCGCATATGTTGTGCCGGTGCCGCGGCCAGTGAGTTTGAAGAACGAATCAATAGCAGTGATTGCTGATACTTTCCCCAATAACCAATTCAGTCCTATCGTGCACGACACTTTAAAAGGCTCGGTATGCTTGATGAAGCCGCCAGCTGATTCCGTGACAAAATCCGACCAAACCGCTCTGCCCTGTTTGGTTGTGTTTCCAAAATATCGTTCAGAAACACCATTGAGTTTAACTCCGGTGCCGAGGGCAGAGGCGTTTATGCGGCTGGCGGACCTATCGTTTAACTACAGTGTGTTGGGTGCGAACGGATTTGAAGCGATGGCGGGTCTGGTGAATAACTGTGAGGCTTATGATTTTATTTACGACGGAGATTTTGTCCAGGCATCCGCTTTGTTTGGGCAATTATTGGATGACGTAACATAGTGAGTCGTGTGATGCCTAATTTGTTAAGCGAATATTTGAAGATCAAGGTTAATGGTGGGGTTAAAACACATTCGAATTGGGAGTTATTGTTAAGACAGGCAAGAAGTGCTGGCGTATTGTCCAGATTGGCATTCTTCAGAAAGCAATTTCGATTATTCGATCCTCCTCAATATTTTACGCATCATCTAGATTCAGCAGAGATTTATTGGCACTCTCAAAAACGGATTGTCAACTGGGAGCTCTATAATCTTGCAAAGGTATTTAAGCTTCTAAATATTCGGTTGGTTTTACTGAAAGGCACCGCTTATTCGGCATCTGGATTGAACGCCGGTTTGGGGCGCGTTTTCAGCGACATAGATATACTGGTACCCAAACACCAATTGAAAGCAGTTAAAGCTGCACTGAAGTGGCATGGATGGTTTCCTGAACCCATGGATAATTACGATCAGCGCTACTATGAGCGTTGGATGCATGAATTGCCGCCGCTAAGACATATCAAGCGTGGCACGTCGCTGGATGTTCATCACAACATACTTCCAAAAACATGCAATCTAAAACCTGATGCCGATCTTTTGCTAAAAGCCGCAGTAAACATAACTGACAGCGATTTTTGGGTGTTGACACCTGAAGACATGGTCCTGCACAGCGCTAGTCATTTATTTTGGGGAGGAGAGTTCGAAAATGGTTTGCGGGATTTGAGCGACATAGATTTGCTTCTGCGAGAGTTCAGTTCTAACGATCCAAATTATTGGCAAAAACTACATAATCGCGCAGGCGCGTTGGGATTAGGAAAGCCCTTTTTTTATGCCTTACGCTATGCATTTAAAATACTGGACACCCCAATTCCCGAAAGCGTTATTGCAGCTTCGGAAATCTACGCCGGAAGCAGTAAAAACAGAGTTATGGACTATCTTTTCTTACAAGCTCTAAAACCTTACCATTCAAGCTGTACAAATAAGCTAACCAGCTTTGCTCGGTGGTTGTTGTTTATTCGTTCGCATTGGTTAAAAATGCCTTGGTATATATTGCTGCCGCATTTGGTTCGAAAAGCGTGGTTGCGGCTGACTGACAACACTAAAAAAACATAAATCATGGCATTCATGTCGAACTCGGCAAGTTGCCGATAGGAACATTCCTTAACTCGATGTCGACATGAAGATATTACATATTCTGGATCATTCCATTCCTTTGCACAGCGGATACACTTTCCGTACCCGTTCGATTCTTGAGCAGCAACGTAAACTAGGCTGGGAGACGTTTCATGTCACATCGGCTAAGCATCAGGTTGCGGAAGCTCCCGTCGAAACCATCGATGGACTGACTTTTTATCGATCTGTTATCCCGCAAGGATTGTTAGCAAAATTGCCCGTGTTAAACCAATGGGCTATCGTCCAGTCTTTGGCGGAGCGCTTGGATGAAATCATCCCGCAGATCAAACCGGATATTTTGCACGCCCATTCTCCCGCATTGAACGGTTTTGCGGCCTTAAAAATGTCTAAAAAATATGGCTTACCCTTGGTTTACGAGTGTCGGGCGTTTTGGGAGGATGCGGCAGTCGATCATGGGACTACTCAAGCAGGCAGCTTACGCTATCGATTGACCAATTCATTGGAAACGCATGTGTTTAAGCATGCCGACGCTGTGACGACGATTTGCGAAGGTTTGCGTCGAGATATTATAGGGCGCGGAGTGGCCGCCGAAAAAATTACCGTGATTCCCAACGCTGTCGATATCGAAAAATTTACCTATGGCGAGGCCGCAGAGTCTGGTTTACAAAAAGAATTGGGTTTAAGTGGCAAAATTGTGCTCGGCTTTATCGGGTCTTTTTATGCCTATGAGGGCTTGCTGCTATTGCTGGATGCACTGCCGGCGATTTTAGAACAACAGCCAAATGTGCGTTTGTTGTTAGTAGGCGGTGGGGCGCAAGAGCAACAAATCCTGCAGAAAATTGATGAGTTGGGCTTACAGGATTGCGTGATCCTTCCCGGAAGAGTCGCTCACGATCACGTGCAGCGCTATTACAATTTAGTCGATATCTTTGTTTATCCGCGCTTGGCAATGCGCTTAACCGATTTGGTGACGCCTTTAAAACCGCTGGAAGCGATGGCCCAAGGCCGCTTATTGGTAGCCTCGGATGTCGGCGGGCATCATGAATTGATTCGCGACCGGGAAACCGGCTATCTGTTTAAGGCCGGCGATAAATCGGCATTGGCCCAAACGGTGCTGTCGGCTCTCAATCAGCAAGATCAATGGGAGCAAGTTCGCCGAGCCGGCAGGCGATATGTTGAAGAAGAACGCAATTGGCGGCGAAGCGTCGGCCATTATCAGGCTGTTTACGGCAGGATAATCGCGAGTAACGATGGCAGATAAGTCGCCAAGGCTGATTGTATTCAGCTCTTTGTATCCCAGTCGAGTTAGGCCTAACGCTGGGGTTTTTATTCGCGAGCGTATGTCCAAAGTGGCGCGTCATTGTGATTTAGTGGTTATTTCCCCGGTGCCCTGGTTTCCATTGCAAAGCTTGATCCAAGGATTTAAGCCTGAATATCGACCGCAACCGGATGGGTACGAAGAGCAAGACGGTACTGCTGTCTATTTCCCCCGATTTTTATCAATACCCGGAATAGGGCGTTCGTGGGACGGCTTTTTTATGGCTTTGTGTAGTTTGGTAATTTGCTTTCGAATTAAAAAAGACTTTGCATTTAATTTGATCGATGCGCACTTCGCTTACCCGGATGGCTATGCCGCTACGTTATTAGGCAAATGGTTTAAGGTGCCCGTAACCATTACACTGCGCGGTACAGAAATGCCGTTGTCTAAAATTCCGAACCGTCGCCAACGATTATTGACAGCCCTCAACGATGCAGCCCGA
This sequence comes from Proteobacteria bacterium ST_bin11, assembly GCA_002083615.1. Taxonomy (GTDB): domain Bacteria; phylum Pseudomonadota; class Gammaproteobacteria; order Methylococcales; family Methylomonadaceae; genus Methylomonas. The sequence goes on along the minus strand of MSXO01000005.1, from coordinate 92,125 downwards.
GTTTTTTCGGTATCAGATTCTTTAAAGCGCCATGTGGTCAATTTAGGTGCCGATGCCGAGAAAATCAGGGTGGTTGGCAACGGCATTGATACCGCAAAATTTTTTCCCATCGATAAGAAGCAGGCCCGGCAATTTTGGCAAATTCCTACAGACGCTCAGGTGTTGATTTCGGTCGGCGGATTGGTCGAAAGAAAAGGCTTTCATCGGGTAATCGAGATTTTGCCGGGATTAATCGAAAACTATCCGCGATTGCTATACTTGATCGTCGGCGGCGCTAGTCCGGAAGGCAATATTCGTAGTCGCCTGGAGCAGCAGGTTGAAACGCTTAATCTCGGTCAGCATGTGCGTTTTCTAGGGGCTTTGCCAGCCGAGCAATTGCATGGGCCATTATCGGCAGCCGACATCTTCGTACTTGCTACAGCTAACGAAGGTTGGGCCAACGTGTTTCTGGAGGCTATGGCTTGCGGTTTACCTGTCATTAGCACCGACGTCGGTGGCAATCGAGAGGTAGTTGCTAATGAAAGGTTGGGTACTATCGTGCCGTTTGGGGATGCCGACGCATTGTTTTTAGCGCTTGATAATGCTCTGCAACGGCAACGGCAATGGGACCGGCAAGCTATTGTCAATTATGCGGCTGATAACTCTTGGGATAAACGGGTGGATATTTTGTTGGCGGAATTTAAAAAACTGGTGGAGTCATGAGCTTTTATACGTCTTTTTGTTCAACGGTGATCTTTCCAGTTCACGAGGCGTTAAAAAAGCACACTACTGTCGAGGTAAGGCGCGGCATGGAACGCAGTCAATGGCTAAAACCTGACGAAATCAGGCAATTGCAAATGCAAAATTTACGCGCGTTTCTACAAGATGTGCAGGTTCATGTCCCTTACTACAGCAAACTGTTCGCTAAACTGGGGTTTGAACCGGCAAACATCAATAGTGTGCAAAAATTAGCCGAGCTACCGTTGTTGAGTAAGTCGGAAATCAGGCAACATCTTGATGAAATGAAAGCGGACGATGCCGCGAGGCTAGCGCGTTTCAACACAGGCGGTTCAAGCGGTGAGCCGCTGATTTTTTACATTGGTAGCAGCCGGGTTAGTCACGATGTCGCGGCAAAATGGCGAGCCACCCGTTGGTGGGGTGTGGATATAGGCGATCCGGAAGCAGTAATCTGGGGGTCTCCAATTGAATTGGGTGCGCAGGATAAAGTTCGCTTGTTGCGAGACAAATTGTTGCGCACGCATCTGATTCCGGCGTTCGAAATGTCGTCGGAAAAGTTGGATGGCTTTATTCGGCAAATCCAGCAGATTCGCCCGAAAATGTTATTTGGTTACCCTTCCGCGTTGGCCCACATTGCCAGTCATGCCGAAAAAAGGGGCGTAGCACTGCATGATTTGGGCATTAAGGTTGCCTTTGTGACGTCCGAACGTCTTTACGATCACCAGCGGGCTAAGATCGAAAGCGTGTTTGCTTGTCCGGTTGCTAATGGTTATGGTGGACGCGATGCGGGGTTTATCGCACATCAGTGTCCTGAAGGTGGCATGCACATCACTGCTGAAGACATTATCGTCGAGATTGTCGATAAAGAAGGCCGGCCTTTGTCCAACGGCGATCTTGGTGAAATTGTGGTCACGCATATGGCGACGCGCGATTTTCCGTTTATTCGCTATCGTACCGGCGACATGGGGGTATTGTCGGATAAGGTCTGTGCTTGTGGGCGAGGATTGCCATTGCTGGAGGAGATTCAAGGCCGGACCACCGATTTTGTCGTTGCTCAAGATGGAACGGTATTACATGGATTGGCATTGATTTATGTGCTGCGCGATTTGGAGGGCGTTGATTCATTTAAAATCACCCAGGATAGTTTGGATAAAACGACCGTGCAAATTGTAAAAACCCTTAAATATCAAAAAGTTTACGAACAAAAAATCATCGACGAATTTAAAAAGCGTTTGGGGCAAGCAGTTACTATCAATATCGAATACACCGATTACATTCCCAAGGAGCGCTCAGGAAAGTTCCGTTATGTGATCAGTCACGTCAAGGCCTAATTACACCTACCACTATGACAAAATTTGCGGGATGGATGGGGAGCAGTCTCCAAAAAGAGGAATCTGTTGCGTTGCTAGGGGAGATGACGGCGGCAGATTCGACATTTAGTGTACGGCACGGTGAGAGCTATGCCCTGTCGACCTCTGCAAGCGATATTACCCAACTCAATGGAGCTGTGTTGCTTATCCCGCAATCCGGTTCGCGAAAAGGTGGCTCGCACAGTTTGCTGGAGGTCTATTTAAACCGCGGCGTCGATTTTTTGGTCGGGTTGCCGGAAGCTGATACGTTGGTGCTTATCGATACTGATCGGCAGCGGCTGATACTCGCTACCGATCCTATTGGTCTTAGTAACATTTATTATGCAGAAATCGCTGGCGGCCTAATATTTGGATCCAGTGCTGATTTTATCGTGCGTCACCCTCAGGTCAGTAACTCTATTTCGCCGCAAGCGGTATTCGATTACATCTATCTCAATCATTGTCCCAGTCCCAGCACGATTTATCGGCAAGTTAAAAAACTGGAAGGCGGGCAATGTCTGGTGTATGAAAATGGTCGAGTCCGCTTAAATCACTATTGGTTGCCGGTATTCCACGAGCAAGCCTGCGATTTGCAGAACGCCGGTCGAGAATTGCAGCAGGAGTTGATCGATGCGGTAAGAAGTATGGCCGATAATGAAGACAATACCGGTGCTTTTCTGAGCGGTGGGCTGGATAGTTCCAGTGTCGCGGGTGCCTTAGCCAAGGTATTTCCAGATAAGGCGAAAACCTTTTCGATGGGTTTTGACGCTGATGGGTATGATGAAATCGCGTATGCCAATATTGCCGTCCAGCATTTCAACACGCGGCAACACCAATACTACGTCACTCCCGAAGATACCGTTAATGCTGTGCCGGCAATAGCGGCTTATTATGATGAACCTTTTGGGAATGCATCAGCTCTGGCTGCTTATTACTGTGCTAAGTTGGCAAAGGATCGTGGTGTCAACCGTTTACTTGCCGGTGATGGTGGTGACGAGATTTTTGCGGGTAACGAGCGTTATGCTAAGCAAATGTTGTTTGAGAATTACCACCGCTTACCGAAATTTCTCAGCGCCGGCCTCGAAGCGACATTAAATGCCCTGCCGGACCTAATAGCCAAGCAGAAGTTGCCGTTTAAGGCAAAACGCTATATCGAGCAAGCGAATGCAGCGATGCCTGACCGCTTGCAGGATTACAACTTTTTGCATCGCCATGCTGCGGCAGATATCTTTAAAGCTGATTTTTTAGCGCAAATTGATACGGACGCGCCCTTGCGCCAATTTAGGGAAGATTATTGGCGACCGGAATCTGCTAGCACCTTAAACCGCATGCTGTATTTGGATTGGAAAAATACGCTCCACGACAACGACTTGGTTAAGGTCAACCGAATGTGCGAAATGGCAGGGGTAGAAGTTTGCTACCCCTTGTTAGATCGACGCATTCTCGACTTATCTTGCCGGATTCCCTCGAATGACAAATTGCGTGGACAAAAACTGCGCTGGTTTTATAAACAGGCCATGACGGATTTCCTTCCGGAACGGATTATCAATAAGCCCAAGCACGGCTTTGGACTGCCATTCGGTGTTTGGCTCAAGGATCATCAGCCACTTAAGCAGCTGGCTTATGGCGCGATAAATGACTTGAAGCGGCGCGAGTTTTTTAAATCGGACTTCTTGGATAACGCCATCGAGATGCATCAAAGCGTGCATGCGGCCTATTACGGTGATTTAGTATGGATGTTGATGATGCTGGAGTTTTGGTTTGCGGGAAAGGGTTTGTAGTCAACCGATTCGTATTGTTTAGTGATTTATCGGTGGTGACAAAAAACGTCAGTTATGAACAAAAATGACTGTTTTAAAATGGTTGTTTCAATAGTCAAATGTTTATGCGCTCCATGTTTTGTCAATAGATGAAGCTAGTCAAAGCATTGTATTTCATGATGTTTGTGTTTTTTTGTCATGTAATTAAGTTTTAAGTGCGGTTGGCACGCAAATTGTTATTGAGATTAAGAGTCTTAAATCCCGTTCAACATAAAAAGAAGGTAGCTATGAATAAGCAAATGCAAAAAGTACAACAAGGTTTTACCTTGATTGAGTTAATGATCGTTGTTGCCATCATCGGTATCCTGGCCGCCATCGCGATCCCAGCTTATCAAGATTACACAGTCAAATCTAAAGTGTCTGAAGGTCCTAGTTTGGCTTCGCCAGCCCTCACTGCTGGTGGTGTGGCTTGTAGTGAGCAAACTCTGGCTGCTAACCAAACTAATGCTACATTTGGACTCAATACAGGTACAACAATAACTGGAAAGTATGTAAGATCAGTAGACATAACTGCTGGCAGTGCTTCTACGGCAAGTGTTACGATCGCATATAACACCATTGGTACATCGGTAAGCGGAGGTCAAACTGTAGTTTACCGGGGAACTTGCACTCCAGGTAGTGGCATGCAATGGTCAACTGGAACGCCTGCAAATGCTCCAACTACATTCCACGGTACTGTTTTAGGCAAATACCAGCCTAAGTCTTAATACGTATTTCTCGATCCAATGGTTGACTGAACTAAAGGGGGCTTTGGCCCCCTTTTTTTTGCTAAATACATCCTTAAATCTTACTGTGGAAGCATGAGTTTAATGGCTAACAGTTTAATCAGATGGCGAACTGGTTTAATTCAAGTGAATTGGTTTGTTTTCGTCATCCTGATTGCCGTCGTTGCATTTGCATACTATCCCGGTCGAATTGGAGCATTTGTTGGAGATGATTTTCCAAACATTATTGATAATAACGGGGTTTTACTTGGGAACTTGTCTAAGCAGGAACTAGCCGCCGCTTGGAGTGCGAACACAAGTGGCCCCTTTAAGCGTCCTCTAGCCAGTCTCAGCTTTGCATTAAATTATTTTTATGCCGACCAGCAGTTCGATCCTGTCCCATTCAAACTGACTAATATCGGCATCCACATTATCAACAGCTTTCTGGTTTTTTTGCTGAGTTGCCAATTATTCAGGACTGCCGCCCCCGATACTCCCGTTCGAAAACTGGCTTTCCTGTCCGCTCTAATTTGGGCTTTGCACCCGTTGCAACTGACTTCGGTGCTGTATGTCGTGCAGCGTATGAACAGCATGGCCTGCATGTTTATGCTGGGCGGATTTTTAGTGTTTTTAAATGGCAGGTTACAGCTTGAAAAGCCTGCTGGCGTTCTATATATGGTGCTGGGCTGCGTGCTTGGTACGGGATTTGGGGTTTTATCCAAGGAAAATGCGCTGCTGTTGCCGCTATTGATTTTTGTCAGCGAAGTAACCTTGTTTTCACCGATCCCAATTGCGTCGCGTTTTAAACTGTATAGCTATTATTTAGTCACCGTTATATTGCCGGTACTGTTTGGCGTTGCTTATTTGCTGGCTCATCCAGAGTATGTGTTGGGCGGCTATTTAGCGCGCGAATTTACCCTGGTGGAACGCTTGATGTCCGAAGCTAGAATACTGTTCTATTACCTGGGATTGCTGTTCTATCCAGATAATACCCAACTCAGTTTGGCGCACGATGATTTTGTTTTGAGTAAAGGCCTATTCCAGCCGATTGAGACCGTGCTGTCGCTTGCCGGTGTTACATTGTTGATAGTGTTAGCGATTTACAATACTTGTCAAAAAAAAGCTCGTTTTTTGAATTTTGCGATTCTTTGGTTTTTTGTCGGACATGCTATGGAGTCCACTATATTTCCTTTGGAATTGATATACGAGCATCGTAATTATTTGCCCAGTATCGGAGTTGCTTTGGCGTTAGTGGCTTTGTTACACGAAGTACTGACGAAGCACGTCAGCAATGGGCTGCTCAATGTTTTGTTCGCCTGTATCATTGGCAGTTTGGCTTTTGCTACACACACACGTGCCGCAATCTGGTCAAATCTTGACAGTTTTAGCTACTTTGAGGTGCGCAATCATCCGGGCTCGGTGCGGGCCAATAGCGCTTATGCCAACACTCTCGAACTCAAACACGGTCCTAACGCAGAAACCTATCAGCATTATCTGACAGCCTCGAAGCTTAACGCTTTTGAAGTCTCCACTTTGATTGAAATGTTCATGGAGCTTAACAGATTGATTGGTTTTCAAGGGGTCGCTAAAGATCAAAATTACTCTGAGTTACCTGTCCGTTATGATGAGCCCTTGGTTCTTAATGTTACGTACATGGAAGCATTACGAGATTTGGTGCATAGGGAGATTCTGCGGAGAATATCGGACAAGTCTCACCCATTACGTACTATGGATTCGATACGGACTGCCGCCACTTGCTTGATCAATGGCGATTATGAGTGCAAAACGATTGCCGCAAACGTTTTGGAATGGTCAGATGCTGCGTTAAGGCAGCCAAACTTCACTGATAAGCCGATGATGCACCTGATCAAAGCAAAGGTCTATTTCACTCAGGGACAAACCGAAAATACATTTGTCGAAATGGATAAAGCCATTGCGCTGGACCCAAACAGAATGTATTTCCGCGCCGAAAAAGCCTATTTATTTATCGAGTTAAACGAATACATCAAGGCTGAGGATGTCATTCGCCAAGCGGAGCTACTGGGTGTGGCAAATGGTTTTGATGCTAAGGAATTTCAAAAACTTAGGGATGCGATTGTTTATAAACGATCAATTGCTCATACGCAAAAACCATGATTTCGTCACCCTGATATTATTCAGCATCCCTAGGTCAAATTCACTAAAATACCCTCGTAGATTTTCAATGTGTTTTGCTGGGATTAGCTCGACGCTATTCGAGGTCGAGCAAATTGCCACCAACAGCCTTCAAAGCCTGGGATTATGCGGATACTTAATATTGTCTTTAAAAATGTCAATTCACTGGAAGGCGAAGGGCGGGTCGATTTCGATCAGGGACCGATTGCCGATAGCGGTGTGTTTGCTATCACCGGGCCCAACGGCTCGGGCAAGACCAGCATTCTCGATGTCATCACTTTGGGTTTATACGGTGAAACGTTTCGCTTCGATAAGCCTGCCGAGCATGTTATCACCAAGCAGGCTAACGATAGCTTCGCGCAGGTTGAATTTGCTTTGGATGGTGAGAAATTCCGTTCTTCTTGGCATGTGAAACGGCCTGCTGACGCTAATCAAGATCAGGTTTTACAGCCAGAAATGAGCTTGACTCGTCTAAATGACGATGAAGAGTTGCTGGCTAGGACACCCAATACCGTGCGGACCAGAATCGCCGAGTTGACGGGTATGGACTTCCATAAGTTCAGCAAATCCATGGTCTTGCCGCAAGGCGACTTTGCCGCTTTTCTGAATGCGCTTGATAGCGAACGCATGGACATTCTGGAAAAGATCAGTGGCACTCATATCTACGCCGAGTATCGGCAACAGACAGAGGATAATTTTCAACAATCGCTAACTCGTTTGATGCAGCTGCAACAGGATATCGAACTGATTCCTCTGCTTACTCCGGAAGCCGTGCAAGCCGGTGAAGAAGACTTACAGGATTTCAAGGATCAAGTTGCCGAATTGAAAAACCAACAAAATCAGCTGCAACAGCAAATGCTGACAATTGAAAATGTTCATTCGCTAGAAATGCGCCAAAGACAACTTCTCGAACAGTCGAGCAAAGTTGAAAAACACATTAAGCAATTGCAAGACGATCTGCAGAAAATCGCTGATACTCAACAAGCGACGCAGTTTCGAGAAGAAGTGATTTTATTGGACGGTAAGCAGGTGCAGATTGGTCTAAGTCAGGCTACTCTGGATGCATATCGTCAGGAGCTGAATGCGCTGCGGCGCCAACTTGGCGAAGAGCTTAGTAACCCAGTTGCCCCAAGCTTGAATGGTAAGACCATAGAGGCGCAAAAGCAGGCCATTGATGCGCTCAAGTTAAAAGTCAGTGACCTCAAGCTGGAATTGCCGCGTGAATCCGAGCTAGTACAGTCGCTGCAATTGCAACTGGATGAAAGGAAGGCTAGCCTTGCCGAAATAGAAGGCTGGCTGCAAATTAATCAGGCCGATGCTAACTTGTTGTCTGATTTTCCCGATGTCGTGCAGTTGCGCATTTTAAGGACTGAGTTGGCGGAGTTGACTGGCAAGCAGAAGGCGCAGACTAATTGGACGAAGAACACCTCTACTGCACTGAAAAAGAATCAGGCAGCCTTGCGAGATGCTAAGGCAACGGTCGTAGACTTGAACGAGCGCATTGAAGCGGCGCGGAAAACTATGCTTGAGTTGGCGCAAGGCAAAAGCTTCGAAGAATTGAAGGATTTACAACTAGAGCAACAAGCGCGGGTCAATGATTTTCAGGAGCTCCATTCCTTGGCTGCGGTCAACGCCAAATTCACAAAAAAGAGTTTTTTTACTTGGTTCTCTCGAAATAAAGAACCGGAACTGCCCGATGAAACTCGTTTGCAAGTTAGATTGGATTCGCTGCGAGACGAGATGGATCGCGAAGAGAATATCGGCAAAGCACTAGAACAAGCTGTTATGAATGAAGCATTGTTGAAAAAATTTAGTGTCGATCGCGGCAAGTTGGTTGATGGTAAACCGTGTTTTTTATGTGGTTCGTTAGATCATCCTTATGTATCTAAACCGCCAATACAGACTAACTCCAAAAAGGCCTTAGTCGATCAACGCGGCAAGATGCAGGCTTTGAAGGCGGCGATGGATAGTGTCTCAAGCCAGTTGGCAGTAGCCAAAAAGCAAGGTTCTCAATTGTCGGCACGGCAGCAGAGATTGCAGCAAATGCGCGTGCAATGGTTGGTTTTAAGCAATCGCTTAAATGTCGTCACTGCAGAATTGGACATAGAAAATTTGTCTTTGCAAAAACGCTTGTTGGAAGCAGAAAGCCAGGAACTGGAGAAAATCAAAAACCTGGTTAATGATCATGCCCAGCTGCAGCGTAATGTGGCTAAATGGACGGCCGAGTTAGAAGCCAAACAGGCCCTGGTGGAAAAATTAACTGCGTCGGTGGAGCAGCTTGATGAGATATGGAATAATCGACCGCAGGAATATATCGAATCCGAACAGTTGTTTGCAAGTCGCACGGCGGAGCAAAAAGCGCTTACCGATAAGCTTGAAAAGCAGTTGGCTTTGTTGGGTGAAAAGCTACCTGGCAAAGGCAAAGAGAACATAGTATTCGACAAGCTCAATGCCCGGCGGCAGGATTACCAAATCAGAGAGTTACGCCAAAAAGGCTTGTTGGAGGAAATTGTTAGCTTGCAAGATAGATTGCAGGCTAGTCAAGCGAAAATAGTCAGCTATCAGGCACAGATGGCAGAGGGTTTAAGTAGCTTGCAAAGTGAAGAGTCGCTGGGTTTGCATTTACTTGTTTTGGAAAAGCAAAAACTACTCGTCGAGCTTGAACGGCAATTAGCCACCCAACAACTCGAACTGGATGCGATGCGGCGAGTATTGGCTAACAAAATTGCGGGTGTTTTTGCGGATGTCGAAAGCTTGCGGTCAGCGTTACATTTGATTGATAGACGATCGGAAATTGATCAGATGTTGGAGCAGCAAAATCGCCAGTTGATGGCAGTCAGCGAAGATTTAGCTAAAGTGTCCGCTGATTTAAAACAACAGGTGGCGGCGACAACGTCTGCACTCAACGAAGCCGATCTATCCACGATGCAGCGGCAGCTATCGCAGAAAATTGATATTGCCGAGCAAGAAGTTGCTACGTTGATTACTAAGTTGGACAAGCAGTCGGCTTATCGAGAAAAATATCAGAGCCTCCAGATGCTTTTGGCAGAGCAATTGGCTATACATGCGCAAGCCGAAGCGGAAGCGAAGCTAATTAATGACGAGCAGGGTGGTTTTCGGCGACGTATTCAACAGTTGTTGGTTGATAATTTGTTGTCGCAAGCCAATCGCATTTTGGAAAAACTCAGCGGACGTTACTATATCCGTAGTTTAGCCAGCGATAATGGTTTGGCGCTAGAGGTTGAGGATACGAAGCAAAAAAATCTGCGTAGATTGCCGAAAACCTTGTCTGGTGGTGAGAGCTTTGTAGTGAGTTTGGCCTTGGCCTTGGCCTTATCTGAGATCGCCAACAATGGTAAGGCTATCGATTCGCTGTTTTTGGATGAGGGCTTTGGCAATTTAGATTCGGAAGCCTTGTATCTGGCAATGAGTGCCTTGGAAGGCTTGAAAATTCAGGGGAAAACAGTCGGCGTAATTTCACATGTCGAAGCGGTAAGAAAGCGTATTAAAACGCAGCTCGAGTTGGTAAAAAAGGCCAATGGAATGAGCGAATTGAAAATGGTTGCTTGATCAGAGGTGGAGTCGACGAGCGCTCCACCAATAAATAAATAGGGTGACTACTTACTAGGTCTGAACGCTTTACCGTAAGTGGTTTCGGCATCGAAATTGTCCCAAACGTATAAAGGATGGACGATAGGTTGGGTTGGGATTGGCGAGGAAACCAAGTCCAGCACCCCGACGCCGATTCTTCCGCCCATGTTTAATAATCCTTTAAATGTACCGCCAACAAAGCCGTAAATAACGTTGCTTTGATTGTTGATTAGCACGATGTTCTTCGGGATTTCCAGCGCAGATGTTGTGATGTTGGCCAAGCCTGTCGTCAATTTTCGCCCGAAGGTTTCACCATAACTTTCAGTCTCTTCCGCCTGGGTCGGCAAGCTAGTCAGTAGAAAAACAACCACTAAAACAGCGGCCAGGGTGTTAGCGTTTCGATTCATGACTGATCCTATGAAGTAAGAACGGATGTGAACATCTGTTGGTCGAGTTCGGGTTAACCGGACCAACCAACAATCGCTCGGAAGTATAGCAGAGCCCTGAACTGTTTACTTTTTCAACGCCTTGGCAAAGGCGTTACTCATGCTGTTCTGCACTAGGGGCTGCGGTTTGGCTTTGTGGACGGATTTTTGAGGATTTTCTTTTTGCATGATATCGCGGGCATCAATGTTTTTTCGCATGCTTAGAGAAATACGCTGACGTGCAACATCCACTTCCAGTACGCGCACTTTTACCATATCGCCTGCTTTTACCACGCTGCGCGGATCTTTGACAAAGTCGTCCGCCAAATGCGAGATATGCACCAAGCCGTCCTGGTGTACGCCAATATCCACAAAGGCACCGAAATTGGCGACATTTGTCACCACGCCGTCTAGCGTCATGCCCGGTTCGAGATCGGTAATTTTCTCTACGCCATCTTTGAATTGTACGCTTTTAAACTCTGGGCGCGGGTCGCGACCTGGTTTTTCCAACTCTTCTAAAATGTCGGAAATGGTGGGCACGCCGAAATTAGCATTGGCATAGTTTGCTGGGTTCAGGCTCCTTAAAAACTGGCTTTGTCCGATTAAGTCGCGGATAGATTTGCCTGTATCGTCGAGGATCGCATTGACTACAGGGTAGGCCTCCGGGTGCACCGACGAGGCGTCGAGCGGATTGTCACCGGTCATTATTCTGAGAAAGCCGGCTGCTTGCTCAAACGCTTTATCGCCAAGACGCGGTACTTTTTTAAGTTGGTTGCGGTTTAGAAACGGGCCATTAGCATCGCGAAATGCAACAATGTTTTCGCTGATGCTAGTGCTTAGCCCGGATACCTGTTTCAGCAAGGCAACCGAGGCGGTATTCACATCTACGCCAACCGCATTCACGCAGTCTTCTACCACGGTATCCAGCATGCGGGCCAGTTGCACTTGGTTGACGTCGTGTTGATATTGGCCAACACCTATTGCCTTTGGGTCGATTTTAACCAATTCCGCAAGTGGATCTTGTAATCTGCGGGCTATCGATACCGCGCCGCGTAAGGATACGTCGAGTTCTGGAAATTCCTTCGCGGCTAGTTCCGATGCTGAATAGACCGACGCACCGGCTTCGGAAACTGTAATTTTCTGAAAATACAGCTCTTTATGTTGTTTCATCAAGTCCGCAACCAGTTGGTCAGTTTCCCGCGAAGCCGTGCCGTTACCGATGCTGACCAGTTGTATCTGGTACTGTTTAATCAATTTAGCCAGAACCGCTATCGATTGATCCCACTGGTTTTTTGGTTGATGCGGGTAAATGGTTTCGGTGGCTAACAGTTTGCCTGTGGCATCAACAACCGCAGCTTTGACGCCTGTGCGAATGCCGGGGTCCAGTCCCATGGTTGCTTTCGGTCCGGCAGGCGCTGCCAGCATCAAATCGCGTAAATTGCTGGCAAACACTCGAATGGCTTCCAGTTCAGCGGCTTCGCGCAGCCGTAGTTTTAGATCCATGTCTATCCGAGTAAACAACTTGATCTTCCAGGCGAAGCGAGCGGTTTCAGCTAACCAGGCATCGGCAGGTTTTCCGGTGTCTTTAACAAGTAGGCGCCGGCTGACGAATTGCGCGCATAACTGATGTTCTTCTTGATCCAGTTCAGCTGGTTTGAGAGTTAAGGATAGTAAATCTTCGTTACGACCGCGGAATATGGCTAAGGCTCGATGTGAGGGAATCTTGTTGATCGCTTCACTGTAATCAAAATAGTCCTTGAATTTCGCTGCTTCCGCTTCTTTGCCGGTCACGACGCTAGAATGCAGGATACCTTTACTCCAAACGCGTTCACGCAACTCTGTTAACAGTTCGGCGTCCTCGGAAATGCGTTCCATGATGATTTGTCGCGCGCCGTCCAGAGCTGCTGAGACATCCGCGACACCTTTTTCAGCATCGATGTAGGCAGCTGCGGCTTGTTCGGGGATTAGGTCGCGATTATCAAAGATGGTGTCGGCTAAGGCTTCCAGGCCGGCTTCGCGGGCAATTTGCGCTTTGGTGCGGCGTTTGGGCTTAAAGGGAAGATATAAATCTTCCAGCAGTGTTTTGGTCTCAGACTGCAGTATTGCTCGTTGCAGTTCCGGCGTAAGTTTTCCTTGAGCGCGAATGGTGTCGAGAATAGAGTCGCGGCGGCTGTTAAGCTCCCGCAAATAAATCAGTCTTTCCTCCAGATTTCGTAATTGCGTGTCGTCTAGACCGCCGGTTACTTCTTTGCGATAACGGGCAATAAACGGTACTGTGGCGCCGTCGTCTAGCAGCGCAGCGGCGGCGGCCACCTGTTGAGGCTTAACGGAAAGTTCTTCGGCAATGCGTTGGATAACGTCCATCTGTCGGTGAAATAGAATAGGTAAAACACTCAATTCTACCTTAGGGCGGGGTGTTGAAAAAGCGAACTATTAGAAAACCAGTGAGAAACCTGCGGACATAAAAAAGGCGCCTATCGAATGATCGATTGGCGCCTAAGTAGCTAAGCAAAAATTATTTTGCTTGGCTTAACACGTCGTTATTAAAATCTTTGTGTTTTGCCAAAACTTGCGCTTCAGCTTGCGCAGAGGTTTCGCCGCCGTATTGAAGATGTTTAGTTTCGTCAGCTTTCAACATTACTACGCCAGCGATAGCAATTGCAGTAACAACAGCAACTACGGTAAAGGTATTGTCTTTTTCTTGTTCAGCCATTTTTATAATCCTCATCTTGTTGTTGTAATAATCAGCCCTAAAAGGGGCAACTCGAGTTGTATGTCGAAGTTAGTATTATTGTTGGTCGACGGTGCATTTTTTACACTTAAAACTGTTTTGTGTCAAAACAATATTTTTGGGATCCATCGCTTTGTCTGGTGGTTGTTGGTAATTTATAATAAATACAATTGGTTGTGCTGTTGTTTAGTCGAAGAAAGACGAGTTCGCTTCGGCGGCATGTAGGTGATTTGGTGGACTTGCAAGGTGAAATATCAACAAGAATGAGATCCGCGAAACCACAAGTAGGCGGGTTTTTGAAATATCGGAGGGTGTTTTCGTTGTCGGATAACGAGGCGAAACGGCACGTCACTGTTAACTTTTATCATCGCTAGGGTTGCGTGATAGGATTCAGCTTCAATTTGGGCTACCAGTTCGATTTAGCGATTGTTCCGTTCGAACTGGTCGGATGTGAAAATTAGTTGTCAATTTTAATGGGGTATTCATGCTTAAACACATACATCTTCTTTTCGTGGCAGTTTTGGTGATCAGTTTCATCGCTCGGGTGGCTCTCGCGGAGTTAAAACCCGCATTGTTGGAGCAGAAATGGCTAAAAATTAGTCCGCACGTTATAGCGAGTTTGGTTTTACTGACCGGGTTTGCCTTGGTTTTGCAAGGAAGCTGGTTTTCGAGCGAATTTGCTTGGATTGTCGCCAAGTTACTGGTCTTGGTGCTTTACATAGGCTTAGGTATTTTGGCAATTCGCAAATCGGGACGCACGCGCTGGTTGGCTTTTGGTGGAGCACTGTTTTGTCTGTATTACATTTCTAAGGTTGCTATTACTAAGCAGGTTTTCTTTTTTTTCTAGGCGTTGGTTCCTGAGGCAGAGTTTGCCAACCGAGGTCTTATTTTTCGGGGGTTTGCGAATGATGTTGGCTTCTGCGTAATAGTTATTGACAGATGGCAAAACTTGTATACTAACGAAAAAAGCTTGTCAAAGCGTTTTTATTCGGATAATCTCAAACCTCCTGTCAATACTCAACGTAAGGAGGGTAGGATGCGAAAAACGAAATTGACGGCAATTTTATTGCTTTCAGCGGGTCTAGCGTCTTTTAGCTCTGTAGGTTTAGCGAAAACAGAAAGGAACGGTTTTCTTTCCCTTGAACAAAGCGGCGTCGCATCGTATTACAGCGACAAAATGCATGGTCAGCGGACAGCAAACGGTGAATTTTATGATAAAAACGCATTAACTGCGGCTCATGCGAGCTTGCCTTTTGGCTCTTTGGTGCGTGTCGTTAACCTAAGTAATAATCGTAGTGTCGAGTTGCGGATAAACAGCCGCGCTCACAAAGCCAACAAACGGTTGCTTGATGTGTCCAAAAGGGCCGCTAGCGAACTTGGTTTCATTCAAGCTGGCTTGGCTAAAGTCAAACTTGAAGTTCTGCGTGTAGGCGACGCCTAAGTTGCCAGTCACGAGGTATCCGGTCGATAGACCGGATACCTTCTCTAGTTTATTCTGAAGCCTTTCAAGCTTATTGTTAAACAGCTTCTGATCTAATCGCTTTAAAACCAATGTCAGTTCGAAAATACACATCCTGCCAGTCGATTTGTCGGCACAGCTCGTAGGCTTTTTCTTGGGCTTGAACAATACTGTCGCCCAATGCGCAGGCGCATAGTACGCGGCCACCTGCGGTGACTACTTGGTCGCCGACTTGTTTGGTGCCGGCATGAAACACTTTGAAATCATTGCCTTCATTACTTGGTAACCCGCTGATCGCATGGCCTTTGGCATAGTCGTCGGGGTAGCCGCCCGCTGCCAGCACCACACCCAATGAGGGGCGTTCGTCCCACTCTGTAGTCGTCTGATCAAGGTTTTTGTCTAAGGCTGCCAGACAAAGCCCAACCAAATCGCTTTTCAAACGCATCATAATCGGTTGAGTTTCCGGGTCGCCAAAGCGGCAGTTGTATTCCAACACTTTGATACTACCGTTCTTACCTATCATCAGGCCGGCGTAGAGAAAGCCGGTATATTCGTTACCATCTTCCCGCATGCCATTTAGGGTTGGCAAAATTACCTCATCCATGACGCGTTGGTGGATGTCCGGCGTTACGACAGGTGCTGGCGAATAAGCCCCCATGCCTCCGGTATTGGGGCCTTGATCGCCGTTATCACGCGCCTTGTGATCCTGAGATGTCGCCATAGCCAAGGCATGCAAGCCGTCGGCGATGACGATGAAACTGGCTTCCTCGCCGTCTAAAAATTCTTCAATCACCACCCGATGGCCGGCCACACCAAACGTATTACCGGCTAGCATATCTTGAATGGCGGCTATCGCCTCTTGTTCGGATTGGGCGACGACCACACCTTTGCCAGCTGCCAAACCATCGGCTTTGACAACGATGGGGGCGCCATTTTCGCGAATATAAGCGATTGCCGGTTCGACTTCGGTGAAGCTTTTGTACGCGGCGGTAGGAATGCCATGTCGAATCATAAAATCCTTGCAGAAGGACTTGGAACCTTCCAACTGCGCTGCTTGAGCCGTCGGTCCGAAGCATTTCAAGCCGGCGGCGGAAAACCGGTCAACTATGCCTTTGACTAAAGGCACTTCCGGTCCAATAATGGTTAGCCCTATGTCTCGGGCTTGGGCGAAACTCAGCAAACCCTCGATGTCGTCGGCTTGAATATCCACATTGCTTATGCCCTGCTCGAGGGCAGTGCCTGCGTTGCCCGGCGCAACGTAGACCTTGCCTGCTTTTGCGGAGTGCCTGACTTTCCAGGCCAAGGCGTGTTCTCGGCCGCCATTGCCCACGATCAATATATTCATTTTCGGTAATCCTGTGTCAGTGTCTGAAATGCCGCATGCCGGTCAATACCATCGCTATATTATGTTCGTCTGCGGCGGCAATCACTTCTGCGTCGCGCATTGAGCCACCGGGATGGATTACGGCGGTTATGCCGGCTGCCGCCGCCGCGTCGATGCCGTCGCGGAAAGGGAAAAATGCGTCGGAGGCCATCACTGAGCCCGGCACAGTTAAGCCTTCGTCAGCGGCCTTGATGCCGGCGATTTTTGCCGAATAAACTCGGCTCATTTGTCCGGCTCCTATCCCTACGGTCTGACCGTTTTTGCCATAGACGATGGCATTGGATTTTACGAATTTGGCGACTTTCCAGACGAACAACAGGTCAGCTAACTCTTGCTGGGTCGGGGGGCGCTTGCTGACTACTTTCAGATCGCTGGTGGATACACTGCCCGTGTCTTTGTCCTGAACTAATAATCCGCCCGCTACACGCTTAAAATCTAAAGCGGGGATGTTGTTATCTGACCAAAAGCCCGTTTCCAGTACGCGGACATTTTGTTTTTTGGCCAACGCCGCTTGCGCTCCGGCTGATATTGCCGGTGCAATGATGACTTCGACGAACTGGCGTCCCGTAATTTCAGCCGCAGTCTGTTCGTCCAATTCGCGGTTGAAAGCGATGATTCCCCCAAATGCGGAGGTCGGATCTGTCGCATACGCCAGATTGTAGGCGTCAAAAATGTCGGCGCTTACGGCGACACCGCAGGGATTGGCGTGTTTGACGATTACGCAGGCCGGTTGGTCGCTAAATGCTTTGACGCATTCCAATGCGGCATCGGCATCGGCAATGTTGTTATAAGACAGTTCTTTGCCTTGCAATTGCTTGGCGCTAGCGATGCTGCCGGCTGGCGGATTTTTCTCGCCGTAAAATGCCGCGTTTTGATGCGGATTTTCGCCGTAACGCATGCTCTGTAGGCGGTGGAATTGTAGGTTTAGGGTTTCCGGGAAATTGCCGGCATCGACGATTTTACTGAGGTAAGCAGCAATCATAGTGTCGTAACGGGCGGTATGCTCGAAGCTTTTTAGCGCCAATTTAAAACGGGTGTCGTGGCTTAGAGTGCTCGCATTACCTTGTAATTCGGCCAAGATTCTCGGGTAGTCGACAGGATCGACAACTATAGCGACGTCGGCATGGTTTTTCGCTGCGCCCCGGATCATGCTTGGGCCGCCAATGTCGATATTTTCTATCGCGGTTTCCAGATCGCAATCGGTTTTTGCCACAGTTTGCTCGAACGGATACAAGTTAACCACTACCATATCGATAGCTTTGATACCGTTCTCGGCCATCACTGCATCGTCTATGCCGCGCCGACCGAGAATGCCGCCGTGAACTTTCGGATGAAGGGTTTTGACGCGACCGTCCATCATTTCCGGGAAGCCGGTGTAGTCGGAGACTTCGGTAACGGCAACATTGTTTTCGGCTAGTAGTTTAGCCGTGCCGCCGGTAGATATTAGCTCGACGCCTAGGTGGCTCAGTTCGCGGCAAAACTCCAGAACACCGGTTTTGTCGGAGACGCTGACCAGAGCGCGGGTCACTTTTTTATTTATGCCCAAAGGGGGATACATGCAAACCTCAAGAAAGGGTAAAGAGAAGGGTTGGAAATTAACCTATGCCGTAATGTTCGAGCTTTTTACGGAGGGTACTACGGCTGAGACCGAGGATGATTGCGGCTTTGCTTTGGTTGTAGTCGCAGTGTTTCAGTGTAGTTTCCAGTAAGGGTCTTTCCACTTCCGCTAAGACTAAGTGATATAAACCGCTGGAGTCGTGACCGTTTAAGTGGGCGAAATAGTCTTCGACGCAATGACGGACATGTTCAGACAGCGTTTGCTCGCTGTCGGAGACTTCAGAAGTAAGGTGTGTTCCCATCTAGGCGGCTCGTGGTTTAATCAAGTTGAAAGAGGCATTGACTAGCGCGAGTTGCCGCGCAGCGTGTTGGGCTTGGTTAATTGCAGTTTTTTGTTCAACGGGCAATGAGCCTAAATGATCGAAATACCAGCCGATGTGCTTGCGAGCGATTTTAACACCACTGTCGTTCCCATAAAAACTGTATAAATTTTCCAGATGTTGGTTAATGACGGCTTTTATCTCCGTTAGACAAGGGGGCGAAAATATGGCGTTTTCAAGATTAGCGTTTAGTTGGCTAAATATCCACGGTTGGCCTTGCGCGGCTCGGCCAATCATCACGGCATCAGCGTCTGTGTAAGCCAAAACTTGTCTAGCTTTTGCCGGACTATCGATATCCCCGTTTGCAATAATCGGAATCCTGACGCTTTGTTTGACGCGTTTTATGGTGTCGTATTCGGCATTGCCGGTAAATTTACAGGCTCGGCTGCGGCCATGAATCGTCAGCGCTTGGATCCCACAGTTCTCCGCGATCTTGGCGATGGTTGGTGCGTTTCTATTGGCCAAGTCCCAGCCTGTGCGAATCTTGAGTGTTACTGGAATATCCACTGCGTTCACCACCGCATCTAAAATTTTAGCCACCAAAGACTCGTCTTTCAGCAGTGCCGAACCGGCAGCCACTGAACAAACTTTCTTAGCCGGGCAACCCATATTGATGTCGATAATCTGTGCGCCGCGGTCTTGATTCAATTTCGCAGCTTCAGCCATTTCCAGGGGATCGGTACCCAAAATTTGGACCGAGCGGAGGCTAGTGCTGCCGCTATAATCGAGTTTCTTCAAGGTGCGTGGGTGATGCTGTAAGCTGCGATTTGAAATCACCATTTCCGATACGGTGAGGCCGGCGCCAAATTCGCTACAGAGTTGCCGAAATGGCGCGTCGGTAATACCGGCCATTGGTGCCAGAACCACCTGGTTAGAAAGTTGGTAAGGGCCAATTCGCATTAAAAACTAAACTCTTCGAAAAAGGCCACAAATGATACCCGAAAACGCATGGTTTCACGATGGTTTCGAGAACGTCACCAAAAGACTTTGATTGAATTGATTTCGGAACAATCCTTGGGCATAAATTTGTTGCTGAAATGCCCTTCGACTTAGGGTTCCCAGAAACTGGGCGCGGTCGGCCAACCGGCGAATCGAGGGGGCAGGGGCGCTCTGCACACAGCAGAAACGGGGGGGGTATCTATAAGCTGTTTTGTTGAAAAGCCCTAGTTGACGTGTTTTGCGCGTTTGGTAAAGAGAATTGTATGATTGATCGTTGGTCAAGTACTCTTAATTGGATAATTCTGGAGATTAAATAAATGGAAACACAAGCCGCAAACGTTGTTTGGCATCATGCTACGGTAACTCGCAGCCGTCGAGAAGCATTAAATCGACACAAATCAACCATTTTATGGTTTACCGGTTTGTCGGGGGCGGGTAAATCAACACTGGCTCATGCGGTAGAAGAGCGTTTGTATCAGTTGAATTGTCGAACATTTGTTTTGGACGGCGATAATGTTCGCCAAGGATTATGTGGTGATCTCGGGTTTACGCATCAAGACCGGCAGGAGAATATCCGCAGAATTGCCGAAGTTGCTAAATTGATGCTGGAAGCCGGCACGATAACGTTAACGGCCTTTATATCCCCGTTTAGGGTCGAGCGGCAATATGCCCGAAACTTAGTGCCGCACGGTGATTTTATCGAGATTTATTGCAACTGCGACTTGTCGGTATGTGAGCAACGGGATGTAAAAGGTTTTTACAAAAAAGCGCGGCAAGGTGAGATCAAGTTATTCACCGGCATATCCTCGCCTTATGAAGCGCCGGAAAATCCTGGTTTGAATATAGATACTGGGACTTTCGCATTGGAAGAATGCGTCAATCAAGTCATGAGTATGCTCGAGCTGCGTGGTATTGTCACTCATTAGTCGAAAGGGCATTAAGTTGAATATTGATGTGTTTAATGGCGATGCGGATGGAATTTGCGCCTTGTTGCAGTTGCGCTTGGTCTATCCCTTAGAATCTATGCTTATTACGGGCGTGAAGCGAGACATCGGTTTGCTAAGTCGAGTTTCCGCTGAGGCAGGTGATGAGTTGGTTGTACTCGACGTATCGTTAGATAAGAACCGCTTACCCTTGTCGGAACTCCTTAAGAAAGGTGTCAGCATTTTTTACATGGATCACCATTATTCGGGAGAAATTCCGGTTCATCCGGGCTTTACCTCTCTGATAAACACAGATGCGAATGTTTGCACAAGTTTATTGATGGACGCTCATTTAAAGCATCGCTATAGCGAATGGGCTATCGCCGGGGCTTTCGGTGATAACTTGGGTGCTGCGGCAACCGACGTTGGCAAATCTATTGAATTGACGGCCCAAAAATTGCTTGTATTGAAACGGCTAGGGATATGTATCAATTACAACGCCTACGGCACATGTATTGATGATCTATATTTCAAGCCCGATGAGCTATACAGGCAGCTGGAAGGCTATGAATCGCCACTTGACTTTCTCCAGGATAAGTCCGAGGTTTATCAGCAATTATTTGATGGATATGTTGGGGATATGGGTTTGGCTGGGCAAATTAAGGCTGAATATGCGACGAGCACTGCGGCGGTATTTATCCTACCCGACGAAAAGTGGGCTAGGCGGGTAGCTGGGGTATTTGGAAACGATTTAGCCAATCTCTATCCTGATAGGGCTCATGCAATAGTTAGTAACAATCGACGGGGGGGGTATCAGATTAGTGTCAGAGCTCCTTTGCAAAATAAGGTAGGTGCTGATGAGCTGTGTGCCCTATTTTATGGCGGTGGTCGAAAGGCGTCGGCAGGCATTAACGATCTACCTTATGAGCAGTTAACGCGTTTTATTGTAGCTTTTCAAACTCAATATAAATGAACTAAGTCTTTTGTGAAAAATAACTTACTAATTGCTGGTATTTTATATGCGACTTTTGTCGTTTATGGAAGTTTGGTGCCTTGGCAATTTAATAGTATGCCGCTAACCGAAGCTTGGCATCGTTTTCAGAATATCGAATATTTAACTTTAGGAATTGCTTCAAGAGCAGATTGGGTTGCCAATATTCTGTTGTTTATACCGCTTGCATTTCTTTGGCTAGGCGTCATTTCTCTTCAAAAGCAAGTTGTTGGCAGGTTTTTATCGTCAGTCTTCGTATTACTAGCCAGTTTTTTACTTTGCTCGGCTATCGAGTTTACGCAGTTATTTTTTCCTCCTAGAACAGTATCATTAAACGACATATTAGCCGAAAGTTTGGGTGCTTTGATAGGTACTTTGGCTTGGTGGATTTTTGGTAAAAAATTTATCACTTGGATAGACGGTTGGCAAAAAAATAAAACAAATTCGGTGCCGTATTTGCAGTTCTATCTAGGGTGTATGTTTTTTTATAGTGTGATGCCACTTGATCTAACGTTAAGTCCGGTTGAATTTTATCATAAATGGCGTGAGGGTCGAGTGATATTACTGCCATTCTCTGGGTTAAAGGGGGATTTATTTCGAGATATATATGACTGTTTGGCTGACGTCATATTATGGCTTCCTATACCTTGGCTTTGGTTACAAATTAAGCCAATGAGTAAAAATGAGTTATTAAGACGAGTGTTGTTGTCAGCCGCGATAATTGAATTGTTTCAACTATTTGTATACAGTCGAGTTACTGATGTTACCGACATTTTTCTTGCGTTTTTTGGTGGCGTTTTTGGTTTAAAGCTTATCGGATTGAGTTCAAATAAGTTTGCTTTGGCTGGAGGCGCTAAGGGTTTGAATGGCTATAAAAATTCCAGTAAATTGATTGCCTGTTTAGCATATTTGTTGTGGATTTTAGTTGTCTGCTTTGTTTTTTTGTATCCGTACAACTTTGAATGGAGTTATTTACGCTTATCAGCATGGAGTGATAAATTTTTTAGAGTTCCGTTTTACGCATACTATTACGGTACGGAGTACAGGGCGGTTACTGAATTTTTTCACAAGGTCATGTTTTTTATGCCTTTTGGGGTGGTAAGTGCTTATGTTTTCAGTTCTTTAAATAGTCGCAGGCAAGTAGGTTTTATTGTCTTAGCTACGTTAACAATGACTGCTTTCGGTGTCGAGATTTTTCAATTATTTCTGCCGAATAAAAATGCGGATATTACCGATGTTATTTTGGAAGTTTTTGGAGGTTGTCTTGGTTATCTGTTAACCAAGCAGTTAAAGTTCACCGGGTCACAGGAGTTTGAAGCTAATCATGCAGACGATATTTTTTTGGCTGATCCTCGATTTAAATCTAAGTTTTCTGAAGATTCGGTATTGCAAAGTGACTTAAACGGCAGGAAAGGTCAGGCTGATAGAAGTATCCAAGGTTTTCTTGCTCTTGTATCCGTTTTTATAACTTTCGGAGTCCTAGTATTTATCAGTAGTTCTGAAGCTGTGCCCTACAATCTACGAGAGTTATTTTCAAAAGAGCACCCGGTTAGCAGCGCTTTGGGTGTAACAGTATTGATTTATTGGTGTTTTGCGTATCCGATATTCTCTCTGATTCATATGCTGAAAAAAGATATATTAGAAGGTTTTTTTTATGTTCGTTTTTTGGTCGTACATTCGCTGATTGCCTGGGTATTGGTAAGAGCTATCGTTCCTTTGGAGAGTATACATGATGTGTTGGGGTCGCCAATTTTGATGATCCACAATGAGCTAGAGCTGGCATTTCGGTTTTTTGCCTTGTTTGGAATTTATTCTTTAACTACGTTATCCGCTGCTCATTTAGCTCTTTTATGCTTCGTTTCAACCAGGGAAATGATGCGACTTTTTATCCTAGGTGTTTTTTGGGCTCTATTGTTGTTGCCTTTCGGGTATTGGGTTGTGGTGATTCAAGCTGCCACGGATAATTTAACGGAGTTAATGAGTGATAACGGTTATTCGCTCTCTATTGTTTGTCTTGGTATTTATCTTTTCTTGTTTTGTTGGCTTGGTTCTTCAATTTCATTTTTAACAGTCTTTAGGGGGGGGCGCCGCATTGTTATGATAAGTATCGTGTTCATAATTTCTTTTCCCTTAGGATATCAATTGTTAAATTGGGGAACAGAACAGTTTATTGTTAAATATGATACTGTGTTTTCTGCTTTGCAGTTTTTATTAAGTACTGACAGAAGTAATTTTATTACTGGTGATGCATTGCGGATGCGTTTCTTTATAATGCACCTTGGTTTGGTGTCGTTGTTTTTTTTGACTCAAAATCCGGTGTTTTTCGTCTTTAGTAATTCGGTCCGGTTAAGAACTCGTGATGTATAACAATTTTTGGTAAGTATTGGAATATATGGTCGGTTTTTTGTTTTACCTACGGTGTGACTGAGGCTTTCGATTTCGATGAATTTAATTATATGAAATATTTTTTGATTTTTATGTTTTTACCTAAATGTTCTTTTAGGCTGGGTGTTCTCGCATGACATTTAGGAGTTTTTCATCCGCATTTGCAGTGGTATTATTTTTGAGCCTATCTGTAAAATATTCGTTTGCAACGGGTATCCAGACTGAGTCTGTTTTGGATAAGGAGAAGGCCGAAGGTGTAAAAGAAAAGCTTCATTCGACTACGGGCATTCCTAAAGATGTTTCAGGTACCATTGATAATAAAAAAGATAGTGACAAAACTCATGAAAATGAGCAGGGGGCAGTTCATGTTGAGGACAACTCATCTTCGAGTGAATCAGTGGTCGATATTTCTTCAGTTTCACGTCCGATGTTTCAAAGGAAGGAAAATGCCGATAAACCAGCCCAGTTTTCTTTTGGCACGCAAGAGTTTTCCCTGACTAATTCAGCAGGGGATATGAAAGCGTATGGTGATTCCGATGACTTATTCTCTTATAAAAGTATCTTAGACGAGGTACGCGATGGTTTAGGAGAGGGAGTATATAGTAAGTTAGCCTGGACGTATGCAGGTATTAAGGATTTAGACGACAAGATATATGCTAGCATGGTCGGGTATGATTTGAGCGGGAGTGATTTTTTAGGAAAGTTACATCAATTTATAGGAGTTGACCAGCAACTCAGTGCCATGATCTTTTTCAGTGATAGTTTAGGTAGGATGCAGGAACCTTTCGGCGCGATTAGTGGCGAAAATAAAGGTGCCAATAAAGGCGGAAATTCCAAAGTTGTACTTGATTTTTCTCAGGAGAATTTCGTTAGAAATGAAGGGGTGGACACGGGACGCATCCAATTATTTTTGAGTCACTTGACAATAAAAAACTTTGTATACAGTTTATTAAGTCTAATGGGGGTCGGTATGGTTTGGCGGATGTTTAGATTTTTTCTCAAGCAAGATTTAAGTTAAATTGTCGTTTTAGATTACTTTATGAGCGCTAGCCTCCTGATAACTCTATTTCCATTGAGTCCTATCAGCTACAGGCTAGTAGCTTTCCCAACCTTATGGGTTAAAATGTCTAATCTGAGGCAACGCCGCTATCGTTTGCTCACTCAGCTAGTCATTCATGATCTGGTTTATCCTGACTGGCTAGTCAATCACGCCAAAATCCTCAGCCATAAAATAAGGTAGCCGGTCGGACTAGAAAACGGGAAGTGCAAAAAAACAATTCATCAACGCGCACCGTAGTCAAAGTTGCCATTCGTTCTAAATGTTTCGTCGGCAGTGGGCCCAATTGGTCCGCGAATCGGGGAATCAACGAACTTTGGATGTTCAGTCACGCTTGTGCTAAAGTCTCTTGTAACCTGTTAATTTACTGGTGATTCTTGGGGTTTTCGACGATTCGACTCTATCACTTTTGAACAGGCTCATTTTTATTTTTGGCGGTGACAGCCACTCGTTCCGCTCGCGTTAGCGGATTTTGCAATTCCTTTAAAGTTTATAAGTACGGAGTAGTCGATATGTGGGCTGAATTACGCGACCTACGCGAAAATATTGATTTCGGTACCCCGCCGAGAAACGGGGCTGAGGTCACGATAACGGTGGATGGTGTGCAGGTTAAAGTGCCTTCGGGAAGTTCAATCATGCTGGCTGCGGCGAAGGCCAGCAAGAATGTACCCAAATTATGCGCCACTGACACCTTAGAGCCTTTCGGCAGTTGCCGGGTATGTTTGGTCGAAATCGAAGGACGGCGTGGCTATCCGGCCAGTTGTACCACCTTAGTCGAAGAAGGTATGGCGGTGACAACCCAGTCCGATAAACTTCAAGCATTGCGCAAAGGGGTGCTGGAACTTTACCTTTCGGACTTTCCAGAACAGGACATAGAAGGTGGATGGAGCGAATTTCATAGCACCTTGCATCAATGCGGCGTTAATACCCACCCGTATGAGAAAGGCGATAACCACCAGGATGCTCCGGTTGATGAATCCAACCCCTATTTCCTGTTCGATCCAGCCAAGTGTATCGTTTGCAGCCGTTGCGTTCGCGCATGCGAGGAAATCCAAGGTACATTTGCCTTGACGATTTCGGCGAGGGGCTTTGAATCCGAAGTGGCCGCAGGGCCAAACCATTCCTTTTTTGAATCAGAATGCGTCAGTTGTGGTGCTTGCGTGCAAACTTGCCCAACGCAGGCCCTCGTCGAAAAAAGCCTATTTGAAGGAGGTTACCAACGTGGCTAATCCAATCAAACCCGATCGCAGTGTGGTTACTACCTGCGCCTATTGCGGCGTAGGCTGCAGCTTTAAGGCCGAAACTTACCAAGATAAGATCGTCCGGATGATTCCCTGGAAAGAAGGAAAAGCCAATCACGGCCACAGTTGTGTGAAAGGCCGTTTTGCCTATGATTATTACAATCACCCTGATCGCATCCGCAATCCGCTTATCCGCAAATCCATCGAGGATCCCTGGCAGGAAGTCAGTTGGGATGAAGCCATCAGCTATGCAGCCAGTGAATTCAAGCGCATACAGGATAAACACGGCAAAAAATCCATCGGCGCAGTGTCCAGTTCACGTTGTACCAATGAAGAAATCTTTTTGGTACAAAAATTAGTTCGTGCGGTTATGGGCAACAACAATATCGACAATTGCGCGCGTATCTGCCATTCACCGACCCAATTTGGTATGTCCGCGACTGTCGGTTGGGGGGCGGCAAGCCAGCATTTCGATTCCATCCTGCAAGCCAATGTCATTATGGTGGTTGGCGCCAACCCGACCGAAGGCCATCCGGTTTTCGGTTCCTTGATGAAGCGCCGCATCCGCGAAGGCGCAAAGCTGATCGTCATTGATCCGCGCCGTACCGAGACCGTGGATTCGGCTCACTGCAAAGCCACGCTGCATTTGGCCTTGCGTCCCGGCACTAACGTCGCGGTATTGGACAGTATTTCGCATGTAATCGTCCGCGAAAAATTGTACAACGAACAATTCATAAGGGCGCGCTGCGAATGGGAAGAGTTTGAAGTTTGGATGGGCCTGGTCGGCAGTGACCGGTATGCGCCTGAAGTTATCGGTCCGCAAGCCGGTATTGATCCTGAAGCGATTCGGCAAGTCGCCCGTATTTACGCCGGCGGCCCGAACAGCGCGATTTATTATGGTCTTGGCGTCACTGAGCACTCGCAAGGTTCAACCGGTGTGATGTGTCTCGGCAATCTGGCGCTGGCTTGCGGCATGTTAGGCCGTGAAGGCGTCGGCGTTAACCCACTGCGTGGACAAGGCAACGTGCAGGGTGGAAGCTGCCTTGGCAGTTGGCCGCACGTTTTCAGCGGGTATCGCTTCGTGACCGACCCAGAGGTTCGCTCATCTTTTGAGGGTGACTGGGGCGTGCCATTGGACGACGAGCCTGGCCTGCGCTTGCCAAATATGTTTGATGCCGCGCTGAGCGGACATTTTCGTGGCATGTTCATCATGGGTGAAGATCCGGTGCAAAGCGATCCGAATCAGCACCACGTGATAGCCGCCATGAAGAGTATGGAGTGTGTCGTTCTACAGGACATATTCCTGAACGAAACCGCAAAATACGCGCATGTTTTATTGCCGGGTTCGTCTTCCCTGGAAAAAGAAGGCAGCTTCACCAGCGCGGAACGGCGTGTTAACCGGGTGCGCAAAGTGGTCGAGCCGCTGGCCGGTTACCAAGATTGGGAAATTGTCGTCAAGCTGATGAATGCGATGGGCTATCCGGCGCATTACAACAATGCAGGGGAAATTCTGGATGAAATTGCCCGTTTGTCTCCGGCTTACAAGGGAATGAGTTTTGAATTGCTGGATCGTATCGGCTCCGCGCAATGGCCTTGTGATGAAAATGCGCCTGAAGGCACCGAAGTCTTGCACACCGTTAAATTTCCGCGCGCTAACGGGCGTGGCACCTTTATGTTGACGGAATACGTGCCCACCATCGAGCGCACCAATGACCGGTATCCCTTGTTACTAACCACCGGTCGGATCCTAAGCCAATACAATGTGGGCACACAAACCCGGCGCACCGCGAACTCCATGTGGCATCCTGAAGATGTCTTGGAGATTAATGCGGAAGACGCCCATGTGCGCGGTATTCATGACGGTGATTGGCTAAACATCAGCAGCCGCTTTGGCACCACCCAGCTAAAAGCCAAGCTGTCGAAACGCGTAAATCCGGGCATTGTTTACACCACCTTCCATCATGCCAAGTCCAAGGCCAACGTTTTGACGTCCGACTTATCCGACTGGGCCACCAACTGCCCGGAATACAAAGTTACCGCCGTCGAAGTTGTTAAGGCCGCCGTTGACGCTGAAGCAGTATCGTCCCGCAAGCTTGAAGTCCTCGAGGAGACCACCGCATGAGTACAACTGTTCACCCGCATACCGGCGCGGCAGATGACACTGTAATGGACATGGATAGGCTAATAGCTATGGCCAATCAGATCGGCGATTTTTTCGCGCCTTACCCACCGGTTCGGCGTATAGAAGGGGTTCGCAATCATCTCCGCACCTATTGGGACCCAAGGATGCGCAAAGCCCTTTTGGATTACATCAATGAGGAAGGCGGCAAAAGCTTGCACGATTATGTGGTTACTGGCGCCAAGGCATTGATAGAAACTGGCGCGGAGAAAAAGGGTTACTACGGACCGCCGCAAGCTTGAATCACCTTATAGCGGGTTGTTACAAACAATCACATTTCACCAGCCCTAGGAGTGTTGCTTGCGACCCACTCTTAGGGCCGGGATATAAGGTGTTGATAACGCCAATGTGTTAGCTGAATCTCGGACATTCCGCTGGATCATAGAAATTCTCAACTACGGAGATTAGATCGTTACCCCGCGAAGCTGCACCCAACAGTCGAGCTTGATGAAATAATAAAAAGCAAAAGACAATTACTGCTCAAAGCCAAGGCGTACTATTCAGCGAAATTTTAGTGCGAAGAAACTTTTTGCTATTCAAGGATTTCGGCAAAATACAATTTCAAGTCATCTTTTTTTCCGTTAGTGATGCGCTTGAGTACTTTGGCAAGAGGGAAAATCCATGTTTCACCATCCAACAAGCCGATAGCTTGGTGGTCATGATTGATCTGCCATTCCCCACCCTTGTTCCGACGGTAGACCTCGCCTATATACCCCCCAAGCATTTTACAAACATTTTGGACGTCGCTTTCGGATGGCTCCTTGCGAAAAAGCTTCGCAATAAACCCTTTGGGTCGGGTATGAAACAGTCGGTTAGCTATAACCTCCACTTGTTCTATGCTGGCAATTGAAAAGTCTAGCGCTATGCCAAAATTACTGACCGCGAAATTTACTGCATTTGCCGCATAGGCAGCCATCATTTCGTTCGGACTGGGTTCCGTCATTGTCGATTCCTAAAGGCTAAATTGAATTCTGTTGCAATCATGATGAAACCGGGCGGCATCTAACCCCAGTTAGCCGCAGTTTCAGTCGATAGCTGCTTGGTAAGCGTGGACTTGCCTCGGAAAAACAACGGCTTCACCCAATAGCTTTTAGTTTTAGCTTTGAATCAGAAATTCCGCTTTATTTCGTCCCTCTTCTAGTAAGGCTTTCATCCATTTGGGCGCCAGACCCCGACCGGTCCAAGTTTCTGGACCATTTGGATTACGATATTTTGCCGATACTGATGACGCTGAACGCTTAGCCACCTTTTTATCAAGGTCGTGAATTTCCACTGTCACTCCGATAGATACTGCGAGCTCCTTTATCTTGGCTATGGTGTCTTTACGTTTGCTGTGTTGCTTTGCCGCTAATTCAGCTTGTGCTTGGACAATTATGGCAGTTAGTTCCTCTGGACTTCTGGTGTCGAGATCAATCATGTATGTTTTGTGATAATGGTTAATAGAAACATTACTTTACCATAAAGGATTACCGAGAATAGGTTTGATGCTGAATAATCAGCATAGAAAAAGAAAAGCCTTAAAACGCTTAGAATAAATGCAAACTAAGATTGATAGTCTCAAGGTAAGAAACCTAACCGCCGTGGGTACAGGAAATTGCTCATACATTATTCAGCAATCAACTAAATAGGGTTTGACGAAGAATCCGGGAGCTACTTCCCCTGCTAAAATTAAACCTCAATACACCTTCTGCGGCGCGATGATCACAACTGATAATCCCAAGAAATCTCTAGGAAAATTAAATTTATTTTTCTTATGGATACTACTTAAATCGGCATGATATAAATTGGATAAGAGATTTTCTGTTATTTATCCGATCAGAATCAATCTGTTTTAGGCTCTTCACTAGGCAGTTTTTATTTCAGCCCAACTACTCATGTATGAGGTAGCGCGCATCAATCTCTGGATAAGGGGCAGCTATTCCTTCCTATGAGTTGGTAGAAGGCACACCAACCTACCCAGCTTTCATAAAAAGTGAATATTGAAAAGCCAAACGCGACCCAGCTCGCTTCCTGATAGGCATAGACCAAAAGAAACACAGCTAAAGCTAACCTCAACAGTCGATCTGGTTTTCCAATATTACTTTTCATCTTTAGTCTCATACAAACAGGGGTTCGGCTAATCGACTTGTTTAATCCTCGCGGACCCTTTCGGTGTAGCTCAAAATCGATAAAATTGCTTTATTACTAGTTGTGCTATTCCACCGAGTTACCAGGGACAATGAATAGCTAAGTTAATTATTTGCAGCGAATCGGGAAGACGCCCTCTCCACCAGGAGAGGGACCAATTTCTCGATGGTTTAGCAGAGTTTTCCAATGCGCTGAATAGTGGCTAACCAGCTAACTATGAGCATCCTCTGGTTCATTGCTACTGATGCGTTTATTCTTTTTACTCTCCTTCGCCATGGTCTTGTTAACATAAAATGCTCCGCCAATCAGACAAAACAATAATACTGCTTCGATTAAGAATTTCATTAGAGTCTCCCCTTAATAGGTAAGGACATCCTTATTCGTTAATTACAATCCCTCTTTGCCAAGAAGAGCCTACTGTTAGCTTATGAAGTAGCCCAAGCGGAAACATGTTTTGCTCTCCCAAATTAGCAGACTACCTCGCACTCGAATAGAGTCAAATGATTTGATTTCTCAGGTTTTAAAATTTGAATCGGGGAAACCCCGCGAACTAAGTGTCTCGTGTCTACTTGGGATTTAGCGGGTCTAAACAGCGTCACCCAAACCCTATTCTGCTCACAAAGCGTCAATAGCTGCTTTTGCATTGCACTGCGCTATGGCTTCAGCAATCTGTATGTCATTGAGCTTATGTTTGATGGCCTCGATACCGTTATAGGAAAACGCTAGATAGTCTTTTTTTGCAAACGTACTAATCTGACATTTTTTAAAGGGTGAGTTATCGAATGGCATGTTGGAATTCGGTGTTAAGGGCGGCATGCCTTCCGAGCTTGGCGCATAAATTAAAAAATCGCCGTTCATCGCTAGTACCGCGCGATATTGGTGGGCCGTAGTAAAGTATAAATAGCCGACTTCGATCTCGGTTTCCTTCAGCCAGAAGTTTTTGGTTTTTTGATTTTTTTTCACGTTAAATTTAAATTCAAACCGTTTAGCATCACGGTCTTTCAATTGGTAGGGTCTGGGTTAACCTGGAGTTTTGCCGATAATACAGTCGTATCGGCGTACAGAAAAGCTCCAATAGGGGTTACGACTAGCAAACGATAAGACGCCGTAGATTGAATCGAAAATTGTAACTATTCAGCGCTGATAGGCTTGCATCGGGTTTGGCAGGCAAAACAGCTATGGGCGCGGATTCACCCGCTTCTTTATTCGGATTGAAATCCACAGCCGAATAAATCCGAACCTATAAGGGTTTCGCAGAATAATCACCAAAGATTTTCCTGCGCATAAGGGCTAACTTAGCCTTGATTAAACACTCTGAAAATCAGCATTGCAGCGAAATCTTGCAAGAATCACATGCGTTGACGTCAATTCAATTAGCCAAATGGATCATCGCAGGACCGATTGTGGGGCAGATTGCGCCTCCGATCAGTCGCCCCCGGTTGCCCTCTACCTTGTAGAACAGGGTGATTTGTAAAAAAGCGCTCAATAAAAAGGCCCTTTATTTTAACTCATACTAGACGGGGTTCCACCGACATTTCGCCGCGCAACGCACAACGCAGAAAATAACTTTATTTAGTCTTGACATCGCCTCATTGCATGGAAATCTACAGAACACGAGCTAATTTCCAAATAAAACTAACGGGGTATAAAAACATGAAATTAAATAAAGCGATGCTACTGGTTATAGCTACTCTATTCATTAGCGGCTGCGGAGATCAGTGGTGGTGCGGTGAAGACGGTTGCAATGCGGCTTCATCCAAAACTATGGTGAAATCCGCTGAATAACTCCAGCTGGAGACGGTTTCGATTTAATAAAATGTGTAATAGGCAGTTCTTTCGGTCGAATGAGATAGTGCTAGCAAATACCAAAAAACATTTATTTTAAATTAAGCCTAGATGGTAGATGTACAATTTGAGTCTCAAAGGGTCGAATAAATTCGGCCCTACAGCATTAAAAGCCTAATTTTGTAAAATCCTTGTTAAATCAAATTTAAATTGATTCGTCAATCTCGACTCCAGCCTCAGTTGACGAAAAGAACAACCACCAAAAGCCTCATCCTGACTGTCATTTCCTAGTTCCAGACCTGAAATCCCTAGAGAAAACAACTTACAATTGTCTTGATTCTGCTTACAGCAGGCGTGACCATAATTTCATAAATGGTAACCGTTGAGCCGAGCGGGTACATCTTTAACGAAAAGCCCGGTTTTTAAATCGGTTTTTATAAGCCTCTTCAACTAGATGTCTGTTGAGTTGCTAATCGTATTTAGCCTAGTCTGATGAAACGGGCACTTGTAATGCCTGTACTGGTAAGAAATTTGGTCAGATTATGCTTTGCTAATAAGCTGCTAGCGTTCTTTCAGCTCGCGCATACCATTTGCATGAAAATACCAGCACCAATTTAATTCGCTGCTGCAGCTTTCCGCACAAGATATCCGCGCAGTTTTCACCATGTTTTTGGCAATCCGCTCAATCAATCGGTTCGACGTTGCCAACAATCACTCGATCCGGCTTTAGCGTAATACTAAATGCTTCTTTCACGCTAATGTCGGTTTCGAAGTTAAATTCCCTGATAAAACTGGCAATTACTAGCAACATCTCTAACTCGGCGAAATGTTTGCCTATGCAATTATGCAAGCCGCCGCCAAATGGGAAAAAAGCATATTTATGTCTTTCCGGCGTCGCGGTTTCCAGGAATCTATTCGGATTAAACTCTTCTGGCTTGTCCCAAAGGCGAGGGCTGTGATTAGTGGTATGCATGCTTAGTAAAACGGTAACCCCTTTGGGAATGCCGAAGTCACCCAGTTCAATGTCGTGAACGGTTTGCGTCGACAGGGCCGAAGTGGGTGGGTAAAGGCGTAAGGTTTCGTTTAACGCGGCTTTGGTGTAGCTCAGTTGGCTAAGATGAGTCGCGCACAGCGGTTCATCCGGCAATTGGCGGATTTCGGCGGCAATCCTGTTGCGTACTTCGGCATGCTTGCCGGTTAAATAAAAAAACCACAACAAGGTGTTGATAGTGGTTTCCTGACCGGCAAAGAACAGATTCACGGCTTCATCTTGTAGTAATTCGGCCGGCATCGTGTAACCGGTGCTTCGGTCGCTGGATTGAATCAACAGCGAAATAAGGTCTTGCCCCGGATGTTTCTGTTTTTCCGCAATTTCCTGACGGAGAAAGGCTTTCAGGTAATCGACCGCCGCATGATAGCGCTTGGATTTCAACGGAATAAAGCGTTTCAAGCGGCTGCCGAAGATAATTTCGCTACCTAACTGTACCGGTAACTCCTGGCAGATTATTTCGATAACCTTGATCAACTCCGGGCTATTGCTAATACTGTCCACCGATTTACCGAGCAGGATGCGGATAAAAATCCGCTGAATCAGCTTCTTAATCTCCGTAGTTAAATTGACTTGGCCATCTGCTGCGTTTTTCAAGTTACCCGCCACGGCGGCGGCTTCCTCTATGATGATCAGCTCGTATTGCTTAACCGCCTCTTTGCTAAACAAAGGCTGCATCAAACGGCGCTGCTTGCTCCACACTTCGCTCTGACTGTTAACCAAACCGTTGCCAAACAGCACCCGCTTGGCGTCGTACAGAAAATCCCGGCTCAACAAACCTTTGCCTTCCAGATTAAAGATGTGTTCGATGTGTT
This sequence comes from Proteobacteria bacterium ST_bin11, assembly GCA_002083615.1. Taxonomy (GTDB): domain Bacteria; phylum Pseudomonadota; class Gammaproteobacteria; order Methylococcales; family Methylomonadaceae; genus Methylomonas. The sequence continues at coordinate 58,364 of MSXO01000005.1, read as the reverse complement.
CGGGGGCGCTGACGAACAGTATTTTTCTGCCAAAAAGCCGCCCCAGCACCAAATCGCCATATTTCTGGTGAATCCAGGCCAGAGTCGCCAGCGGTCGCCAGATTAATTGCGTCATCGGCAGAATGACGGAATGTTCCGGCAGCGAGAGTTTTTTCGGTTGGGTTTTCGATGTCACGTGTGCCAATGTGTTGAAGCCGTTAATGATCGGGGATTGTAGTGGTTCAATGCCAAATACCACAAACCTTCTACATCAGGAGAAGGGCTGTCTCACGTCGATTCTCAGGGTCTAAATAAGTGCTGGTGAATGCAGGCATGTGACTAGAAAGACATCGTAACTAAAGCCAAAGCCGCTCAACTTTTACTGGTTCGGTTCGAACGGTGCTCTTACGCCAATCCGAAACGGAAATTATTTGTCGGCTCGGCCACAAATCGGCTATCTTCTAGCCACCAAATTATAACTTTTCGGTTTTAACGAATGGACTCTGTTAATCAGCATGACGTTGCCTGCCCGTCGTCCCGAAGTGACGGGCAATCGCTGCGTATCCAGATAGGATCGAAAATGCCATGACCGTCCTGCGGCTATCCAACTTCATTTTTTTTAATCTGCATGACCCGCAACTTTTGAATTTGGGGTTGTTGGCGGAAAGATATTTTGCCGACGCCCCCAATACCTGTCTGCTCAAGCTGCGCCAGTTAGCCGAACTGTTAGCGCAAATGCTCGCCGCCCTTACCGGCCAGTACGCCTCATCCGACGAAAAACAATACGACTTACTCCGTCGTCTCCAAGATAGCGGGATGCTGCCGAGAGAAGTCTTTCAACTATTCGACGAAATCAGGCGGGCTGGCAATGCCGCCAATCATGCCTTGTCCGGTGATCATCGTTCCGCACTCAGTACACTTAAACTCACTTGGCAATTGGGATTGTGGTTTCATCGAACCTTCAAAGACCCTCACTACAAATCTGGCCCATTCCTGCCGCCGCAGCCACCGACCGACGAAAGCATAGAACTTCGGGCTGAGCTGGAACGCTTGAACCAAGCGGTAACTGATTACCAATCTGCCCATCGGGACGTCGCGCAACAGCTCGAGGCGGCCCAGTGGCAACTGCGGGAAGCCAAAGACGAGCGATCATTTTGGGAGCAACTGGCTGCAGAAGCGGAACAAGCCAAGGCATCGCTAGAACAACGCCTAGTCCATCAACAGGCTATCGCTACTGCGCAACCCAAAAGCACCGTTGTTCAATTCATCACTGCTGCTAACGATGCTGCCAAAGCGGTGCAGTTAGACGAAGCCGACACCCGTAAGATTATTGATCAACAGTTGCTCCAAGCCGGTTGGGAAGTGGATTCAGAAACCCTCAAATTCAACAAAGGCGCACGCCCTGAAAAAAACCGGCATCGTGCGATTGCCGAATGGCCCACCGAAAGCGGTCCCGCCGACTATGTGTTGTTCATCGGTCTGACGCCGGTTGCGGTAGTCGAAGCCAAACGCAAAAACGTCGATGTTTCTGGCGCCTTGCAACAAGCCAAACGCTACAGCAGAACTTTTAAACCCAGCGCGGAAACCACGTTACCGGAACAAAACTGGGGTAATGACAACAGCTATCGCGTGCCGTTCGCCTTTTCCGCCAATGGCCGTCCCTACCTGAGACAACTGGCCACCAAAAGTGGCGTGTGGTTCTGTGACTTGCGTCTTGCCGATAATCTTAGTCACGCGCTGGACGGTTGGTATACGCCTGACGGTCTGAAAGAACTGATCAAACGCGATGAAGCATTGGCGCATGACAAACTAGCCCACACACCGTTCAACTATGGCTTTGAATTACGCTATTACCAACAAGATGCCATTCTGGCGACCGAGCAAGCCATTGGCACCCGTCAACGCGAAATGCTGTTGGCGATGGCCACCGGTACCGGCAAAACCAAAACCTGCATCGCTTTGATCTATCGCTTGCTCAAAGCGCAACGGTTCAAACGCATCCTGTTCTTGGTGGATCGCTCGGCATTGGGTGAACAGGCCGCTAACGCCTTCAAAGACACCCGCATGGAAAACCTGCAAACTTTTGCAGACACCTTCGGCATTAAAGAATTGGAAGAACAAACGCCAGACACCGACACCGCAGTGCATATTGCTACCATACAAGGCATGGTCCAGCGACTGCTAATTAGTGCGGAAAACGCCACCCCACCCAGCGTCGATCAATACGACTGCATCGTGGTCGATGAATGCCACCGTGGTTATTTGTTGGACCGTGAACTGTCCGATACCGAAATGACCTTCCGTGGTTATGACGATTACATTTCAAAATACCGTCGGGTATTGGATTATTTCGATGCCTACAAAATTGGACTGACCGCCACCCCGCCTTGCATACCTCGCAAATCTTCGGGGCACCGATTTACACCTATAGCTACCGGGAAGCGGTGATCGACGGTTATCTGGTCGATTACGAACCACCTATCCAAATTCATACCGAACTTTCCAGCAACGGTATTGCCTGGAAGGTTGGTGAAGAACTCAAAGTCTACGATCCACGCCGCAACCAGATTGATTTATTCAAAGCACCGGATGAAATAAAAATCGACGTTGAAGACTTCAACCGCAAGGTAATTACCGAATCCTTCAATCGAGTGGTTTGCGAGTATTTAGCCAAAGAGCTCGATCCCGCCTCACGCCAGAAAACCTTAATCTTCTGCGTCAACGATGCTCATGCCGATCTGGTGGTTAATTTATTGAAACAATCTTTTGCGACCGAATATGGCAGCGTCGATGACGATGCCGTGATCAAAATCACCGGTGCCGCCGACAAACCCTTGCAGCAAATCCGCCGCTATAAAAACGAACGTCAGCCCAATGTGGCCGTCACCGTGGATTTACTCACCACCGGCGTCGATGTGCCGGAAATTTGCAATCTGGTATTCCTGCGTCGGGTTAACAGTCGCATCTTGTTCGATCAAATGCTCGGACGTGCCACGCGGCTCTGTGATGCCATAGGCAAAGACGCCTTTCGCGTCTTCGATGCTGTGCAAATCTTTGCTGCCATCCAAAACATGACCGCAATGCGTCCGGTGGTGGTCGATCCCAAAATCAGCTTCAGCCAATTAGCTGAAGAGCTGGTGAATGTCACCGACGATGACGCCCGCAGCTTGGTGCGTGATCAGTTCATTGCCAAACTGCAACGTAAAAAGCGCCATCTATCAGAACAATCCGCACAAGACTTTGAAACCCGCGCCGGTATGAACCCCGACCAATTTATTCAAAAACTTCGAGCCATGCCTTTAACCGAAGTCGCCGCCTGGTTTACCCAAAATCCCGATCTTGGTGAAATACTGGATCGTAAAAGCGCAGGTTCCGCACCGCCTATCTTTGTCTCCGATCATGAAGACAAACTCAAAAAGGTCGAACGCGGTTATGGCAACGCCCAAAAACCGGAAGACTATTTAAACGAATTTCGTACCTTCATCACCAGCCACAGCAACGATATTCCGGCGTTGATTACCGTCTTGACCCGTCCACGTGAACTCACCCGCAAGCAACTGCGCGAGCTGCTACTGGAATTGGATAAAGCCGGTTTCAGCGAAACCCATCTGGATACCGCTTGGCGAGAAATGACCAATCAGGACATTGCCGCCCGCATCGTTGGTTACATTCGCCAAGCGGCCATCGGCGATGCCTTGTTACCCTATAACGAACGTGTCGATCATGCCCTTCAAGCCATCCTGGCCCAAAAATCCTGGAGCACGCCGCAACGCGATTGGTTAAAACGCATCGCCGCCCAAACCAAAGCCAATCTACTAGTAGACCGCGAGGCGTTTGACGACCCCGATCTAGTGTTCAAACGTGAAGGCGGTGGTTTCAATCGTTTGGATAAACTGTTCAATGGCGAACTGCAGCAGGTGCTGGAAGCATTCAACGATACACTTTGGCAATCGGGCGCCGCTTGAAGTTATTCATGCAAAAGCATAAAGTAAGATTTCCTTACTTTCAGATTCGGTGATTGCCATGCTTGCCAAAATGACATCGAAAAACCAGCTCACCCTGCCCAAAAGCATCACCGCCGCCGTCGGCGCCGCAGAATACTTTGACGTAGAAACCCGCAATGGCCAAATCATCCTTACCCCGGTGCGTATTCAGCGCGGCGATGCGGTGCGTGCCAAATTGGCGGAATTGAATTTGCAGGAACAGGATATTAGCGATGCCGTGGCTTGGGCCAGACAAACCACTAAAGACCATTCCCCTCTTTGAATATGAGGGGCTAGGGGAGATTTGGAAAATAAATAATTCCCCCTCAATCCCCTTTATGCCCAGTCGGGTGCTTTTAAAAAGGGGGAAGCATCGTACCCAGTATGACTGAATCAGCTACTCCACTTCGCGTCGTCATCGACACCAATCTGGTGTTATCGGCGCTGTTATTTGCCCAAGGTCGTGTCACGCCACTAAGACTCGCCTGGCAAAACCAGCAGATTCAACCGTTGCTCTCCAAAACCACGGCAGCGGAATTGATCCGGGTATTGCAATATCCCAAGTTCAAACTCAGTGCTGATCATCAACAAGAGCTACTCGCCGATTATTTACCGTATTGCCAGACCATGAATCCCCCCTCGCCCCCCTTTTTCAAAGGGGGGAATACTTTCAGCCATTCGCAGGTTTTAATTGAACTTGCAATAGCCGGTCACGCGGCGGCGCTGATCACCGGCGACCAGGACTTATTGTGTATGGTCGAGCATTTTGCTTGTCCCATTTTAACCGCCGAACAATTCTTACAAACCCTTACTTCATGACTACTAACGACATCGTCAGCAAACTCTGGAACCTCTGCAACATCCTCAAGGATGACGGCGTGACTTACCACCAATACGTCACCGAACTGACCTATCTGTTGTTTTTGAAAATGGCCATGGAAACCGGCAGCGAACAGCAATTGCCGACGGGTTATCGCTGGGCTGATTTGGAAAGTCGCGCAGCACCGGATCGGCTGGAGTTTTACAAAATCCTGCTGATTCACTTGGGTACCCACGGCTCCAGCTTGGTACAGGAAATTTTCGCCAACGCCAGCAGCTTCATCAAAAAACCGGCTACCTTGTCGTCACTGGTCGCGGAGATCGACAAACTGGATTGGTACAGCGTGCATCGCGAAGACCTCGGCGATTTGTACGAGGGTTTGCTGGAGAAAAATGCCAACGAGAAAAAATCCGGTGCCGGTCAATACTTTACGCCTCGCGCCTTGATCAACAGCATGGTGCGGGTTATGCAACCCACGCTGGCCGATACCATCCAAGATCCAGCAGCCGGTACCGGCGGTTTCTTGATTGCCGCCAATCATTATCTGCGTACCCATCACGAATTCGACGCACTCACCGACAGCCAGCAGCGTAAATATCGCAACAATACTTTTTTTGGTATGGAGCATGTGCAGGACACCCACCGTTTGGCCTTGATGAACTTGATGCTGCATGGCATCGATGGTGGCATTCGTTATGGCGACACCCTTAGCCCGGAAGGTCAGGTATTGCCAAACGCCTCGCTGATTTTGACCAATCCGCCATTTGGCACCAAAAAAGGTGGCGGACTGCCCAGTCGCGACGACTTTACTTATCCCACCAGCAACAAACAGTTCTGCTTTTTGCAGCATATTTATCGGGGTTTGCAGCCGGGTGGCCGCGCGGCGGTGGTATTACCAGACAACGTGCTGTTTGAATCCAACATCGGCACAGACATCCGCCGCGACCTGATGGATAAATGCAACCTGCACACCATCCTGCGTTTGCCCACCGGCATTTTTTACGCCCAAGGTGTTAAAACCAACGTGCTATTTTTCACCCGTGGCGACAGTGACAAAGGCAATACCCAAGCAGTCTGGGTCTACGATCTGCGAGCCAACATGCCGCAATTTGGCAAGCGCACCCAACTGACCGAACAGCATTTTGCCGAGTTTGAAGCGGCATTTGGTATTGAGCCGTTAGGTAACCATACCAACTTAAAAAATCGTATCGACCAAGGCGAAAGCGGACGTTTCCGTAAATTCACCCGCGAACAAATCGCCGAACGCGGCGATAGTCTGGACATCAGTTGGTTGAAAGATGACAGCGCCACCGATGCACAAGACTTACCGGAACCGGCGGAACTGGCGCAAGAAGCGATGAACGAACTGGATGCCGCGATGGAGGAATTGCGGGGGATTTTGGAAGAGTTGGGCATGGAGGAGGCGGTTTGATACTACCCTACGACAAACGCCTGAAAGCCAATGCCCGCAAATTACGCGGCGATATGACCGATGCCGAACAAAAACTTTGGTACCGTCTGCGCCGCAAGCAGATCAACGGCTGGCAGTTTTACCGGCAAAAGCCGATAGGTCCGTACATCGTCGATTTTTATTGCCCAGCCGCGAACTTGGTGATCGAAATTGACGGTAGTCAGCATTTTGAAGCAGAGCATCAGTTGGCGGACCAAAAACGCGACGAGTATATGAATCAACTGGGCTTGCAGGTATTACGGTTTGATAATCGGCAGGTGTTGTTGGAGACGGATGCGGTGGTGGAGGTGATTAGTAAAATCCCCCCCAGCCCCCCTTTTACAAAGGGGGGAGCTAACCCCGCCCCAGCCACTTCACTTCCCCCCTTTGAAAAAGGGGGAGATAACCCCGCTCTAGCCACTTCACCTCCCCCCTTTGAAAAAGGGGGGCCAGGGGGGATTCGTCCAAACCCCGACGAAGCGGAGGCTCAGCCATGAACAATCAACCTAGCGCGCCAACCGCTTGGACCATGACCAATTCGGGTAAGGCTCACGATGATGCCCATGGCGGCAACCCCAACCGCCCAACACCCCACCCCCAAACCACAACCCTCATCACTCCCCCCTTTGCAAAAGGGGGGGCAGGGGGGATTCATCAAAATACCACCGGCAACGGCAAGGAGCCATCATGAGCAAATTGCCTGTTGTGCCGTCAACCTGGATGATTACTGAGCTAGGCAAAGTCGTTGAATACGGCAAAACCATCAAAGTAGAACCAAACCAAATTGCACCGACCGCATGGATACTGGAATTGGAGGACATCGAAAAAAACACCTCCAAACTACTGGCGAAACTGAGATTTGCTGACCGCGATTCCAAAAGTACGAAAAATCAATTCGAAATTGGCGACATTCTCTACGGGAAACTGCGGCCCTACTTGAATAAAGTACTGATCGCCGACGACGCCGGATATTGCTCGACAGAGATTGTTCCGCTAAAACCGGGCGACCATTTGGACAATCGGTTTTTGTTTTATTGGTTAAAGCACCCGGCTTTTCTGGAATATGTTGAAGCCGAAAGCCACGGTTTGAATATGCCTCGGTTAGGCACGGAAACAGGCCGTGCCGCACCGTTCGTGCTCGCCCCACTCAACGAACAAAGACGCATCGCCGACAAACTCGATGCCGTGCTGGCTCGGGTAGATGCCTGCCGCGACCGCCTCTACCGAATTCCCGCCATCCTAAAACGTTTTCGCCAATCGGTTCTTAATGCTGCTACAACAGGTGAGTTAACCGAAGATTGGAGAACAGAAAACGCGATTTCGGAGGAATGGTCGCCGACTCAACTCAATGATGTTGCGAGTAATTTTTCATATGGCACCTCCGCAAAATCATCTAAGACTGGAAGCATACCAGTACTGCGGATGGGAAACATTCAGGATGGAGCTCTTGATTGGACTGATCTCGTCTATACATCAGATGTTGTTGAAATTACGAAATATCAACTTTCGCTTGGGGATGTGCTCTTCAATAGAACTAACAGCCCCGAGCTTGTAGGAAAAACGGCCGTTTTCAAGGGTGAGCGGGAAGCCATTTATGCGGGTTACTTAATTCGGGTTCGGTGTTTGCCACAATTATTGCCAGACTACCTGAATTATTGCCTCAGTAGTCCAGCTGGACGACAGTATTGTTGGCAAGTGAAATCCGACGGCGTCAGTCAATCAAACATCAATGCAAAAAAGTTGGCAGCTTTTGAGTTCAATCTTCCTTCTGTTGAAGAACAAACCGAAATCGTCCGCCGAGTAGAATCCCTATTCGCCTACGCCGACCGCCTCGAAGCCCGCTACAACTCCGCCCGAGCCCAAGTCGAAAAACTCACCCCGGCACTGCTGGCCAAAGCCTTTCGCGGCGAACTGATCCCGCAAGACCCCAACGACGAACCGGCCAGTGAATTACTGGCACGCATTGCCGCCGGCAAAACGGCGGAGCAAGCTAAAACACGTGCGGGTAAAAGACAGATCAAACCGTCTTGAAGCGTCGGCTGTAGCCTTCTGCGTGGGTCTAAGATCCAGAGGTTATGAGGCTTGAATGCCGCTGTCAGACGGCATTGCTGAAATCAACGAAAACGCCGTTATTCTGTCGAGCACCTTCACCACAACCCCATCACCCCACGCAAACTCTTCTCCACCGCAGCCAGTTCCTCGGCGGTGACGGCGGCGAGCGGGCCTTCGCCGAAGCGGTCTCTGTCCAAGGCGCGGGGTTGGTCGGTAATGACTTGGCACGATTTCAGCAGCCGGCCGCGCGGTGGCAAGGTCACGCGCCAGCGTTTGAACAGCGGGTAAACCTGGCTGGTCAACGGCAAGACTACAACCATCGGCGTAATGCTTTCGTTCAATTCGTCGGTTTGGATAATCAGCACCGGCCTGGCTTTGCCGATTTCCCGCCCGCGCGGCGGGTTGAGGTTACCTACCCAAATTTCGCCGCGCTTCATCATTCCCACCATTTTTCATCTGGATCGATGCCGGCGGCGCGCTCTTCGGCAATCAAACGGTCAAGGGCATCGTCCGCCGCATCGAATTCTTCGGCAATAGCTAACGCTTCGCGACGGATTTCCGGATCGGCGTATGCCGAGCGAACTTCCGCCACCATCTCCGCCATAAATCGCTCACGCTCGCGGCGGGCCAGGTATTCGGTAATCGCCAGTCGGGCGATTTCCGATTGGCTTTTGCCTTCCAGTTGAGCTTCGGCTTTGAGATTGGCTTCCACATCGTCGGGCAAGCGTAGGCTGATGGCTGGCATGGCAGGCTCCGAGTAAGACAAAAATAAACACAAATTGTATTACATAATGAATGACGAGCGTACACCAATTCAACTCAAACTACCGTAGCCCTTCCAGTAACTTTCCAGGGCTATGTCACTGCCGCCGGCACTGATGATAAACGAATACCAATACTCCCAGCGTCTGGCTAATCAGGGGCAGAATGCAACAGGCAGGGTGGGCGGCATTGATGGATACCGTGGAAGGTGATGATGCGCATCGCCAAATGACTCCTCGGCATAGCTCGTTAAAATTGGTTTATCCCTTTTCAAAATTTACCCGCGCCGATTTGGTCATCTGTCGGCGATAATGCCTCACTCGATAACCTGTACCCGATCTTTTGCCGGAGTTGCAAAGTCATGCCCCAACGTCGTAAATCTTTTATATCGCCTCGATTGCTCTGGTGTTGCTGGGCGCTCCTGCTAACGGCTTGTTCATCGAGTCCCCCGCTGCCTAGCCTGGATGATCAGCAGGAAAAATTGACCGAGGCCTTGGGCAGTGGTGCCTACAAAACTGCCCGGCAGTTTGCCACCGAGTCGAGTCACGATGTCTGGCTATATCAGCAAACGGAATTGGACGTGGAGCTCGTCGGGCCAGCTACGCCGGGTAGCTATCCCTTGATTGTTTATCTACCCAGTTTGGGTGAAGACGCTAGAGCCGGTCGCTTATGGCGGGAAACCTGGGCCAAAGCCGGTTATCTGGTATTTAGTGTGCAGCCGGTACCGATTAGTCAGGCGCTAAAAGCATTAGAAGCCGAACGCCGTTTCGATGATCCAGAGGAGATGCCGGATGACGAGACGGTCGAGTTGGCGGATGAAAACATGGAGCTACGCCCAGACCAAGGGAGTGGCGGGTGGTTTGGCGACAAGCCGCGTCGGCAATCCCGAAGCGCGCGCGAGAGTGAGTTGCGTTATGTCGGTCATCAATATTTTGCCGTGGAGAATCTGAAAACCCGCTTGGAACAACTGTTTTGGGCGTATCGGCAAGTAAAAACGCGCGCGGGTTTGCGCCAGCCCTTGTATGCGTCTGCCGACTTAAGCAAGGTGATTCTGGCGGGCTACGATTTGGGCGCACAAACCGTGACGGCGGCCTTGGGCGAAAATTTTGGCAGCGGCTTGCCGCAGAGCGATGAGCTCAAGCCAGTCGCGGCGATGGTGTTGAGCCCGTCGGTGGATTTGGCGGAAGGCAATGTTCGTAGCCGGTTTCAGGCTTTACGTTTGCCGATGTTGACGATTACCGGCAGCGAGGACAACGATCCTTATGCTATCAGTTCAGCGGCTGTGCGCACGGCGGTTTGGGAGCAGGCCCCGGTCGGCGACAAGTACTTGTTGTTATTACGCGGTGCCGGACACCGCTTGTTGGCGGGCAACGAACTGGGAGGACGTTTTGGCTTGAGCGGTTCGAGGCGAGGGGATTTGGGTATGAGTGGGATGGGGTCTGCCGCTGGCCCCGGTGGACTTGGCGGCGGACGCCGTGGCGCGAATGCGGGGGTAGCGAGCCCAGGTTGGTTCGGCAAAGCCGAACGTCGGGATCCTAATCTGGGTTATAAACAGGTTGCAGCTATCGCTAGCGTATCCAGTGCGTTTCTCGATCTGGTCATCAAGAAAGACGAGTTTGCCCAAGCTTGGTTGAATGAAAAAGCCGGAAGATGGCTGGACCGGGCGGGCACCTTACAAACGAGATAGGGCGTTTCCTGCCGTGATGGCATGTTGGGATGCCGAAGGTGGAATGCATTCTTTGCTGGGCTCTCGTCTTCGCTGGAAGGGCGATTATTAAGGGCTGGGTCAATTCTATTTTGCCAGATTGCCAAAGGTGCTTGTCATTCCGGCACGGATTGCCGGCGCGGTTAGACCGCGCAGCGAACCCACTACAATCTGTGGGTCAAAGCTTGCCCTCCCGTGACAGTCGCAGTGTTACTGAGTTAGGCTTTGGCCAACCACCGGTCGCGCAACTGCTGGCGATGAATATACAGCCATTGTATGGCGATGATGGGAATGCCGGATTCGATTTGGTGGTCTTCCAGCATTTGAAACGCCTGATCGAATTTGACAACCATGACGCGGATGTCCTCGTCTTCCTCGTCCAAACCATGAATGCCGCCCACCTGGCTGCTATCAATCCGGCCACAGAACAGTGTCAGCCACTCCGACGAGCCGCCGGGGGTGGTGAAAAATTGCTTAATCTCGATAAGTTCCTGAATCTCGCAGCCAGCTTCCTCGCGAGCTTCGCGATACGCGACATCTTCAGCGCTTTCGCCGTCTTCGATGGCACCGGCCACAATTTCCAACTGCCAGGCCCGCTGGGGTTGCAAGACCGCGCCCACTCGGAATTGCTCTATCAACACCACTTCGTCGCGGTCTGGATCATACAACAACACTGCCACGCAATTGCCGCGGCGGAACAACTCCCGTTTTAAAGGTTGGCTCCAGCCGCCCTCGAACAGCGTGTGTTTTAGGGTGTAATTTTCCAGCCGGAAAAAACCTTCATACACGACCTGCGTGTCCAGTATTTGAAATTGTTTGTCGCTCATCGGCCGTAGTTCACCCGGTAGATTACGCCCAAGCTGTCGTCGCTGATCAACAAGCTGCCGTCGGGCATTTGGATGATGTCGTTCGGGCGACCGAGTACCTCGCCTTGCGCGGTCAACCAGCCGCTGATGAAGGGCAGTTCGTTGTAGGCTTGACCTTCCCGAAATTTGACCAGATTAACTTGATAACCTTGCGGTACGGTGCGATTCCAAGAGCCGTGTTGAGCCACGAACAATTGCCGGAAATAGGTGTCCGGGAATTGTTTGCCGGTGTAAAAGCGCATGCCCAGTGGGGCGATGTGGGCTTTATATTTCCAAGCTGGCGGCTTGAATTTGTAGCAGGGCTTGTCTCCGGCATACTCGGGGTCGGGGATAGTGCCGGCGTGGCAGTAGGGGAAGCCGAAGTGCTCGCCTTTTTTGTTCCATTCGTTTAATTCGTCGGGGGGTACATCATCGCCCAAGTAATCGCGGCCATTGTCATTAAAAAACAGATGGCCACTGCGGGTTTCCCAATCGAAGCCTACGGTGTTACGTATGCCGCGCGCCAGGATTTCCATATCGCTACCGTCCGGGTCAAGGCGGATTAGGGCACCGTACACAGGTTTATCCGGATCGCAGACGTTACAAGGCGCGCCGATGGCGGTGTACAACTTGCCGTCTGGGCCAAAGCGCAGATATTTCCAGCCATGGTGGCGGTCGGAAGGGAATTGATCGAATACCGTGACTGCTTTGGGCGGGCTGGCCAAGCGTTGGCCGACGTCGTCGAAACGAATGATGCGATGGATTTCAGCCACGTACAGTGTGCCGTCTTTGTAGGCTACGCCATTGGGCAGATTGAGTTGTTGGGCGATCAGATACTTCTGTTCGGCAACACCATTGGGCAGATTGAGTTGTTGGGCGATCAGATACTTCTGTTCGGCAACACCGTCGCCATCCTTATCCTGCACCGCATAGACTGCGCCTTGCCGAGAGCCGACATAGACCACACCATTGTCGCCCAATGCCATTTGCCGGGCGTTGGGAATGTCGTCGGCAAAAATTCTGATGTTAAAACCGGGCGGCAAGCGTAATTGTTTTAGCACAGCTTCTTGTTCTAATGTGGCCGCCAGGCATAGTGGCGTAGCAGCAAACAGCATTAACAGCGACTTTATAATTCTCATTTTTATGTCCCTCAAGTAAACTTTGGCAGATGTTAACACTCTATAGTCTTGAATTTAATCTTTCGGCTCCCCAGATTAAACCCACTTTATAACAACACAGGAAAGTTACGCCATGATGAGAATATTGCTATTTCTGGCCACCAACGTGGCCATTATGATTGCGATCAGCATCATATTTAATGTCTTAGGTTTGAAAGGCGCCCTGGATGCTCAAGGTGTCAACTTGAACCTCGAAGCCCTGCTGGCTATGTCGGCGGTAATCGGTATGACCGGTTCATTAATTTCGCTGTTTATGTCCAAATGGTCGGCAAAGAGCGCGATGGGCGTACATGTGATCGAGCGTCCGCAAAATCAAACCGAACAATGGCTAATCAGCGTGGTTGAGCGCCAAGCTCGCCAAGCCGGGATCGGCATGCCGGAAGTCGGTATCTTCGATGCCCCAGAAGCCAACGCCTTTGCCACCGGTGCCAGCCGCAACAATGCCCTGGTGGCGGTCAGCACCGGCCTGCTGCGCAGCATGAATGCGGATGAAGTGGAAGCTGTGGTCGGCCACGAGATCAGTCACGTCGCCAACGGCGACATGATCACCATGGCCTTGATGCAAGGTGTGGTGAACACCTTTGTGTACTTCTTCGCCACTGTCATTGGCCATCTGGTGGACAGACTGGTGTTCAAAACCGAACGAGGTTACGGGCCGGCCTATTACATCACGCAGATGATCGCACAGATTGCCTTGTCGATTTTGGCTTCCATGCTGGTAATGTGGTTCTCGCGTTATCGGGAATTCCGCGCGGATGCCGGCGGTGCCAATCTGGCCGGTCGGCAAAAAATGATCGGTGCCTTGCAGGTCTTGCAACGTTCGCATGAACCGGCCGAATTGCCCGGAGAATTGGCGGCGTTTGGGATCAATGGCGGCGGCGTGCAACGTTTGTTCATGAGCCACCCGCCTTTGGATGAACGCATCGCTGCCTTGCAAAACATGCGTTAAATGCTCCTCGGCCGCGCCGGATCTTCCGGCGCGGTTTTTTTATGACCAATCAATTCATTCGCTTTAAGCTCGATCTCAGTTACGACCAATATCTGGCCGTCTATCAAGGCATCGCCAAAACCGTAGTCACTATTGCCGACGATGGCCGGCGCGTCGTGTTTCCGGCAGGCAATATTCAACGCTACCTAACTAAGACGGGAATTCAGGGCCATTTTGAAATGGAACTGGCTGCCGGCAATAAGTTTGTTGGCATCAAAAAATTGCTGTAACGATTCAGCGAACCCGCTGTAGATTCGAGTTCATTCGCTTGTGGGTTTCAATGCTGGCAAAAAGGCGAATGAGTTCGCCCCTGCGTGGCCTCTTTGGCGTTCGATATGCAACGCGAACTAGTAGCTCCCGTCGGCTCGCGAATGGCGGCCCTTTGAGAAATCCTGCGGATATTGGGTTTGAGCAGGTTAAGATGGTTAAAAACTCATTGGCTTAAGTGATATGTCCAAACCCACTGACCCGCATTCTGAACAAAGGCGTCTATTCAATATCTTCAGCGGCTCGGTTGGCAACCTGGTGGAGTATTTTGATTGGGCCATTTACGCCGCGTTTGCCCTGTACTTTGCCCCCGCTTTTTTCCCGGAAGCCGATGAAACCGCCCAGTTGCTGAACAATGCGGCGATATTTGCCGTGGGCTTTGTCTTTCGACCCTTGGGTGGTTGGTGGTTGGGTAGCCTGGCGGACCGCAAGGGCCGCAAAAGTGCCTTGCTGTTTTCGGTCACTCTAATGTGCCTCGGCTCGTTAATCATTGCCTGTACACCGGGCTATGCGGTGATCGGTATGTGGGCGCCGGCCTTGTTGCTGTTCGCCCGGATGCTGCAGGGCTTCAGTATCGGTGGCGAGTATGGCAGTTCCGCTACCTATCTTAGTGAAATGGCGGTACCGCACCGACGCGGCTATTACTCCAGCTTTCAATATGTCACTATCGTACTCGGGCAAATCCTGGCGTTGGGTTTATTGATGCTCTTACAAAAATGCCTGTTGAGTAGCGAGCAACTGCACGCTTGGGGTTGGCGTATCGGCTTTATCGTCGGCGGTTTGCTGGCGGTTGTGGCAATGGGATTGCGCGGTAACATGGCCGAAACCAAGGCCTTTGTCGAGCAGCATACTTTTCCGGCCCGGCACCCCAATCTCCGCGAATTGCTGAACTATCCCAAACCGGTAATGACCGTGGTGGCCTTGACCGCCGGCGGGACCTTGTCGTACTACACCTTTACCGTCTATATGCAAAAGTACTTGGTCAACACCACGGGATTTAGCAAGGATGACGCCACCACGATTTGCACCTTCGCGTTGCTTGTATTTATGTTGATTCAACCGCTGTTCGGTCTGATCTCCGATTATGTCGGGCGGCGGACGATGCTGATCGGGTTTGGTGCTGGCGCAACCCTGTTTACCGCACCATTGCTTGACTTATTAGGTCGCGCGAGCACGATGGAATCCGCGCTGTTTTGGTATATCTGTGCCTTATTGATAGTCTCCGGCTACTCGTCGGTCAATGCCATTGTGAAAGCCGAATTGTTTCCGGTGCATATCCGGGCCTTAGGCGTTGGCTTTCCTTACGCCCTGACTGTGGCAATATTCGGCGGCAGCGCTGAATATCTCGCGCTCTGGCTGAAAAGCGTCGGCCACCCGGAATGGTTTGCTTATTACGTCAGCGCCTGCGCAGCTCTGTCGATGTTGGTGGCGTTGACGATGAAAGAGCCGATGAAGGTCTCGCGCTTGGATTGAAGGTTGAAAGGGCTAAGTCCAAGGGGTTGCTGGTATATCAGAGTATCGAATCCGCAACCTGCCAAGCCGGCTTTTTGAAGCATAAGGTGTTGTTCGCCGGCTTAGCCATCATACGGAACAGTCAAGAAAGGCATGGTGGTGGTGACTGACTACAGGGACACCGCAAATGCGATGCGGCGTTTAGTGCTGAATGAACTAAATCAAGCTTTGAGCGCATGCATGACGTCCGCTATTGATAACCATCACGCTGCTCAAAGTGAATCTTCTTCATTTCGGAGCGACAAGCCTTTCAATAATGCGCCAACAATCACCACCACCGCCAGCCCTACGCAGGCCCACATAAACGGATCAACATAGCCAATAATGATGGTACAGCCGATCAGGAAAAGCCCGAGCATGCTGAATTGCCAACCTATATGGTAGCCATCCAGCATCGTGGACAAGCCTAAAATCAATAAAATCACCAGGTCTGCGCTGAGTCCTTGCAGTTGTCCCGATTTATTCAATAACGCAGCGGCGCCAACCGCGAGAATGGTATGCAGCCAATGCATACCTTGGGCCTTGAGAATATCGCCAAAATCCAGGTCTTTCCGTTTGGTTTGCAACCAGGATACAAAAACCGATAACAAACCAAACACGAACACCATCAATAGCCAGTAGCCGTAGCCATCATCAGGTGAAAAATCGGTAATGAAAATTCCCCCCAGTGACAGTAGGATGAGCAATACAAACACGCTGCCCTCAATCCCTAAGTGGCGTTTTTTTGGGCTTTCATCGTCATACATCTATTGGATTCCTCAGTGGGTTTAAGTTAATGCATTTTTTAAGATTGGTGAGACCTCTTGATGAGGCTGTTGCTTAAAAGAGCGCCGCATTCATTATAAAGTGCGCGGCTATACTGCCTAAATACCCCAGAGCAATTACCGGCGCCCATTTCAGGTGGGTCATAAAGGTGTAAATACCTTTGGCTTGGCCCATTAAAGCTACACCGGCAGCTGAGCCGACCGACAACAAACTGCCCCCGACGCCAGCCGTCAGCGTTACCAGCAGCCATTGACCTTCCGACATCTCCGGGCGCATGGCTAAAATTGCAAACATCACCGGGATGTTGTCGATCAATGCCGAAATCAGGCCCACCAGCATATTGGCAGACGTTGCGCCGAGTTCGCCATACAGAAACTCGGATAAATGCCGCAAATAGCCCAGAAAGTTCATCCCGCCAACACACAATACTACGCCATAAAAAAACAGCAAGGTATCCCATTCCATGCGCGCCAAGTGATGGAAGACGTCGAAGCGCAAACTATCCTCGGCGTCGGCATCTGGAGTCTGCTCGCCGGACATCGGATCCAGGCCCAACTCCGGTTCGTCGCGGTGGGTAATATGCAGAAAATAGCCGAACAATTGCAGATAGGTCAGGCCCGCCATCATGCCCACCGCTGCCGGCATGCTTAGGCTATTCTGAAAGCCGACTGCCGTCAGAACGGTGAGCAGAAATAACACCACGATGCGCTTGGCACCGCGACGCGTGACGACCTGGCTGTGAATGGGCGCTGGCTGGGCTTTCGGAATGGCAAAATGCATGATGGCAGCTGGAATCAGGAAGTTGATCACCGAAGGCACAAACAAGGTAAAGAACGCCCAGAATTCGATGATGCCTTTTTGCCAGACCATCAAGGTTGTAATGTCGCCGAATGGGCAAAACTCACCGCCGGCATTGGCCGCCACTACTGTATTGACGCACGATACGCCGACGAATTTGGGATTGTCTTTACCCACCGCCATCACGACCGCGCACATCAACATCGCCGTGGTCATGTTGTTCGATACCGAGGAGATGAAAAATGCCAGAATGCCGGTCACCCAAAACAATTGGCGATAACTCAAGCCCTTGTTAACCAGCCATGCCCTAAGGCTATCGAACACTCGCCGCTCTTCCATGGCGTTGATGTAAGCAATGGAGACGATCAGGAATAACAACAATTCGCCGTAGTCCAATACATCTTGCCGAATCGCGGTTTCCGCGACCGCCGACAAGCCTTGGTCCTTATAAACCAGGGCAATCGCTACCCAAATTAGCGCTGCCGCCAACATCATCGGTTTGGATTTGCGTAATTCCAAGACTTCTTCGAGTATTACGAAAATATAGGCGACCGCAAACAGGCCGACGCATAGGTAACCTACCCAATGCCCACTTAAATCCAGAGATTGCGATAAGTTCTCAGCCCACGCATGGTTTGGGAATAAAAAGAGTCCGGCAGCCGTTAAACAACCGAGCAAAATCTTGTTTAAATCTTTCATACAGTCTTCTAGATCCGTTATACAGTCTTGGTTTTCTGAGGCGCTCATCGGTCTCAGTTATCACTATTCCGTATTGATGTATTAAAAGCAAACCCTGTTCCCGCATCGGTGGGATGGGTCAAATTGCTCATGCTTTCCTTCTACGAGAAGGCGGTTTTTTGGGCAGAGCGTTGATCGGCTGCATCGCCGCTTCGTCGTCCTTAATTTTCATCTCTTTGACCAATACATTAAGATTCTTGGCTAGAGACTTCAAAACATTTTCAGGTAGATCAAACAGCGCGTGTTGCAAAATGCCCTGTGGCGGGGAAGGCACTTGGTTTAACAATGCAATACCGTCCAGAGTCAACGTCACGGTGACAACCCTTTGATCCTGGCTAATGCGCTCGCGCACAATCAATTCTTTCTTGGCGAGCTTGTCGAGCATGCTACAGGCGGTGGAATGATGGATCGACATCGCCCTAGCCAACTCAGTGACTTTCAACCCGGGATTATTTGCTAATTCCCAAAGTGCCCACAGTTGGGCGCTGGTGACGCCGCAATGCGTTTCGACCCACTGAGAATGTTGCTGGACTGCCTTAAAAATTAATCGAAACTCTTTCAAGACTTCATGTGACCATTGTCTGGCGTCTTCTGGGTCAGCGGCTTTTAAGGCCGTTTTATCTTTTGAGGGACGATTCATGCTCGGCAAAATTGTTGTGCAAAGAGCACATTATCCAACAAACTGGGGTTCTGCTCCGATCGCTGCAAGGGTTCTTAGTTCTATTAGTCACCACTAGCTAAAACAAGGTTGGGTTGGACAGAAAATCAACAACCAATCTTGTCGGTTTTTATGTTTACACAAACATTGTTTGCATAAACATTATGCGGGCATATAATGTCTTCCGGCAAGTCTAAGGCCGGGCTTAACTGATGTGATGTTGCTCGATGCGGTTGCAAAGTTCTCAATACTTTGCATACCCACTCCTCAGCTTGTCTCCGATTCATGGGGTTGACGGGAAATAAAGCTCAACAGATACCTTATTTGGCTGACGGAACACGCTTCTTTTCTTATAGGAATAGCAAAAAACCAAATGAAACAGGAAATGACAATGTTTTCAAGAAATGACCTGAGGTGTTTTTTTTGGCTTGGGTGTGCCTTAGTTCTATTAGGTTGCTGACATCGTCTTGCGGGCAACAGACCGTGGTTCCCATCGATCAATCGCCTTCTGAGAGGGGATAGGTCCTTCGATCAGTTTCAACTTCTGGGTCCATGGACCTTTGTACTTCGATTTCGATGTTCACAGTACTGCCACTTAGGACAACTTGTTGAAAATTGATCAACCAAAAATCAAACTCGAACCCTTGGTAGGCGTGGATCGGCAGAAGAACCGCTTGATACCGCAGGCTATGTTACTGGGGCTTTTGACCGGAAGTGTTTCGGTTTTATTTCAGCTTGCGATGGATAGTGCCGAGGCAATTAGAAATGGTCTTTTAGCGTTCGCTCATCTAATCGAACGCGGCCCCTGGCTGATCTTGGGTTTAACCCTGGTCACAATGATTTTCGCCGTCGGCCTCGTCAGATGGTTGGCTCCAGAGGCCAGCGGCAGCGGTATTCCGCATATCAAAGCCATCCTAATAGGACGTCGGCATTTTCGCTGGTTGCGGGTGTTGATCGCCAAGTTTTCTAGCATGATCATCGGCGGTGTAGCTGGCCTGGTAGTTGGGCGGGCTGGGCCTTGTGTACACATGGGAAGTGCCATAGGACAAGGGCTCGCACACCTGTGGCCAAATACAAAAAATGCTGATTACGCGGTTTTGGTCGCAGCCGGTGGTGGAGCCGGACTTGCTGCCGCATTCAATGCGCCGCTAGCGGGCCTGACCTTTGTTCTCGAAGAACTTGAGAGACGATGTTCGACGCTTGATTTTTTTACCGCCGCCATCGCATGCCTGACGGCAGATATGGTGTGCAGGGCAGCGCTAGGTCAACAGCCGGCCTTTCATTTCAATAATTTCACGACACCACCAATGGGTCTTCTGATCGCTTTCGTGCCGTTGGGTATACTTTCCGCCCTATGGGGAAGTTTATTCACCCATGCCCTGCTAACGGGACAACGATTAATTACTTTGACCATTTGGCCAAAATGGATTTGGTGGATCACGCTGGCGTTATTGTTATCCGTTGCAGCTTGGAAAACCCCGGCCTTGTTGGGTGGCGGACAGGATTTTGTAAACTTAATTCTGAAAGGTCAGACGCTACCATTGGAAACGATTGGGTTGTTTTTTATCAGTCGATTTATTCTAACTATTGGTAGCTCTTGTTTAGGGGCAGCCGGCGGGATTTTCATGCCGATTCTGGTCTTGGGCACACTGCTGGGTTGGGCTATGGGGGTAGCTATACAAGGGTTATTCCCGGAATTAAATGTCGACCCAAAGCTATTTGCCGTGGTCGGCATGGCTGCTTATTTTACTGCGGTGGTGCAAGCGCCTTTAACGGCTATCGTGCTAATCATCGAGATGACCAGCAATTATGTGTTGATACTGCCGCTATTCATCGCCTGTTTTACCGCATTGCTCATCGCAAATTGGTTGGGAATACCTCCGGTTTACGAAGCCTTGTTGGCAAGCGATTTGCGAAAAGATCGACGCCAGGAGAGGGTTTGTTAAAGTGACCTGACATCCCGCCGCTCTGCAAATCCGCTCTTCCCCAGAAGATAGCCATGGAATCTTGCTATATAGCATTGCTTGTCACTGCTCTTTTGTCGGCTTTCGCTCCCCTAATGGTGGAAGACCGACCGGTTTTCGATGCCGGAATTGGCTGATCGTTATCATTGCGGCAACTGGGTCTCGTCCGGCCTCATGGCTGGGAATCGGACGGCGAATTGCCGGCATGATTTCCGTTTTGCTGTTTTAGCGCTTTGCTGGACGATAAGAGGCCATTCATAAAGCGAGTGTCAAAAAGCGCCAACTGCAATTGGAAAGGGATTTTAAATCGACCCCAAGGTTCTTTTACGAATGTCAGCGCCCAACAATGTCTTGCTAAGCGCCGGGAGTCCGAAAACACTTTAGCGATTGCGAGTTCGGCCGCATACGAACGCAAGCAGTTACATCGATAACTAATCAGTCAGACCGACAATTTTTTGATCCGCCGGTTTTTCTAATTTAAATGCAAAAGACTTGTGGGCCGCCTATGAGCCTTTGCTCTCGCCATGCGCCCGAAATCCGTTAAAGCTGTTGTCGGCTCTCGATCACTTTATCGGCCTCTGTTTCTGGCGACAGTGCTTCGACCGGTTGCAAGGCCTCGCTAGCGGGTTCCTGCAACTGAACGACGAGGTCTGGCGTGATGGCTCCGCCGAAGTGTTGGGCATTTGTCAACGCGGCTGGCAGCATCGCCAAACCGATCAAGCAGGGCAGTGCCAAAGCTTGGCCATGCCAACGATAAGGAGGGTTAAATTTCTCCCAATCGTCGCTGTTGTCGCCTTGTGCCAGCCTTTCCGTCGGCGAAAACTTCCAGGGTTTGCTATCCAACCAAGCCATCAACTGGCCGGCCAGTAACATTAGGCTCAAACCGCTGAGATTGACCAAGGCCGCCGTCCATGGGTCGCGTCCTAAATGATCTAGCCAGATGCCGCCGGCATAAGAAAGCACCATGGAATAGAGAAAAATTGGTAACGATTGTTGGCCCATGGTGACAACGGCGCTTGGGAGCGCGCTGGTTAGCCACTTTGGTCGCCAGTTGCACAAGCGATGCATTACATACGCTAGCGCGAGTAAATGGACCCAACGCAACGGCCCTAAGTGGCTTTTATCCAACCAAGGTTCCAAAGTTGCACGAAGTTCGCCCCAGAACAGAACTTGGCTAAAAGTGGGTTCATGGCCCAAGGGAATTGACACCAAGACTAGCACGAGGCAGGCCGCCAGCAGCCCGTTCTGTTTTGCGTTAACCCTTGCCCAGCCGGCACCGAAGGCGAAACCGGTGAAAAACATAATTTGCCAGTTATAAGGGTTGAAGTACCAAGGGCGACCGGTAGCCGGATCGGCGGTTAGTTCCCAGCCAAAGTAAAAACTGGCCCAGTAAAGTGCGACGGAACAAGCCAAGGCTAGGCCGACATGTAAACGGGATAACGCCCAGAAAATCGGCAGCCATACCATCATCACCAGATACATAGGTAGGATGTCGAAATAATTGGGTACATAGGCCAAGCTGAACAAGTCATACAAGGCTTGTTGGGTGGCATCAAAAAAATAGGCGATATTCAGGCGTTGAATATCATCCATTTCCGGCACCCAGCGATTACCGATCACGCAAACCAAAGCCAGCAGTACGAAGGAAGCCAGATGCGCGCAGTAAATTTGCACGCAGCGGTGCAGGATGCGAACCAGTCCCAGCCAGAGTCCGGCGCGTTCAAAGCAGCGGCCATAGGCCAGTGCTGAGGCAAAACCGGATAAAAATACGAACACTTCTGCCGCGTCGCTAAGGCCGAATCGAGAAGGGGTATACCAAAGCCAGGGGTTATCGGGCATGTGATTGATAAAAATCACGATTAGCGCCAAACCTCTAAAAAAATCCAACTGCAAATTTCTATTTTGCGGCGACTGGTCCGGCAATCCCATAAAGGTCCTTTTGTCCAATAACATCGATTAGGTGAATGAAGCCTTACAATTAAATTTTCCTGATTATAAAAAAAATTCAAGGACGTCGTCATTCTGGTATTTGCGAGCGACGCGCTGCGAAGTTGTCGCGCCAACAATAATGGCTTGCGATCATGTGGCAATAGACAAACGACAAGCGCGCCGGTCACCCAACTCATTGTTACGCACTGCCATCCCCGACGCTTTCAGCAAATCGAATTGATTGACCAGCGTAATCGGTTTGATTTTCAGAATATCGGCCAGGTCAATTTGCCGGCAGTTTTCGTTTTCTGGCAAAAGCGCAGACGCCCGCCACTGGGACGGCGTCAAACCCATATGCGCTTGTTATTTGAATTTGGCTACGCTTTCGTTGATGCCTGTGCCGCTGGAGATTACTCATAAAGCCCAAGGTATTTGAGAGTTTTACCGTAAGGCTGTATTGTTTATCGCCGCCAAGGGGTGGGTCGGGGGGTGCCGTTTGGTGTTGCTTTTTGTTGTCGGGATGGCGTGGGGATGCAGGTTGGCAAACAATGTATCTAGCGGGCTCTGTTCGTGGCTTCGGCGTTTTTCGCTACCACGCATTGGAATCCATGTCGTCGCATGATGCTAATTTTGCTAGGCGGACATACATCGACCAATAAATAAAAGCCGAAGATAATTGCAGTGAAATATACGATGTGATGTTGAATAGCACCCTAAATAGCAATTAGGAGTTAATGGTAATTAAAAATGCTTTACTGACGATTTGTGCCAATAGTCTGCTGCCAGATAGCCCATCAGCGAGCCCCAAGCTAGCATATATATGCCATATAAAATTATTTCGAAGTTTAAGCGATAAGCCTCAATATAGTAGTCGTATAAATAATCCAATATAACAATTGCCACGATCAGTTTTAGAGCGCTCTTAAAGCTTAAGGATTTAGCGTAGAAATAGCTTACGCCCATGACAAAAAAGCCCAGTAAGAACCGTGCGCCGGCATGGATACTCCATTCGGTGCTGAGTATGGCGGTTTTTAAGATTGCCACATTCAGGAAATACAGCAAAATCAATCCTAAAATAAAACTAAAGCTAAGCATTTTCATAGCGAATCCATTTGGGTTGTAGAATATTTTTCAAGCAGAAAATGCGTTAAAAAATAGTTGGTTGTTATTTTTGGATAACAGTTTTTGGGCCGCATTGTCCAGTCTACGAGAATCAATGTCCAAACTGGACGCCTCTTCAAATTTCATCTCGGATTTGGCAATTGTGGCTTGATCGGCCATCACGGTGAAGTGAATCCCGATGTGGAATTTGGCGAGCTGGGAACGTAAAGCACGCAAGCTCGGTCCAACTTGTTGCTGATCGCGGGGATGCAAGAGCTGCCTTTTGGCTCCCAGTCATCTATGAATCCAGCAAGGGGCCGTCAAACGGTTCGCGGTACAGCCAGTCTGCGTTAGAACCTTAAAGAGCCTATTGTTATTTTCTAAATAAAGGTTTATCTAACAAATGGAGATCAATAATCTCTTTTAGTTCAGTTTTTTTAAAAATGAGAATAATATATGAAAATTAAACTTTTGCTCCTCTCGACTATTCTAGGTGTTTTTCTTAACAACACTGTTATGGCAAAACCTTACTCATCGGTATTGCCAACTCAATTTCCAGTTAAGAAAGTTGAGATCACAGTTTCCACTCCGGCGAATAACAAAAATGCAGAAATTCAGCATATATCGCTAAACGGGAACGGAAATAGTTTTTTTAGTAAAAATAATGAGAAGAAACCATTAAACGTGACCAACGATAGCTTGATTGAGATACTCAACGATTTCTATGCGGTGCATTTTTTTGAAATTTCCGATACGTTTAATGTTAAGAAAAAGCTGGTACTCAAGGATAATCAAACGGTGACGACCTCTGTTAGTAAAGAGCCCGCTATCGATAGTAAAAAGGTTTGTGTTCAACTGCGTTCTTACAAAAAATGTCTTTCGGTGATTGATAATCAACCCTTGGGTGTTTCGCACATAATTAATAAAATTGAAGCCCTTACTGGCGTTACAGGTCATTGAGCTTGCTTCCCTGGGTACGAGCATCGAAACCTCGTTCTCTGAATCACCCGGTTTAGAGCTTGTTCATCGAGTTCGAAGGAATTTAGCCCGTCAGGCTTTTAAGATGCTCTGCTCAATGCTAGTAACCGAGGTTGTTAGGCAGGATATGCGCCCTGTGTGGCGGCAAAGCAGAAAGGGCTAAATCAAAAGTTGGCGAGCGGTTGGGGGCGTTCGTCATGTAAGCCATATTGACTGGCTGAACTTTATTTGGAGCCATGCTATCTTGACGGCATTACCAACAAAACTACCCCACGAAAAGATTTTTACCCAGTGCGCCTTTGACGTATTTCAGCAAGCTATTGGTGAAGCTGAACCAGACAGTGAGTTGACAAGCAAAAAGGCCGATAGCGAGAAAGGCGGATTAAAGGGTGGGAAGGCGGGAGCCGAAAAGCTCACGCCAAAGGAACGGTCAGAGCTTGCTAGAAAGGGCGCTGCGGCTCGGTGGGATGAAATGTATTAGTCTCGACTTGATCTGAGATTTTAGTTAATTCCTTCATTTACGTTTTTAAGGTATTTTGGCTAAACCAGCATTTCAGCCAAGGACTTAGCGAGCCACTTGCCGACTTATTCATTAACGTGAAATTGGACAACGCTAATTTCCGAGGTAAGTTTGCACAAGCGTCCATGCTCAAAGGCTGGACCTTTTTGTCTAGCCAAATGTGTGGGAGGAATTATGGGACCGTATTACAGAGCGACATCGCAAAGCACCGGGGAGTTTTTCGACATGTTTTATCAACATCCGATATTGATGTTGGTTTTTGTGGTTGCCACCATCGGTGCGGGTTTTTATGTCATGCGCGGAAAAAAGTCTGAATAAAACAGTAGTCCGTGGCTTGGTAAACGCAAATTACTTGAGCTGATCAAGTTCCAGTCTGCGCAATTTGGGCGCGAACCGGGCGGTTATCGCGACCACCAAAAGCGTCATGCCGCCGCCGAACAGTACCGACGGCACTAAACCCATCAAGCGAGCCGCAACCCCAGACTCGAACGCCCCGAGTTCGTTAGACGAGCCAATGAAGATGCCGTTGATGGCCGCCACTCTTCCACGCATGGTATCGGGTGTGGCCAACTGCATGATGGTCGTGCGCATGACCACCGATACTCCGTCGCAAACCCCTGAAAGCAGCAAGACCAAGCCGGCAACCCAGAAATGGGTGGAAAGCGCAAAGCCGATCATGCATAAACCAAATCCCGCCACAGCAACTAGTAACCAGCGTCCTGCGTGCTTGTTAAGTGGATGCCTGGCCAAGAATAAACCGGTAAAGATGGCGCCGACGGCTGGGGCGGCGCGTAAAATGCCCAGTCCTTCCGGACCGCAATGAAATATGTCGTGAATGAAGGCCGGTAACATGGCCACCGCGCCGCCAAACAACACGGCAAACATATCCAGAGCTTGCGCGCCGAGAATAATTTGATTGTTGAATACAAAGCTTAAACCTTCGGCGATGCTGGTAAAAATCGGGGCACTTTCTGCGGCGGGTGGCTGCTTGATACGCAAAGACAATAATGCCAGCGCCGCCAGGACGCACAAGCCGCCAGAGGTGCCGTAAGCCACGGTCTTGCCGGCCCAGCCGACCAGCAGCCCGCCAAGTGCCGGCCCTGCCACCAGGGCGAATTGAAACACCGAGCTACCCAGGCCGGCTGCCCGCGCATATTGTTCGCGTTGCAGCACCATGGCGAACAGAGCACTGTAGGATGGACCGATAAAGGCCCGCGCCAGGCCGGTGACGGCTATGGAAGCGTAAATCAGCCACACCGGATCGTCGGGAATCCAGCCGGCGGCGATTGCGGTCAAGGTCAAAGAATTGAGGCATAGCAGCAAACACGCGGAAATCGCAAACCAGCGTCGCGAGTAATGATCGACGGCATACCCGGCGAACAGGGCGCTGCAAAAATACGGGATCACTTCTGCCAGGCCGATTAGGCCCAAGGCCAGTGGATCGCGGGTCAACTCGTAAATATGCCAACCCACCACAATCGCCACGATTTGATAAGCCAGGACGATCAGTACCCGAAAGATCAATAATTTTAGAAAAGCCGGATTTGTAGTGCCTAAAAAACGCATGAATCTCCAATGGTGAAAGGCAAGCCTCGGTGGCTTGTCCGAAAAGTCTAGTAAGCCGATTTGTTCAGTTTAGGCAGCACTAGCTATTTGCTGTAGCGTCGACTTGACTGCCCGTTTGCCGGCAGCATGCCAAGCCTGGCGCGGAGCGTAGAGCATACCATGCGCCAAACCAACTAGATTGGCCCGGCTTGCTATAATGTCGCCTTTTCCAATTCATCGGGTCGATAATTGTGGACGTTAAACAGTACATGCAGCAATTGGGGCAACAGGCCAAAGTGGCCGGCCGTGAGATCAGCAAGGCCGAGAGCGTGCGAAAAAACAACGCGTTAATGAAAATTGCCGAGGCGATTGCCGCCGGCAGTGCTGAGATCGCCAGCGAGAACCGGCAAGACCTAGAAGCCGGCAAGCAGAATGGCATGGATGCGGCATCTTTAGATCGTCTGGAACTGACGCCAGTACGCATTCAGGCGATGATCGAAGGTCTGAAACAGGTTGCCGCGCTGCCCGATCCGGTTGGCGAAATCAGTAATCTTAATTACCAGCCCAGTGGGATTCAGGTTGGACAAATGCGGGTGCCTTTGGGCGTGATCGGGATTATCTACGAATCGCGGCCTAATGTGACCGTCGATGCGGCGGCTTTGTGCTTGAAATCGGGAAATGCCTGTATTTTGCGCGGCGGTTCCGAGTCTATTCATTCCAACCGGGCCATTGCGGTTTGCATCGCCAGCGGTTTGGCCGAAGCGGGTTTGCCGCAAGAAGCGGTGCAAGTGGTGGAAACCACCGATCGGGCTGCGGTCGGCGAGTTGATTACCATGAAAGAGTATGTCGATGTGATCGTGCCGCGCGGCGGCAAAAGCCTGATCGAACGCATCAGCGGCGAAGCGACTATACCGGTCATTAAACATCTGGACGGTATTTGTCATGTCTATATCGACGACAAGGCGGACATCGACAAAGCGGTGGCGATTGCAATGAACGCCAAAACCCATCGCTATGGCGTGTGCAATGCAATGGAAACCCTTTTGGTAGCCGAAAGTATTGCCGCGACGGTATTGCCGATTTTGGCGGAGCAATACGCAGCGAAAAACGTGGAATTGCGCGGGTGTTTGAAAACCTGCTCCTTGATCAAAACCGCCGTGCGCGCCACCGAAGCAGATTGGCATACCGAATATCTGGCGCCGATTTTGGCTATCAAGATCGTTGCGGATATTGACGAAGCGATAGCGCACATCAACACCTATGGCTCAGCCCATACCGATGCCATAGTGACTGAAGATTACAGCTTGGCGCGGCGCTTTTTGCGCGAGGTGGATTCCAGCTCGGTAATGGTTAATGCCTCCACCCGTTTTGCCGACGGTTTTGAATACGGACTGGGCGCGGAGATTGGCATTAGTACCGACAAACTACACGCGCGCGGGCCGGTGGGGTTGCATGGTTTGACCTCGCTGAAATATATCGTGTTGGGCGACGGGCATATCCGCCAGTAATGATCGGGGTATACGGCGGAACGTTTAATCCGGTCCATTACGGCCATTTACGGACCGCGCTGGAAGTTAAGGAACTGTTCGAGCTTGAGCAGTTGCGTTTGATTCCGTGTCGGCTGCCGGCGCACCGTGACGAACCCGAAGTACCGGCACACTTACGCTTGCAAATGCTGGAAGCGGCTGTCGCAGATTCTCACGGCTTTAGCGTGGATAGACGCGAGTTGGATAGGGCGGGGCCATCTTATATGGTTGATACGCTGCATTCCTTGCGTAATGAAATAGCCAATACACCGCTGTTGCTGTTTATCGGCGCCGATGCCTTTGCCGGCTTGGAGCGTTGGCATCAGTGGCAACGCTTGTTCGATTATGCGCACATCGTGGTGATAACCCGGCCCGGCTATGCCAGATTGGAACTATCGGCGTTTTTAGAGTCGCGAATAGCCAACGATCGGCGTCAATTGAGTCAGCAACAGGCAGGATTACTCACTTTCCAGGCAGTCACCGCGTTGGCGATTTCCGCCACTGCTATCCGCGAATTGGTCGCAGCCGGACGCGATCCCCAATTTTTACTGCCGGATCGCGTCATCGACTTGATTCGCCGGCATGGCTTATATCAACCCCCCATTCATCACACAGGAAATTGAATGCAAACAGAAGCACTACTTAAGCTGGTCGAAACTGAGCTCGACGACCGCAAAGGCCTTAACATCAAGACTATCGATGTGCGCGGCAAAACCAGTATTACCGATTACATGGTTATCGCCACCGGTACTTCGTCTCGGCATGCCAAATCGCTGTGCGATTATGTGATGGAGAAGGTCAAGGAGCAGGGCCAGCAGCCCTTGGGATTGGAAGGCGATCAAAGTTCTGACTGGATACTGTTAGATTTGGGCGATGTGATTGTGCATGTAATGACCGGCCAGGCCCGCGAGTTGTATCAGTTGGAAAAGCTTTGGTCGGTGGCAGGCGACAAGACGCATATTTAGTCAATTCAGCGACTTGCCGAAAGAAATTTCGCGCGGATCACCGCCAGATTTTGTTATCCGCCCTCAAGAAAAAGCCGAGTTAGTCGATGACTTAAGCGAATAGGAGGAGGGGTCATGAAAATGCTTAAATCAATTTGCTGGCTGTTGACAGCCATAACCTTAACGGGATGTGCAACCGTTGGCAGCAAAAACACTGGAGTGCCGCCGGTCGCCGGAAAAACCTTGAAAGCCAGCGGGTATAGCCGTTTCGACGATAGCGGCAAGCTGGCGGTCAATCAACGCTGGTTACAGGCGCAACAAACCGCAAAACTGGATGCCTATCGCGGCTTGGCGGATTTGTTGTATCAAGAAAAATTGGCTAATCACACTACGGTCGGCGCCCAAGTGATGCGCGACGAGGTCTACCGGGTTTATCTGGATAGTTACTTACGCGAAGCGCGCGCCGCCGATTATCGGACTGTCAGAGACAGTTTAAAAACGACTCTGGAATTGCGTCTTAGCCCGCGTTTTTATCAATGTATGTCTGGCGATACCGCGCTGGCCGGTCAGTGCCTGCAGGAAGATAACAAACTGGCGTTTACGCGGTTGGGCTACAAAGCCGCCACGGTGACTTCCGCCAATCTGGCCTGCGGTGCTCGGGATTGCAGCGATCAGTTTTATGTGGCAGGCTTTTCTAAGCGGCCCAGCGGGGTGGACGATACCTTGCTGGGTGCCGGTATTTATGATGTGGAATGGATTGCGAATACCGGTTTACGAACGATATTTCAGTATTTGTTGATCAACGGATTTTATAGTGCCTTATAGAAACTTGTTAACAGTGCTACTGATTGCCATGCTGGCTGCATGCACCAGCGGCAATACGAAGCGGCGCGGCGATGAGAATGGCGTTGCCGAGTCCGGTCAGCAGGTTAGCGTGCTAGGTAGCGCGCCAATTGTCGGCGGCGGTATCGAAGAAGCCCGCCGTGCGGCTATTGATGCGGCAGTGACGAATGCATCACTGCAACTTAAACGTACCAATAATTCGGCGATGTTGGTTAGCGATATCAAAGTGGTCGACGAATGGCAAGATGCCGAGCAATATCATGTGCAAGTGCTGGCTGTGTTGTCCGATAAGCAGCGATGCGGTTCGCCGTACCGGAAGAAAATCGTCGCTACTGGCTTTCCGATCATGAATACCGATCAAATTAGCGGAACCGAAAGCCAGGATTTATACAGCGGCATCCCCAGAGAAATAAATAATCAGTTAATGGAGACCGGGGATTTTATCGGTCGCAATCTAACCAACACCTCTCTTTACTCTCGACCGGATATGGCGCCGGAGATTCGCTTTGCCGAGGGTACAGCCGAATCGGTAATTGTGAATATAGCCAGGCAGCAGAACGCCCAGTTTGTGTTATCTGGGGTAATTCGCGATTTTCGGGAGGAGTCCACTGAATATGTGCGCGGTAGCGGCCCACTGGCCGATCTAAAATCCATGGTCCGGGATTTCGTAGCCCGCCGCAGTGTGGGGATCGATGTATACGTTTACGATGGTTTTAGTGGTGCGCTGCTGTTTCAACATCGATATACCGACTCCATTGTTGGCGATGTTTCGCTACCGAGCGGATATACGGTAGGTAGCGATCGCTTCAACTCGACATCGGCCGGTCACGCTATCAGGCAGATTATTCAGCAGGCCAGTGAAGACATCCATAAATTGTTCGGCTGTTATCCTTTTACCACCCGGGTGATACAGGCTGGAAATAATCGGATCGTCATTGCCGCAGGCGCGCAGGACAAAATCAAAGTCGGTGACAAACTGATGGTCTATTCTGCGTCCGCTGGCGGTGCGGCAGGGGCCGGTTTGGGTGAGTCCCAAGGTATCTTGACCATAACCGACGTGAGCGCGACCACTGCCGTGGGCGCTTTGGATTCAACGGCTGTTAGTGGAGCGGTAAGACCGGGCGACTGGGTGAAAAGTTTTGCTATGCCTTGATAGGCGCATCGCTCGAAACAAGCAATCGCTCGATATCTTTGCTGATGCCTGACGGCGTGTCTATCGGTGCATAACGTTTGAAAACCTTGCCATCTCTGCCAACCAGAAATTTGCTGAAATTCCATTTAATTGCGTTAAAACCCAGAATACCTGGTGCAGCTGTTTTCAAATGCTCAAAAAGCGGATGTGCGTGGTTGCCATTGACATCGATTTTCTCGAACATCGGGAAACTCACGCCGTAATTCACTTCGCAAAAACTCGCTATTTCTTGGCTGTTACCCGATTCCTGCTGACCAAACTGATTGCACGGAAATCCCAAAATCACCAAGCCTCTGCTCTTATAAGTCTGATATAGCGCTTCCAATCCACGGAATTGCGGCGTGAAACCGCATTGACTCGCTGTATTCACTACCAGCAATACTTTGCCGCGATAATCTTCTAAAGCAACGGTTTCGCCAGTAAGGCTAGTGGCCGAGAATTGGTATATGTCATTCATGCTGGTCCTGGTCCGTTGTGGATGTGTAAACGCCACTTGTAGTGCATCGCGTTGCCGATCGCTTTATTAGCACGAAAACTACTCAAGGTCTCCGTATCTGATCAAGACGCACATAAAAACAGCGTTGTAGCCTACCGTTGTTTAAAAGATTGTCAAAATCTATTTACCTACCCACAGTGTGAGTAACTGTAATAGAGAGGGGTTTTCGTTTGGCGGCGCTTTAAAGTCGCCAAAAAAAGTTTGGGTCGAGGATTTGCTTTCGCGCGGGCAACCGGTCCAAAGCATCTCGCTATGGACCGTCGTTATAAACCCTTGGTGTTTCCAACCGCTTACTGTTCGGATAAGCGTTGTTGCAGTTTGGCTTGTAGCAGGTTTTCGTGATGACGTTTCAAGACCGAATCGCTAGGCGTTGCCGGCAATTCTGCCGCAATCTCGCTCCGCAATTGGTCCAGGTCTTGTTTCGGTTTTAACGTATCGCCAGAGACTACGGTCTCGGCAATGTTTGTTTCCTCGGCCGCTACCTGCGGCTGGATTGGACTGGATTCTTCTGGCGTTTTTGCCGGCTGGGGCATTTCGATTTTGTGCAGTGTTTCATAGTGACGGCGCAGCACGGAATCGGTTGGATACGGATTACTAATGGCGTCTTTCTCTGCTTGCAAGCCAGCCAAATAATGGCGTTTTAATATAGAGTCTTCGGGTTGTTTAATTGCTGGGGTTTCTAGCGTAAGCGGGGTTTTAGGTTCTTCGACGACGACTGCCGCTACGATCGGTGCTTGCGGAGCTGGTTCGACGATTGGCTCCACCGCAACAGGCTGTTGAATTGCCGGTGCGACTGGCGATGGCTCATCGGCTTGCGAAGTGGTTTTAACGCTGCCTGAAGTTGCTTGCTGGGTCGGCGTAGCAAATTTGTCGGCGATTATTTTGCCGATTGATTTAAGCTTACCTTTCCACGCCAGCCAACCCAACACTGCCAGTCCTAGGATTATCACGAGTTCTATCATTATTTGTCCCCCTCTATAGTAGTTATTGATCCAATGGTGCAATGCTGGAGGCACTGCCGATTGGCTTTCTTAGTCTAACTTCCCCGAACACCCATTCCGCCGAATGATGTTGGCGATACAATTAAATCGCAGCGCTTTATACCATAGATCGTTGAAATAGTTGATGCGTCGACTTGCGCTGGCCGGGTACGTATCTGAGTTTGATTTGCTGTTAATTCACACTGCCCAATTTATCGCCGATATTCCTTTGCGATTTAGATAGTCGAAGCCTCCTGCGACCTGATCTCGGATGGTATTTAAAGGAGCAAAATCACAAACTGTAGCCAGCACCCTGATTGCTTCGGAATGGCGGCATTTGTGTCGGTTTTTTTTACAGTTTTAGATAAGGGTAGCTGGATGAATCAGTTGATAGAGGTAATTGTGAAAATTTTATGACGAAGCGACGGGAGTTTTTCCTTTTTTTCTGCGCAGGTGCTTTGATTGCTGGGATTGTCGTAGGGGCGTTTTAAGGTCAGTTCCCAACAGCAATTGGTGAAAATTATTCTGGTTACTGGGTTTTCGCTATATGTTTAGGGTTATTTACCCCTTAAATCGGCGTGAATGTCTCTAAACACTGACGAAAAACTTTACAGTTAGGATTGGAATGGGCTGTTTAGGATTGAAATGTCAATCTAATCTCATGTTTTTTAAAG
This sequence comes from Proteobacteria bacterium ST_bin11, assembly GCA_002083615.1. GTDB lineage: Bacteria > Pseudomonadota > Gammaproteobacteria > Methylococcales > Methylomonadaceae > Methylomonas. The sequence goes on along the minus strand of MSXO01000005.1, from coordinate 25,172 downwards.
TTAAATAAAATTTTGGCCCGTCATTTGCTTTGCTTTTATTATGGTTTCGTGGCTTTTCTTGCGAAAACGCATCCAACGAAACCATTTGAAGTGTTTACAGATTTTTTACGGGGGAATTATGGAAGCAAGAACTTTTAAACATATGCTTTTGGTGGGATTGTTATCGTCAACGGCGATTTTTGCGGGCGGCGTTGAAGCGGCACCGTTCAACGTGACGGGTAGCTTAACTGGCGATCCCAGAGTTGCTAATCCTGATAACTTATTTATCAACGTTGGCATCGACGTTGTTGGTGCAGTGGCCACTTGGACAGTAGACATCGTTTCGCCTTTGCATCCTAATGCCAAGCTGGATGAGTTTTATTTCAATCTGGGGTCTTTGGTCAGCCCTGGTAATGTTTCTTTTGGTGGATTTTCACCAACCGGGTGGTCGATAAACAACCCGGCTTCAACGCAAGGTGGGGGAAACTTCAATCCTACATTTATGTTCGAAGCACTTGATCCGTCAGGTCCACCAAATGCCCCGGATGTCACTAATGCGGTAAATTTGTCATTTACTGCTACGTTATCAAACCGAGATTGGACTTTAAGCGACTTTATCGGCGCAGCTATGCTGCAAAGTTCAGAAACTCAGTTACCAGCAAGTCAGTTGGGGGCCCATTTGCAATCATTGAGTGTTGCTGGTTGTACCGGTTGCTCTGATAGTGGGTTCCTGGTAGGTAACTATAATGGCCAGAACGGTGGCGGTGGTGGTCAAGGTAGCGTACCAGAACCAAGCGTTGTGGCTTTGTTAGGTATGGGGTTGTTAGGTATGGGCTTGTCTCGTAAAACCAAAGCTTGATCGTCTGATTTTTTTACAAGCAAAAAACGCCGGTTTAACCGGCGTTTTTTTTGTCGGGTATTTGCTTGCCAGTTCGAGCTACATTGATTCTCCCGTTGTAGTTATTGTGATTCTGAAACCAAAGTCACAGTAATGGCAGTCCATTTTTTTTAGACTTCCTACTAAGCAGAAAGCTGATTCAGCCATTAAATTGGATATTAGAAGTCAGCTGATGTCCAGAAAGCCTTAAGGCAATAAGCTAGGGAGGAGGTTTTTGAGAATGGGATGTTTAAAATAAAACCTGGGGAACAGTTATGAACAAAAACAAATTATACATAACGTTGGGCATTGCAATTTTGGCTCTGCCCGCCATCGTCTACCTTGACAAATATTTACTCGAACGAGAAGTTTTGCAGATCAATCAAGAGATGCAACAAATGCCGGCTTCTGCAGGGAAAATGGCTAAAACCTGGAAATCAGGGCAAATCTTAGTTAAACCAAATGCCGGCTTGTCCGATGCAGAGTTCGAAAAAATTCTACGCGGTAACCAAGGTAAGAGCAGCGAAAAAATCGGTAATTTGCCCGTTCATGTCGTTAGCGTTCCTGAGCAAGCCGAAGACGCAGTAGTGCGCGCGCTTGCAAAAAACCCCCATATCGAGTTTGCCGAGTTGGATATGGCTCAGCCAATGAGCGTTAGCACTCCAAACGATCCAAGCTTTGCTGGTGCGTGGCATTTAACGAAGATACAAACGCCTGATGCCTGGGATGTTTCCAAAGCTGATGGCATTACGATTGCCATTCTGGATAGTGGTGTTGATGGTTCGCATCCGGATTTAGCTAGCCACATGATCTCGGGTTGGAACGCTGTTGACGGTGGCTCTGATACCTCTGATGTCAATGGTCATGGCACAGCGGTTGCGGGAGCGGCGGCGGCTGTTACCGATAACTCGTTAGGGGTCGCTGGCGTGGCGTGGAACGCGAAAGTCATGCCCGTCAGGATTACTAACGATTCTACTGGATACGCTTACTGGAGTGATATTGCGCGTGGCTTGAGTTGGGCGGCAGACAATGGTGCCGATGTAGCGAATATAAGTTACGGTGTGAGTGGTAGTTCGGCTGTGTCATCTGCTGCGCAGTATATGAATTCCAAAGGTGGCTTAGTCGTGGTCGCAGGCGCTAATGATGGTATAGATCCGGGTTACGCCAATAATCCCTACATGATTTCAGTCTCCGCAACCGATGGTAATGATCTGAAAGCCAGTTGGTCAAACTTTGGTGCATTCATCGATGTTGCTGCACCAGGGACCTATATTGCAACTCTTCTCAGAGGTGGTGGGTATGCCAATTGGAATGGAACCTCGTTTTCTAGTCCTGTTACTGCGGGGGTAGTCGCGTTGATTCAAGCCGCGAACCCTAATTTGGTTCCAGCGGATGTGGAAAAAGTGTTAAAAAACTCAGCGGATAAAGTATCGGGTTTAGATTTTGATCCGAACTATGGTTTCGGACGAATCAATGCTAACGCAGCAGTGCAACTGGCAATCAATACTTTAGCTAAAGATACTTTAGCACCTACGGTCGCTATATCGTCACCTGCTGTTGGATCGGTGGTAAGTGGTTTGGTGTCTGTGGCCGCTAATGCCAGCGATAATGTTGCGGTAAGTCAGGTATCTTTTTATGCTGGCGGTAAATTGGTGGGGACCGATGGCACTGCGCCTTATACCTTCACCTGGGATTCAAAGACTGTGGCAAATGGCAATATCAACTTAACAACAGTAGCTACTGACTCTTCTGGAAACCAAGGTTCATCAACTGCAGTAACCGTGAATGTGCAAAACCAAACTACTGTAACCATCACGGATCAAGCCGCTCCAACCGTTGCCATTTCTAACCCGGTAAATGGTGCGAAAGTGAGCGGAAGCGTAGTTAATATTTCTGTTGCTGCGAATGACGACGTTGCAGTCGCTAAAGTACAGCTCTATATCAACAGCAAGTTGGTGTCTTCTTCGACGAGTAAAACTTTAAGCTACAGTTGGAACATTAGGAAATTAACTGCTGGCAGTCATACAATTCAGGCTATTGCCACCGATAGCTCGAATAAAACTGCTAACGTAAGTATTCAAGTAAGCAAATAGTTCTAATATAACGAAAACCGCCAAAATATAGGCAGCGCTTTCGGATCCGTCAATACAGGGGCTTTTCGCCCCTGTATTACTTTATCGCATGCCTCAAGCGTAAATATGCATGTGCTTACCCGCCTTTCTTCCTCGACAACGCAGCCACGAGTTTTAATGCGTTCTTAATAAATTACTCAGGCCGATCATTTTACAATGCATCTTTTTTGCGATGTTTAAAGAAGGGATTGTAATGTTTAGTGTTAAGAAGGGTATGGTAGTTAGTTTATTGTGTTTGCCGATTGGTTTTGCGAATGGTCAAGTATCGTCCGATTCGGCAGTGAAGTTACCAGCCAGTAAAGCTTGGAAGTCGGGACGTATATTAGTGCAGCCTAAAGCGGGGTTGCCAGAGACCGAGTTTGAAAAAATACTGCATTTTAATGCTAGTGATAAGGTTGAAAAAATTGGTACTTCGGCAACTCATATCATTAATGTCCCTGAGCATGCTGAAGCGGCCGTCGTCCGTGCCTTGTCAAAAAATCCCCATATAGAGTTTGCTGAATTGGACATGGCTGTGCCATTGAGCGCCATTCCAAACGACCCACAATTTGCCAATGCTTGGCATTTCTCCAAAATCCAGTGTGCACAAGCATGGGATGTGTCAAAAGCAGACGGTATTACTATTGCAATTCTTGACAGCGGGGTCGATGGTTCACATCCCGATTTAGCTACACATATGGTGCCCGGGTGGAATGCCGTCGATAGTGGTTCCGCGACTGCCGATATTAATGGACACGGTACTGCAGTAGCAGGTGCTGCCGCTGCGGTAACAAATAACGCCAGCGGTGTCGCAGGTGTGGCGTGGAACGCCAAAATCATGCCTGTTAGAATTACTAACGATGCCAGTGGTTATGCATATTGGAGTGACGTAGCCCGAGGTTTAAATTGGGCCGCTGACAATGGTGCGGATGTCGCAAACATTAGCTATGCAGCAAGCGATAGCGCTTCGGTAGCGTCAGCCGCCCAATACATGCGAAGTAAAGGTGGTTTGGTATTGGTGGCAGCTGGCAATGATGGCTTAAATCCCGGACTTGCCGATAATGTAAACCTGGTTGTCGTTTCCGCTACGGATCCGAATGACGCAAAAGCCAGCTTCTCTAATTATGGCAATCATATTGATATTGCCGCGCCGGGTGTATCCATCCCCACTACCAATAAAGGTGGCACTTATGCCGCATGGTACGGTACCTCGCTTGCCACTCCGGTGGCAGCTGGGGTTGCCGCACTGATTCAGGCCGCCAATCCGAAGCTCACTTCTGACAATGTCGAAAAACTATTGAAAAGTTCTGCAGACAAGATATCAGGTGTTAATTTTGACCCTAAATTCGGGTACGGGCGTGTCAACGCGGCTAATGCAATCAAGGCTGCTACCACTACCATGTCAGCTGACACTCAGCCGCCAGCTTCTGCGATTTCATCCCCAAGTGCAGGCAGTATTGTGGCGGGTTTGACTTCTGTCGAGGTTGTGGCAAGCGATAATGAGTCTGTTAGCCAGGTCTCGCTTTTTGCAAATGGCTCGTTAGTCGGAACTGACGGCATCGCACCGTATCAATTTAGCTGGGATACCACTAGGTTAGCCAACGGTGACGTTAGCTTAACCGCGAGAGCTACCGATGCTGCTGGAAATAATGGTTCATCGACTGCTTTGACAGTTAGTGTTCAAAATCAAAATCTTAGTCCCGGCACTGGCGGAAATACGTCCACCCCGGATACGGTTGCGCCTTTTGTTAATATTTCCAATCCACTGCAGGGCGCTAAAGTGAGTGGTCTAGTCGCGGTCTCTGTTTCAGCAAAAGATAATATAGCCATTGCCAAGGTCCAGATTTATATCGATGCAAAGTTGGTCGCTTCCACGACGAGCAGCAGTTTAAGTTATAGCTGGAATGCCAAAAAGGCCTCAATGGGCAGTCATACTATAAGAGCCTTGGCCACTGATACATCCGGTAATACAGGAACAGCTTTGATACAAGTGAATAAATAGAGTCTGCTCAATAGCTCACCTTGACTAGCCAATATGCTAGCCAGCCTGAGTGAAACAGTGGCGAAGATTTGAAACTTTGATCGTCCCTGCTTTTGTGATGGCCCGAAGCTAATCTCCACAGGCAGCTTTTTCAGGGCCAAAAAGGATCCCTAGATTGGCTCTCATTAGGCTCATAACCAGGAAAAACCCCTTGTCGGGTAACAGAATCGTTTGCCCGCTTGGCAGGGTCGAGCCCTATTACGCGGAAGAACGCCGCCAGCCGACGATGCTGCTAGTGCGGAACGTTTTCGGCTTAGGCATTTGCATGGTTGACCGTCAGGTGGAATCGCCCATCGAACATGCCCCCATTTTAAAGTCCAGAAACCGGCGCCAAAGCGCCGGGTTGAGAGTGACTTTTGGAGCCCTATTAGTTCTTGCACATTAGCCTCCTTGCCTAATAATTTCAGCCAATTGCGCTCCCAGAGTTAGCGCTTATCGCGACTGAGAGCGTTCAGGGCACCACAGCTGGCGCGATTCCAGCCGGAGCAGCTGGTGTTGGTTCGGGACTTGGACTCGGGATTGCTGCAGGCGCAGGTGTAGGTGTCGGTGTCGGTGTGGGTGCAGGTGCAGGTCCGGTGGCAGAAGGACTATCGTTGGAAGATAACGATGAGTTTTCACTCGAAGAAGAGCTGGAGCTAGGTTTAGCGCTTGGCGCGGATTCCGAAGCCGTGCTGGAACTCGTGCCGGCTGTCGACGAACCGGAGTTCGCCGACGGCGATGAAGCAGGCGCTGAAGAGTAGCTTGAGCTTGGTGCAGATGCCGGAGTGGGTTCCGAGGTACTGCTGGAGCCGATGCTGCCCCCAGACGAATCGCCACTGGCTACTGGCGTTGCAGCCGGCGCTACCGAATAGTTTGAGCTTGAGGTAGTAGCAGGCTCCAGAACCGGATTGGCAGTAGTATTGCTGTTGACTGCAGAACTGCCGAACGACGCGGACGTCGCTGTTGAGTTAGACGCAGAGTCAGCTGTTGATTTGCTGTCGATTGCCCGTGTGGATATGTCAGAAGGTACTTGATCAGCGGAAGTTGGCTGCGCACTAACGGGTGGTACTATGGCTTTCTCTACCGACGGCAAATTGGTGCTGGATTGGTCCGAATCGCCATGACTCGGAGTGGGTGTTGCGATCTCCTTTGCACTTAACGAATCGGCTGGAACCGACGTCGAGGGGTTGGTTTGGATATTATTCGTTGGCGCTGGATTGACCGAACTGCTGGTGTTGTCCTTGCTTGACAGGTCGCTCGCGGTTGAACTCGAATCGCCAGTCTTCAACGAATAAGGGTCTGCTGCCGGATTGGATGGGCTTGGTGTCTGATTCCCGTTGGGATCGATGCCGGCAGGGGGCAGCTTTTCGATTTCAGTTTCGGTTTTTGTTTTGGGTCCTTTCGCAGACGAATTGCTTGCGGATGGTATTGTTTCAGTTCGGGTTGTCGCTTCGGTACTGACCTCGTCATTCCGCGTTTCTTTGGATGTTGGTTCGCCATTCGCGCTTTCCAACGGCGCGGTGATCTTCGGTGTTCCCGCGCGACCTTTGTCGGGGCGAGGGCCTTTTTCGCCGCCCGGAACAGGGTGTTCACCAATATTCACATCGAACCCAATTGGTGAGGTTTCCTGTTGCATGTCTATCGCTATTTTTCCAGGGTGTTCGTGCTTGCCTTTACGGGGATAAATTCTCGGTTTGCCATCGGCCATGTCGCAGCGCTCTTGCGGATTGAATGGCCTATCATGGTGTTTATTTGGAGTATCAGGTCTTTCCACACGAGGCTGAGGATGATGATCGGGTAACTTTTCGTGGTCGCAGTGCTCAAGGGCATGGGGTTTATCCGGAGCCTGAAGATGATTATCGGGGATGGGTGGTTTCGGGGGAGCGCTTCTAATCGAACAATCGCTGGTCACGGTGTCCGTGAGGTATTCCTCGTGTGAGCGATCCGGTGTCCAATAGCAGGCATTCCATTGATCGGACTGGCGCGCAGCGGTATCGCGCAAGCTCAATCTGATTTCCCCTACCGCGGGAGTGTTCACCGCTAGTTTGTAAACACCACCAGCCGCCGCGCGAAAGGCTAAGGAGCAATTGTGTTCTTGCTCCGTGATCTTGAATAGGCCTTTACAGCTTGTCGTCCTCGTACAACTTTCACTGCGATCATCTTTAACGTATTTGCTGTCAGAAGATGTGCAGGTTTTGCCGCCGATCAATTCTACATTTCGTCGGACATATTGGGCGGATACATTGTGCCGTCCGGGGAGCAGGGAAATCGAGTCGAAGCGGTTTAACTCTTGTTGGTTCAGGTGAATTTTGTAGTCCACTGTGTTTTTCCAATCCTCGTCGAGTCTGGGTAACAAGTTGAGTGGGAAAATCCAGAATGGCGGCAGCCAAGCGAGGGAAGGCGCGGCTAGGGAAACTTTCGCGGTTTGGTCATCGGGTAGCTGCGGGCCTGGATAGCCTTGCGTGGCGCAGGCCGTCAAACCGGTGCTACAGGCGATAAGTATTGCGCGAGTTAAAATGGTAGACATGGTTATTCTCCGCTGAGATGGAGGTGGATTAGGAATGTCGAGCTAGTGGCGATGTGCCCGCCGTTTGGCTAAATGGCGTTGGTCGAAGCGCTTTTGCGAGCCGATGCGGCGCGGCGACTTTTAGCCGTTGCAGTTTGCGCGTGGTTTTTCGTGGCGTTGTTAGCAACAACGCACAAACTCTGGGATTTTTCGGTAACATCCGGACCACAATGTCCTCGCCTATTTGTACGTCATCATTAGTTTGTTGATGAGTCCATTGCTCACCTATCCAGCAGTCGCCCTGATAATCGAAGCGAAAGACAATGAATACACCGTCTTTGCTGTGCACATCCGCTTGCCGCAGATCAATCACTGTCCCATTCACCAGCACCCCATCATTTGCCAGTTCGGCGGCGGTGAGTACCCATTGTTGGGCGTGAGTTATTAACGCCCTCGAAACTAAAATTCCGAATAAGCCAATGCCCAATACAACGGCCAAGCTCCCATCTGTTGGCATCCACAGGATTTCCAGTTGTTTGGTTTGATTGAATTGTTTAGCCAGCATGGCGAGATAAAGTCCCCACGTTACCCCGATGAGAACAATTATTCCCAGGCGTTCCTCTCTGGCATAGTTCAGGCTCATCGCCGCCGGCTTGCATAGTCTGAGCGTGTGTTGTGTATCACTGATGTTTTGCATGACAAACTCGGGTGCTTAAGTTCGATTGGGGTTCCAGACTCACGGAAGCTGGTCTAAGACGCGCTGTTTTCGCGTCGAGCTAAAGTATTTTCGGAATCCGTATGCGCTGTCCGGTGAGTAGTGGTATTTGCGGGTTTTTAATGACGAATCACCGGAATTGTTAGATGAAACGTCCGGTGGCGTATTACCGCTTAAGTTGGGCTGTTAACTCGGACCTTAAGTCCCGCATAGCGGTCATCCCTGCGAAAGCCAGAACTGCTTGTGAGTAAGCGCCTCCGGCCCACGCTGGATCATTGTTATTTAAGAGTCGAACGATTGACGTGAAAAAATCGACGCCGCGAATTAATCCCGGCTTAAGAAATTTTTGATTAATTTGGTATCGACCCAGCCGAAGCAAGTTCGCAGTTGCGAAGGTCGAATAACCCTGCCGCGTCAGAAAATATCGAGGTTCACAGCATGCATTACCCCACGGACATGATGTTCCATTGGTTGGATAACACCGCCCAACTGTCGCAGCGAGTTTGTGTGGTATTGATCGCGGCTAATGTGTTAATTCGCATGGAGTGGCTGAGGCAAGCGTTGCGAGGCGATCCGCAGCACTGGCGTAACCGAATCGTTTGCGCCACATTTTTTGGCGTATTTGCCATCATCGGTACGCACAGCGGATTTTTATTGGATGTGCATCAGCTAGGCAAGCGCATTGCCTGGCCAGCCGATTTGTCGGACGCGTTAAAGCATTCGCAGGCAGTGATTGGCTTTCGGGATTTGATGGTGTTGGCCGCCGGTTTAAGCGGCGGCCCATGGATAGGTTTGGGGGCTGGGCTACTGGCGGGGTCGGAGCGTTATTTACTTGGCGGTTTCGCCGGGTTTGCCAGTGCTTTCGCCACTGTGATGCAAGGCTTGTGGGCCGGATGGGCTTTTCGGTGGCGACCGCGTTGGGCTGTTAGTATGCGCGGCGCCTGTTTTATCGCCTTGACCGGTACGTTGCTGCAAAAGCTGATGCTACTGGTTTGGGCGCATCCGTATGCCGACGCCCAGACCTTGGTATTGGAAACCGCGATGCCGGTTGCGGTAGTCAACACCTTGGGTGTATTACTGTTTTTATTCGTGATGCAGGACCTGGAACGAGACAGATTAAGGGATCAAGCCCAGCAGGCCGAACTCAGAGCTTTGAATGCCCAGATCGAACCACATTTCATGAATAACACCTTGAACGCGATAAAAGCCTTGATCCGGCGCGACCCGGATGCCGCTTCACAATACGTGGTGAAGCTGGCGCGCTTTCTGGACGATACCCGCCGTAACGTCGGCGCTAATTCTATTTCCTTGCAGCAGGAATTGACTCAAGTTGAACGCTATCTGGATTTTCAAGCTCTGCGCTTTCCGGAAGCATTGAAATTTCAACGCAATATTTCCCCGCAACTTTTAGCTTGCCAACTGCCACCGCGCTGTTTGCAAACCCTGGTCGAAAATGCTTTGTTGCACGGCATGCAGGGCAGGGCTACGCCACTAAAAATCGATATTATTGGCGTCGATCATGGTCAGAGCTTTATTGTGCGGGTCAGCGATAACGGTATCGGCATACCAGCGCCACGCCTGGCGGAACTGGGTAAGCACCCGGTTGATTCGAGCAATGGTAACGGCAGCGCACTTTTTCATTTACGCCAAAGTTTCAAGCTGGCCTTTCCGCATCAATCGATGCTGACGATCAATAGCTGGGAAGGCCACGGCACCGAAGTTATTTTGACCATACCCAAACGGAGCAAGCCATGGTAGATAGCCATTCCGTGATGATAGTCGACGACGAGTATTTGGCCCGCGACGAACTAAAAAGCCTACTCAAACGCCGGCATCCTGATTTCAACGTAGTAGCGGAAGCCTCCACTGCGCAGGCTGCTTGGGCTTTGCTAAAAGATCATCCGCGCATAGACGGTGTGTTTTTGGATATTCATATACAAACCGAAAACGAACGCGCAGGCCTCGATTTGGGCTATGCGATTAATCGTCTGGCCGCTGCGCCCTGGATAATCTTTCTCACCGGCTACCCGCAAACCGCCGTGGAAGCGCATCGTTTGCACCCTGCACATTTTTTGCTCAAGCCGCTGGAAGACGACCGCATTGACGAAGCGCTGGCTTGGATCCGTCGCACGCAAACGCCACTTGCTCCCATGGCAACGATACATCAGCAGCCTAAACGCATTATGATCAAACATCGCATCGACTCTCGTTTTGACGAGCACGAGTGGCACACCGAATGCGTTGATCCGAGCGAAATCGTATTTATTGCCAAAAACAAATCGGTGAATAATCTGAAAATTCAATTATCCAACGGTAATGTGTTGGATAGAGTCAACGGTACGATCAAGGATTGGGAAAGCAAATATGCCGCATTAGGGTTCGTACAAATTCACAGAAGCCATTTGATCAATTTAGGCCACTTAAGAAGCTTGAAGCCGCGTGGTAGTGAAGGGGAAGATTACAAGGTCGCACTAAAAAACTGTTCGAGCGAATTGGCAGTTGGACCTGAATATTTGGAGCTATTCCGGGAAAAACTGCATAAAGGCGAGTTTTGACCAGCAATGTCCTTGATTGAAATTAGCTGTTTTGCACTACGCTAACGGCAAGGTTTTGCGACGCAATCAAGATTATGCGCTGCGCCATCCGGTACAATAGCCGCCATTTACCGTTATCCCTATTTCTTCATATCAATGAACGATTCAATTATTTATACGCTGGATTTTGACGGCGTGATTTGCGACAGTGCGATTGAAACCGCGATTACCGGTTGGAAAGCCGGTTCAACCATTTGGGCCGACATGCCTGCTGCTGCTCCGCAAGCTATTGTTGACCAGTTTCGCGAGGTGCGACCGATTATAGAGACTGGATATGAAGCGATCTTGATTATCCGCCTCATGTATTTGGGTAAGAGTACCGCTGCTATTTACGCCAACTATGCGGCAAAAGTGCAAAGGATGCTGGACGAAATTCATGTAAGTATCGACGATTTGAAAAAGCTGTTCGGCGAAACCCGTGATAATTGGATTGCCAACGACCGCGCAGATTGGATAGCCAAGAATCCCTTGTATCCCGGTGTGGCGGAAAAACTGCGACTAATGGGACAGCGGCACTTTTGGTGCGTCATTACCACCAAACAAGAGCGTTTTGTTAAGGAAATCCTTGGTGCCAATCAGATTGATTTGGGTGATGAACGGATTTTCGGTATGGAACGCAAGCTTAGCAAACCTGAGGTCTTGAAAGGCCTGAAAGCCCAGCATCCCGGCCAGCCGATTTATTTTGTTGAGGACCGCCTACCGGCTTTGGAAGGTGTGCAAAAACACCCAGAGTTGGCCGATGTGAAGTTATTCTTAGCGCTGTGGGGTTATAACCTCGCTGCAGACCACGCGTTGGCTACCAGTAAAGCAATTGCGCTTCAGCCGTTAGACTGTTTTCTCGGTAATAGTCTGGGTGCAGTATAAGCTCAATAACAGTATTCAAAAACATTTGAGTTTGCCCACTCGGCAGTATTGATAAATCATAACTTTCCTCTGACGGTTCACCTGCCGTTGGATTCTTTTTGTCTTAAGCAGTTCGATGCGCGCTAACTTTGACCATCTTGGGCTACGTCGCCGAATGTCAATCGCGGGCTGCGGTCGCGATAACCTGGACCAGGTTCGCTTTTAATTCCCGCAGCATGCCTAGTCTTGGCAGTTAAAGTCGAACCGACCTGTTTGGGCGGGTCGAAAGCAATATCAACCCTGTACGCCGAGAATTACCGCGCCAGCTTTGAATATTGCCGTTGCGGCTTGGCCTTTGCGGAGGCCCAACGTTTCTACGCTATCGTTGGTAACAGTGGCCGTAATGTTATCGCCGCCAGACAAGACAATATCTACCTCGGTGTTCACCGCGCCAGCTTTAACGTTAGTCACCGTGCCTTCTAGCTGGTTACGTGCCGAAATTCGATAGCCACCGAAATCCGTAACCACGATGATTTGCGGCGCTTTTACTAAAACGATGACGTTCTTGCCGGTTTCTATCGCCAAGGTTTCGACGGAGTCTTTGGTAATCGAGGCGACGATAGTTTCGCCGCCTTTCAAGCCGACATGTACTTCGGCGTTGACTGCACCGATGGTTACTTCGTTGACGGTGCCGGAAAATTGGTTACGTGCGCTTGCTTTCATGGTAATTCCTCCAGAGTTATGCGTAAGGGCTTAAGGTTGTTTGGGTAGGCCAAATCCGTATTTTTCGATAATTGTTAATGCTGTCGGAGATTTAAGGAATTTTAACAATGCCGTTGCAGCTGGGTTCTCTGCCCCTGTCTTGAGTAATACTGCGGATTGATTGAAAGGGCTATGGAGATTGTCAGGCACTATCCAGCCTGAGCCACTAGTGATTTTGCCTGTATTGACATCAATGACTTGTGCCAAGCCGACGAAGCCCAGTTCGGCGTTACCGGTGCTGACAAACTGGTAAGTTTGGGAAATGTTTTCGCCCATCACAAATAAAGGGCGTAATTTTTCCACCACCCCCAAAGATGTCATGACTTGTTCGGCTACAACCCCGTAAGGCGCGTGGCTAGGGTCGGCCAGCGCGATGTGATTGAAAGTGCCGGCTGTCAGAATTGCTCCCTGATCGTCGACATAGTCGGTTTTCGGTGACCACAGCACCAGTTTACCGATGGCGTAGACAAAATGGCTGCCTGGCACTGTAAAGCCGGATTTCTCCAATTCCTGCGGGTATTTTTCGCTGGCCGATAGATAAATCTCAAACGGTGCGCCGCTTTGGATTTGCGCAAAAGCTTTGCCGGATGATCCAAACGAAAGCTTGGCACTGTGGCCTGTAGCTTTTTCGAAAGCCTCGGCAATTTCGGTCATCGGTTTGGTAAAGTCAGAGGCCACCGCTGCCAACGTGGTTTCGGCCCCTACTGCTGCACTTGCTAATAGCGATATGGCTAAAGTGATTCGATTTAGAGCGTTAAATGACATGCGGTTTCTCCCCAAACTAAAATGATCGTTCATTACTAAAACCTCAGCTGGCTTTGCACATAGACATAATCGATATCCTCTTTTAGTGTCGGTGCCGATGGCGCATTTTTGGCGAATTCGCCTTTGAATAAATGTGCCCAGCTGGTTTCGAAATTTAGGCTGCTGTTAAAATCCCAACGTAAAGTCAGCTCCAATTGTTGGCCGACAAAATCCCCAGTAAGACCGCTGACGTCCTGCAAACCTGCTGTGGTCCAACTATCGCCTTCCGATGCCAGCCAAACGTAGCGGTGACTGACACCTAGTTGTAGATCGCTACACGGTGCGGCGGTAATCCGGTAGCCGGGGCTATTGATGTTGCTTCGTGCGAACGCGCCATAAATGCCGGTGGGGCCAAACTCGAAACGCCGTGCACCGTACAAGGTGTCGAAGCGCTGGTCTTGGTTGTCGTTAGGATTATCGTCGCCGCTGGCGTAGTCGTATTCCAACGCGAAACGGGGACGCCAAGGGCTGTCGAAGGTATAGCCGAGATCGGCATGCTGATACCACGCGGCATGATCCAAGTCGCGGGCATTGTTGGCGGCGGCACTAGAGCGGACTGTGCCTAACTGGCCGATGGTTTCTAATTGAAAATCGACATTAGCCTTCTTGGGTTTCAGGTAGAAACGCACGCCAGGCGTAAAGTAGCGGCGATTGCGGGTAGCATTGCGGATGCTGTCGCCTTCGTCGAGATTGTAGAGATAAATCTCACCGGTGACGCCCCAAGCCAGATTGTAGAGTTCCAGAAAGCCGCCCGAAAACCAAGTGTGGGTATCTTCCTCATCGAATACGTGATTTTCCGCTAGGATGTCTGCGGCGCCTGTTGGATAGCGGTTGACCGGCATGGTCACAAAGCCGGTGAATTGCCATGTATCGTAATTCAGCAACCTCAGTTTTACCCCGGTAAAACTGTTGATAGTGTTACGCATCGCGTTTCTTGCCGCCAACCGCCGGCTGCCTAGATTCAGAGTTTGCCGACCGGCCACTATTTCCGCGCCTACACCGCTGTAAAACAGGTTTTGGTGGGCCCACGCCAGATAGCCTTGAATGAAATCGGCTTCATCCGCATGGGTGTTGTTTACGCCGGAACCCGCATCCGCCCCAAGCGCTCGGGCGTCCAGGAACTCGCTGCCGAGCCTGAACTTTCCCAGATTGGCCTCGATCCAGAGATCGGTTTGTAGGGCAATTTGTTGATCGCCACCTCTGCCGTTGGCTTTAAAGGTGCCGTCCATAGTCTCGTAGCGTGTTCTCTGTTCTAGCGAGGCTGATAGCCACTTGGGCAAATTCAGCGCGTTGTGTAAATTCCAGACCGGCTTTTCGAATTTGTCGTTACCCAATAATGCGTCCGGCATTTGGCTGGCGAACGCTGAGAAAGGCGGTTTACTGTAAGTTTTGGTTTCTGCTGCCTCACTAGCCTGAATGTAAAGGCCGTCCACGGATATTAAGCTCAGTGCGCCGAGTAAGGATACTTTGCGAAAACGGTTTCGTGAGGCCATGTTTCACCTATTAAGCAGGTTAAATGCGCAGGGATTATGATAATGTCCGAACTTATTTACAAAGTTGCGAGGGTGTTTATGGCACCCGTGAGTGATTGCAGTCTACTTTTCGTTATGTACAAAAGTAAATAACGAAAGCCCACAATAACCTATTTCAAATGAGGAAATAATGGCTGTCGGTAGTAGGTTTTTCAGATATGTGGTCAAAGATAGATTCATTAATGTCTGTAACTGAGACAAATCAAGATAGTTCGCAGCAGCCTTTGCTTGAAGGCGAATTGCGCCTTGCTGGCATTTTAGATAATCGCCTGATTGGATTACTGAGAGCCATAGAGCAAAGCGGCTCGATCAATCAGGCTGCTAAGCAAGCCGGATTAAGTTACAAGGGCGCATGGCAGATGATAGAGCGGGCAAATAATCTGGCGCCCAAGGTTTTGATCGCTACCTCGACGGGAGGCAGCAAGGGCGGCGGTACCACGCTAACGGTGGCAGGTATATCCTTGCTACGCTTATTCAGCCGCTTGGAGGAGCAGCATCGCGCTTTGTTGGGACAGCTCAATCAAAGTTTGCAGGATGATCCGGACGTAATGCTGCTGTTGAAACGGCAGGTGATCAAAACCAGTGCCAGAAATCAGTTGTTCGGCACGATTGCTCGGATCAAATCTGGTTTGGTTACCGCCGAAGTGTTTGTGTCTCTGAAGGGCGGAGAGCAAATTGTCTCCAGCCTGCCGCTAGTAACGCTCTTAGATTTAGGGTTGGAGGTGGGTGGCGACGCTGTAGTGTTGGTCAATGCCCCGGATATCTTGGTGTTGAGCGATGCCGGAGGGCGACATGCGCTGTCGGCACGTAATCGCCTGGCCGGTCAAGTGATTCGCATCCATGTCGATGGCGTGGATTCTGAGGTGGTCATCCAACTACCCAGCGGCGAAACCATCGCCGCTACCATTACCCAGGTCAGTGCCGAAACTCTTGAGCTAAAACCGGGTGCGGAGGCTACGGTGGTATTTAAGAGTAATGCCGTGATCCTGGCTGCAACGCTTTCCACCGTTAGTGGTTAGCGGGATATTGATAAATGGTTCGTTATAAACCCAACAGAGTGAATCTAGCTGCCAGTCGCTGATTGTCGTGTTTGCGACATTGTCGGTTCGCGCCGCTGTAAAGTTAGTTATTTCCCCACGTTATTCCCAACGAAGACCTCAGCAAAAGCCTTGTCAATCTCTGCCCTGGTGTGGCTTTAATCGTCCTGGCAAGTGTTTTGCTTGCAAGCAGTTAAATTCTTTTCGTTCATTACCTTTTAATGGGGATTTAGACAGATGCTATTTGAAAAATACGACAGCCAAGGGCTTTTATGGATTACAACCTTAGTAGGCAAAACCAGCACCGCTGGGCTGTCTGCGTTTCGCGGCGATCTGGTTTTGGTCGAAGGCGAACTGCGGGAAGGGTCTACGAATATTCGTGATCGGAAAACCCCGGAGGTGGTCATTAATCAATCAGCGATATTGGCCGACAGCGATAAGATTCTGTTTATCAACGGTCTGTTTTTCCTATTGGAAGATTTACCCGTCTTCGTCGAAAAATATAAAGAAGCGCTCACTCCAGAAACCGTCACACTGTTTTACGTGCAAAACATCGCTAAGCCGATGCAAATCATTTTAGATGGCGTGGTTTTCAATTTACTGCCGCATCAAGAGGGCATGATTTGGAACTTGATGCTGGAAGAGCTTTATATCGAAAAATCCGACCTGAAGGGACAGTCTGGCGAAGACAAAGTGATCACCGCTTATGAGGCTGCCAAGAGCTATAAAGTCAAATCCGAGCCTGTCAGTCTGGAGGACGCGCTGTCGCAAACTATCGAAGTGAAAAAAGACTTAGCCGGCGGGCCGGTTTAGGTTCTGCGTCTTGCGCCTTGCGAGGATGCTAGTGCTATGAAAAATTTCAAAACTATCTCCACAGCCGATTCAGAACAATTGATCGCGGAGCAGCAACCGATGATTCTGGACTGTCGCGAGCTTAAAGATTACCGCGCGGGGCATATCGAAAACGCTATGCATGTCCACGAGCAATTGCGCGATTCGCTGCTGAAGAAAGCCGACAAGGTCAAGCCCTTGCTGATTTATTGCTATTACGGCCATGCCAGTGAACATCTGGCGGAGATGTTTGGTGATTTTGGCTTTAAAAATGTCTACAGCATTGCCGGCGGTTATGCCGGCTGGAAAGAACAGCACAAACTATAAAGGTGACGCTATGGAACAATTATCACGAGATCTGGCATTGCGTATCGCGTTGGCTTCGCGGATTTTGCCGGGAGTGGATGTGCCGAAGCTGATCGGTGTATTGCTCGAAAAAGTCGGTTCGCCCTTGGATGACGAAAAACTGAAATCGATTACCGTCACCAACCTGAAGACTGGCATCGGCAGTCTGGATGGCGAGGAAGACGGCGAAGATATTGGCATCGGTCTGGAAAATATCAAGCTGGCGGTACGTTACTTGTGGGGCGAGGAAGAGGAAGACGAAGGTTTGCCGGAAATCATGCCTTACAAAGACGGCGATATTCCAGAATCGATTCGGGTGGCGATTGCCTCAAATAGCGGCCAGCTCTTAAATGGGCATTTCGGTTCTTGCATTCGATTTTTGGTCTATCAGTTGTCCAAAAGCGATATCCGTCTAATCGATATTCGCTCTACTCTGGAAGCGGATAGTGCTGACGACAGAAACCTGTTTCGCGCCAATATGATCAAGGATTGCCATGTGCTGTTCGTGCAATCCATTGGTGGACCCGCAGCAGCGAAAGTGATTCGTGCGGACATCTATCCGATCAAGGAAGCTGATGTGATAGATGCGGTGGAGAAACTCACCGAATTTCAGAAAGTATTTGATGCTGCGCCGCCGTGGATGGCTAAAGCCCTTGGCAAGAGTGCCGAGGAGCGTAAGCGCTTTGCTCATCAGGAATAAGTCCCTAAACTGTCGTATTACCCTCTCCGTTGAGAGGGTAGGTTTTCGTGTCGACAGCAGTCCCGATTCGAACAGAACAGTTAAGACCTATTGCTTTTCCATGGTCTTTATAAAAGCGTCTGCTTCGTTGATCGATTTTTCCATTTCCACCACCAAAGCCGATACATCGGATTTAACCGAGTCCAACTGGCCCTTTAACGATGCGATCGCTTGAGCATTCAGGTTGTGTTTCAGGTAGAGCACCTGGTCGCGGAATACGCTGAGAACCGGCTCGATTTTGGTTTCGGCTTTGCGCATTGCCGCAATCAATTGTTGATAGTGGGCTTTAGTGGTCGCCAACTTTTGCTGACTATTCCGTCTTAGCGAAGCGTTGCTGTATTGGCCAAGTTCGGTTTCCCATTCGCTGAATAGGGCGCTGGACACGTCTTCTATATCGGCAATGCGTTTCTTGACTTCCTCCGCTTTTTTTACGCTGCCTTCATATTCACCGTTCAGTTTGTTGTAGGTGGCTTCCAAATCGCCGCCTTTAAAATTGGTCATGACCGTGAATTGTTCAAGCGCCGACTTGAATTGTTGCTTGGTTTCCTCTTGGGTGTCGCGGGCTTTTTCCACACGATGCACCATCACTTCGCGTTTGGGTATGCCGATTTTCTCCAGGCCGCTGTAGTACGCGCTTGAACAGGCGGCCAAGCCAAACATCAACAAAAACAACATAAAACGCGAACCGAATTTCATAAAAGCTCCTTGGGTTAGTGGGTGCATTATAAGCTGGACCCGATCTGGTTCAACTTGCATCGCTTGGCTACTGCTAAGCGGGTAGACAATGCATAAGTATTCGATTGTGAATAAACTCACATATTCGACTTTAAGTTAAAAAACGCGCTACACACGGGTAAGAAAACTCTAGATTTAATCCGCCTTACAGCGGATATCAATAATATTTAAAGTTAAATAATGCGATCGCTATTCAAAATTTATCTATTTCTGGTGGCGGATGATGGTATTTTGGGTTTTACTTAAGCCACGTTTTCGAACAGGGCTTTGAAAAAATTCTGGGATGATTTAAAAGCATTAGTAACAAATTAATTATTATTTTTTATATTAGGTGGCGTAAATGAACGAATTAAAAAAAGACATATTTATCGGTTCTGTATCTTTTTTAGGTATAGTCGCTTTTGTTTCAGGGCAATTTATATTATCAACAATGATGTTCGGCGTGGCGGCGGTATGGAGTACGATTTTATTAAACAATCGTGCGCAATTAGTTAAGAGTTGAAAGCTTTTTCCTGTTTGCTGAGGCTTACAAACGATATTTTACATGATTCGTTTGTTTCCATGCTCCCGTAGCTTTTTAGGTTATGGGAGTTTTTTTTGCCCGATAATAAAGGAATAGCTGAAATTAGCTGTATCGCTATTCATCTATTCAAGCTGCAGCCAAATGGTTAAATTTCTATCGCTTTAGTTAACCTTGTCGTAATCCCCAAATTTGGATCGAGTTTGAATTTTTACAATTTACGCAAAAAATCCAACTTCTCTTTTATTTTTATTTCCAAGCC
This sequence comes from Proteobacteria bacterium ST_bin11, assembly GCA_002083615.1. GTDB lineage: Bacteria > Pseudomonadota > Gammaproteobacteria > Methylococcales > Methylomonadaceae > Methylomonas. The sequence goes on along the minus strand of MSXO01000005.1, from coordinate 5,960 downwards.
ACGTTCCGCCGGAAAATAATACTGTCGCGATTTTAACGATTGCGGGAAATAGTTTTCGCCGGCGGCATAAGCATTTTTCTCGTCATGGGCGTAGCGATATTCCGCTCCATGTCCCAGTTCCTTCATCAATTTGGTAGGTGCATTGCGTAAATGGATAGGTACTTCTAGAGAACCGCTGTTACGGGCGTCCGCCATTGCTGCTTTGTAGGCCACGTAAACCGCATTGCTTTTCGGTGCGCAGGCTAAATAAACGATGGCTTGCGCCAGCGACAGTTCGCCTTCTGGACTGCCTAGACGCTCGTAAGCGTTAGTAGCGTTTAATGCTAATTCCAGGCCTCTTGGGTCGGCGTTGCCGATGTCTTCGGACGCCATTCGAATCACTCGGCGAGCGATATAAAGTGGATCGCAGCCGCCCTCGAGCATTCTGGCAAACCAGTACAATGCGGCATCTGGGTCAGTTCCACGTACAGATTTATGTAACGCGGAAATCTGGTCGTAAAAAATGTCGCCGCCCTTATCAAAGCGATTGGCATGACCCAACAGCACTTCGTCCAATATCTCTCTGTCGACAGTTTCCTGGCCGTCAATGTTTTCCGCCAAATCGGCGGCAATTTGCAGGATGTTTAGACAGCGGCGAGCGTCGCCGTCGGCGGCTTTGGCGATCATCGTCATGACATCCGCTTCAATCTGTAAATTGCGGCTACCCAGACCCCGTTCTTTGTCGGTCAAAGCATTTTCAAGCAAGGCCTGCAGCTCCTCGATTTCGATACTGCGCATCACGTAGACGCGCAGTCGTGACAATAGAGCGTTATTCAATTCAAATGAAGGGTTTTCGGTGGTGGCACCGAATAAAATAATCGTGCCGTTTTCGATAGGTGCCAACAATGAGTCCTGTTGGCTTTTGGAAAAGCGGTGAATCTCGTCGATAAACACCACAGTGTTCAGATTGCGGTTTTGTTTGACGTCTTCCGCCTCGGTTACCGCCGCTCTAATTTCCTTCACACCGGCCATTACCGCCGATAATTCGATGAAGTGGCATTGCGCGCTGGAGGCGATGATTTTGGCTAAAGTGGTTTTACCCACTCCAGGCGGCCCCCAAAACACCAGCGAGTGCGGCGCGCCGTGTTCAATAGCCACCCGCAGCGATTTGCCAGTGCCAAGCAGGTGCTGCTGTCCGATAAAGTGGTCCAGTGTAGTCGGTCGCATTCTGGCGGCTAATGGCGCGAAAGGGTTGGTCTCAAAGGCGGCGGTGTTGTTCATTTAGTCAGGCTCGGTAAAACAAATAGGCAATGGCGGCATTTTTCATTAGAATTGCTGGCCATTTTATTGATTCTGATGCCGGATTGACATGGATTTAAAATTCTTAGATTTCGAACAGCCCATCGCCGAACTGCAAGCCAAGATAGAAGAGTTGCGTAAGGTAGAACTGGACAATAATTTTGATATTTCCGAAACCTTGAAACAGCTCGAGCAGAAATGCGAAAGTTTGACTGAAAGTATTTTTGCAGACCTGTCGGATTGGCAAATTTCGCAACTGTCGCGGCATCCCGGTCGACCTTACACTTTGGATTATATCGATCTGATTTTTACCGAGTTTCACGAGTTACACGGTGACCGCTCCTATGCCGACGACCCAGCCATCGTCTGTGGAATGGCGCGCTTGTTAGGGCAGCCGGTCGTAGTGATTGGGCATCAAAAGGGCCGAGACACTAAAGAAAAGATTTATCGCAATTTTGGTATGCCGCGTCCGGAAGGTTATCGAAAGGCCCTGCGGGTGATGAAATTGGCCGAACGATTCAAGCTACCTATTATCTGTCTGATCGATACTCCGGGGGCCTATCCGGGCATTGGTGCGGAAGAGCGTGGTCAAAGCGAGGCGATTGCCCGCAACTTGTTTGAAATGTCAAAATTACGTACCCCGATAATTTGCACCGTGATTGGTGAAGGCGGCTCCGGTGGGGCTTTGGCTATCGGTGTCGGTGATCGTTTATTGATGCTGGAATACAGTACCTATGCGGTCATTTCGCCGGAAGGCTGCGCCTCAATTCTTTGGAAAAGCGCCGATAAGGCCCAGTTAGCCGCAGAAGCGATGGGTATCACTTCGGATCGCGTCCGCGAACAAGGTTTTCTGGATGAAGTGATCCGCGAGCCAGTGGGTGGCGGTCATCGCAATTTCGAAAAGATTGCTGCAAATCTGCAAGACGCGTTGGTCAGGCACCTTAATGATCTCAATCAACAAGCTAGCACTATGGATTTGCTGCTGGAAAGGCGCTATCAACGTATTATGCGTTTTGGTTCGTATATTGAAGAGCCGGTCAAGTAAAGCAGTCTGTTAATTTAGTCGTTCAGTTAAGGGCCGAGTCAAATCGGCCTTTTTTGTATTTACGCCATGCCAGATCTCAATTCGCAGACTATTGCCCCCCTATTGCCTGCCGAGTGTCGGAAAGTATTCGTTGCCTACAGCGGCGGATTGGACTCCACTGTGCTGCTTGATTTATGCGTTGGCTTGCCGTCGCTTACCGGCAAAATCGTTGCTGTTTATGTCGATCACGGTTTGCAAGCTGAGTCAGCCGGATGGGGGGCGCATTGTCGCCGGCAGGCAGAGCAATGGCAGGTGGGCTTTGAGTTGTTGCTAGTGAATGCAAAGGCCCGTGCTGGCGAAAGTCCGGAAGCAGCAGCACGCGCAGCGCGTTATCGAGCGTTGCGCGACTTATTGGCGGTCGATGATTTTTTGCTGCTAGCCCAGCATCGCGAAGACCAAATGGAAACCTTGCTGCTGCAGTTGTTCAGAGGTGCCGGTGTGGCAGGTTTGGCCGGCATGTCGATTATCAGTCCTTTTGGCAAAGGAAAAATGCTGCGACCGCTATTGGCGGTGGCCAAAGTCGATATCCAGCGGTATGCGCAAACACGCGGTTTGCAATGGGTGGAAGATCCCAGCAATCAAAGCAGCGATTTCGACCGCAATTACCTGCGTAACGAAATTCTTCCGCTGATAAAACAGCGCTGGCCGTCGCTGGATAAAACGGTTGCGCGTTCGGCTCAGCTCTGTGGCGATGCGGCACAGATGATAGAGGCTTGGGCGGGGCAGGCCTTGTCAACGGCTTTTGATCCGGCAGATGGGAGCTTCAACATCGCCGATTTATCAAATATCACCATGACGCAACTGAATTGTCTGTTGCGGCAATGGTTGGGGGTATTGGGGCTTAAGCCACCCAGTCAGGCAGTATTGCAAACGCTAGTCGATCAGCTGATCGGCGGGCGGTTTGATGCTATGCCCAATATTTATATCCAAGGCCATTCAATCCGCAAATATCGGCAAAAATTGTACTGCATACCCGAACTACGCCTGCGAAAAGACACTCAGGCAAAGCGATGGGGACAAGGACAGGAGCAAATACCTTTAAGTAATGGCTATGTTTTGCTTAGACATTCCGCGTCGATCGGACTATCAAAAGGTTTGTGGCAGCATGCGGTAGTGACGGTCGAGCCTAGGCGGGGCGGTGAAAAGCTTAAATTGCCTGGCCGAGTCGGTCACCACTGCCTAAAAAAACTCTACCAGGAGGCGGGTATTCCGCCTTGGGAAAGAGATATTCGGCCATTGATTTATTTGGATGGTTCTCTGGCGGCTGTCGCTGGCTTATGGATCGCAGATTGGGCCTGGCTTAGCGCGGTGGAAGGTTGTTATCAATTGGATTGGCGCGTATCCGAAACCATGTAATGATAAATAAAAAAAACCGTTAGGAGGTGTCATGCTGATGTTTCCCGAGATGCTTCAAGCCATGATTGCAGGCATGGTGGTCGCGATTCCGGCGTTCTTGATTTATAAAAAAGCCGGACTGAATACCGCGTGGGCGGCACTAGTGTTTTTGCCGGTCTTTGGATTATTGTTGGTGTTCGTACAATTGGCTTTCCAAACTTGGCCGAACACTAAAAAGGAGAGTTAGTCATGGAGCTGTTTTTAGTCGTGCTACCGTTGTTCATCTTGTTTTGCTTGTGGCTGGGTTATCGAATCATAGAAAAGGCCGGTTTTGACGGGCGCTGGATCATGGTTTTGTTAGTGCCGGTGCTTAACATCATTATGATTTGGGTGTTTGCTTTTAGCTCATGGCCTAAGTTACCAAATAACGAAGACCAGACTCTTTAAGCGGTGCCCTGATATGACCGAAAAAATGCGCGGCAAACTTCGGGCGATTTTTATTCCGGTGATCCTATTCATTGTCTTCGATATGGTAGCCCTTGGGCTTAATTTTTGGATTTCCGCGAAGTTGGAAAAGAGCGCGGAGGCTATTAATTTGTCGGGCCGCCAACGTATGTTGTCGCAACGGATGACTAAATCGTTGTTGATGTTGCACGTTGCCCTAACCGATGCGGAAAAACACAATGCTTTTAACGAGTTTGCGAACGCCGTAAGTTTGTTCAACAAAACTTTAAACGGGTTTTTGTACGGGGGCATTACCACTAGTGGTGACGGCAAGCCGGTTTATCTGTTTGCTACCGATGCGCCCAACACACAACTGATTGCTGGCTCGGCGTCTCAGCTTTGGGCGCTGATCCACAAGCGCTTGTTACCGGTCGAGATTGGCGGGGCGGGGGTTGGCGTCGAGGCTTTGCAGTCGGCATTAGCGACTTTGTTGATGCATAACACGCAATTGTTGGGTTTGATGAACGATCTGACCACTGCCTTGGAGCTAAACGCAACCAAGGAAGTATTTTACTTGCGTAGCTTGCAAACCAGCTTGCTGTTGCTGGCCTTGCTGAATTTTGCCTTGGTCTGCAAACGCTTGCTGGCGCAAATTAAGCAATCCCAGGGTAATGTTCAGGCTTTGCGCAATATCATCGATTCCATTGAGACCGGTATCGTCCTGTATGGCCAGGATGACTGTGTGCGTTCCGCCAATAAGACTGCTAATCAGTTGTTCGGATACAGTGAGCAGGCATTGGTCGGCAAGTCGCTAGGCCAATTGATTGTCGCGGACAATACTCGAATGCTGGGGGTGCGGCGCGATAATTCCACCTTCGTCGCGAAAATGAACACCCAAACCCTGTTCGAATTTAACGATCAGATCACTATGTGCACGATTACAGATGTCAGCGAGCAGGAGCGCAAGGAAAAGCGGTTAATGTACCTGGCGTTTCATGATCAGCTCACCGGTTTGCCCAATCGCGGCTTACTGATGGAACGATTGCGGCAAGACTTGCTGCGCGCCAAGCGCGATTCGACATTTTTGGCGGTCCTATTTCTGGATTTGGACGGTTTTAAGGATGTTAACGATGATATGGGACACGATGCCGGTGACGAGCTGCTACAAGCGGTAGCCAGACGTTTCGAGCATTGTTGCCGCGAGGTCGATACGGTTGCGCGCTTGGGTGGCGATGAGTTCGTGTTTGTTCTGACGTCGCTGCATTCGGTACTGGCGGCCAGGCAGGTGGCGCAAAATGTGTTGAAAGCAATTGGTCAGGCATTTCTTATTCATAACGAGACCGTGAAGATAGGGGTGAGTATTGGCATCGCCATGTATCCGTCGGATCATTCCGAAGCCGAATTGTTGATTAAATGCGCCGATGATGCGATGTATATGGCTAAGCAGCGCGGCAAAAATCAGTTAGTGTTCACGAGCGAATGTCGTTGATATTTTTAAGATATGGCGCGCCAATCGATGCCCGCCACCTCAATTAAACAGGCAATAGCGCTGCAAAACTGTTAGAATTTGCGCCTTTTCGACCCCCTTGCTATTGCTAATCAGGGCGCCAAATTTTCATGACAAAATTCATATTCATCACCGGCGGAGTGGTTTCATCCTTGGGAAAAGGGATAGCCGCTTCATCGTTGGCAGCCATCTTGGAAGATCGCGGCCTGAAAGTCACTCTCACTAAACTCGATCCTTATATCAACGTCGATCCCGGCACCATGAGTCCGTTTCAACACGGCGAGGTTTTCGTGACCGAGGATGGCGCGGAAA
>MSXO01000045.1 GCA_002083615.1 Proteobacteria bacterium ST_bin11 | reverse complement strand
ACAGGGTAATTGTCGCCGAACAGTTTATGGATCATCCAGGGATGCCCAGGTCAACGGATTTGATAGCCTTAAAAAACTGGGAATATTTGACCAAATCACCTGTGTTTCAGTAGCGGTGAACGATTTTCGATGTGTAATGCAAGTGATTATGAAAATCGAGCCGGACGAAATTTATAACCTATCGGGACAACCTTCGGATGGCCTCTCTTTTGAACAACCGGTAGAGGCTATGGAAAGTAATTCTTTGGCTACCTTAAATTTGCTGGAAGCGATTCGATTCAAGGGAAAACCCATTAGACTGTTTAGTGCCGGGCTCCGGCGAATGTTTTGGGGACGCTATTGAAAGAGCAGCTGACGAGAACACACCGTTCCGGCCGCGTAGTCCTTACGCTGTGGCTAAATCCGCAGCATTTTGGCAGGTGGCCAACTACCGAGAAGCCTATCATTTGCACGTCTCTACTGGCATTTTGTTTAATCACGATTCGCCTGCGCCCGGATCGTTTTGTCACAAAAGAAATAATCTCAACAGCTTTGAGGATCGCCAAAGGCGATAAGGACAAACTAATTCTAGGGAAAATGCAAATCGAGCGAGATTGGGGATGGGCTCCGGATTACGTCGAGACGATGTGGCTCATGCTCCAGCAGGACATTCCTGACGACTACATCATTGCCACTGGACAAACACATTCGCTAGAGGAATTCGTCGATACCGTGTTTTCCTTGGTCGACTTGGATTGGCGGGAGCACGTCATTACTGATGCCGACTTATACAGGCCGTTGGATTTAAGTGTCAGCAAAGCCAATCCTGGCAAAGCTTGGCAAAAACTAGGCTGGCAGGCAAATCACACGATGCAGGATGTAGTCGAATTAATGCTTCGATCCTTATAAATCCTAAGTTTATTCCGCCTTCTACTACTGACGACTCAGCAAAGAATAGAACGACGTCTCCTTGGGTAGATATCTAAATTCAAAGAATCCAGTCTGGTAAATTTCTACGACATTGCGTAAACAGGGAATTTCTTATTGACAAATGAGAAATAGAGTACCCTTTGTTTAGAGTAAGTGAATGTGCTTGAGCTAAGAGGCCCAACAAGTTAACCAGCTGTTAACAATATATCCAAAGAAGACGTAAGGTTGCTTGCCGAAAAGCTGCCATTCGCTGAACCTAGGGGTGAAAAATTTCGCCAGCATCCTTATTGGCCGGTATTGGCAGATGGATGCGGTCGCCAACAACTACTTTGCAGCCCTCCAGTTCGCAGAATCAGGATTCAGTTGACTGGCCGGTTTGGAGAAACGCGACAGGCCGTTTTGGGTGTGCGCCGTGCAAAGGCGGCGCTTTACCAGTGGGTGAGAGGCCCACCCGGCTAAATCGCTCCGGCCGGAAGCAATCGGAGCAGTCATGGAGGTAACGAGGTGGCTGGAGCCTCCGATGTAAAGAGATCGCTTTAGGCGATTCAGCGAGTGTGCAGGCCGTAATGTGAGTGAACACCGAGCAAGCCTCGAAAAGGTCGATGCGCAGGCCGACCCGACAACCCTTTCGGGGAAGGCTGATACGGCTGGGAAATCGAGCGAAGAGTATTTCCAGTCGCTGCGCCGGGGCAGTGGTGACAGCATGTACACAAGGTAAGCGCACGCAACACGGGAAGCCCTGTGGCGTGGCCAGCGATGAACAACCGGATGCCCGTGAGGGACAGGCCGGGCGCTGCAGGGTGGCGGAGAGGCTTGTAGTACCGAGGAAACCGGGTAATGCTGGTGGAGGGAAGGGGCCTTAGTTCAAAATCAACGCAATAAGTGGAAAAGGACAGGAGATTGGGCAACCTATCAACTCCGTTAAGAGTTCAGAAACTACAGATGGCGTTACACGCAAAAGCGAAGGCTGAAACTGACTATCGCTTCTATGTGCTGTACGACAAGCTATACCGAGAAGACATCTTGGCGCATGCCTATGCCTGTTGCCGCGCCAACAAGGGTGCACTGGGTGTGGATGGTCAGAGCTTTGCGGATATAGAAGCGTATGGCGTGGAGCGGTGGCTTGGCGAACTGGCGCTTGCGCTCAGAGAGGACACTTATCGACCAGACCCCATCAGACGAGTCTATATCCCTAAACCGAATGGAAAACTGAGGCCGCTAGGCCTATCGACGCTGCGAGACCGGGTCTGTATGACGGCAGCCATGCTGGTAATAGAACCGATCTTCGAAGCCGATCTACCGGATGAGCAATATGCCTACCGTTCGGGCCGCAATGCCCAGCGGGCGGTAATCGAAGTGAAGGATCATCTCTATCACGGTCACCCGGATGTCGTCGATGCCGACCTTGCAGATTACTTTGGGACAATACCCCATGCCGAGCTACTCAAGTCGGTAGCACGCCGGATTGTGGATCGGCGTGTGCTGCATCTGATCACGATGTGGCTGGAATGTCCGGTAGAGGAAACCGATAAGCGAGGACGGACGAAGCGCACAACCGAGGCCAAAGATCATCGATGTGGTATTCCACAGGGATCGCCTATCTCACCGCTGCTGTCGAATTTGTACATGCGACGGTTTGTGCTGGCGTGGAAGAAACTGGGCCTGGAACAGCGGCTCGGCAGTCGGATTGTCACCTATGCCGATGACCTAGTGATCTTGTGCCGACGCGGTAAAGCCGAAGAGGCATTGCAATGGATGCGCAAGGTCATGGGGCAACTCAAGCTGACGGTAAACGAGGATAAAACGCGAGTCTGTAATGTGTTGGAAGATGAGTTCGACTTTCTGGGTTACACATTTGGCCTGCAGTATCGGCCGCAAACGGTAAGGTCTATTTGGGCTTCCGGCCATCGAAGAAAAGCATTAGGCGCATGGTCGAAAAGATCCATGCCTTGACTGCCTATTCAATGGCGTGGCATGACACCACGTTGCTGATATATAAATTGAATCGCATGCTACGCGGTTGGGCAAACTATTTTAAGGTAGGAACCTTCAATCGCGCCTATCGTGCGCTGGATAATTACACGGCAGCGCGGTTGCGTCGGTGGTTACGCAACAAGTATAAGGTGAGAAAGCGAGCAGGCGGAGGCTATCGACTTTCGTACCTCTATCACACTCTTGGTTTGATACGCCTAAGCCGCTTGGGGTGTAACGAGCCGTGGGCGAATGCGTGATATTTTGTCCGAGAGCCGGATGCGGGAAATCTGCCAGTCCGGTTCGATGAGCGGGGTGTGGAAACGGGGTTAAGGCAAGGCTATTAGGACACCGTCAAACGAAAGGGACGGAAACAGCAAGCCAAACCTAATGCTACCGCGCCACATCTCGACTCTACCGTTAGCACCGATTCGTCTGCCAAGGAGGCGTATCGCCGGGCCAATTGCGCTCATTACACTTTAGATTTTGAGTCGCAGTAACGGAATGCTTACCTGACTGTCGGTTTAATCAAGGTTACGATTTGAAACCTCTATCAGATTATGGTCTGGGTCGCGGAAATATACAGAAATTATGGGACCGGTAGCGCCAGTGCGCTGAACAGGACCCTCTATTACGTCAATCCCGCATGTTTTTAAATGAATTAGAACATCTTCTAAGGGAATCGATGTAAGAAAACATAAATCAGCCGAACCGGGTGTTGGCCGTTGTGCTTTAGGTTCAAACTCTTTCCCCTGTTGATGCAAATTGATTTTCTGACTACCAAAAGACAGCGCTTTACGATTATTACCAAATGTGACCACGTCCATGCCCAAAGCTTTTGAGTAAAAGGAAACAGCGTTATCGACATCTTTAACGGTTAAAACTAAATGATCTAGGCTATCTATTTTCATATCTAATATTCGGTACAACAGGGTTGATGGGCTGAATTAATGCAGTCTGTTTATTGAGCTAGAGCGGACGTAACGTTATCAAAACCAAGCTCTGTGAAGGGTCGTTAGTGTCAATCCGCGAATTCCAAAAGCAGTCATTCACGTTGCAATTCTATAAGATAAAGTTGCTGGTTTGCGATCGGAATCAGTGGCTGCTTTCAATTGGAATGTAGGGTTACCCTGGATAAGAATACTCAAATCCTGACGAGAGGATGCGAATCAGGCTAGCGTGCGTTCAGGCAAAAAGTTTGATTTATCACGTCTCGCGGGTCTAGCCAAAAGCGGCGATAATAGGCGGTATCGGCCACGCCTAAGGCCCCCACACAACGAATATCAGCCTATCATGCCTGCACATTCCTTGGATAATGGCATCGCCGTGATCCACTCCAATCAATTGGAAGAACTTCGCGATGTGGTCGAGTACTGGCTCAGACAGCATCCCTTGCTGCCCTTGGAGAACGAGATTTTTCTGGTGCAAAGCAACGGCATGGGGCATTGGTTAAAGCAAAGTTTGGCGCAAAATTCCGCGTTGGGCATTGCCGCCGCGATGAAAATGCAGTTGCCTTCTTTGTTTATCTGGAGCATTTATCGTGCGGTATTGGGCGAGCAGATTCCCACCGAACAACTCTTAGCCAAAGAACCGCTGATCTGGCGTTTATATCGATTGTTGCCAGGCTTGTTGAAACAACCTGGCTTCGAAACCTTGGCCAGTTTTTTAACCGACGATAACCATTGCCGCAAACGGCACCAACTCGCCGAACAGCTGGCGGATCTGTTCGATCAATATCAGGTGTATCGCTCCGATTGGGTGTCGGATTGGGCGGCAGGACAAGATGTGTTGCGCAACGGCCATGGCGAGATTAAACCGCTGCCGAGCGCGCAAGGCTGGCAAGCCGCCTTGTGGCGCGCGGTGCTCGAGGATTTGGGTGCCGAATCCTCGCCGTTTGCCAGTAGGGCGGCTGTACATGCGCAGTTCATGGACAGGATTGATACATTAACGGCTCGCCCGGCCAGCATGCCGCGCCGCGTGGTGTTGTTCGGCCTATCGTCCCTACCGCAGCAATCGCTGGAAGTGCTGGCCAAATTGGGCCGTTTTTGTCAGATCGTGTTGTTCGTGCATAACCCTTGTCAGCACTATTGGGCCGACATCATCGAAGACAAAGAACTGCTGAAAGCCGAACGCCGCCGCCAGACGTATAAATCGGGTATGAGCGCGGCGCTAAGCGATGCCGAACTGCATCTACAGGCACCGCCCTTACTGGCGGCCTGGGGTAAACAAGGGCGGGATTATATTCGTTTGTTGGATCATTTCGATGAAACCCAAGCCTATGCCAACTGGCATTGGCCGGACAGCAAAATCGATATGTTCAAAGATTACGGAGAAGCGGGTCAGCGTAGCTTACTGCAACATCTGCAGCAGTCCATCTTGGACTTGGAACCCTTGCCCGAGCAACCGGTATGTCTGGCCAGCGCCGATACGTCTATCCAATTTCATATCGCGCATAGTCCGCAGCGCGAAGTCGAAATTCTGCACGACCAATTGTTGGCGCGTTTCGATAGCGCAAAACAAAGCGGTAAGCCTTTATCTCCGCGCAATATCATTGTGATGGTGCCGGACATCAATACCTATGCGCCGCATATCCATGCGGTGTTCGGGCAAATTCAAAGCGACGATCCACGTTATATTCCCTACAGTCTGGCCGATCAGCAGCAGCGCGGGCAAAATCCGCTGCTGCTTGCGGTGGAAGCCTTGTTGAATTTACCGGAGTCGCGGTTTGCGGTCAGTGAGTTTCTGGGCTTACTGGAAGTGCCGGCCTTGCGGGCACGGTTTGAGATTGACGAAGCCGCGATCCCCAAGCTGCATCAATGGATTGAGGAATCCGGGATACGCTGGGGCTTGAACGCTCGGCAACGCGCGGAACGAGTCAATATGCCCGCAAACTTGCAGGCCAATACCTGGCAATTTGGGCTGCGGCGTATGTTGCTGGGGTATGCGGTCGGTGCCGGGGCGGCTTTTGATGAGATTCAGCCTTACGAAGAAATCGGCGGCCTGGATGCGCAATGGCTGGGCGGCTTGGCGTTTCTCTTAGAAACCCTGGAAAAATACGCAGAGCTGTTGCGACAGGAATATGCACCTAGCGACTGGTTGCAACTAATGTCCGAGCTGCTGGACGAATTTTTTCAAGTAAGCGACGAGCGTGAGCGAAAAACCTTGGAAACCCTGACAAGTTCGCTAACCAGCTGGTGCAGATACTGCGATCAAGCGGGTTTAAGCAGTGCGGATTTACTGCCCATTCATGTGGTACGCGAAGCCTGGCTGGCCGGTGTCGACGAACCCTCCTTACATCAACGCTTTCTCAGCGGCCGGGTGAATTTCTGTACCTTGATGCCGATGCGCGCCATCCCGTTTCGGTTGATTTGCCTGTTGGGCATGAACGACGGCGACTATCCGCGCAATCAACAAGCGCACAGTTTCGATTTAATGAGCCAGCGCGGTCAATATCGCCCTGGTGACCGCTCCCGCCGGCAAGACGATCAATATCTGTTTCTGGAAGCTTTGCTGTCGGCGCGCGAACAGCTGTATATCAGCTGGGTAGGGCGCAGCATTCGCGATAACAGCGAACGGCCGCCTTCGGTACTGATCAGTCAACTGCGCGATGTGCTGGCGCAGGGCTGGACGCTTGCCGACCAGCCTACCTTGTTGCCAAGCATTACCGTAGCCCATCCCTTGCAGCCGTTTAGCGAAGCGTATGTCCGCAAAAAGCGTGATCCGAATCTTTTTACCTATGCCCGGGAATGGTTTGCACCTGCGGTGGCTCAGCCGCTTAGCGGTCTGATCGCCTCTGGCCCGGACGATAAAACCTATTTATTGACCTTGGAATCGCTTGCGCGATTTTTGCGCGCGCCGGTCAAAAGCTTTTGCAATCAAACCCTGAAGTTTGGCTTCGATGGCCAAACGGTCACCAGTGAAGACTGCGAACCGTTTGGAATCGATAGCCTGCAGGCCTATTTATTCAGCGATGAACTGCTGCAAGGCTTAACCGCCGAGCAGCCGGATCAGACAGAAGAATTCCTGTCTCGGCAGCAGGCCGTGATGATGCAGAAAGGACAACTGCCTTTGGGTGGTTTTGCCCAAACAAGTTTCGCCGCACTGGCCGAGCCGGTCAAAGCGGCTTGGGAACGGTATCGGGTGTTGGTGTCGGAGTGGCCTGAGGCTTTAGAGCCGCATGTATTGCAGCTTGCGCCTTTTGCATTGTCCGGCGGCATGACGCTGCAATTAGCCGGCGATCTCAGTCAATTGCGTCGCCAAGGTCAGCAAGGGCAAGTGAGTCTGTTGCATTTGACCGCGCAAATTCTGCTGAATAAGGATAAATCCATCAAATATCCGAATGTATTGTTGCAGTGGCTACAGCATTTGGCGGCTTGCGCCGATAGTTTGCCGGTAAAGACCTTGGTTGTCGGTGCGGACACGGTGATTGAAATGCCCGTTGTTGAATCAGATGACGCTTACCAACAACTGCAAGACCTGGTTGCCGCTTATCACGACGGCATGCAAGCGCCGCTGCCGGTGGCTTGCCGAACGGCATTTTGCTGGCTTGCCGCCCCTTCGGAAAGCGCATCGGAAAAAGCCCAAGCCAGATATGACGGCGACGAATGGAATGCCGGCGAAGTGCATTACGACGCTTATCTGGCCCGCTTCTTTCCCAACTTTGCCAGCTTGACTGCGTTTGACGCTAATAAGGATTTTGAATATTGGGCGGATAGTTTGTATCGGCCCATGTTTACGAGTATTCGGCAATTGCCTGGAGCAGGGGAGGCGACGATATGACCAGCGCCATCCCGCTCAACCCCATCGAATTTCCGTTATCGGCTACCCGGCTAATCGAAGCCAGCGCCGGTACCGGCAAGACCTACACCATCGCCGCCTTATATGTGCGGTTAATTCTGGGGCACCATCCCGATAGTGCTGAACCCAGCCGGTATCTTTTGCCGCCGGATATTTTGGTGGTGACTTTCACCGAGCCCGCTACCAAGGAGTTACGCGAGCGGATTCGCGAGCGCTTGAGTCAGGCCGCACGCTTCTTTCGTAAGCAATTGGCAACTACGGATACGTTCTTGCAAGACATCCGCGCCAGTTACATAGAACAAGACTGGCCGGCCTGCGCCCGCCGTCTGGAATTGGCGGCCAACTGGATGGACGAGGCGGCCGTTTATACCATTCACAGTTGGTGTAACCGCATGTTGCAGCAGCATGCGTTCGACAGCGGCAGTTTGTTCCGGCAGGAGGTCAACACCGACGATACTGAATTGTTAAACGAGGTGGTGCGGGACTATTGGCGTAGTTTCTATTACGACATGTCCAACGATGCCGATTTTCCAAGCCTGTATGCGCTGTTCAAGCACCCGGACGAATTATTACTGGCGGTGCGTTCGCTGCTGGGCAATGCCGAGCCAATACCTTTTAGCCTGGCCGACGGTCAACCCATCAAGGACTTGATGGCTGCGGTGGCGTCCATTAGACAAGCTGAATTACAGGCGTTAAAAGCGCCTTGGGTGCATTGGTTGCCTGAAGTACGCGAACTAGTGGAGGCTGCCATAGAAACCAAAGTGCTGCCGGCAAAAAATTACAACTCCGTGAACCGCCGCAACTGGCTGGACAAAATCGAGGCATGGAGTTTGGACCCTTTGCAAGACACGCTGGACATCGGCAAGGGTTTTGAGAATCTGTCGCCGGACGGCATGGCAAAATTAGCCAATCCCGGACAAACACCGCCGGACCATCCCGGTTTTGCCGCGATAGGCCGATTGCCCGCGCAACTCGCGGCGCTGCCGAGTTTAAAAGTCGAGCTGATCAAACACGCCGTGCATTGGGTAAGGCAGCGTTACGATTTTGAAAAACAGCGCATCGCCAGGATGACCTTCGATGACATGCTGATTCGGTTGGATAATGCCTTGCAAGGCCGCAATGGCGACAGGCTGGCGGAGGTGATTCGCCAGCAGTATCCCATCGCGTTGATAGACGAGTTTCAGGATACCGATCCGGTGCAATACCGGATTTTTTCAACGCTTTACGCCACGCCGGCCGGCGCCGATTATGCGTGTTTGATGATAGGCGATCCGAAACAGGCTATCTACTCTTTCCGCGGCGCGGATATATACACCTATCTTAAGGCGCACCGCGATACCCAAGGTCGGCATTACACCCTGGGCACCAATTACCGTTCGACCCAGGCCTTGGTCGATGCGGTCAATCAGGTGTTTTTACAAGCCGATCGGCAAGAGCGGGGCGCATTCAGATTTAAAACAGCACAAGATAATCCCTTACCTTTTTTGCCGGTCAAGGCCCAAGGCCGCAATGAAACCTGGGTTATCGATAATCAAGCTGCTCCGGCGCTGACCCTGTGGCATTGGGATACTGAGGACGCGGTCGGCATGCCGGCTTATCGGGAAACACTGGCGGAAGTGACGGCCAGCCAGATTGTCAAATTACTTAACTCAGCTGATGCGGGGCAAACCGGCTTTAGCTCGCCATCCGGCATGCAGGCTTTGCAGCCTGGGGACATCGCCATCCTCGTTCGCAGCGGCACCGAAGCAGCGACAATACGCAACGCCTTGGCGCGCCGACGCTTGCGCAGTGTCTATCTGTCCGAGCGTGATTCCATTTTTGCCAGCGTGGAAGCGGTCGACATGTTGCTTTGGTTAAATGCTCTGGCTGAGCCGCGTAATGAGCGCAAAGTGCGTGCTGCCTTAAGCTCGGCGACCTTCGCTTGGTCCTATCAAGCTTTGCATGAACTGGCCTTGGACGAACCGGGTTGGGAACTGCATCTGGAACGCTTTCTGACGTATCAACAACGCTGGCAACAGGACGGCATTCTGCCGGCTTTGCGGCAATTGCTTAACGATTACGGCTTACATGGGCGTCTGGCTGACGACAGCGAAGGCGAACGGTCCATTACCAATCTGCTGCATCTCGCGGAGTTGTTGCAACAATCCAGCATGCAACTGGAAGGCGAGCAAGCTTTGATCAGGTATCTGGCCGAGGCTATCGAGGCAGGCGGGAGCCAAGCCGGCGATGATGGCATCATCAGGCTGGAAAGCGATGCCAATCTGATTAAAGTTGTCACGATTCATAAATCCAAAGGCCTGGAATACCCGCTGGTATTTTTGCCGTTTATTTGCAGTTTCCGGGAAGTCGGCGGTCGCTTCAACACCTATTACCGTTATCACGATGAGAACCAGGATTTGCAAATCGACTTGCATAAACAAGAGCGCATCAAAGCCATCAGTGAGGAAGAAAGATTACAGGAAGATTTGCGTTTGCTGTATGTGGCAATGACCCGAGCCCGCCATGCGTGTTGGCTGGGCATTGCGCCGGTCAAATCCGGCAGTACCAAGGATTGCCAGTTGGAAAAATCGGCGATGGGCGCCTTACTCAATTGGCAGGCCAAAATGCCCATCAGCGCCTTAGCCGAGCAACTACGCGAACTCAAAAGCAGCTGTGCAGCGATTTCGATAACGCCTTTACCGAAAATTGACGACGCGCGCTATAGCCCGGTTTTGGCCGACGCGAGCAGGGACGAGGCACGGGTGCCGCTAAGCAAAGTATCCAGTAATTGGTGGATAGCCAGTTATAGTGCCTTGCACATCGCGGATCGCCTGACGCCTAGGGAAGATTCGTCTCAGTCGTTGCCGGAGTTTGAAACGGCCCATGACGATAAGCAAAACGACGAAGCCGAAATCGTTGCGGCGCTTAGTAAACCTTTGTCCGGTGTCCACGCTTTGCCCAGAGGCGCCGGTCCTGGCGTGTTGATTCATGATCTGCTGGAGGAATGCGCGCAATGGGGGTTTTCCAAGGTCTCGGAAAATCCAGCCTTAAGACAAGAATTGATTCAAAAGCGATTTATCGGCGGCGAATGGGAGAACAAACATGCCGTCATCGCTTCGGCCTTAGCGCACTGGTTGAACATGCCCTTGCTGGAGGACGCTAAGCTTAGTTTGGCTGCGCTCGAAACCAATGCCTATCAAGCCGAGCTGGAGTTTCTGCTGGGTGCCGATACCGTGGACACTGAGGAACTGGACCGCTTGGTCTGCCGCCACACCTTCGGCGGACAAGTGCGTCCAAGTCTGTTACCCGGCCAAGTAAACGGTCTGTTAAAAGGTTTTATTGACTTGGTATTCGTGCACGATCAGCAGTATTACGTGGTCGATTATAAATTCAACAGTTTGGGCGCCGACGACGCGGCGTATACGCAGGAGGCCTTGACGGTGGCCATGTTGGCTAAGCGTTACGATTTGCAAGCCTGCTTGTACTTATTGGCCTTGCATCGTTTGCTGAAAGTCAGATTGGCTGCTGCTTACGATTACGAAACGCACATCGGCGGGGGCCTGTATTTGTTTTTAAGAGGCGCGCCAGGGCCAACGGCGGGACGCGTGTTCGATAAGCCACCCAGGGCATTGATCGAGCGCTTGGATGCCTTGTTTGGAGCATCGTCATGATTCGGCAAGCGGCGGTAATCGACAGCATGCAGCACTGGGTAGCGAAAGGCTGGTTGAGTCATTTGAATCGCGCCTTCGTGGGTTTTTTGTTGGATCTCGAACCTAACGCGACCGACGCGGTACTGTGGGCAGGGGCCTTGGTCAGTCATCAGCTGGATAGAGGCGAAGTTTATTTGGACTTGGAAAAACTTTGCGAGCAGCCGGGGATGACGCTGGCTATTCCGGCCGATGATGCTTGGGCTGTGGAGCAGGACGCGGCGGCGGCCGAATTGGCGCGCTTAAAAGTGTATAGCCTTGATTCCTGGCAAGCGGCGTTATCGCAATCCAGGCTTGTGTCATCAGGACAAGGCGATACGCCGCTGGTTTTGGCGGGCAATCGATTGTATTTGCGGCGTTATTGGCACTATGAACAAATCACGCAAGCCTGCATTATGCAACGTTTGCAACCGGCGCGAGATAGCTTGCCGGCGTCGTTGGCGGGACGCTTGCAAACGCTGTTTCCCACCAGCCCGGAAAGCCCGGATTGGCAAAAAATTGCATGTGTCCTGGCGTTGCGGGCGCGATTCGCCATCATCACCGGCGGGCCGGGTACCGGCAAAACCACTACCTTGACCAAACTATTGGCGCTATTGATTGAACTGGCGCCACAAAATAGCGAGCACTCCAAGCCGCTAAATATTTTACTGGCGGCACCCACCGGTAAAGCGGCGGCCAGAGTCAGCGAGTCGATTGCCAAAGCGCTCGACAGATTGACTCTCGACGAAACCATCAAACAATGTATCCCTAGAAAAGCCAGTACCTTGCACCGTTTACTGGGCAGCCAGCATGATTCGCGGCGCTTTTTGCATAATCGCCAAAATCCTATCGTCGCCGACATCGTGATCGTCGATGAGGCGTCGATGATCGATTTGGAAATGATGGCGTCGCTATTGGAAGCCTTACCGGCAAACACTCAATTGATCTTATTGGGTGACAAGGACCAATTGGCATCCGTCGAAGCCGGTTCAGTGATGGGGGATTTATGTCGCGGCGCCGAACACGCGGCCTATGAGCAGGAAACGCTAGCGTGGATAGACCGCTATGCCGGCGAACAGCCCAAACCCGCCGCAGTGCCCGGATCTGCCATCAATCAACAAACTGTTATGTTGCAGTACAGTCATCGTTTCGATGCCCACAGCGGCATCGGCCAGTTGGCTAAAGCCGTGAATCAGGGCGATGCCTTGCAAGCTCAGGCGATCTTAACCGACACTGAACGCTACCCGGATTTGCGACCCGAACCGCATGCAGAATACATAGCCTTACGGCAACACCCAAGCCCGGACGCCGCCAATAGCTTGTTAAGAAATTTGGTGATTAATAGCGGGGACTCCGCTGAGTCGTCACGCAACCGCCGCGGTTATGGCTATTATCTGGCGCAAATCCAGAATGGTCGGCCGGACAGCGCGGAGCGATACGACGCATGGGCCATGCAAGTATTGACCGCCTTCGATGCGTTTCAGGTGTTGTCGGCATTGCGGAAAGGGCCGTGGGGCGTAGAAGGCCTTAATCATTGCATTGAAGAATGGTTGTTTGCCAAAGCCAAGCAGGCGCTGTGGTATGAAGGCCGGCCGGTGATGATCACCCGCAACGATTACAATCTGGGCTTAATGAACGGCGATATTGGCATTGCCCTGCGAGATAGTATCGGCAAACTTAGAGTGGCGTTTCCCATTGCCGATGCCGGTGGCGAGCCGTCGGCCAATCTGAAAATACGTTGGATCTCGCCAATGCGCCTGCCGGATGTGGAAACTGCTTTCGCCATTACCGTGCACAAATCACAAGGCTCGGAGTTTAATCACGTGGCCTTGGTCTTGCCGGAAAACATCAGCCCGGTGCACACGCGCGAATTAATTTACACCGGCATCACTCGCGCGAAGGACAGTTTTACTTTGCTGGAAACTAGTGACAGTGGGGTGTTTGCTAAAGCTATTTTGACCTGCCGTAAGTAGCGGTAAATTAAACGATGGATGAGGGTTTAGCCCGAATCTGGGTTGAATAATCGCAGGACAATCTACTCAAAATGCCAAACAAATCAGTGAGTAGAAAGCCTGAGGTGACGCTTGAATAATGCCAAGCTAAAGGACTTGGTCAACAAGACGAAGGCATGCATGGGGGCATGTTGTAAAAAAACCTGACAGCGCCATATTCACCATCATCAGCAGGGATAATGGCGTTAATTGATTGAAATCAAACAAAATAAAGATTTTTCGCTTGACACTTCGCACTATAAAGCCAGTGATTGGCGCCAATTGGAGTGTAAAAAAAACTAACACTTTCCAGCTTGACCATGACCGCACCGCGAAAACCGCCTAACAACCACGCTTTATCCATCAGTCCCGCGCAACTGCAGCAAGCCTTCAGTAGCGTCTGTCGGCAACGTCGGCATTTCCCGGCCGACGCCGATATCTGGCACTTGCGACGGCATTGGCCGGCGCGCAAGACCGGGCTGTTGGCTGAAATCCGTTGCGGCGACTATCGATTCGCCCCTCAGCATAGACTGGGTAAAAAAAACGGCGAAGTCGTGCATCTGTGGGCGGCCGAAGACGCGGTGGTGATCAAACTGTTGAGCGTATTGCTGCAGGACAAGCTGACCGTGTCGCCGTCTTGCATGCATGTCAAAGGTCATGGCGGCCTCAAGCGCGCCGTGACCCAGATCCAGGCCACACTGGGCGAATACCGCTTTGTCTGCAAAACCGATGTCAAGAGCTACTACCAAGCCATCGACCAATACACGCTGCTTAACCAGTTTGCCGACCAGATCGCCGAACCGCTGCTCAGGCGCTACTGCTACGCGATCGTGCGACGCACCGTGGAGGCCGGCGGGGAATATCGGGATATCGAACAAGGCATCGCGCGCGGTTGCGCCATCAGCCCGCTGTTGGCCGCCTTATACCTCAAAGCCCTGGACGACCAACTGAGTCGGCAGCCGGGCCTCTACTACGTGCGCTACATGGACGACATCCTGATCTTGAGCAAAACCCGCTGGCAAAACCGCCGGGCGATCAAGGTCTTGAATCAAACCTTCAACCGCCTGAAACTCAAACAACACCCCGCCAAAACCTTCATCGGCAAGGCCGTAGGGCGCAATAGGCGCAGCCGCATTGCGCCGTATGGTGGCCTTAAATCATTCGGCGCATTACGCTATCGCTAATGCGCCCTACATAACTGCCGCCACCGTCAGCAAACACGTTGAAACACTGCACCGGCTTGTTGAGCAACAGATCCGGAGAAAAGCCAGCTCGGCTGAGCTGGCCACGGTTCTGGGGCAGTACCGGCAACGCTGGCGGCGCTGGTGTACGGCCGGGTTAGGTGATGTCGTTAGGCAGGAAGTCTTTTGGTGCCCGTACGCAGCCAGCGCTGACCCAATAGACCGATTCCGAGCAGCATTAGGGTGCTAGGTTCGGGGACGGTGGTGGTTGGCTGCTGGGTCCAGACCGCATAAGTGCTTTCTATGAAGACGGCCGTATTATCGCTGACGAACAGTCGATCGATGGCCTGCAGAGGGGAGTTAGACGGTAATATGAAGATGGTGTCGGCTAGCACGTCCTGGGTCAGGCGAAGGAAGGGTAAATGTATCGCGCAACTGTCTGAGCTACACCCGGATATCCTTAAAGGATCGAAGGTGAAACGACCATCGGATACTATCAACGCCAGCAAAGCGCTACTCGCCCCTAAGGAGTCGCTAGCCTGGAATGGAAAATCACTCTGGGCATCACAGCCATCAAATAAACCTACGCACGAGCCGTCACCGATGAACACATCGTACTTGTTACCCAGATACTCAATGTCGCGTGCTCCAGTCAAGATACCGTTAGCATCGGTGACGAGAGAAGCAGCGCTGCTACTGTGCAGGGGAAGCAGCAACAGAAATAGAACGGCGGTTAGGGTGCGTAGCATGTTTCCTCCAAAGGGGCTGTAGTAAAGGCAAATCGCCGGTGAAATTTATCAAGCAGGAGTCGTGCCAGAGAAAACGCTTCGGTCGGTGCTCCGTTCTTTCATTGATCGGAAAAGGCTAACGACGTGGTCACTCATAACGTGGACTGATTTATCTTATGACTCACGCTTCGTCACTCAAAATGGTCATGGTGGCAAGGCCATAGGGTGCGGAGGGTATAAGGTGCTGCCGTCTGGCGTTCCGTTCGCGTTGTTGCGCCTCGCATAAGGCTGTAAGGCGCAATTCTTAGGAAGCCATCGCGACCGGTGCGCCTCGTAAACTCATCACCCTACGACTACTTTTGGTTGGAAATTTAAACAGGTCAGGTAACTGGATTGTTAGGCACGTTTTTTTTCCCCACACGGGATTGATCGTTGGGGAAATTTGCCCACCAACCAAAGCGCGGGAGGTGTTGTGCCCGGCGAACAAATAAATTCGAGTTGCCCGCAAAGCTTTTAACTGAGCCAGCAAGGCTTTTAGGCTTGTCCGCAACGCTAAAAGCCTTGCGACGATAGCGAAAAGTCTCGTGCCGGAGCTTAAAAGGCTTGCGCCCAAGGCTAAGAATGGCTGTGCGATAGTAGAAAGAATCGATTAAGGCTGGCCGGGCTGTTTGCCGCTCGATCTTGGCTGCATGCGGCCTTAGCCATTGAGGATGCGGTAAACGAAGTAAAGCGTATGGTTCCCGCAAATAGCAAAGGTTTGGAAACTCACTATATCTTAAGCTTGCTGTCAGCTGCACATTTACCGGTTACAGTGGAAACCTAAATGATAAGAATATGGCTGAGCTAATAACGCCCGGCATTGGGAGCGGCAAAACCGGCGATGTTAACGAGCGGCTTCGAGCACGCCACGGGTGGGCTAGTTCTTACTCAGCGTTCCCTGCAAATATTGATTGATCTGTTGCAGGTCCTCTTCATTCAGACTGCCGGCGGCTTCCTTGAGTTTGATGCCGTTAATTAGATAGTCATAGCGGCTTCTGGCGTGATCGCTTTTGGCTCTAAAAAGGTTGCGTTGTTCAGCGAGCACGTCCACCATGGTGCGAGTGCCCACTTCAAAACCGGCTTCGGCGGCTTCCACGGCCATTGCAGCGGATTTGCTGGTGGCCTCCAGCGCGTTGACTCTGCTGATGCTGGAAACTACGCCCCGAAAGGCGTCTTTAACGCCGCGATTGATGCTGCGTTTCACCTTAATCAAGTCTTCCTTGGCTGCTTCATACTCGTACGCAGCCTGGCGACTGCGGGACAGCGTGCCGCCGCCTTCGTACAAGGGGAGATTCATCTGTAAACCGACGCTTTGATTATCACCGCGCAAGCCGAATAGGTTGGTAGTGTCCGTGTCGTTGTATTGAGCGATAATATCAAAGGTCGGTAAATGTTTAGACTGTTGCAGTTCAACGCTTTTTCGGATGAACTCGGCCTGATTAATTTGCGCAACGATGGAGAAATTATTGCTCTCCGCGGCATTCGACCAAGATGACAAATCCTCGGGTGCGGGTGGACTGAGTGGGATTTGCGGCTGTAAACCGCTTAGATCCGCAGCGTTTTCGCCTATGATTTCCCGCAAGGCTTCCTTGCTATTATCCAAAAGGTTTTGCGCTTCAATCTCGCTGGCTAGGGCTCTGTCGTAGCCGGCTTGGGCTTCATAGACATCGGTGATGGCTATGATGCCGACGTCGAAGCGTTGTTTGGCTTGCTCTAATTGCTTTTCGATAGATTTTTTTTCCGAGTTGGCAAATTCGAGATTGTCTTGGGCTGCCAATATATTGAAATAAGCCTCGGCAGTTCTGCGCATTAAGTTTTGTTGTTTGGCTTGGAATTGGGCTTCGGCCTGGGCAATTTTATTGTCGGCCTGATCTAGCTGAACCCAGTGGTCCCAATGAAATACCGGCTGCTTTAAGGTAAAGCCTAATTTGTGGTCCCAAAATTCTTGTTCTACGGATCTGCCCAAGAAGCTGCTGGTTGCCTGACTGCGAGTGCTGTTGGCACTGAAGGAAAGATTGGGCAGCATTTGCGCGATACTTTGCGACTTGATCTCTGCGGTGGCTAGTTTATTAATGTCGGAGCTTTTAAACTCCGGATCATTGGCTTTCGCCAGCTGATAGGTTTCCAGTAAATCCTGGCAAAAAGCGGGGCTTCCCCATATCAGAGCTACCAAAAACGCGAGTAACAGTTTTGTCATTGAGAAATCTTGCGAGGAGAGTTGAAAATAAACTTTAATTATCGCCTAAAACAACCAGCGTGCCGCGATAATTTAAGATTGACGTCAGCTTGTGTGCGCAGACTTGATTAGCTAACAGTCAAATTTAACCTTAGGATACCTCTAATAATAATCCAATAATAATTGTTTGCGAGGTTTGAAAGGGCCTCAGAAGCCAACTTTTCCAAACAATCATCTTCCCATAGGAGCCTTTTCGGCCCCTATGGGCGGCATCAAGACGCAGCTACCCTGCGAATAGCGCAAAAACGCCTCATGTTGCAAACCAAGTTCACGAAACCGATACGCACTTCCGAGCGAGCCAGGCCGATGCAACGGACTGACTTTCCGCTCCATTGCACCCTCCAGGCAAACGCGTGTTCGACCCGGCAACGGGTTTTGGAGCGGGTGCTGTGACGAAGCTGCCGACGATCAGTTGACCTTTGCGGGCGATCATACCGTCGCGATCCATTTGGCGGTTGAATTCGTTGAATAAGGCTTTGGTGAGTTTCAGTTCTTTGATTGACTCGCGAAACTGCCAGAAACTGTTACGATCCGGGGCATGCTTGGCATCCGACAAACCGATAAAACGCTGGAAACTGCGCCGCTCTTCGATTTGAAATTCCAGTTGCTCGTCGCTCAAATTGTAGAGGCTGGCGATGACCAACGCTTTGAACATCAACACCCCATCCCAAGGCTTACCAAGTTGGTGAAAAACCATATTCTGGATACTAATTCAGCTAGAAGAGGTGTCTTGAGAAAAGTCAGCATTACATTGGCAGGAACTGGCTGATTGTGTCGAAAATGGCCATTGTTGGAAAATTGGGTTAAAGCAGAAAATTAATTAAGAAGAAAAGCAATAACTTACAATTTGCTTAAACTGCAAAAGTAGTTGGGACTCGAAAAAAACAGGTTTTTTCAACACAATCGACCATAAGCAGTCAATCATGATATAGAATTTCTGTTTAGCTCCAAAGCCGATGCATTGTTGCCATATGAATATAATGAAGAATTATGCCGAACGGTAACTCATACGGGAATCAATCGGATATCCGTGTTTTTCTAAAGTGGGAATGATTTTGGTAAAGACTACGGAGTCGGATATCACACCACAATCCTCGCTGTGGGCAGATCAATGCCCTTTTTCGGCGGCAAAGAAGCTCTATCATGGCGGGTATCAGCAGCATTGGGTTGCCGCTTTTTTTCATAGGATGTTTTTTCGAGGTGGCCAAATGTAGCCGTACTTTTGGCGTTTAATTAATTGTATCGATACATATAACAAAATTTACAACATCAAAAATTATAACATGATGCTATCAAACAACGATTTACAGCAAATTAGTGAAAAATGTATTTCAGAATCACAAATTGTTTATCAGCTTAAAAGTTTTGAAACTGGTTTCCCGTTTTTGAAAATTATTAATGCGGCATCACCAGAGCAGGGTATTACTATTGCTTCGGATGCACAAATTATTGATTTGTTGGAAACATGGGATGCTTATTTGAAAAGCAATGCTTCAATACTCAAATTTGTTCCGGC
>MSXO01000044.1:44298-94592 GCA_002083615.1 Proteobacteria bacterium ST_bin11 | reverse complement strand
AAGCGTGAAGTAGAAAACCCTGCTAGGGTAGGAAAGTCGGTGGTCTTTTGGCTGAGTGTAGATTTGAATTCCATCTGCTGATATTTTCACACCAACACGCCAGAGGTCGTGGTTGGTATCTTTCACATTGTCTGCGAAGCAAGAGTAGGAGATTGAGCCATCTTCACGCAACTGGCGAATGGCCTTTTGTCGAACGTGGAATAGACAAACATCTGCCATTTTTTCTGCTTTTTTTCCCAAAAGAGGGAAGGGATCTCTTTCAAAGAAAAAAAAAAGAAAAAAAAAAGAATTGAAATTTACGTTATGTTAAAAAATTTAAGGAAGTGCCGCTTGAAATGGTATCAAGATCGACGATGATGTTCTCGCGTGTTTTTCTTCTCCTTCACGATGAAAGAAGGAGAACCTCTACGTAAATGCAAGCACATTGTCTAGTGCTCGTGCAAACTTTTTTTATCTTCTTTGCTCTGTTCTGTTGTTTTGCACTTCCTTTTCTACCCGGAGTTGATGGCGTCGCAAGTTGTACCGGCGAGAGCCCGAACGCCTGTGGAATCTTGCCTAGTACCTACTCTCAGTTGGCGGGATCGTGTGCATCGTCGGCGGCGCCTTGTCCATACACCTGTGAGTGCACGATCGGCGATGGATTTGATCGATGTGGAATCTGTGCAGGTCCCGCAGAACAAAGTACGCCGATCCAGCTTTCACCGACGACAACGCTCCCATACGCTGCTCGACTTGGCGGATCGGTGGCGACATGGAATGGTTCGGTCGCACTCTCACAGCATGTCGCGCAGAACATACCACCTGTGAATCCTGCACCGGTAATCACCTTCAACTTGGATCACACGACTGGCGAGTACAATGAATACGTGCTTCCCTACACAACCGCGTCATTCACAGATTCAACTACGCTGACGTCCGTTCCCTTGGGTCTTGGCTATGGCTTGTACATGTCAGAGAACTACCTCTTCGTAGGTAGTCACTATACAACGCCAAGAGCTTCGCAGTTGTGGGTGCGCAATCCCACGGGCACGCCTCCTTGGACCTTGGTGTGGAGTGCTTCGGATCCATGTCCTGGTACCTATCATTACTTTGGCTTTTCCGGTAGTATCGATGAGCGTGTTCCTCAAGGCGCCTATCCTGGCAACTGGGGAGTCGTTGCAGTTGGCGATCCCGCAGCCTACTACTCTGGTAGAGTGTACATCTACTTCACGTATTCCCTGGGTATTCTTCAGGAACTCTACATTGGCTTTGGCAATGCTACGTCGGCCTACTGTTTTGGTGAATCGGTGAGCTCTGATTCTGGATGGCTCGTCGTGGGCGCTCCTGCGTTCACCAACGAAGCTCTAGTGTCCAAGTGTGGTGCTGTCTATGTCTACAAGTGGGACTCTACGCTTGGAGTTCAAGGAGAGTACGCCTACTTTGCACGCATCGATCCTCTAACGCCAACGACCAATGGAGGGTTTGGAGAGTCGGTGTCCGTCTACGAGAATTTCGTGATGGTCGGCGACAACGCTCGAGAAGCCTTCATCTTCATGCTGTCGGGAAGCTCCTACATTACGATGAATCCAGTGCAACAGCCTACGGGCGTCAACGCCAATTCTCGACTTGGTTACACGGTGAGCATGTGGGATCAATTTGCCTTGGCTGGCGACGAAAACTTCGTGCCCATACCCACGGCCTTTGGTACGACGTTCGTCTGGGACAGGAATCCCACATCAACGAACTTTTGGCGTCACGTCTACGATCTCTACGACACGAGTGGCGACCTACTCACCTACTATGGAGCATCGGTGTCGATTCGCGGCGGTTGTATGGCAGTTTCTGGCGCACCGCTCGGAGGAAACAATGGTGTTGCCTATCTTGTTGACTTGTGTCGCGACGACTGTTATGGCTGCGATGGAGTTCTCAATTCCTGTGTTCTCGACGATGCTTGTGGCGTGTGCGATGGAGACAACAGCACCTGCCTTGATTGCTTCAACGTAATCAATGGTCCAGCTCGCGAAGATCTCTGCGGTGTTTGCAATGGAACGAACAGTAGTTGTGTCGTCTTTGAAGCGTTGAATCTTACGGTTCCCTGTAACTCAACGGTCATCTCCAACCTTAGTCATGCATTCGAGAGTCAATTGGGCGTAGCGACGTGGACGTTCGTCAGTCCTTTTGCTTCGTTGGGTTTGGCGAACATTGTCAACGGGCGATTGCTTACCTACATTGCTCGACCTTACTACTATGGCGTGGACACGTTTGGAGTCAAGGCAACACTGCACTCTGGCGTGAATACAACGATGAACTTCACGATAATCATTGAAACTTGCGAAGACTGCGATGGTGTTTTTGGAGGTCCATCGCATCCTGATGCTTGTGGTGTTTGCGATGGAGACAACAGTACCTGTCTTGGCTGTGACGGCGTTCCTAATTCTGGAGTGGTCTACGATTACTGCGGTGTTTGTGGAGGTGCTGGCAACACATGTGTCTACATTGTTCCCGTGGATACAAGCAATGTGGCGTGCACATCGGAGATCATCTTTCAGTTGCATACACTGCCAACGTCTGTGCCGGTGTCGTGGTCTATCATCGACGGTCCTATTCATGGAACGGCTGGCATTACTCAAACGGGTGTTTTTCAGTGGATCAATGCCCTGCAGATAGGCTGGGAATACATCCTTGTTCGTGCAGTGTCCAAGACGAATCCAAGTATTTTCGACGTTTACAACATCAGCTTCTACATTAACGATTGTTCCGACTGCAACAACGTTCAGGGAGGCACCCAGGTTTTAGATCTTTGTGGTGTTTGCGGTGGCAACTCTCAGTCGTGTGCGGATTGTCGTGGTGTACCCAATGGTGTGGTGTCCAACGATGCCTGTGGAGTGTGTGGAGGCAATGGCAATTCTTGTCGAGACTGCTTCAACGTTCAAAACGGAGGAGCGATCGTTGATCTTTGCGGCGTGTGTGGAGGATCGAACGAGTGTATTGGCGTCGACATTGGACCAGTTGGCTACATTCTCTTCAGTATCATGATGTTCGTTTTTGTTGTTGTGACTATCGCATGTTTGTTTATTGCTTGGATGTCTTGGGGAAAAACCTCGGGTTGGGCGGTAGCCGCTGGCGAACAAGACTACAAAAATCGAAGAATTGCTATGCTTCAAGCGAAGAGGATCAAAGATGCTCAAGAGCGAGATGGATTTGTGCTTAATCCACAAGTTTCCTATAGACCTCAAGCTAATCCAGCGGTCGATAGTAGCGTGCTAACTACTGGAAGAGGGTCGGGCACCATTGCATTACAAGACACCATTAGGCTTGGTTAACGACAGAGCTCTGTGCAATAATACTAAAAACTCCTCATGAATTTGTCTCACCTTTTTTTTACCTTTTTCTCGTCGATTGAGTTGCTGGGTGTTTAAACGTAAGCGAGCGAGAGAAAGAGCGGGAAAATGCTCGAAGCTATTTTTCAGGTGATCGTTCAATCAATGATCTTCATTGGAGGTACAATCACTGCAGTGAACTCCCTTTCGGAAAACCCCTTCGACAGAAACAATCCAAAGTCCTTCTATCAAGCTTGGAAGAACGCCAACCCTGAGAAGGATGCAAGGGCGTGGCCTTTCCTTCTGTCTCTACCGATTTCCCTGGTCATTCACATCATCGTGATGACTCTCTATGAAGTGGGCTTTTTCATCTTCTATCGCAACCACGGTGCCTACGATGGTCTTGAGGCACACACTCTCGCGCTCTTCAGCATGATTCTTGCCTATGTCATCTACACGTTTTGTGTAGTGATCATTCTAGCAACGCTAGGCAGATCCAATGTATTCTTTGTTCAACTACTTGGACTCTACTTTTCCGTGTTGGGCGTCATCTTGTTGTTTGGCGTCAATTCACTTTCGGCAAACGCCTTTTGGTTCATTCCTTTTCTGGCATGGCAGGCTTTTCTCGCGGTGAAAACTTTTTTGGAAAATTATCAAAAACATGATTAAATTTTCTTTTCTTTTCTTTTCTCTTCTTTTTTCTTCTTGCTTGCACTCCGTTGTTTCACGATGACTTCGCTTGAAAAGCTCAAAAACGATGTCTTGATAACAGTCGTCGAGAGCCTGCATTTCAAAGATCTCGTGACGTTCAAAGCACGAATCGAGAGCGGGGAACCTGGACGGCAACTCACCTTTGATGTGTACGGAGGTGAACGTAGAACTCTACTTCACATTGCTTGTTGTTTGGGAAACTATGCTGTTGCTACAATTCTCTTGAACAACGGAGCGCTCATCGATGCTCTCGACGTCAACAAGTGCACGCCGATGCATCTCGCCGCTTTGCACGGACACGTAAAGCTTGTGAATCTTCTGTTGGGTCAAGGAAGTGTAGCCTATCGAAACAACCTTGTGACTAAGCATGGAGACACGGTGTTGCACTATGCTGTGTGCTCAAACTCCATTGCATGCCTCAAGGCCTTTTCAGTGTTCAACGCACCTTTGCAACCTCTCTACTACAACGCAAGTGGTGCAACGCCTATGCACTATGCACTGAGAGCGAGATTCTATGACGCAGTCGCAGAACTCTTGCGTATCAACGGCAACTTCATTGAAGTTTGTCCCATACATCATATCGTCTATGAATGCACGTCGACGATACTCGGAGCTGTGTTGAACGACGCTGTAGGTGTGGACATAGACACCCGCGACATTGGTGGTTGGACGCCCATGCATCTTGCTGCAATGGTGAACAACTACAACATGATGGAAGTCCTACTCGATCATGGTTCAAAGGCGCTCTCATTTGGCCATACAATCAGTGGTTATACGCCTCTCCACTGTCTTGCTCACGGAGGTCACACAAAATCACTCAGATACTTCTTGGACAGGTACCCAGAACACATCTTCAACGTGAACGCCAAAGGTCAAACACTTCTCCACGTTGCAATTGAAGCAAAGCAAGAGACTGCAAGTTTGTTTCTCATTGACACCTATCCGGCGTTGATCCCCTTGAAGGACGGTCGAGCCTTTTCCACACTTCAATGCGCCATCTTTTCAAACGTTCCGGCTATTCTTGGCGCTCTTGTTCTTAGGAATCGCGATCTTATTCAAGCGATTTCTCGCGTTTAATACACTTAATTGGGTTTCTCGACTTCCTTCTCTTTTGCGGGTTCGTCTAAGTCAATGTAGGCGATGGTCACTGATCGCACAACGTTTCTACACATGTTGCAAAGTAAGCGTCCTTTACTGTCGGTTTCCTTGTGGCAAGACTTGTAAAAACAACTGCGGCAGTGAGTAAGATGGCCACAATCGAGTGTAACAAGTGCAACGTTTTCCATGCAGATGTTGCAATGTTTGAAGCCGATAAGTCCTGGTCGAAAGAGATAGTCCTTTGCGTTGAGATTTCCCGTTACGGTGAAAGGCAGACCATTTTTTGAGATTCGTCGTCGCTTCGCCTTGTTTTCTATTTCCCTGCGGGTATTTGTCTCGATTATACTCTGTCGGATTGCCTCCTCTGTATCTTCGTCGTTTTCCCCGCTTGTTGAAAAACTCGCGCCCCTTTCTTCTTCGTGTAGCTGAGAGTAAGAACTGCTTGAATGAGCGCTACGTTGCATGAAACCGATAGTTCCGTTACTGTAGCGAACATAATCGTTAAGACGTTCTTCGAAACTGAGTTGGTCGTCGTAAATATCGTTCAAGGAGACACCGATGTCACCAACCTCTAATTCATGCACGCTATCTTGATCCAAGGAGTTGAATCGCTTGTTGATTGTTAGTCCTGAGGTTGCGATGTACCTGCACGAAGGTGGATGTTGAACGTTAAAGCGAAGCGTCGGTCTTTTCTTCATGACGATGAGTTGAAGAACGCCAGACACGTTAATCCCCTCTACCCACTTGCAGGTATCGATGGTAAAGCGAGCCTTGTCCAACGACCACAAAAGACTCTGTCCTTCTCTGATGGTATGCGTTGAGATACTCGATTCACCAAAGAGACGAAAATCCACGAGCGTTGCCTTCAGAGGACACTTGAGCTCGGCTTTTCCTTTGAGTTCAATGTTAAAGAACGTTCTCATTGAACAAGTTTCGTTGATGCACTCTGGGTTAATGCTCGTCAACGTTGAATTGCCTGAAATGTGGAGTTTCATGAGTTGCAAGTGAATGTTCAACATGGAGATAGCTTTGTCTGGACCGTAGAAGTCCGTTCTTCTTCTGCCATTCTCTGTTGCAATGCCAGAGGCAGAGCCTCCCACCTTGGAGTTTTCGATGTAGCGTCGTTCCGTTTTGCCATGAAATTGAAAGTGGTCGCACGATCCAAGACCATAGACAGTGAGAGAACGTTTGCTCTCGTCAAAGTAGACAACAATGTCCTCCTTGGCTATGAATGTCACTTGTTGTTCGCCGTTGGCAGTGGGTTCTTCTTTTTGGTGTACGGATATTGGTCCGCAATTTTGTACGATGTACAAACCTTCTATTCGATGAGCTTCAACAAGAGGTTTCGTCTTCAAAGCTGATGACGACGACGACGATGACGACGAAGAAGAGGCAGCCATTGGCTATGAAGGAGAAAGAACTCTGAGACGATCTTTAATTTGAAAAAAAAAATCGTTTAAATTTTAATTTTAACTGTTAGAAGATCGCCGCTTGGCAAAAGCACAGAGACTAGCAGTTCTTCTTTGGCGTTGCGCGTAAAGCTCAGTGATTTGTACGAGTGAGAAATTCGAGGAACGCGAACATCCGTTTCAATGTTTGGTCGAAGTAGAGCGTTCCGCGATATGGAAAAATGCTCGTAGAATCGGCGTTCTTCTTTGTTGTTGGCGTTGATTCTCGTTTCGCATTTAACGGCGATCAAATTATTCTCGGCGTCGTGCACTATGTACATACCATTGTCGAGTTTGAGTACATCGACAATTGTATCGCAGGAAAGTGGAATGATGCTCAGTCTTGGAGTGTTCTCCACAGATTCTGGATAGATGAGCGACAGGGTTTGTCCCGATGCCGAAGCAATCAATCTGTGCTGCTTAAAGTCACGAACAAGCTGCGTTGAAGTAAAAGTCTCGGGGAAAAGCACCCACTTGCGACAATGTCTTAGCGAGAATTCGTCAATGCCGTTGTCGTATGTGAGCACGTGATATTCCGTGGAGTTCGAAGCTGTTCCAACGATGAGTTGAGTGTCGTTGTTGCCAACGCATTCGAGATAGAGAATGTCTTTATCTTGTGTGTTGACGCGAACGAGCAGTGTGCCGTTTTCCAGGGAATAGACGTCGAGAATCGAATGAGTTTTTTCGCTGCACGTGTAGGCGACATAGAGAAAATGAAGTCCCATGGTACACGCTTGAACAGAAAATACGTCCGATTCAAAGGAGATTTTCTTGACTTGCCATCTCTCATTCACAAGCACGATAGAATGTCTTGTGACGATGGCGATCACATCTTTGTAGGCGCACGAACAAAGGTAGTTCAGCGTTTCAAGGAAGTAGAATGACCAAATACCCTCGGTTTTTGCCTCTTCTGAAGTCGGCAGTTCTGCTCTATGGATCGACGTACTTCCTTCGTGTATTGTTACAACGAACGCGTGAGAATTAGTGCACCCAACCATCGCGATGTCCGTGTACAAAGATTTGATGTAATGGTGTTGCAGCTCGTAGTTCGAAGAATCCAAGACGCCCCAAATTTCAGGAGGCGTGACCTTTGTTGAAGATGAAGCTGCCATTGTTCTAGCGTAGTCTTCGAAAAGTTCTTCTCCTCTGACCTGCTGATGTAGGCGAGCGAAGTTTTTTTCTTCCTTTCGACCTTTCTATGGCCGAAAGGAAGAAACGGAGATTTTAAAGAGAAGAAAAATGAAATGACCCCGAATGTTTTTCATTTAAGAGCGGCAATTCTTTTGATTTTTGCCGTGGTTTTTGCCGTGGTGACGATCGTCTGTATTCTTGTCGACGACGCTCGCAATGGTAGCAACAGAACTAATGTGCGCTCTCTGTTTTCCGGGGATTCTGACGTTCCTCTGGATAAACGATTGCATAGGAACGAACGAAAGCTTCACCGAGGGAACCTTGACTCTGAGCATGAAGCTCGAGAAAACTCGAGATTCAACCCGACCAGAGGATCCCGAGTTTTCAACGGTGAAGGCGAATCGAAAGCATGTGAGAATTTCTACACATTTACCTGTAGAGATTCAGTCCACGTGAAAGACTTTCCTGTTTTCACTCGAGAAGAGAACGTCAAACGACTCAATTCCTTGTTTGTACGCGACAACGACGACAACGACGATCTTCTAGCTAAATTTCATGAATTGTGTTCAAAAAACATCGTTGGCGATAATAGCGTACTTGTTCAACAACTTCTCGACTCGATTAAACCTAGAGACTATGAAGAACTTGCCTACGTGTGGGGGAGACTACATCTCTACGACGTTGTGACACCTTTGGATCTTGTGTTTGTTGTCGATCCTTGGAATACGACGCGACGACTTCCAGCATTTCATCGTTCCGGCGTGTTCGATCGACGAGATCTTGTCTTCAACGACTACAGTAAACATCGAAAAGACGTAGCGAAGATCGTCGCGTTAAAAGGCTTCGACAAATCCTGGACAGACTCCATCGTGGAAATAGAAAGGGCGCTCTACGAGTCCTTTTCCCACGGTGACGACAACGACGACTTGGAAATCGGTCTTCTCGACTATCTCAGTGTTCACGATTTTCACTCGGAACTCCTCGACGACTGGCGAACTGTTGTGTCCGATCCTCGATTCAACGTCACGAACTTTCTCGTTGGCTGTCGGCCAGACGGTGTTGGCGTTGACGATTGGCTTGCTTCATTGTTTGCCGTGCCTCTTTGGTGTCGGGATCTTCGTTATCTCAGTGAACTTCCCGCGGTGATTCTCAACTTTACCTTGGAAGCCTGGACTGCCTACACGAAATTCTCAGTGCTTTCTATTGTTCAGCGTCAACGATCTCTGTACACGCCGTATCCAAAGTACTACGACGCTCTCGTGGAAGCTCAACGAAGAGATACACGCTATCTCTACCGCGAAGGCGATGTAAATTGCGTGGAACTCGCCCAACTCTATCTACCTAGAGAAGTGAATAATCGCTACTTTTTAAAATATGTTGGCGACGAGGCTTCTAGGCAGGCTCGGCGCTTGAGCGCTCGTCTAAAAATTGCCTATCTGCAGATTCTCGAAGGCGTAGAGCAAGAGAAAATCTCCGCATTGGAAGTTGTTTTGCCAGCGTACTTTCAAACTGAACACACGAACGAACTGCAGCGAGCGAAGAGTCTTCTGGACATGTTGCTTCTGGTGAAGCGCGAACATCTTCAGCTTCGCTTTAGGGAATTTTACTTGGGCAGTGTAAACGCCAGTATTCTAGACGATGAACCTCTTGTACAAGCTAACGCCTTCTATCAACAGCAGTTCAATAGACTTTCAGTGGGCATGGGCTTGATGGTTGAGCCTTTCTTCTCGGTGAACGCAAGCTTGGCTAGAAAGTACGCGCGACTCGGTTTCGTACTTGCGCATGAAATGGCGCACGCTCTTGACTTCGTTGGTGTCAACTTTGACAAGCATGGCTCCTATCGACAACAGGCTCAAAGTAGTTTTTCCGAACACATCCAATGTCTTCAACAAAGCTACACATCCATCACTTCTCTTGGCAACACGCACAATGGAAGATCGACTCTAAATGAAAATTTCGCCGACGTGTTTGGTCTCTACGTTGCTTACGCGGCTTTCCTTGACGAAGCTCGCGTCCTAGAAACAACAAACTCGGAGAAACAAGAGTTCTTTCGTGCCTACGCTGAACAATTTTGCTCCGAGGGATTTTCAACGCGACAACAGGAATACACTCATCTCCGTTCAAGTGTCCACTCTTTACCTGAGCTAAGGGTGAATAACGCACTTCTTTCCGCCGATTATCGTAGTGCGTGGATGTGCACATCAGTCTACAAAGATTCCGCTGCCGAATGTTTGCGCAAACTTTTTTCCTCCAAATAAAAAAAAAAGACCCGTGAAAGTTCGGTCGTCGAATGCTTGCCTTTGGCACTAGATTCAGAGTCGCGGACGACGACGATGTGGACGATGGTACGCCCGGTAGTATCGTTCTTGACGATGCTACTTTGGAGAGAAAGCGAGTTGAAAAACGTTTCGAAACACTCATTCGAAGTTTGATGAAGCCCTACGACTGTATGATTTGCACGTACAAATTCAAGCAAGCTGACAATCTGCTAGGCTACTTTTGCCAGTTTCACCCGGGCAAGATTCGCGTCGATCCTCGTACCTGCGAGGAGAAATGGACGTGTTGCAATCGAGGAAAGACTTTCATTGGCTGTCGAGACTGCTTGCATGTTGCAAGCGAATCAATCAAGACCGAACTGTATTCAGATCCAATTGACTCGATCTTTGAGATACCAGCCGATCTTATTGACTACAATTTGGTGCTCCACGACAAGAGGATGTTCGTTAGTCGCGAAGCACAACCTTCACCGACGAATTCAATCAACGCTCAAGTGCTTGCCATCAAACATGGAAAGTACAGTGAAATGCGTGCAGATCCAACAAAGTCTTCGGGAACAACACCCATTCCCTACGTTGAACTTTTCTACTTTATTCGAAGGGCTTCTCCATTCGTCAGAGCGATCGAAGAATAAAAAAAAGAATTTCAACAGTAGAGGGAAAAAAAAAAGAAATGAGAGAGTACTTTGCAAATACGAGTTTCGACGACTACAATGTGGTGCAGTTGCAATTGGTCTTCTTTATCATTGCCTACATTTCCTGTGTAGAACTTCGTTCTTTCTTGCAATCGTCGATTGTGCTTTTAGCTTTCATTTGGTTCGATGGAAAGTTTGCAAGCTTGCCCATGTGGATTTCATGTTTAGCTGGCCTGACCATAGGTGAAGTGACGGCGCGATCGCCAATCATTCAATCGGTCAATCAACTCAACTCACTGAAGATCTTTCAGGTGTTTCTCCTACCTGTGGCACTCATTTACATTTCTGCGTGCTATGTTGATCAGACAGACTTTCCCGTTGGTATCATCATGTCTTTCATTGCCTGGCTTGGTGTTGCATTGATTGTTTCGGGTGCAGGTGTTCAACGACATCCTTTCGTCTACGTTCCAGTACTTTCAATTTTCATCTGGTCGTTTGTCTTCTTTTGGCTTCCTTGGTTACCTTTACTTCTTTCCTCTACTTTCAACTTGGCGGCATTAACGAAATTTTACCAAGTGAAAGTTAGCAGTGCCGTTGAAGCCTAGGGCGCGAAAGAAGGAAATAAAAATTTTCCGGAGGAAAAAAAAAAGAAATTCTTTCTTCTCAACTGGAAACCCTCGAAGAAATGTCACTTGCATTCTTCTATCTTCTCGGGCAGAACGGAACCTATCTTGCATCGTCGTTCTACGGCGGCATTTGGACAACGTTTACAATTATTCTCGTTGCCTTGATTGTCTCGGCGTTCAAGTGGCAAGCAGTGGTTGCCATTGTTCTAGGCTGGTCGAGTGTTGCTTTTCTACCAGAATATCGTTTAAAAACAACGACAAAGACGTTCAACTGTCACAAAAATCCAGCTACCCACCACCATCTACTATTTTTCATTACCGAGGTGTTTGCGTTCATCTGTGTCACAGGTGTTGTGAACATTGACGACTCTGCCTTTTGGCTGTGGTTGCTTGTGGCACCATGGCACGTCGCCTACGTTGCGATCATCGATGGTGTGAATAGATATTCACATCGCGTCAAAGAAGAAGACATGCTTGCACGCATTTACTACATCGTCTACGCGGTTATTCTCGTGGTCTCCGATCTTTATTTTGTACTTATCTCTGTCATTGTCGTCGATCGTTCCCAGAATCTTGCTGCCATAGCCATTCTTGCGGTGGCCACCTTCATCGTTACTTACGTTGCAGAGAACTTTGACGCTGTACATCGATTTGAATTTATACTTGCTGGCAAACACGTGATCTATTCCAACACGCAAAGCAGTAAAAACATACCTGAGGTTGCTGCTCTGAGGCCGTCATCGTCGTCGCCGCCGCAATTACCTACATCGAGTAGCCGCGCCGAAGATGCAGCCAGGCAGTCGACCGAGGACCAAGTTTAATTGAATCTCTTCGCATTAAAACGTCGTCTCTTCTTACTTTTGCTTCTCCTTGAGGATTTTTGTGCTTCTTCGACGATGATTTCTGGACTGTGGTTAAAACGTGCGTTCAATAGCATCACCGCGACAATCACCGCTGGAACTCCAAGCGACGCCGCCAAGGTAATGATGAGGATGCGTCCATCTTCAGTGCTACTCAGTTGCTGTTCTCCTTCGCAAATGCACATGCCTCCTTGACAGGTGAAGTTCACGCTACACGTGCTTCCTGGAATATGGCAGGACGCTCCGTCGGGGAAGAGTTCCATGTAGCAGCCACTTGCTGGATCGCAGACTCCCTTAGCGCAAGGTCGGTTGAGCTTGTGACAGTGAAGAGGTGCTGGATCAACATGCACCTTACCGTTGACGCATTGTTCACCTCCGTTGCAGATGTTAGAGTCGCTGGCGTTCGCTTGATTTGTTTCCGTCCAACGCGTTGCAGAAATGTTAGGGTAGCAGCGCTGGCAAGGGTTGTGTCGTTTGTACTCGTCGAATTCATAGCAGCGACCATCGATGAAACAGTAGTTTACTGCTAGCGTGTAGTTGCACTTGCCCGTCGTCTCTTCGCAATGGCCAACGTGACAAGTATCGATGGGAGAATTAAAGCACTCTGAGTCAAGAGTGCAAACACCGGTGAAACAAGTGTCGTCGACAAGACCGTTGCAATCATCGTCCTTGTCATTGCCGCAATAGTCAAAGAGTTTTGGTGTTTTCTCGCCGGAACACACTAGAGAACCATCGTCTCCACAAGCGTAGGTTCCAGCGCGACAAATTCCCACGTCGAGAGTTCCGTTTGGTCCAGTGTAGCAAGGCTGACCTACGTTAGGATAGCGAGCATGCACGCAGATTTCCGCCACTTCATCGCAAGAATCGAAAAGGCACGCGCGGGGTCGCGAACAGTTTCTGAGGAAAGCTGCTGCCTGGCAACGACCTGCACTGCATTTTTCGTCGCCGTTGCAGAAATTTCCATCGGGGCAAGGATAGCCGTCGGGTCGGAAATTATTGAACGGGCAGGTGACATCGTTACCCGTGCAGAATTCGTCGATGTCGCAGTCGTGCTTTGCCGATCGACAGATGTGGTCGCTACCGTAGTAGCTATCGTCAGGGCAGACTTTTGTACGACCATCGCAAACTTCAATTCGATCACAGCTTCCTCGGCTTGACCGACAAACGTCACCTTGATCGCGAACACTGTCTGCAGGACAGTAAGGGGATCCGCCTAGGCAAAATTCACTGCGATCGCACTTGTCCTCGGCTAGTCGACAGAGCACGCCCGCAGCAACGTATTCATCGGGAGGACATTCTTCGGATTCGCCGTCGCATCGTTCCTCGAGATCGCAGTTATCAACGGGATAGCGACATATCTCTCCGGCTGGATAGAGTTCATCGGCGGGACAACCGGTAGATAGACCACTGCACACTTCTGGTCGATCGCACTTGTTTCTCGGTGCCCTGCAGATCCAGCCTTGAGGGCGAAGTTTATCCTGAGGACACGCCACAGACTTGCCATCGCAACGATCTTCAAGATCGCATTCACCTTGAAGTTCCCTGCACACGAAACCTTCGGGTTTAAGCACGTCGCGAGGACAGTCGACCGAATTACCTGTGCATTTTTCCGCATGATCGCAGTCGCCTCGAGGAAGTCGGCAAACGTGCGTGCTTGGATAGAAGTCGTCGCTAGGACAGTAGGGAGAGAAACTACTGCAGTATTCCGGAGAGTCGCATTCTCCACGGGGCTCTCGGCAGAGATAGGAAGTAGGCTTGAACACGTCTTCAGGGCACCAATCGTTTCCTTCAACACACACCTCCTTTGAATCACATTCGCCGATCTTCGCTCTGCAGGTTTGACCAGTCTTGTAGCGATCCACGCACTGGCCTTGAGCATTGCAAGTGTCTTGCGATGAACACTCGCCTTCGAGATTGCCTGTGTCGCAGTGCGTTCCTCGAGGTCTAGACGCCCAAAGATAGGGAGAGTAGCTAACATCGCAGTACTGACAAAGATTGTAGGGATTGCTATCGCCATCGCTGAGACAGATACCGTCGATAAAACAGGTGTTTGGTTTCACCGACTTTTGACAGTAGAAGTTTGCACAATAGCCAACCAGGCAGGCAGCGTCGGTAACCTCGCATTCACTGTTCTGAGAACATGAACACGTGTCGATTGGACCATCGACGCAAAGACCTTCTTCGCTGCAAGTATCTTGCCTACAGAGAAGTCCCGAGATTTGACAAGGTTCGCCTGTATTTTCGTCGGCGTCGTAAGGACACGCAGCGTCGTTGCCGCTACAGTAGGCGTTGTAGTCGCACTGACCTCGAGCCTTGTGACAGCGATAGCTGCTATTGTAGAACACGTCGAACGACGGACAAGTTCCATTGGCTAGGCAGTATGTTGGTGGATTGCAGGTTCCCTGGGAGTATCTACAGATCGTGTTGGTCGTGGCAAATCGATCTTCCGGACAGTTGGGGGTTGTCCCCGAGCAGTATTCCGGAAGATCGCAGCCGTCCACAGGAGGTCTACACATCTTCGCCTGCGAGTAGAAGCCATTCTCTGGACAGAAATCGTCGACTCCCGAGCACACTTCAGCTCGATCGCAATCTCCCGTGGAGTTTCGACAAACCGTGCCTGCTTCCTTCTTCAAGTCTGCCGGACAGAGAGGACTGGTTCCAGAGCATTTTTCCTCTTCATCGCATCTGCCCTTCGACTCGCGGCAGGTGCTATTCGCTGGACGATAGCTGTCCTCAGGACAGTAAGCCGTTCCCAGAGAACAGTATTCAGGTTCATCGCAGCCACCTTTCTTCGCTCTGCAGATGAACGATGGACCGTGGA
The DNA here is from genome assembly GCA_002083615.1 of Proteobacteria bacterium ST_bin11. Lineage (GTDB taxonomy): Bacteria > Pseudomonadota > Gammaproteobacteria > Methylococcales > Methylomonadaceae > Methylomonas. The sequence continues at coordinate 79,687 of MSXO01000044.1, read as the reverse complement.
AAGAGACGTCAGGACACGCATAGGAAGTACCATTACAGTACTGCGTTCTGTCGCACTCGCCGATGGCGTGATAGCAGACCGTTCCTGCTCTTGAGATCACGTCGCTGGGACATTTCTTTGAGTTTCCCGAGCAGACTTCCTGTGGATCGCAGCCACCCCGAGATAGCCGACATACTTCGCCTTGAGGCTTCACCGAATCGTAAGGACATAGCCCGCTCGAGCCCGTGCAATATTCTGCCCTATCGCATTTATCGGTGGCGTGTCGACAAATGAATGTCGAAGGGGCGAAGATGTTCGGTGGACAGGACACTCCAAAGCCTGTACACCGTTCTTCCTGATCGCAATCGCTTTTCGACTCTCTGCAAATCATCTCTGGACCGTAGTGTTGGTCTTCTGGGCAGAGGGCGTCGTTGCCACTGCAGTACTCTGCTCGATCGCATTCGCCTCGAGGACTTCGACACATGAAACGCGACGTCTTGAAGACATCGATCGGACAGTTTTTGGTGAAGCCATCGCACGTCTCCGGAAGATCGCAAGGTCCGGCGGGCAGTCGGCAAATGGTGTTGTTGGAGCGAACACGATCGGCGGGACAGAAAGGGCCGTTGCCAGAACAGGTTTCCGGAACATCGCAGTCACCAGAAGAAGTTCTACAGACAGTGTCCGACGTTAGAAATTCGTCGCGAGGACAGTAGTCGCTGAAACCACTGCAGACTTCTTGAATGTCGCATGATCCTTGGACTTCTCGGCAGATCTCTCCTTCTTCACGATAGGCATCGATACAAACGCCAGCGCTACAGTAATCCTGCCCAGAGCAATCTCCCTCGGGCGTCAGCGTGTTGCATGGCGTGTTGTCGGCGTAGGAAGTCCACTGGAACATGTCGACTTCGGCGTTGCAATAGCGACAACTGTTACTTGGATCCTCGGTTCCATTGGGATAGCAGACACCCTGGATGGTACAGGCGTCTCCGTCGTTAGCGCCAAGAACACACACTGAATCTTCTGTACAGTGCCAGTAGTCGCAAACACCGACATCTCTTGCGTAAACTTCCTCCAGGGAAGTTGAGTTGTCGTCGTCGTTGTCTTCAGCGTTTCTACTGAAAATGCACGATTGAATGGAGTTAAGATAGCATGTGGTGTCCACACCATTGCAAGTGCCCGTCGACGAGCATTCCGTTGGTTGGAGTAGACAGTTTGTACCTGAAGGTGCAATGACGTCTTCAGGACAATCGGGATTTCCTTGTACGCATACTTCTTCTACGTCGCAAGCAGTTTCGGCTTGCCTACAAACGTCGTTTCGATAGCTCACTGCGGGACAGCCATACGATGTTCCATCGCAGTAGCCGGGATTCATACATACTCCCTCTGGAACTCGACACAAGGTTCCAGCGGGAAAAGGTGTATTTTCATTGGGACACTGAGCATCAAAACCCGAGCAAGTTTCAGGGCCATCACAGTCCCCAAGCGGAATTCGACAGGTGAAGTTTGAAGGCTTGAACGAATCCTCTGGACAGTCCGCTGTTCCCATGCAAAACTCAGGTTCATCGCAGTCTCCGCGACTTCCTCTACACAGGGTTCCAGGAGAGAGAACCGACGTGCAGCTTTGAGCACAGCAAGCATTTATTTTGTAATCGCAAACTTCGTTCTCCTGCACGATGGCATCGCCGCACCATCCGGTCACTTGCGTGCAATCGCTTGAACAATAGGGATCGCCGTTGGTATCGCAAGCTTCGTTCGTGTTCAAAATTCCATTGCCGCAGCAGGTTCTTGTTATGTTGTAGTCGAGTGTTTCCACGAGACCGCAAGGATCGACGACAGTGAGACGGGTGGTCACCGATCCACCACCCATGATCTTGACGGAGTAGGCAATTTCCGCGAGAGGGCCTTGAACGACTCCTCTGTCGGCACCAAGGATCGTTCGATAGAGAGGATAGCCTTCGTCGGCATCGTCGTTGCCAATGATTTCCACCGACCACTGGTAGTCTCCTGGCGTTGAATCGGATGAATCGTCAAGTTGCGTGCGCAAGGTAAACGTTCGAAGATCGAGAGCGCACTGAGTATCCTGGACGTTCTGTGTTTGAAGAGGTGTGAGTGAATAGGGAACGTTATCCGCGGAAACACATTGTCCCGTGGACGTGCAAGAGAGCTGATGCGTGCATTGATCAGTTACTTCGCCAAGACATGGAAATCCTACTGGCGAGTAGACACAGTAATCTGGATCGCAGCATCCGTTGGTATGCGTGGCAATGTCACAGAGTTCGTTGTTGTCGATGACGCCATTGCCACAGCAGTCCGCGATAGTAAAGTCGAAATCCTGGGTGTAGTAGGTACCACAGAGTGTGTCGATTTGCACGGTCAGCGCGTATGGACCATTGCTGTCGAAGGTAAAGTAGGTGGATTGTTCGTTTGGATTGACAATTGTTGGATTGGCGCCAATTGGAGTGCTCGTGAACATCCAAGTGAAGGTGAATCCATTGTGTCTCGTTAGCATTGGCGATAGTTGTGCATAGTTGACGGGTCGATTTGAGCATGTCGGCGTCGCAAAGGCGATGGAAGTAATATCGTGAACGCCAGAGCAAGTGGAGTTACAACAGGCTGGAGTTAAGGCGATATCACAGGTTTCATTGAAATCAACAATGCCATTGCCACACGTTGTATAGGCGCTACCAACGTGTGCGAGACCCACCAACACTAGCAGTGTTAGCAGCAACACCACGGCAGTGGACGCCATTGAGAAAATTCAACTGACTAAGACTAAAAGACTGTGTGCGTGTGATTATTATTGTTGCTATTCCTTTTGAAGTCTAGGTGCTCTTGTCTTCGAGCAGTTCTTCGAGCGTATACGAAGGACTTGCCAATAGTCGACTACCTATTCTCGTCTTTTTCACCTTTGATGATGAGTAAGATGAAGAGGACGATGACGAGGAAGACGACGATGAAGACGACGACGATGAAGATGATGATGACGACGACGATGAAGATGATGATGACGACGACGATGTTGTTGGAAAAGAACGAGTTCGCTCTGCGCGATGATTCTCGAGGTCTTGAAAGATGTACTCGAGACGTTCAAACTGTTCATCGGATAACTGACTGGCGTGAATTTCTCTGTCGCGTTCTTTGCGTTCCGCTTCGCTTAGTTTCGATTGTTCGTAGCGTTGGCGTCGTTTTCTCTGATCTACTGGAGGGTTAGCACTAAAACTGTTACCAAGAGAGCGATCTCTTTGTCGACGCATTTCGGCTCTGTCGTCCTTGACCAGGTGTTTCAAAAGGCGTTCAAGTCGTGTGTTGTTGTCGTCGTCGCTATCGTCATCATCATCTTTCTTGGGTATGACGCTAAGCGGACTCGGCAACGTATAAATAGGATTGAAGTTTTCGATGGCGGCAAAATTGCTTCGGAACTTAGTGTACACATGATCGGGTATTCTCGTGTTCGTCACTTTGTCGTAGGACTGCGAAAGAATGGCGTTCCACAGACATTCGCGACCAAACTTCGCAGCAAAGTCCACGGCGGCTGCCGCTCCCCAAACGAAGAAGTTTTGCCAAGGTAGCACGTCTTTGTGTTGGTTGTCTTTGATGTAGGCGGCGATAGTGTAGAGCGCGTAGATTGTGTACAATCCACAGTTGACTTGGTCTCTTTGAAGCACGTTGTTCACGGCCTTGACGATTTTAATCGTTTGGCGCGTTTCGTTGAATGTCGTATCTATGTCGTAGCTTGAACTATAGGCTTGTTCATAGCTGGTGGTGTCGTTGTGTCCTCTTTGTGCCCAACCATTGCTCTTTTCAAGTAGAAACTGTAGCTCCCGGCTATTGCGTTCAATGCGCTCCTTTTCGTTGAACTTCGGTTCCATTCGAACCAACGGTGTCTTGTAGATAAAGAGAATTTCAAGGATGTCGCGCGCAGCCTGGACACTTTTTAACATTGACTCGGAGTAGCTTCCAAATGAGTCGAACACGTAGATAATGCGTGTTTCAATGTTGAACGCACAGCTCAGCCAATGCGCTGAGTTGCGCGCATCGGGGAAAAATAGCATCCACTTTCTGCCTGCGTAAGCTTCGACAATAGAATTCACGTTTTTCCTGTAGCGAGGTCTAAACCTTTCCGCCCAAAGATCCGTCCACGACCAAGCCTCTGCTAGCAAAGGAAGTTCGTCTGCAAAGAGTCCGAGGTACCAACGAATGTGGGCGTCACTGAGAAATTCGTCGCGCCTCAGTCCATTTGTCGAATCGATTGATATGTCGCCGGGAAGATGAAGAAATGGGCTAATCGACAGCTTTGAATCAAAGGAAACGCCTCTCCAAGCAACATATTCTCCGTTGATAAAATGTCCTTCGATTGAGCCTTCGATGTGTGTCCTGTCTTGTTCTATCCGTTCAGATGAACGTGGCCATGTGTAGCGCAACAATTTATCATCGTTGTAGCTGGGAAAGAGTGTTTCTGGATAGATTGTCGTCTGTTGAGTTGTCGTTCTCCATTGTCTGTCGGAATCGTGAAAGTTGTCGATGTAGCTAAGAAAAGCTGAACGCATTTCAACGGGAAGAGTTTCGCGCGCAGACACAGAAACAACGTTGAAGAGTAGCTGTAGCCAGTAGATTGAACAGGCGTTCTCCGCATAGAAGTCGAGACGGCTCTTTGTCCTGGGCTGTGTAAAAAAGCCGAGGAAATTTTGCACAAAATATTCTGAGGCTTCGCGTTGGACACTGTGCATTTCCGATAGGGCGCGAGCGATGTAGATGCACTGAGGTCCACTGCTCTCCTTCGACGCTTGAAAATGAGTTGCGTCGATAAGCTGAATTTCCATGGCAGTGTAACCAAGCTCTTCATATTCCTGGCGACGGAAGGTCTCATCTTTGGGTGAACCGACGAGCAGAGATCTTCTTTCTGTTGCTTCTGCTTGGGATCGCGCCAATCGCAGTTCATCAAAGTTTCCGAGATAGCGAAATTTCTCGTCTTCGAGCCTGTTTCTGAAGGTGATTGCCGCTTCGACGAGTTCTTCTGTGTGCACGTCCTTGCTTGTGTTTATGGCGAACACCAGCTTTTCATCGATGGCGATGAGAACAATCCAACGTTCGGTCACCTCTTCAATGGAGATAACGCACGATCGTTTTGGCAGATTTGGAAGCTCCTCGGAGCGAGGAAGTTGAGGATAGAGCAGCGTGGACGATGCCAACACTTTTCTGAGATACCACTGCATGAATGTTCGATTGATCATCTTCATGGAGAGCGCCTTGAACACCGACGCAAGATCTTGCATTTTTGATTCGTCGTTGTCGTCAAAACTGTCGACAAAATCATAGTCGTGCAAATCAACGTTCCAGTCTCGCTTGGCATTTTTGCTTACGTTGAGAAGAGCGCGCCATCTCGCTGCAACAGCGAAGTTGAGATCGATGGTTCGTGGCGTTCGGAACCGAGGCTCTTTTCTCTGGCCTCCTTGGCGCAACCATCTTTTCAATGGACGAACAATCGTCAATCGTGGAGCGGAGAGATTGGCCTTGTAGAATTCGACTTTACCGGGACCAAAGAGTTTTTCGTAGGTCTTGAGTCTGGAGGTGGAATCCACTTTAAGCGTCTGAAAAACGGCGGACTGTTTGCTTTTTTCAACGTGGTCTGGATTGTTCGGATTGAAGAATCCAAGCTGACGATTGATGACGGGTTTTGGCAGATTCATACGTGGTGGGAAAAGAGGCAGTGGCGATGCAGCTGAATAGGTGTTTTCCATTCTTATCGAAGAGCGAAGAACGAGTGGAAGTACAAAACCCGGAGTTTCGTAGATACCATTGACCTTCTGTTGTCGAGTGTATCCCACCTCTGCCCAAGCGTGAGCGAATCCAGAGAAGAGTAGGCGCTGCCAGTCGCTCCCAAGGCCTTCAGGGTATTGCACGAGAATTTCCCTGGACGCCGCTTTCGTCTTTGTCTTTGATTCAGACGTATTTTTCACATCGGGTGCTTTTTCATCGTTGTCGTCGTTGTCGAGAGCAACGAGATGCCACTCCAGAGGATTGAGGTACGGCGATGGCTGTCTGAACATTGCATTGGCTTTGATTGACGTGTTGTACTTTTTGTTTAAAGTTGAGTCCGTGTAGCGAACATAACGAATTGCATTTCCCGCATGCTGTGCGTTGATCTCATAGCCACGCACAAGACACCTCGGATAGCTTTGTTCGTCGACTTTTGGATAATAACCTTTCTCCCTTGTCGACGTTGCTTTTGGCACATAGATGAAGTTGTCGGCTACCGAAGAAGGTGCACTGCTATTGCCGTCGTTCTTGACGTAAACGTCTTCGAGATCTTCTTCGTCTGCGTTATCATTGAAATTCAATCGTAGGCCTAGATTGTGAGAGAGCTTAAATGCATCGGTTTTGAAGTAGTCGTTGAGCTTGATCTTCACTTCGTTGACGTCGTCGATGGCTATGAATAGAGGCGAAGAAGGCGACGACGAAGACGACAGTGCATTCGACGTGATTTCTCCCGTACTCTTATGCACTAGCACCGGAAGCTTGATTAGCAGCTTCACGTTCTCAGAGTCGGAGTTGTCGTCGTAGTAGTCGCAGTGAATACGCGAGTAAATCGTAAACGCATTGCTGTTGTTGTTTTCCTGTGTCGAACAGGCGTCGATGAAGGTTTTGAGTTGATCGTTGGCGAAGAATTCTTCTTCACTGTTGAATCGCCGTAGACGAATCACGGCAGCAACTTGCGATAGCGTGTCGACAAAGAAGACTAGCCATTCTCTGTTGTGAAAAAATGGCAGAAAGAAACGCGATTTTCCTTGAAGCTGTCGTTTCAGAGAGAACGACTGCCTCTGTTCTTGATAGATGTACTTTCTCTGTTGAGGATCGATAATAAGCGACCGTTCATTCACAAGTTCCCTGTTGAGCAGGTTCACCCATTGACGAATCGAGGAAGTGTCCGTGCTGTTTTCTTCAAGCGATCGACTGTCAAAGGTGACCTCCTGCTGAAGTGATACGCCGAGTGCATCGGCGAATGCCTGCAGTGATGGCGAAAAGTCGTTGGGCCACTTCAGTGAATAGTAGTGTGACGATCTAGGGTCCGTGAGAACTTCCGATAGCTTGGAGAGAATGTGAATTTCCTTTCGTTTGCCTCGTTGGTGCACTATCGAACTGACCGATGCTAGAAATCTCTCCACGAAGGTGATTGCCGCTAGAGCGTTGAACCACTGAGAGTCCATCCATGCTTCAGTGTAGGTTTGCTTGAAAACCGCACTGTAAATGTCAATGCCCGCGATGAGCGCTCTCGTTGAAATACCGAAAATGTCGACGAGCTCTTGGTAATCCTCGTCGTTGATGTGTTCGCTGGCGATAAAGGTGGCGCGTTCTTCGTTGGGAAGAAAGATGAAGAACGCCCAGTTTCCACTTTCTCCGAGCGCCACCGGAACAATATGCACGTTGAACTTGAGCTTGTAGATCTCCTTGAGGATGGTTAAGTCCGTCTTTGTGCTGCGAACCTTGGCGATGCGTTGAATGTGTTGTTTGTAGGTGGAGTACGCATGGAATTTCACTTCGGAACTCAGTTCAAGTGCAGAGATCTTGTCGACTAGATAATCATAGACGAACATCTGCATGAAGTTTTCGGTGAGCATGGACGAGTCACTCAAGGGAAATTCCAGTTGACGGGCAAGCACCTGTAAACTCTGTTGTGTTTGATCGTCGGTGAAACTGCCAATGCGCGCATTGATGCGACTGCGTTTGGTCGATTGCGAACTCGATGAGGTTTCGCGATCTCGCTTTGCGTCATCTTCTCTGCTCTCTTTAGTCGTGTAATTGCTTTCGCGTAATTGTTTCTCCTTGAGCTTTCTGCGTAAATACTGGATGCGGTTGGCATGTTTCTGTTGTAGACGTCGCTCTTCGTTCGACTGCTCGATGTTCAGAGACTTCTTCGTTTCTGTGTAGCCGTTGCGCAGGTTCTTTCGCTTTTGCACGAGAATTGCGTATTCTGTCTTCGAGGCAGCTGAATCAAAATATTCTTTGCCAACACGTGCAAGCGCTTCGTTGTAGTCCTTTTCGGCTTGCTCTCGTCGGTCGTCGTAAGCCTTTCTGAGCTTGATCAGTTCATCGGAATTTTCGGCGTCATGAATAGCGTTATGGTAGGCGACGCTTGAATGGGCCGTCTCATAGTAACGAAAAGTGTCGTACGTAGACGATGCGTTCAAGGGTTGAACGTCCACGAATTGCCACCAAGCGAACTGGTCGGTGGGATAGAGTGTATTTCTGTCGAAAATAGATGAAATCCGTGCGGCAAACTCTTCGTAACTTTGTCCGGGTAGCACGCCCTGCACACAAAAGGAAACTTCCTTGACTTCACCAACCAGTCTACCGTACGTGTTCTCTTTGCTCGAGGGAGAGGCGAGGAGGACATGTTGGTTCAATTTTTTGTTCAGGGCCACCGTACATCCGTGTAGATTGGCGTCCATTGTCGATGGGTATTCTTCAAGCAGCAGGGTGTTTCCCGTGTTGTAGAAGCCAGGTGCTTGTGCGACGAACGGAAGGTTGTGGTGCGTTCTTCTCGACGCAGCGTAGTCGTTGACATCGTCTTTTCCAAACTCCAGACCTTCGACTTCCCTTGTTTGAACGTTGAGCTGCCGTTGCCCGTCTACTCTCGCGTGAACGTGTTGCTCGATAGGCGCATAGAACTCCGCCGACGATGGAAGATGGAGACGAGCAAAGTTGTCTGCGTTGAAATTCTTCGCCGCGATGTCCTTGATGATTTTGGCCTCTTCTGTTTCCAAGTTTTCGCGTTCCTCTGCTGTTTTCCTCTGCTGCTTCTCTCTCTTTGCCAGGTATTTTTGCACTTTCTTCTTGTTCTTGTTCTTCTCGGCGAACTCCAGTTTTTTTGAGAGCTTGGCGAGTTTGGTGTTAATCTCGGTTAGGCGGTTTCGCACTTTGCCGAGATCGCTTTGAGTTCGAAAGCTGTCGCGAGTCTTAGACAACGAAGAAAAGGTCATCATGCGTAGGACGTCGAGGTTATCGAGTTTGTCCACGGGAGGCTCTGTGAAAATCACCTTTTCGCTGCTGCCTTCTGTGTCGGTGTACTGGATGTCTTCGAGCTGAAGGCATTTTTCCACAGTGGTTTCGATGGTGTCATTGTAGGTCTTGAAGGGTTCGCCTACGGTGGGCGATTCGAATGTAGTTGAAGCGCCGAGATAGTAGTCAAGGACTTCCTTAACAATCTCTTCTGTGGCACGGCCATCGAATGGGTCCGAATTTGCACGTGCGCTCTTCTTCACAGTGTGTTGTGCGCTCAAAGAGGAATTGCGATAGCGCGAAGCTTCGTTGTTAAGAATCTCGTCGATTTCCGGAAGGTCTAGCGCACCGCTGATTAACTTGGTCTTGATCTTTTGCAGGGTTTTCCTTCGCACCAAGGAAAAGTAGTTTGCCAAGGCGAGAGCAACGCGAGAAAACCTTGGCGATTGGTCCGTGGAATTCGCAGCGACAGCAACTTGAAACGCCGTGAATTCTCGAGTGCTCACCGAAGTAGAACGTGCAAGCATTCGGCTTGCCGCCTTTGTCTTGTATGCAACTGTGAGTGGAGACGCCATTAAATCACTGTACTCTCCGTTTTGTACGTTCTTGTATCTTGGTTGAACTTGCTTGGCGTTGTTGAACTTCGAGTAGAAAAGATTGGCAAATCCATTGAATTTCGCGTTCTCCAGAAGAGGGAAGGCCTCGGAAAAAAGATAGGGTAGGAAGGCCTGATGCATGTGTGGTTTACCTCGATCCTTGGACTTTACGTTAATCTGTAGTCCAGAGGCAATGTGGTGTTCGCTTGCAAGAAATCTACCTTGGTGGGGAAGCGCTGCTTCGTTGAAAATCGATGATTGAAAGAACCAGAGAAGATGGAGAGCGTCGATTCTTGGAAGAACGCGGACGGGATTGAACTCGGGGCCTCCATTTCGATGACGTGGGGTTAGCGACTCGTTGAAAAACTCATAGAACTCCAGCGTCGATGCGAGTTGGCGTTCAATCAAGAAGACTGGAGGCTGCGTTGCACTCAAGGTAATGTTCACGGTGTCGATTCTCGCCGAAGGGTTCTTCTCTTTGTTGCGTTCGTTGAATGTTGCATCGATGAGCACGCTGCATTGATCTTGAAGAGCGCCAAACTCATAGCGAATAGTTTCATCGTTGTTGAGGTTGAGGTTGCGTGTGTACTTTGACAAGATCTCTACGAGCTTGCTCATGTAGATGGGTTGACTACCATAGAGTACCATGGCGTCCGCTCTTTCTTCGAGTACATCGCTCTGGTAGAGATTTCCAGTGTTTTCGCCATAGCTGTTATCCTTGAGCAGATCGTAGATGGACAGCTGTGTTGAAAGTTCTGCGCCGAGGTAGGCTGCATTGTCCGTCAAAACGAAAAGACGGTCGAGATAGCTCCGTAAATCGAAGATGGTGACCACGAATGCTCCAATGTGAGGACGGTAGACGTGCTGTTGACCAAGAGGAACGAAGATGGAATTGAACAACGCTGATTCCTGTGCAAGTCTGTTGGTGTTTGCACTGCCTGTTGAATTTGAACTTTCTCGGCGAAGTCGAGCAAAATATCGTTCCAACTGCAGAGATCTGACGCCAACCTTCATTGTGCACTTGAAGACGAGTAGCCACGCTGCAACGCACAATCGCATGTCGTTGAATAACTGTTGGTGCTGGTGACTCAGCTGATTTTCCACAGAGTCGACGTCCTCATCGTAGAGGTACTGGTAGCCGTAGAGACTGTCTCGTTGAAGACGCCTGCCTTTGAGTCGCACTCCATCGGTGGTGAGTACATGCATGACAAAACATGCTTCAACGCACGCGCTAATCAGTAGCGAGGCGTTTTTGTCGAACTTGAGTGGGGTAACCTGAACACCGAATTTTGTGAAGATGTGCGCGGCGATCTTTGGCACTTCGACATACCACTCATTCACGGAGAACTTTCGATTGACTGGGTGCTTGTAGGAAGCAAACATGGTGCCATTTTGATGCGAGAAGAACGCACCTTGCTGCAGGCTTCGGTGGTATTGATCTACGCTGATGTAATCGTTTGGAGGTTGAATTCTCCTTGAATGCACCCAGGTAAACCAACCGTCCAGTTCGCTGAGATACTGGAACTTCCGTTTCGCCAAAAGGACACAGCGCATGACATGCTGAATGTAGAAGCTTTCTTTGTAGCGCTTTACGGTATCGGTTGGATTTGAGTCCACCCATGCTTGCAGGGAACCCTTTTCTGCAAACAAACTAGGATTGCCAAAGATTGCATGAAGAAAAAGATAGAGCGTGCAATAGCGGCGTTGCTGCGATTCCAAGGTGAATTTTTCAATGTGGTCGACCTTCACGACTATCTCCGAAACAGTTTCATCGTCGTCGTCGCTGTCGATAACCTCGCTATCCGATGTCCACTCGTCCTGCGTATCGCTGCCACTGTCGTAGTCATCGTTGGTGTTGGGCTGTTTGTCTATAGGTAGCGTGGAGATTTGATACGCCGCTTCAGATTGAAACCGCGAAAGAAATGCCGCAAGCATGGAACTGTGGATGTTCTTGATTTCCGGTGCACCCATTTGAATCTTTCTTGGCGTGGTCGAGAGATGTGGTTTGCTGTTTCTGGGCGTTGACTCCACCGAAGGGAAGACTTTGCCGAGCAGCTTTGGTAGCAGATACCAAGTGCCCTCAAAGAGAAAATGACGACTATAGTCTTCGCCAAACGCAGTGGACTTAAACGACCGACGATGCGTCCTACCGGCAAGTGTTCGTGTACCAAGCGTGTCCTTGGGTTCTCCGTAGAACTGCGAATGTACGTCTCCACTCGACACTGTAAAGACCAAGGTTCCCCGGCTTTCATTTTGCAGCAGATCGATGGTCTTTGCTCTGTCGCCGCATCGATCTACTGCAAAAAGTCGAGTGTCCTTGACGACACAGTTGTCGAGCTCACGACGAACAAAGAACGCCTGTTGCATCGCCAGATCTTGAAGGTCTCCCGAGTCATAGAAGAGTCGGGAGAGTTCATTGGAGTCTCGCAGAGAAGCAAGTTCTCGGATCGATGAAAGATCGCTGTACTCTCGTGCATTGACGTCTCGGCAGGGAATTTCTCCGGTCAGGCGACCAACAACAAAGCTGACAGAAACCACTTCAAATTGCGGCATGACGAGGATATTCCATTCAGCGACGCTCAGTGCAAACAGGCTTGTTTCGTCGCGTCCTCTAGACGATCGAGTTTCTTGCACGACAAGACATCCATAGGGACGGGCGTAACGCTCGTTCTGCTCGGGGATTCGATGGTGCTCAGACTCGATAAGGTAGACACCTTTGATCGGTTCGATGATGAACACTACGTTTTTCAATGGATGAAGAAGGTGCAGAGCGAGCAGATTGAGTGCATTGCGCAGAGGCTTAACGTCGAAAGCGTTGGCTTTTGACTTGTCCACGAGCTGTCGTAGAGAGTATTCTTCCACCGAGTTGTCGCTAGCGCGACCTTCCCGTTGAAGAAACTGTGCTACAGCTTGCTTAACAGTCTTACTGGAGAAGTTGCCGTAACTTCGCGAGTGAAAGAATTCGCGTGCGTGCAAAAGACGATTTATTGTGTGTAAGCTTTGCGATTGCGTTGAATAGTAGTCGACTGCATCATCTTCATCGTCGACTGCACCAACAAACCTCGAGTTCCTTGCAATGTGAATGACTTCTTCATCGGAGCTGCTGTTGATGATGTCGTCGTCGCCAAGAGGTTGTGCGTGCTCGTTGAAGAACTGTGAATCAAGAATCAAATCGATGTTGTCGAGATCGTCGTCGTCGTTGTTGTCTGCATTTTCTTGAAATGTTGGAGATGGTGGATGTGGTATAAAAACGCTATCGTCGCTGTCGCTTGGTTGTAGAAGGTCGTTGCTTGAATGTGGTGGATTGTTGTTGTTGACACCGCTTGTAGTGGACGATGAAGCTCCAAAGTTACCATCATATCCATCGTCGTCATCATCATCGTTAAACGTCAAGCCCATAGGTAGTGTGAGAGCATCTGGGTCCTGCGTTTGGTAATCTTCAAGATCTAGATAACGACTCGCCATCTTAGAATGCAGCTCTTGCGAGGATTTGCTGTTGTCTTCGATACTTGACAATCTTCCAAGTTGTGTAGAGCACTCCAAGAAACAGTAGCACGCAAAGACCAACGATACAGTAGAGCAACGATGTTTCGTGAGTTTTGATGAACGACTGTGCTGAAAAATTTACAATGTTATCTTGTAAGTGGAGAAACATCACTTTCATCGAGGTGGCTACGCTGTTTTCGGAGTCGACGATGGACTCAGTCTCTTGACCAACTGGCATTGTTTCACAAGCGACCGGCTGTTCAAGTGTCGGCGCGCCAAAGTCAAGTATTGGTCGACCATACGGTGATCCACGTGACATTTCCTTTCTTTTTTTTCCCGAGTTTTTTTTAATCTTCCTTTGAAAAATAGCCAAATCTTAAATTTGAAATATGTCGAATCCAAATGTTGATGAGCAGGTTGAAGAGCACTAGCACGACGACGACGAAGGGTACATCGTCGATACTGTATTCTCCTCGCGAGCGAATGAGACCAAAAATAGATACGACGAAGAAGTCGAAGAGCAGGGAAACGGATTCTAGCGCAACCTTGTGTACATAATGACCTACCGTCAGATAGAAGCTCTTGGCTTTGACGGTAAGCCAGGTCTTTAACATGTAGGCAACGACGGCAACAACGAAGAAGTTGAAAAGATAGCGAATGTAAAGTTCTGTGGTTGTTGTTGGTACCGACATTTGCGCTGCAAACACAATGATGATCTTACCTAGCATCTGCTTGAAGGCAGCGAGCATAGACTGTTGACGTTCTTCATCGTAGTGTTTATTTTCTTCGATTGTGTGTTCCACAACCTCCAAGGAATCTTCGACGTTCGTCTCTGGTTCATTCACTTTGGTGAAGAGCGGAAGTACCGGTCCAGCCATTCGCCGGATGATTCAACGCCACAAAACCTGCCGGCAGTCACTTTGATAAAGCCGGGCATGAGAAGATCCGCATTGATAGAGATAGAGGTGCATTCTGCAGTGTGCTTCGTGGCTATACTAAAGCTAATTCGATCTGGATAGATGAGCTGTCGTTCAACGGACGCCGATCGAACGTGTTCTGCTCTGAGCATCATCGACGAAGCGATGTCTGCATTTGAATACTCGAAGATATTCAGTGCAAGATCGGTGTCCTTGTTGCCGTTCTCGATGTCGATGAGCATCTCTTTGAGTTTCATTGCAGCTTTTCTGCCTTTGTCGTCGGTGTTTTCATCTTTGCGTGGAGTGTACTCGTAGAGCGTGATGGTGCTATTCCCAACGTTGGCAAAATCCGGAATGAAGTCCACGATAATCGATCTTAACAGGGTAACGTAGTTCAGAGGAGTCTTGGCGAAGTTCGTTAGGATTCGAGAAGGCACTGCGACAATTCCGTTGCGCATTAGTCTTTTCTCGTCTCCCCATGGTGTTACAGGTCGCACAAGGTATTCGGCAGAGGGCAGTCCGTCCACAGGTCGAGATGCGCCAATGACGAGGCACGGACCAATCCTGTCGCGAGCAAACCCTGGAATTGCAACGTGGAAGAGCACCCAATCGACGCTCTGAGCAACTTCTTCTTCACTTATGTCTCTCGTTAGATTCTTGTGACTGAGATCGCCCATGAACTTCATCAGTGCAGTGTCGTCAATGACGCCCTTCACCGCACCTGCCATTTTCTGTGCGAAAAGAAAGAGAGAGCGCGCGTGAGATTTTTTTCTTTTAAAAAATAAAATGCATGGTAATAAGAAACCTTTGAAAGACACTACATAGCACGGGTAGGTATGATGTGTCTAGTCGACGATTAACTGGGCATAGGATCTTTGTCTTAACTTCACGTGCACGTAGCACTACAAGATCTTGCATTTGATGCCAGTTCTTTTTCCAGGTTTCCGCGCTACAAGGCCAAACATCCTCGGTGAAGAAGAGTGTAACGCTGTAGTCCCAAGACGCTCTAGTAAATATAATACCTCCACCTTCACAGCTTGAAAAGGTGAATGGTCTCACAGCCTTCAAGTCCATTGTTCTTTTTAAATCTACGATCAGCTTTAAGAAGGTCACGCCATTCAAAGGAAGTTGGATGTCGAGCAAAGGTCCTGAAGAATGTCCAAACCCGCTGCCAACAAACCACTTCAGTAGACCGACACTGCCTTCTTTTCTCGCCATGTAGTAGTTCCAGAAGCTTAGCGCTTCTTCGCGAGGATTACTTATGAGTAGAAGTCGCCTTGATGTTTTCGCTTTCTTTGACGTGGGAATCAAAGTCATTCTCTTGGATTGTCGTTCAAATAGATAGTCGAGTAGTTGCGTTGCTACCTTTTCTCTGGGTCTAAACGATTCAATGAAGTACACAACAATGTAGGTGGTATTGGCATGAGCACACCATTCCGCACTGGCTACACAAAAGCCAAGAACTTCCCTGGGATTCTCAGAGTTTACAGCGACAACAACGTTTCCAAGGTTGGCTGCAATGTTGTCTCGATGCCGCCATGAACTAGACGTTGACGCTGAATCGGCGCTGGCTTTCAGCGTTTTAAAGAGTAGCTGGAGAACGTTGTAGTAGGGTGAAACTTTGGGTGCACCATAACAATAGTCGGTGAAAGAAATGTTAAGTTTAGTTTCGTCGGTGGCTGCCATTTTTTTTCTTGGGTTTTTTTAAAAAAAAATTAAACTAAAAAAAAGTGAGAAAATGACTATAACGAAAGTGCCTTGGCAAGCCATCAGACGCGACTATGACAATTGCATCATTCCACACGTCGATGGATCAACAAACGACGATGTAACCGACAAGACTGGCATTGAAGTCATTGCGTTTGATCACCCTGCCGCTCTTTACAAGATAAGAGTGCCTCTTGTTCACAACAAAACGTTGCAACGCTATGAACGAATGTCGTGCTTTGACTTTGTGTTCAAGGCATTTCATCAACCTTTGCAACTACTTGAACACACGAAAATCCACACGGTTGTTGTTTGCTTGGATCCATACAATCGTCGTCGTGGCGAAAAAACCGCTACGAAAACCAAGCGAGTGAACAGGAGTGCCAATGATGAAGAGGTGGTTCTTCCTCCAGGACAGGTGGATTACTTTCTCGACGATTGTCCTATGCCAGGTGAAATTCGAAACATCTTCGAAGACATGGAAATCAAGGCAGACTACTACGCCTATCTAACTCGAACTTTTGCCTCGGAGCGATTTCGTCAATGTCTTCCCGAAGGCAAGACGTTTATCTTTTCTCGTGGCGTGGAGATCCAACACATCAAACCGTTCATGGCTATTGATGGCGCTACTCGAAAGATTCCAGTGGTCGTTCCTCCGCTAGAGTGCACAAACAAGTCTTCGCGTTACATGCACGAATTTGTGAACGATAACATCAGCGAAGCGGATTTGGATGTGTGGTTTTGGACAGTTGTCGTATTTCCCGAGAAAAACATGCACATCTACTCCAACGATGCCGATGTTCTCATGATCGGTCTTCTCCAAATGAAGAGAATCTACTCTTTGCATCCAGACAGAGTTATTTGGTTTGTCACCATGAGAAGCACGGGAAGTGAAGCTCCGAGCGATGAGTATCTAGCCTACAAAGAAGAAGACGCAAAACGTCGAAAAGATCTTTCGGTACGAGACGAGCAACTTGCCGTGAATCCAGGAGTTCTACTTCAAGTTGGTTGTAGCGATGAAAGATCTTCGTCGTCGTCATCTTCTTCTTCATCGTCATCGTCGTCATCAAGAACAAAGAGACCTCGAAACGTCACCATTTGGCAGGAATACCACATTGATGTTCGAGGAATGTATCTGGAGATTCTCGGAGAAGCTCGAAAAAAACACAGTGTCGATGGCCACGACATGCGCAGTCCAGTGGAAACCTATGTTCTTGTATTGATGCTCTCTTCAGAGGTGCACGATTATATTCAAACGGATCTTTTGAACAAGGGAGCAGGCAAACAATTCGTTTGGTACGCATTCATCAAATACCTCAAAGACTTTGATCACATGCTCCAGGTCTACTGTTTTCAAGATCCTGATACCTATAGCGGAGAACTCTGCTATTCATTGGACTTGCGAGTTCTCACGCATTTTGTCGATTGTATTTACACATGCAAAAAAGCGTCGGACGAAACTCGAGCAAAGAATTTCCCCTCTATGGAAGTCCTACGAAAGATTGCCTCTCAAGCCGTTTGGACTCTACAATATCTTAGCAATGGAGTCTTCCCTCATCGCAAGGTCGTCGATGGTACAGCATTCATGTTAAGCTCCGATGAAAAGCCCGTCAAACTTTCTTTGTACGGCTTCAGCAAGAAGGGTTGGGCTAAACGCATGTACCATGCTTCCAAATTCCACGTTTCATGTCCACCGATCCTCAGAAAAGAAAATGAAGAAACCTAAAAAGACCCTCCGAGCGAAAGGAATTTTTTTTCCTTGAACGAAGAAAAAAAAACTCGTTGTTCGTTCATCGCATGGAACTTCTAGATGCGGCTGTTGCAAGAGCAAGATCGTCAGTGCAGAGAAGAAACAATGCTTTTCGTCTTAGAGCGTCGACTCGATGTCGAAAGTTCTTGGGTGTCATCGACAGGTGTATAGCTGCACGCAAGGAATTCACCAGCGTCTTTTCCCTGACGAACATTAGCGACGCCATTCAACATCGAGTGGACTCCGAACCAGATAAGGCGGTCTACGGCGACATACTCTTCAACAACATTGTGAAGACAATCAACGGCTACAAGAATGGCGATGGAACGCCCTATTCTCTTCGTCTAGATCAGCAAAAGATGGTGGCGTTCATCTTGAGCGCTTGCCTCCCTATGATCTATCGCAACGACTTGGAAGTCCACAAAGATCGAATCCTCGGGATACTCAAAGCACCGGACATCTATGAACTTCTCTTGATTTTGGCGAGTCGTCGCGTCGGCAAGACCACTTGCATTGCATCTGTTGCTGCGGCGTTGATCATCTGTATTCCAGAGATCAAACTGACGATCTTTGCCAACGTTAAGAAAGCTTCGGTTCGCGTGATGAACATGATCACCTCTTTCCTTAGGAAAGACCCTCGTGGCATTGCCTACTTGAACAATCCAAACAAGATCATGAATCAAGACACGATGGTGGTTCGTGATCCAACTGCCGATTCAGAAAAGGCGTTGGAAGTCTACGCTGCTACAACAAATGTACGTCTTTCTTCGCATTCATTCTCTCTTTTCTTCCACTCGTTTTCTCCTTTCGCTTGGTATGTTCTTTGTCTTTTTCTCTCCCCCCATCAGTCGATCAGAATGACTTCCTTGTTGAAGTTTGAAGAGGTACGTAGAAAAACCTTTCCGGTACGTCGGTCAACAACAAAGTAGATTTGAATGCATTCGGTCGTTGATCTTAACAGGGTAAAATACGCAATGCTCTTTCTTGACAACCCATGCTTGGAACTTTCCGGACGAACATTAATGCTGTCGATACACACCATAAACGCGGTAGCCCAACTCAAATTTCGATCTCTTGGCAGTTCTAGATAATCGACAATGCCTTCGACGAGGTTTCCAGTGGGAATGAGTTCTAGTGCCTTGGCGTTGGCAACACTCTTGTCCGAGAGTAGACAGACTGAAGTGGACACTCTCCTGTAGGTTTCGATGAACCTGCTTATGTATCTTGACTCCTCGATCATTGCTCTTTGGACTCGATGCGTTGGCGTTGTTTTTGCGCTGAGGTTGAAAGTGCAGCCACAACAAAAGACGAAACTGAGAGCACCTTGAAATGTCAGCGTCAACGTTTCAAGCGGAATGACTTCAAAGCCCTTGTCGCCTTTAACGTTGATCCAATTGTGCTCAAGACAGGTTTTGATATAGAGATGACAGAAGTTGTAGAGACAGTTGGAGCACAGTGATTCGTAGCGTTCGCCTAGCGCACGTTTGGCGTTTTCTTTTGGTCGCTTCGAAAATACGTTTGAATTGTACTCTTCCATCGTCATTCCACATGGCGGCATGTCCTTCGGCGTTGTTAGATATGCCGGATTTTCAAGAAGTTCGTGGCAGAAGTACTGAAGTATGGACAGATCATCGTTCGAGTCGAATGTTGAACTTGCCAGTGCGCGAATAGATTGTAGCCGTCCTTTAATAGGCAAGCAGACGTTCTCTGCAACGCTGAGGATCATGTTTGCATGAATGAGAGGCTCGTCTTTCTTGCTCATTGAATAGTAAAGAACTGGGGTTTTGGAGGCCAATTCGAGTTGAGATACATGGAAAGCCGCCATTTCGCTTGAGGGGATTTTTCCTTTTCTTTTTTTTTCCTCTCAAATGTAAATTTAGAGAGAAAAAAAAAGAAAAATAATAACAATGGCGTCAAGACCAAAACGCCTGCGACATCCAACAATCTACAATAGACGCTACAAGCTACTTCAGTCGACGACAAGCGATTTGAAGGTAAACGTGTGCAAGGCGTTCACAAGCATTGTGAAAAGTCACATTGTTGGCATTGGTGTTGTGCTCATGATTTCTCCCTACGGTGCTTCAGCGTACACCACCATCCCAAACATCGAGATTAAAAAGGCTATCTCCACCGCATTTGCAACTTCACTCGCTCAATCGACGATGGTTGCCTACGATAGCATTCCAAACATTGCAAAGCACACTGCAAAGCGTTACAGATTTCAAAGTGGCGATGCTCCCACGATTAGCGACAGTAGTGGTGGTGATGATGATGACGACAATCAAGATGTTTGCTATGTTAGCGACGACGACGACGATGAATCCATGCCTGCAAAACCAAGAGAATTGTCGTCGTCATCATCGTCTTCAGTTGACCAGCTATTCAAGATGAAAAGCGAAGCGGACAACACGATCGTCATTGTCGATGCCAACGTTGAAGGACGCGTCTTTAGAGCTGTCAATCTAGCAATGGACACTGATGTCTACAGCATTCCACAGATTCAATCGATGCATTGGTGCTTTCTCATTTTCGAAGAGCACATACCTGTGCACGTAGCACACACGAGATACTTTCCATTTTCCCCTTCGCTGATGAAAGCGACGATCGAAAGTGTATACACTCTCTGGAAGGAAATTCATCGACTCAACTTCAATGCTTGTAGGAAACTCGAATGCAGGAGCTACTAGGAACCATTCGTTCAAACTCAAAGGTGAACGTTCCGCTGTCGGGACACAAGGGCTTTTCCGTCAACGGCGTTCACTGTCGGGGAGCGCTCAACGCTCTCGGCGCTTCATTCTACAACGCTAACTTTCGCAGCTTCAAAGTTGGTCGGCGAGGAGCTGGCGGTTCAAGTCTTTCGCTGGGCGAGGCGTTTCATCGTCATGTTTTTCACGCGTACATGTGTGGATCGATCATCTGCGCTTGCAAGCCAGGCAAGAAGACCAAGTGCACCTGCAAAAAGAAGCTTTGTCTATGCAAGGAGAAGTTTGGAAAGGCCACGCGGAGAACTCGAGCCAATTCAATCTCGATTACGCACATGCTCGACGAGTTCAAGAACTTTCTCAAGGACAACAACCTCAAGGTCTTCGACTGTGAAGTTGTCGTGGGATTTCCCAACATGCGCATTGCCACGGCAATCGATGTTCTCTGCGTCGACAGTCTGAAAAATCCCACGGAACTTTGTGTTCTCGAGCTAAAGACCGGCTATCTCTTCGACCGTCTAACGCCGAGAACCATAGGCACGTCGAAGATGATGCAAGGCGAAGCGGGCTCTAAGATTCCAAACAGTGTGCACAATCACCACCAGCTGCAGCTTTGGTTTGGAGCCGAAGCTCTGACAAACATCTACGCTAAAAACGTATCACGCAGCTACGTTGTCTATCTTAATCCAGGAAGAAAGTACGCGGCTTACAAGCAAGAATCCTGGTGGTCAACTCCATCGCTTCGCGTCGATCTACTCTCTCAGCTGAACACGTCGCTACGTAGAACCTACGTACAGAAAGTCATTTCTAGAGCACCCAAGAAGAAAGGGAAGAAGGCGACGACGACGACGTAGAAGATGGGGTACTTTGAGAAAATTGCTCGTAGTCCAGTTCGAGCAGCAATGTTCTTTGCATCGATGACTCTGGTGTCCTTTCTCTTTACGCTGATGGTGGAGCTCGTCTATCAACACACTGCTTCGGTGATTATCTACACGATTGCCTCGAGCATCATACTCTTCGTTGCCTTCTACGCTCTGTTCAGGGGGTTCATCTTTCCGCTCTACGACAACAAAAACGACAACGACGAAGGTGTCAACATCTTTGCCTACTTCTTTGTTCTCGCCACAAAAGCCGTTGCGATGTCGATGATCTACACGATGATGTGGCTCTGGCATCATAACATGTTCCACGAGGTGAATTCTTCGCTTGTCCTGGGAAATTGGTTGTACTTTATTCAATTGGGCACCTATCTTTCTCTTGGAACGGCCGCCCCATGTATTGTCGATACAACCAATCCATTCTCTTCGTTGATTAGCTCCTTCGACATTTACATCTCCAAGTTCCTTGAGTATCTCGCCGTTGCAGTCATGGTCGATCATCTGAGAAAGGTCACGGAACGGCGCAACGCCAATGCAAAGAAACCAAAGTCGATTCTTTAAGAACGTGAGAAGAAGGAGAAAATAAATAAAAATTCCTTTTTTCCCCCTTCTAATCGCCAACACTTGAATGTTTCAGGGAGCAAGCAGGGTTTTTAACAAATCGGACGACTACAACTGCTGTAGCTTTATCGCGGAGTGTTACGAACGACAGTACTGTGGTGTAGTTGATCCACAAGATCGCGACGAATCCTGTTGTGTTTTTACGACAATCAATTCGGACACGCCAGATATGTGTTGTGCAGGCAAGGCTCACATCATTGAAACGATGTCAGACCTTGAAATGACGCGTTATCGAATCGAACGAACGATTCGCTTCGTACTGGCCATCTCAGTCACGGTGTTCTTCATCATTGGATTTTTTGCTGTGGTGCGTCCGGACGTTATTGTTTTCAATCACGTCGCCGACGATGTGACAGCGCAACGCTTAACCGAAGCGGAAATGTGGCGTTCAAAGGCCGAAGAAGGACAAAGACGTCTAGACGAAAAAGAGAAACTCGACACGCCAGTTATTGAAAAGTACATCAATAAGGTGCTTGGGCTCAACGATGCAACGAATGAAGAACGCAAACAAGTCGAAGAGTTCTTTCGACTGGCAAGCGAACGTCTTGATGGAACGCGCGAAGAAACGTCAACCGTTCTCGCACCTGTCATCATGTATGGAGGCGCAAACATCTTCTATGCAATCGTCTGCTTGCGCGAGGTTCTCTATGATTTAGAGTTCTCAGAGTCAATGACACATCTTCACTTGATATGGTACATTGTTTCTTGTCTCTGTTACATCTACACGATGTCAACGCACGGACAGAACATGCAGTCGGGAAATCTTGTGTTCTTCATGATTGCTCTATCTTTTCTTGGAGGTATTACGTGGTTTTCAACCATGTGGAGGATAACGCGTGTGCTTCTCTCGGAGAAGAAGAAAGATGACGCCATCGGCTTTTAAACGTAGTCGTCATCATCGTCGTCATCGTCATCGATAATCAACTCGCTCCCATCATCATCGTCGTCATTGTTGTTGTCGTCGTCGCTACTGCTGGAACCTATGGAAAGGAGCGCGCCTGCACGCTGTTTTCGATAAACAAGTTGTCTTTCTTTTTTCGTCTTGCTGCTAGTAGACGTAGGCCTCTTTGCAACATGAAAGTCTTGAGATGTCGATGATGACGACGGCGAGGAAGAAGAAGAAGCGGCTCTCGTTTGTGTAAATCTCTGTGGTGGTGATAGTACGTGGAGTGGCGATTTTCTGTCGTCTGCTTCTTCGAATCCCGAGGGTACACGAACATAGTGGGTTTTACTGAAGATCATGTGAATGCAGTTGACCATTGAGCCAACGTTTAGTTCGGGAGGACACGATGGCCTGACCGTGCCTTCTGCGCTAAAATCTTCGGGAATGAATTGGATACTCGATCTATCGCAGAGAAGAATGTTCGCTCGCTTTAGGCAGAGTGCAACGAGTTCCGAGCAAAACAGCGCCTCTGGCATCTCTTCGCAGATGGAAATGAAGATAAATCGAGCCATGACAAAGTTGAATATCCGCATTTCGTAGGGTTTTCCATGGTAGAGATCAATGGATTCTTTCATCGCCGTTCGCATGGTTTTGTAGAAGGTCTTGCTGAAGCGTTTCTCTTGCATTAGTGCACGAGGTAAGCTCAATGTTCGAATTGCAACTGCGTGACCTTTGAAAGTCGATAGCGCGTAGCGAAGACTTACTATTCGAACACCACTAGCCTTCTTGCCTGTTCGAAGATCGATGTTTTTGTCTGGAGACTTCACCGATTCAAAGAGCTGCGGTTCTGCGTCGTCGCTGGGAAGATAGACAATGCCAACGTGCGACCACTTCGATCCACAGAAGACTGTGACTGCCACGGACGTTTGAGATTCCCCACTAAACAAGACGATGTCACCGCTGCTCACCATTGTACAAGCAAGATCCACTGAAATGTCTGCATTCTTTCCGAGTTTTCTACGTTCTTCGTCGTGGTGTCTGCGCGGGTTTAATATGTTGAACATTTTTTCACGTTGAAGATTTGCTGCACCAGGATTTCACTGCGATCAAGGGTGGGGGAAATGTCAGCAAGTTCTTCGTCGTCGTCGTCGTCTTTTATGGCGACGACTACTACTACTACTGGAGAAAATCAATTGCGTCTTTATGGGTCATTCAAGCTGCTTAACTCTAGCAACAAAGACACTAAAGTGCGCGAACTTGTACGAGACACAGTGCCTCCAATCGAACTTCCAGTGCATGTGTTCTCTCGACAACAGAGAAGTATTGAAGAGTACGCTCAAGCTGCATTTCGCTCTGAGAACAGTTCAAAGATCAGCGCTTCCGAAAAAGACGCATATCCAAAGATAGGCTGGCGACGCGATCAAGACGACTTGGACAATCCTTCAAAGAAAACGTCGTTCAGGTTCGAAGCGACTCCGACTCGATACGTCTCGTTCAATCGCAACGTACACGCAAAAAGTGAAACGTCGGACAGCTACGACACAAAATACGTTGAATACAATGTTGGAAGCAAAGAGAGTGCGTCCACAGACGGAGACGATGGTGGTGACGATGGTGTCTCTGAGTTTACATTTGAAATGAATGGCGTTCAGCTGCACCTCGGCTTTTCGCTTGTTCCAAAAACGGCGAGCACTCAAAGCTACTACGCGATTGCAATGGTGGGTCTGCGAAGCTGCACGAGTATTCTTGTTACGGCCATCACAAAAACTCTGAGCGGGCGACCAACGATTCAATCTCTCGCTGTCGTTGTCGATAGCTACGACTACGCAAACAAACTCTCCTATTTGGTGTCCTTGGGTAGAGCGCTCATCTTTGGGAATCAACGAACTCCCTACTACGAACTAGCCAGTCAAAATCGGATCTATCTTAAGCCCACCGACGCTGAGCTCACCTATCTTATCTTCACGCAAAGAAAAGTCCTTCTGGCTAACGCACGAACAACCTGGAATGGAGACACACCACTTGTTCTGAACGTTGAAGGGCAAAGTCTTTCGTCTACCTATGAGCACTGGGATAACACCGCCTCGATGAAGAGCCTAGGTGCTTGGTCGTTGTACACGTTCACGAAGCACGTTGTTATTCCCCACGAAAATCACGAAGCTGTCGTGCCTTGTTGGTTTCGTCGGTGGCGCAAGCACGAACACCTGGACGTCGATCATCGAACCAACCTTGTGCAGTTGAGCGGCTTTCCAAACTACAGTCTTTCTCGAATCGCCGAGTGTTCAAGTCTTGAAAGAACTTACATCTGTGTGCTTGAATACAGCGGCAAGGGAGCGGCCTATGCCATCTTTAAACTACTGGCTTCTTCGCCGGGTAAAGCACGTCTAAGCGTGCTCTTCTACAAGTTGAATACGACAAGACATTCAATGCGTGCAAAATTTGTTTCAACGTCCGACACGCGCACACTACTCGAAGAGAACCAAAGGCGCAATCGGCAAGCTCTTGAACGAGTTGATCTTACAACATCCAGAAAGCTCTATGCAACACAACAAGATCGAACAACAGTGTACACGCCTCGCATTGCACAAACACCAAATCTTTCTCCAACTGATTAAAGTCTCTCTTTGTCGTTTTTTTTAATGACTGTGAAACGCGTCTCGAACTTCTCTTCGACTTATCTTTCCGCTCGCAACTTCGTTTTCAAACTTGCGTTGAGCGGCGTTCACTGCCAGGTAGTCTTGTTGTTGATTGCTGTAGTCCTGAGACATGGAAATCCAGTTGTAGTGTACAACAATGAGCGCGCAAAGAGGAACAAACACCAAATCTAAAACACTCATCACCACGTTCATGGAATAGAAGGAGATGAGATTCTGGAAATAGGGCGACATAATGAACACCATGTAGTAGAGTATATCGTAGGCTATGTTGAAGCCCACGACAACCTTGGCTATTATCGGGTTGTAGCGCTTGCCGTCGATGATTTCTTTGAGTAGGTAGAAAAATCGAAAAATCGAGAGCACACAGGAAATCTCCAGCCAGGTAAGTCGATCTTCGTAGAGATCGTCGAGCATTGCATTGTAGAGGGAAAAGTAGGCGAAGGCAAAGTTCAGTCCGTGTATTATTGTGTAGGCAGAGAACTTATTGATGATGTTCGTGACGATGAGAACACATGTACTAGAGAACACAACGTTCTTTGTGAACCTCACCATGTCAATGCGTTCTCCATCTGAAGGTCTTACGATGTTCCATGCTGAAGTCATGCCTATCCAACAAAGCACGATCATATAAATCAGAGAAAAGAAGATAAAGTGAATGATGACCTTGCGTGCTCTCTTTCCTCTGGCAAGACCAAAGACAAACGCCAGGAGTATCGTCACTGCGTAGACTACCAGCGACGCACATTCCACGACGAATAGCATTTTTTTTTCTTTTTGTGGCGCACTAGCCTGTTCATACGAAAGAATGCAAAAAAAAAGCAACCCTCGAGAAAGAAGAGGTGAATGGAGGTGAAAAGTTTACTTAAAGCTTGTTGTTTTTTTTACTGCTGAGACGACGATGACGATGAAGACGCTGCCCCAGCTGAAGAGGCAGACGGAGCAGGTGGACGAATTGCAAGTTTGTAAGACACCTCAATTTCAGTGGTGGCCGTGAAAGTTGTCGACATCCAACGCGGGTCGGCGAGTTCAGGTGAAATTGGATCACTCCAATCGGCACCAACACGCTCAAGTTTGAAAGGTACAGTGGATAGGTCTTGCTGAGAGAGATGAGGAACAACCTGTTGGTTGTAGCAGGTGCGGAGTTTATCGTAGAGAGTCTTCTTGATACGAAGACCTCTCTCTTTCTTTGAGCTCGTCGCAAGGGCAACTTTGTACTCGTCCCTCCTGGTGGTCTCGGACAGATGTTGCAGCACGGGAATCAGAGGATTTCCATCCCAAATGTCGACTTCAGTTTCAACGCCGTGGTGGTCTGTGATAAACGAAACAGACTCGATGTTCTTTGGATCGATGTGTCCAAACTTCTCGACGATCGCAGGATTGATTTCCTTTGTCTTTGTCACCAAGGCCTTGTTGACGGCGAGCTTACTGGAACCCGGATAGAGGATTTCGAAGCCTCGTTGCACTGGACGACCTGGAGGCGAAACAACGTGTGAAGACTCGAAGACTGGCGAAGAGGCAATCACTGCGAAGGGAAAATCCGTGTGAACGGATTTCACGCAAGCGCCAGTGATGACTCCCTGTGTCGACTCTCCTTCACTGGGAACTCCACTGGGAAACAGAGCAGAAGGATCGTTGACAAGCTGTGCCATGCTGAACGCTTCAACAGTTTGCAGTTGATCGAGTGTTCCCGACCAACTAACGGAAAACGTTGCAGTGCGAACATCGGAATGCTTGAACCTTGGTGCTGCAGGCTTTGCTCGTGAAGGTTCTCGTTGTTGACTGGCTTCAACTTCTCCATCATCTTCTTCGTCGTCGCTTGGCGGCTTGGCCTCTGGGACAACCTTGGCCTTGCGAAATCGTTGATTGGGACGCCCACTCATTTTTTTTTCGTTTTTTTTTCGCGCGCGTTGATTTCTTCGCTGTAAGGGGAAAAAGTTTTTTGGCTCGACGGCTAGAAAAAAACTGAAGGAGTTTTTACCCTCTTGGGAGCGTCGGTGTTTCGAAGAAGACGATCATCGCCTAGACGATTGCGTTTTTGCGTTGTTCTATACTCAAGTAGAGATTGATTGGCAACGTTTTGAGTGTAGACGCTCTCGAAAGTTGGGATTTGCGTAGGCGTAATTCCGTTGCCCGATCTAAGAAACTCCTCGAGTTGACGGCTAATCACCGAACGTAGATGCATCGAACGGCCGGTCTTAGCCGTTGACTTTGATTCTGCCTTGATCAATAGATACCGAGCTCCCACAAACGAAGCAAACTTGACAGACAAAAGTGCCCCGTAGAAAAGAGGGCTTGTAAAGTCGAAGGCGACACCCGTTTCCTGTAGGGCCAGGTTGAACGCGGCGAAAAAGGTATTGTCGACGACAGAACCGAGAACACCTATGATACGTTGATTCAAGCCAACGTACCGTTCAGCAGAGTAGGTCATTTCGGAGGTGATTCTTTCCTTGGCAATGGTGTCCAGAAGTTTTCGGACGCTGAGTACAGTTGGTCGACGAATAACTCGACCGCCTTGATTGCCCACGTGAAGATGCTGCACGATGTTGTTGGCGAGAGCCTTGACTACAACCTGTTTGGACGCTCCCTCTGGCATGGTTGTCCAGGGGTCTTCTGGTGTAGGCTCTTCCACAGAGAATTTTAGACCATCCGCGTTTTGCGCGTTGATAGCCGGAAGAACCAGACGCTTGATCGTCGAGTTGAAATCGTAGGATTCTCGTAGATAGCCGTAGCGTGAGTTCAATAGAGGATAGCGGTCGACTTCACCGTCTTCAGCTTCACCGAGAAGCAGTTTGTCGCTGCTCAGACCTCTTGGTTGAGTGGAAGGAAGACTGCTTTGGGGAAACACTGCAATTTTCGGCACTCTCGAAGGCTGATCCGTGATAAAGCGATCGTCGATGATCTTCGTTAGCGTTGTTTCAAGAAAGGGTTGAAGCTGGGGGAAGTTGTTCACCTCAGAGACGGAGACAGCGTTTGTGTCGATGGTCGCTGCCTCCACAATTTCAGCTATGAGTGCTTCATAGCCTTTTTGCTCTGACGTCCAGAAAACGTTGGCAGCCTGCCCCGTGTTTCCCGCCACGAGGTTTACGAACGTGTGAAAGGTGTTGAAGACCACCTGAGTTTCGAGTGGCAACGCACCACTTCGAATTGCATAGTCTTCAACGATGCTGAAAATACCTCGATTGTCCGTGATATCCAAGGCGCCAATGACTCTGGCGTACGCATCTCGTTCCTTGGTAATGTCGAACAAAGAGACGGGAACAGTTGGCGACGTTCCATCAATGAGACTTTGGGCGTTCGCTGCGATAATGTACTCTGGGTGATTGTCGTAGTAGCTATTACCGCTGTCGTTGCGTTTTCTCGTTTTTCTCGAGGAATTTTCGTCGTTATCGTCGTACAAAGCTCTGCGTTTGCGCTTCTCCACTTCTCTGAGCTCCTTTTCGTCGTTGCGAATTCCCTCTTCTTCTTGTTTGTTCGCCTTGGCAAATCGTTCGTCGTTGTTCTTCTTTTCTTCGGCGAAGGCTTCAAGCTTTTCGGAGATTCGCGATAAACTTGACCGAAGCTCCAGAACTTGAGCGTTCAATAGAGACGACCGACTTTCAGACTCCTCGGTGTTCGTTCGGAGTTGTTCGGCGAGTGTGGCGAGTTCACTGCGACTACGCTCTGCGTCGAGTTGAATTTTACGGGACTCGTCGGTTTCGCGTTGAAGGTCTTGGTTTAGTTCTGCGTTGAGGTCACTCAGTTTCTTGTGATCTCCGCGTAGATTCTCCAAGAGTTTTTCGCTTTCATCGTAGGATTGTCTAAGTACCGCGGACTCTCTACGCAAATTTTCTAGTTCTTGTTTCGAGCGTTCGCGTTGTTCGATTTCATCGCTTTGCTGACGTTGAAGGGTTTCCAAGATGCGCGCCTGCGATGCTTCGCTAGCTCTGAGTGTTTGATTAAGAGCGTCGAGCGCTGCGTTTGCTTCGTTCGCTTGATCGATGTCGGCGCGTAATTTCGCTTCGCGTTGATCTGCAGCAACTTTTTCACGTTGAATCTCCTCGGTGAGTCTGTTTATCTCGAATTTCGAACTCTCTTGGCTTTCAATAAGCAGACGTTCAGAGGCTTGGAGCTTGCTGACCTCTGCGGATTGTTCGTTCAGCCGGCTTTCGCTTGCTTCCCTTTCAAGCTGTAGAGCGCGGATGGCTTCTTGCATGGCGCTATTTTCAAGCGTTTGTCGAAGAAGCTGCTGTTCAACAGACTCTCGAGTAGCTTTTTCCCTGTTGAAGTTATCTTGAACTTCTCGTAGTCTAGTCAGTTCTTCGATTTGTCTAGCGGACAACGAGCTAAGTTCTTCGAGTTGCACTTGAAATTTCTGAATTGCGGTTGCATGATCTCGACTCTTTGTTTCAACGAGTTTTTCGTTTTGACGACTTTTCTCAGCAAATTCTTCTTTCGCCTCTTCAAGTCGTTTGTTCAGCTCTTCAACAGTGTTCTTTAGGTTGTTGAACGACAGTGCTTCCGCATTCAGCTTCGAGGTTAAACTTTCAACTTCGATGTTTGCCTCGGAGAGTTTGTTGCGAAGTCCCACGATTTCCCGTTGGAATGCTTGCAACTGAGCGTCTTGCGTCGACTTGGAACTTTCACGTTCCTGCTCAAGTTTTTTAATAGACTCTCGTAGCTCCGCCTGTGTACGAGTATTTTCTGCGAGTAGCGTATTGTAGCGTGCCTGCTCGGAGATCTTTTCTTCAACGGTCTTGGCGTATTCTTGATTTCTGTGCTCTAGCTCTTCTCGCATGCGCTCCAACGTTCGAGCAGCGTCGGCTTTACTTTGTTCACGTTCATTGGCCATGCCACTAAGTTCATCTTGCAGTGTTTTTACCTGGTCTTCCAACTCGTTCTTAACGCTATCGTATTTTGCAGTTTCAGCGAGAAGTTCAGCGTTGTTGCCTTTGAGTGTCTCTAGAGCTTCGAGGTGAGCGTTCGCTTGGGCTTGAATGGCTGCATTCAATTTGGTCAACTGAAGAATTTTTTCATCGAGCTCTGCGGCGTTCCTAGCCAGTTGGTTGGTCTTAAGAGCTTCCATTTGCTGGATGAGTTGTTCAACTTCTTGTCGATGAGTGTTCTCCAATAACTTAAGTTCCTCGGAGTTAGTTCTCTTAAGTTGTTCGATCGCGTTTTTCGTTTCTTCGTTGCTTATCTGCAGTTGCTTGTAGGTTTCTGCTTGAGATTGCTGTAAAGAGGAGCGTGTGCGTTCTTCTTCTTCCAGGCGAGCGCGAACAGCACTCACTTCTCCTTGAAGTTCGGCAATCTTTTCCCGAGATTCATCGATCACTTGGGTGTTTCTGGTGCTTTCTTCGTAAGCAGCCTTCAATTCACTGCGCAAACGTTCATCTTCGTCGCTAAGGGCGAGTTGGTTTGCTCTCAGATCTGCGAGTTCACGTTCCTTCGAATCAATGGTTTCCTGAAGCGACCGTGTAATTTCGGCATTCTTCTCCGTCACAAATCTCACCATCATTTCTTGCAGGTCTTTGCTGTTCTTCGAGCCTCCAAGCATTGTCTGATAGCCGCGAAGTTGCTTGGCGGTCTCAACTTGCTGTGCCTGAAAACTACGAAGAATTTCTTCAGCAGTGGTTTTTCCCTGAAGGTACCGTGAAGATTCTCGTTGAGCTTCCTCTAGCTTGCGGTTGACTTCGTTTAGCTGGGCTTGCAGCGATTCAACGGCAAGTTTATGTGCAGTCTCGATTCTTTCGATTTTCTGCCTTGTCTGTTGTTCCTTTAAGGTAAGCTGGTCAATTGCTTCCAAGGATCGCTCAATTGAAGATAGATTTGCATTGCTTTCGTTGGTGTCGCCGAGATCTTGAAGAAGCTTAGAAAGACGTTCGTTGATCAGCTTTACGCCGTTCGAAATGGTTTGAGCTTCCTTGAATTCCTCGGACTCGAGTTTCTCCTGCGCTTTCGCCAATGCCGTTGTCTGTTCAGCTAATTCTCTGCTTGTTTGTGCTAGATCATTTTTGTGTCTGGTTAGCAGAGCAATTGCATCGGCCACTGTGCGTGGCCGTTGAGTTGTGTCGCCTAGAGGAACCGCGTTGAGTAGGTTTTGCAGCGACTGCTTAAGCTGATTGAAATTTAAACTTTGTGTTCTGGTTGCCTCTTCCTGGGTCTTTCGTTGAGCTTCCAAGGTTCTTCGAAGTCTTTCTAGTTCTTCAGATAGCTCTCTGATCTGTTGTCTTGAAGTAGATACTTCCTTGTTTAGACTACTTGTTTTCTTCCTTTCCTCAAACAACATTGAGTCCAACGCGGAAATCTTTCTGGCTTTTTCTTCAAGTATTATTGATACGGCGCCAAGCCTATTGATAGGATCGTCACGAGTTTTAAAACTTGCGTAGGTACTCAAGATATCGCGAACCGTGGCATCGGATCTTCGAGTTTGATCGTTTAAGGTGCGTACAAATTCGAGAGTGTAGAGCTGACCAGTTGCAGGATCGGTGATCTCCGAGCTCTTTATCTTCGCACTTGCCTCTGCTTTGAGCCGTTGTTCTTCGGTAAGAGCTCTCTGCTTGCCTAACTCCTCTTGAAGTTGCACAAGTTTAGTTTTCTCGCCTATTAGCTCTGATTCAACTTGTTGTAGCTGAGCTTGAAGTTTTTTGACGCTTTCGTTAGATTCGCGTTGTTTGGCGTCGTAGAGTTGTCGATCCTTACTTGCGCGAACTTCAGTTCTCTCAAGAAGCCCGCTGATTTCCTTTATCCTGTCTTCGGACAGAGCTGACCTTCCTTCGGCGGTGCTTTTCTCAGCTTCGAGACTGGAAAGCGTGTCGCTCAACTCGATTAACTGGGCGTCGAGCGTTGCCTTTTGTGCATTCAAGCTGTCTCGCTGACGCTCAAGACTGTCTTTCTCACTGGAGATCTCCGTGAATGCTGCCGTCATACTTTCCAACTCTGCTCGTACGCTGTCTAGTTCTTGTACTTTTGTTGCTTGCTTTGCTTGTTCTTCTCTGTACACGCGGCCGTTATCTTTTTTTAACTGCGTGATTTCTGCTTGTTGTTTTGCTTGTTCTTGACGAAGAGCTCCGATTGTTTTCGCTTCGCTTGACAGTTTTTTCAATTGCAACTCGAGTTGTCCCTTTTCTCTGGAAAGTTGGAGGTTTTTCGAGCTAGTTTGGTTGTAAGCGGCCTGTAGTCTACGCCCCTTTTCGTTGAGGTTGTCGATTTCCAGCTGTGCTTTACGCTTCAATTCAACAAGCTGTCGTTCGAGTTCATCTCGTTCTTCCGCAGAGACAGTCGGTTTATCATCGTCGTCATTGTCTTCAACGTTGTTGCTCGAGGACGCTTGTTCTTTTTGACTAGGTGTACTTTGCGCGGCGCTTGCAATTTGAGCAGTGAGCAAGACAATCTGCGAGTTCAGTTGTACAACATTGAGGTCTCTTTCACTGATGCTGTCTCTTAGCTGCTCGATAACTTCATCGCGGGACTTTTGCTCATCTTCAAGGTCGCTTATCGTCGAGGAAAGCTTCCCTATCTTCTCGATGAACGCTCTGAATTCGTTGTAGCGTTCGCGGTGTTCAGTCGACACACTATCGTTGTCGTAGCCAATTGCGTCTTGAAGTTCGTCCAGAGCCTGTTCAACTTTCATTCGACGTTCGGAAACAACGTTGAATATGTTGTCGTCGCTGACAAAAATGTCGCGTGTGTCGATCATCATAAGTAGGATTTCGTGCTCTTTGGCGTCGAGAATCCCATTGAAATACGACGTTTTCTTCAACGATTCGAGGCGATATTCGAGCCGTTCGATATATCTGGACTTTTGTTCAAGTTCGAGGTTTGTTGCGTCAATACTTTTGGTTATTCCCTCGTAGGAAACCTTGGCGAGTTCGAGAGTTTGTTCTGTCTCGTTTCGGCTCCGCTTGCTTCGCTGCCGACTCTCATCTTCTTGACTAGCTCTCGACGCAATACGTTCTTCAACTCGACGTTTTTCCGTAGAGACTTTCTCGATTTTTCGACGGGTTTCGTCGTATCTTGCCTGAAGAGACGCGCGACGTTTTGCAATTTCGTTGATGGCCTTGGAAAACGCTGCTGCCTGATCTTCCGCAAGTTTAAGACGAGCCTGGGACGCGGCAATTTTCCCTAGGTTTTCCTTGTAGGTGGAATTCATGGTTTCTATCTGCTCGTCATAATCTGCGGTAACTTCAGATATATTCGTTAGTGCTTCGTGAAGAATGCCTTCAAGACCTTCGGTGTCCAGGTTTCTTACGTTGATCTCAACGATTCTGCGCTGCAGAGCTTGTGTGTTTTCATCGGAAGCATTTTGTGCTCTGAAAAACTCGACAATAGCATCTCGACGCTGCGTAAGTTCATCGAGATACACTTGGATTTCACCTTGCTGCACACCAATGTAGTCGAGTTGCTCTTTGTAGTTGTTCTCCAGAGAAAAGCAGCGACCGATGACATCGTTGTGAAGCTTCAGTTCGAGTTCCGCCGAGGTCTTTTGGAGTGCGGTGTTTCGCCAAAACTCCACGAGAAGTTCAGGAGTTCTCACAGAATCTGGAAAGCCGTGGTCACTAAAGTTGAGCAGAGCCGCAACTTTACGCTGAGCTTGTTCGATCTCTTTGAGTAACGAGGCTCTCCTCGACTCAATTTCTTGACGGTCTTCGTCCACTTGGCGTTGATGAATATCGACACTCTTACTGAACAGAGAATTTGATGGCAACGACGACGAAGATGCCGCGACGACAACGTCTAGTGATGATGACGATGATGAAGATGATGACGACGAAGAACTTGTTGGAATACGGTAAATTTCTTCACCTTGATCTGTCACCTCGGGCAAGTAGTTGCGCTCTTGGTCTTGAGGCAGGCTAAAGTAGATTTCTTGGTTTTTGGCAATCGCGTTGAGAACTGCAACAACGGGTTCGTTGGATTTAAGTAGGTCGTCGAACCACGCGTTTAATCTATCGAGCGTTTCGGAACTTTCAAAGGGGACGCCGTCAAGATCAATTTTCTGGCTTCTACACCATTTACGAATGTTCTCTTCGCTGACTTTCAAATCCGCCAGAGTGTGTCCGAGTTGCATTACATAGGATTCATGTTTGTGCCGTTCTTTGGAAATCGAGTCTCTTTCACCGTTGAACGTTGTAATTTGAGTGTAAAGTCTAGCCTTCTGCGTTTCCAACGTAGTAATGAACCTTTCAACTGATTCAGGACCGCGACTCAGTGTAGCTGAAAGCAATGCCATTCAACGAAGATCGGTGGATAAGCTTTTATTCTTTTTTTTTTGATTCGTTGACGAGGAACAACGATTTTTTTTCTTACTCGCTTAGAAAGGAGCATTGGTGAACACAATGATCGACATCTTTCGCAGGCCTCGCGCGTGAACGCGAACCGTTGCATGTGCATCAAGTTCCATCTTGGTGTTTGCATCGGTGATGACAGCTTCGAAAAACTCGGATCGTGGATCGTCGACCCTGAGTGTCACGATCAATTGCCTGGCGCCAACTCGTGCGCGAAAGCTCTTGCCGGTCTTCGCAATGGTCGAGTTTTCATAGGGATTTCTTGTAGTTCTGGTCCTTAGAAAGTCAATCGTGTCGCCGGTAATTCTTTCAAGGTGGTCGTCGGTTGGAACAACTGAAACGTAGATGCCCGTCTCTTGGAAACCATCGCCGTAGACAAGATCGTCGTAGATGCGATCTTCAACCTTCTGGTAGTTCGCCGTAACTGCAACGAATGGTGCAGACCTCGATCGCATGTTGGCTTGTACTGGAGTTGAATCTTCTCCTTCTTCTTCTCTGGAATCTGAATCGACGGTTTCAGTAGATTCACCAACAGATTGAGGGATGCCTTGGAAAGTAGCTGGAATGAACGATGCCGAGAGAGGGTCAAAGCGTTGAGGGTTGGGTGCTTCTACGTCTGTGTTTTCTCGAAACACACTACCATTTACCAGTGAAGGAGAAGTAAGGGAAGAAAGCATTGGCGACGATACCGAAGAAGGGGGAGGAGAACGAGTTGGTGACGATACCGGAGAAGGGGGAGGAGAACGAGTTGGTGACGATACCGGAGAAAGGGTAGGGGAAGTAGGTGATGTCGTTGTTACGATAAAAGGGTCAGAAGCAGGAACACTTGTCAAAGGAGGAAAACCACCTGTTGCATCAAAAGGAGGGGTAAATGAAGAACTGGGCACCAGGCTCTCCCACTCAGGAGAGGGACTCGTTCCAGATGAAAGAAATGGTGTTCTTCCCGGTGGAGG
>MSXO01000044.1:0-44178 GCA_002083615.1 Proteobacteria bacterium ST_bin11 | reverse complement strand
GTGTTTTTCCCGGTGGAGGAGGAAGTGTTGTTTTCAGTGGAGAAGGCAGTGTTGTTGCCAATAGAGAAGGCAGAGGCGTTCCCAACAAAGAAGTAGGCGGCGGAGGTTGTACCACTGTAGCTGTAGCGACAAGCGGCGACGCCGATTTCCTTTGTTGTGCCTTGGACGTTGGCCTCTTCAACGATGGCTGCGTCAGGAAATCTTCAATGCCGCGCAATGGTTCGTGTGTTCGCCCCGTTCGCTTTTCCTCCGCAGAAAGATAGGCGTCGGGACCGAGAGCTTCGTTCATACTGGTGATTTCATTGACGCTGTCGATTTCGTAGGTCCTACCCATTACAAAAATCGACGCTTCCACTGGAGACTGACGATCCTCATAGACGTCCTCTTCTTCAAGATGGACGCCCTTATCGATGATTGGCGTCGTTACCGAAGAAACGTCGAATGTTCGCGAACCTGTGCGAATGTAATGGTATATGCAAAAGATCGCTCTGATGATGCGATCTCGCTTCGCTGGTGCGTAGTTGATGTAGATGGCGAGATATCGATTTGTGAGCGCGTCGTTTTGTTGTTCGCCTTCTTGTGCCTGCCAATTTTGCATTTCTTCGATAGCGTCCGCTGCAATGGAAAACGTCGTTGCGTTGTTGTTTTCAGCAGAGGGATACGGCCACTCGCCAGCGACTCGTCCATTTTGAATCTCCTTGGTCAAGTAGAGTTGCCAGCTGAGATCGGGATCGTCGCGAGCCTTGGCGAGTGTCGCATCAAAGTCCTTCCATTTGATTGGCATCCCCTGTGCTTTTCCAACTGAAGTGACGCGGAACTCTGCAGTTCCTTCGACGCTCCACG
The DNA here is from genome assembly GCA_002083615.1 of Proteobacteria bacterium ST_bin11. Taxonomy (GTDB): domain Bacteria; phylum Pseudomonadota; class Gammaproteobacteria; order Methylococcales; family Methylomonadaceae; genus Methylomonas. The sequence goes on along the minus strand of MSXO01000044.1, from coordinate 43,335 downwards.
ACGTGCTAATACCAGAACTGTGTGGAACGTAAACGTGTACTCGATAGACGCCTCGACGAAGAGGAACGGTGAATGGAATGGAAAATCCAGTGGCCGTTCGTCGAAGCTTCCAAGAACAGCAGAATCGCTCGGTTTTTCCTTCTTCCCCTTGTTTGAGCTTGTTCACAATGTGCTTTCGACTTCCCTTGTCTTCTGCAATGCGAATGAGAATCCATTGAGGGTTGTCGCCAGGCTTTGGAACCTTCGACGTCGTCGAGGGTTTGAATGCCGCAACTAGCATTTCAATGATGGAGCCAGGCTCAACTTCAGCGGCAAGACTCTCCAGTTTGCCTTTGCCAGCAATGGAGAACTTGACGAACTTGCTCGAGGTGAGTTGATTTGAAACGCTTGAGATGGCTGTCTTTCCCGCCGAAAGAAGCTTGTTGAGTCGCCGACCTTCGATGGAGTAGGCAGCATCGTCTTCGTCAAGTTGAGGCGATTCAAGAGCTTCGCTTGACTGTGAACTCGACGATGTTGCGTTCTCTGGAGGCACGTCGTACATATCGACGTCTTCTGCGGTGTTGACGTAAGGCTGCAAAGGTTCAGTTTGAACGTAGCGAAGTTCCTGTAGATCGTTGGGATTGTCGATCTCGACGAGAGGTTCGTTGGAGACGCTTACAGACTTTTCACCGAGTTCTGGTCGCAACGCTGCAACGTAGCGAGCGCTCACTTGCTTGGCCAACTTACGGTAGTAGTCGTTCAGGTACTTCTCGGAGTAGAGCTTAGTATCGACGTGATGAAGTGTCTCGGACAAGTCGAGAAGAGCACGCTTGAACACCTGATGGATAAGACTGACGAGATAGCCAAAGTTCAAGGTGCCGATACGTTCAACAACTTGTTCGATCGTCACTCCTTCGGAACCATTCTGAAAGTAGAGTTGCTTGCAAGCATCAACAACAAATCGCAGAGAAAAGTCGATGCGCTTCAGCAACTTCTTCAAGACGTTTTGCTCGAGCGTGGTAAAGAGAAGTTCTTCGAAGAAGATCTCGATCGCCTTGCCAAGCACAGTCATGTTTGTGTGTACCGTATCGTCGACGTCAAGATGGATCGTTGGCTCGTTCGATGAACTTTCGCCTTCGCTGGACCACATGGCTCCGTATTTCGCGTTGTTCGACGAATCTTCGAAACGATCGTATGACGACGACGGCGTTGTCGAAGTCATCGTGACCGCTTCGGTGGCATTGTCGTCGAGTGCTTCAACGATCAGACGATTGCGTCCATTGAAAACGAAAAAATCAATGGGTGTTTCAGAGGTAAAGACGAATTGACCATCGTCGCTTCGAATCTCCGCCTTTCTCAATCCAAACACTCGTTTCACCTCTGAAAGTAGAGCGTAGCGCCAGGTACTTGGTGAAGATGCATCGATGTGGAAGAGACGAACACCATGACCAATCATCTCAATGCGCACTTGAGGATCTTCATAGGGAACAGTTCGAGTCAGTAGGCCTGCCCTATAGGCAGAGCGAACAGTTGGAAACTGAAGTCGACGTAAAACTGAATTTCCAACGAATCGATTGTACAATTCCCAGTCGTAGAATTTGTACCGAAATCGATCTTCGTCTTTGTCGGAAAAAGACATTTTTTTTTCGTTCGGGTGAAGGGGAGGGAGAAAAAAAAAGAGCGGTTGAGAATTATTTCCTGCAAATTTTTTTTTCTTAAAATTTTCCTTCTTCTCTCTTCACCGCGAGAGAAAAAAAAAGAAGACAATTTTCCTTGTATGATCCAGGTGAACCAAGAATACAATGGCCGACGATGTAATTAGAGCGTACACCAACGGAAAGCTTCCAAAGAGCTTTGAAGTCGATCGAGGTGAAAAGAGCAAAACGTCTTTGGTTGATTTACTGCACTCTTCGCTACTTGCATTGAATCCAAACGACGCCGAAGATGGAATACGTCCCGATGCAATGTACTCGGTTATTCAAGACTATGCGAAAGCCGACGCATCTACCTCTTTGATGAACAGAAACGGTGAAATCACTCATCCTCGTGATGAAAGCATTCGCTGGGTTCCTTCTCAACGCGTTCATCTTTCAGCTTTGGACACGTTCAACAATTGGCTAACGACAAACGTTGCCAACTATCTGAGCACGCGAAACATTTGGAAGTCGATTGGCCCAAATCGATTTCTCTACAGTTTTGGGCCTCGAGGATCCGGACGAAGTTCTGCGGTTGCGTCCTTCTGCTCAACGAACAAGATCAACCTGCACTACATTCGCAATGAATTCTACAAGCCAGGCGAACTCCTTCAGATCTTCGAGTACGCCAAGGTCAAGCAACCATGCATTGTCTATTTTAACGACGCCGACAGAATCACGGGAAATTCAAAGGCTATGGAGTACCTGAGTGCTGCAATGAAACTCCACCTGAACAACGTCACCAGCAATGTTTGGGTGATTCTCAGTAGCCGAGTTGCACCATTGAAGGCGTTTGCATTGAACAGTCCCATGGGAGACTACTTTACCACCTACGGTTCTGCAGTGTCGACACCGTCGCTCTGCAACGCAAAGGAAATCCGAGACCTACTCAACGTCTTCTTCATGCGTCTTGTACAAGTCGAAGACTTTTGCGATATTGAAGGTCCATGGATGGCAATCATCAACTCCTTGATCAACAAGTCCATGTATCATACAGCCGGTGAAATTATGGTCTTCCTACACAGTGTATTTCGCGAACATCTACTTAAGGTATCGCGAGACTACGTCGAGTCGATTCGTTCTCAAGCGTCATCGTCGTCTTCTTCGGTTGCAACGTCTTCGTCGTCCATGACCTTTCCTTCGGTCAGTGACTTTGAAGAACGCCTGAATAACCTTTCTCTGGAGAACAACGTGCCAAGACTAACATCGCTTCGTAAACCCGAGGCCGACTTCATCAAGCACGAGGAAAAGTGGCGGTCCTTTGTAAAAACCTACAACCTGAAATGCGACGACTTTGAACGCTCCCCGCCTTCATCGTCGACAATCGCCTCGCCCAAAGACCACCATCATTCAATCTCTTCACCTCAAAGAGATAAACGCGGTCGCTATCACTACGATAGCGACGGAGACAACTACGATCCGAAACGCCATTGCCCTAAAAGCACAAACTACGTACCTTCGGTTCCAATGTATAGTCCAGCTTACGACATCGACGAAAGCAGGAGTAGGGAATCTTCGCGATCTCGTGGACACCAAAGACAACCAGATGTTCTTTCTGTACCGCCATCTTCTTCGATCCACCACTATCCATCTCTGCCGGTATTTCAATCAAGGTCCCAACGCGACGGTCCAGGCTCTGCAGTCTACATTGAAAAGCGTCCTTTATACAGATAAAAAAATCTCATTCGTTCAGCCGCTCTCGCTTTTAATGAAACATCGAAATGGCAAAGGCGATGATGAGTACCGAGACAATGATTCGAACAGAAACGTAGAAATCTCGTATCCTTCCATGACGAATGGTGAAGACAACATCACATTCTTCTTCGTCGATTTGTGGTATCGCTAGTTCTGCGATGTCGGAGTAGCGAGCGCTTTCCACCGTGCTATTCGACGAATAGATGTTACTCGTGATGGCACGTTCCAGCCAAGTTCGAGAAGCACTTTCCTCGATGTTCAACGCCTTAAAGAGAGTTGGTGCTATTTCTTGCGTTGTCGTTGGTTCGCCGATCATCGAAGCGTGACGACGGAAGCCATAGCCCCACACAGCAAAAGGCACTGCGATGGTATCTAAGTTGAATTGTCCGTGGTTGTACATAAGACCTCCGTGATTGGCAACCATTATGAACGTTGTTGCTTCTTCGTTGCGCTGCCAGAGCGCCTTGGTCATAGAGGCCAATTCCTTGTCGAGACAGAGAACTCTAGAAACGTAGTTCTCTAGACCGTAGCCATCGGATTCTCCAAGATTGTCCAAGCACATGATGTTGACGAGAATAATAGTGCGGTTTGCTCTAACAACATCGTCGTCGTAGGCGTAAGTCATCACGTCTTCGAAGACGCCTCGAGAACAAACACCGTGACTGTGTACATTCACGTCTTCGTCGCGCTCCAGCATTTCATTGAAGCGTTGCCCGTCCTCCGAGAATACCTGAGTTTCATAGGCATAGTTGTTTTCCATGATGGCCACCAACGATCGAGCCGAAGGATCCATGCGTGGGACGTTGTTGCAGCCGTTGTTGTCGCAACCATATTCCACCGATGAAGCACCGTGGAAAATGCCTATCCAGTTGGCAACTGGAGAACGTGTAGCGTAGGTTGTTCGCATTTTCGCGGTGATGCCGCCTTGCTGAAAAACCTTGGCCATCGTGGGCATGTGTCGAGCCATCGCCATCTCTGCGGTTAGACCATTGATTGCGTAGACAACAAGTTGATGGCGTTCCGGTAGTTGTTCTCCTGAGATACCGGTTTCATGGACGATCAAGCAGAAAAGGACAAAGCACAAGAACGAAAGAACTCTTGATGTAGTCATGAGATGAATTTTATTAGCTTCGTTCGCTCGCTAAGAACTAAGAGGAGAGGTAAGACCTGTGGTCGAGGCTTTCACAGTTTTTTCGTATTGATCTCTGTAGTTATTTGATCGACGTGATGCATCCATGGCGAGAGCCAGCGGAATTGAAAAGGTGAGGAAGAGAAGGTGCTCGGCTTGAAAGGTTCGAAGTGCCCCAAAAACGAAGAAAATGAGCACAATGTAGACGATAGTAACAAAGGCGAAGTAGATTGCGTAGACCCATTTGGCGCGAACTCGAACAATCCATTGCATGTAGATCCACACAATGATCGTCAACATGAACAGCCACGCCGAGCTGATGATCGTCACAGTAGCGTCGGCAACTCCACCTTTCATCGAGTAGACTTCGGCGAAGATCGAGTGGGAAAAGAGAGGAACAAGCAGGCAAGTCAGAATCCACGCAAGAATGTAGGACATACTTGTCTCGGCTTTCTGAGAGGCTTTCTGCGGAACAACTATTAAGGCGAGTGCTGCCTCGTGATCACTTGTTGCAATTCGCTTGTAGAGATTCACCGAGACGAACAAGGCCAAGCTTACACCATAGCAAACCATGCTATTGGTGAGTTCTACGAGTCCATCGGCTTTCATTTTTCTTTTTCTTCGACGTCAGTAATTTAAAAGCCCGACAACGAAGAAACAACAGACTTTTAATCAAAAAGATAAAATTTAGACAGGTTTTTTCAACAAAGCTTATTTTTTTTTGAACTTGAAACTTGCCCAAAAAAATGTATGGAACCTGGGCCAAAAACAGAATATGGGAGGCTTGCGACCAAGGTGATCTCGAATATCTAAAGTCTATTGGCGCATCACACCGACATCAAATTGACTTAAGAAACGGCACATTTAAGTCAACTCCTGCTTTCGTTGCCGCTGTGGGTGGCCACGACTTGATCATCAGGAAGCTCGCATCACTTGGCTGCAAAACATTGAACACCGAAAATTCAAATGGACACACGCCATTTTCAATTGCAGCTTATTGTGGTTATGCATCCACAATGAAGACTCTCTATGATCTCCACTGTGGTGTACCTACCTCTATTTTCTGCGATTTAGACATAGATCACCAATGCAAAAAAGGTCAAACCCCAATGCATGCAGCTGCCAAACGTGGCTATCTCGACTGTGTCAAACTACTTCATCAATGGAATAGTTGCGCTTTCGACGTGAAAACAACTGCTGGTTACACCCCTTTAGCCATTGCAGCCAAACACGGTCAAGTCGAGGTCGTTGAATTTCTTCTTCAGACCAACAACACTGTAGTAGATATTGCCAACAACAAACAACGGACGCCTTTGCTATACGCTGCAAAATATGGCCACGATGAAATACTTCGAAGTCTCGTTCGGTTTGGCAGTGAAACAATCGATCAACCCGACAAGTACAAAGTGACGCCACTGCACTTTGCAGCTTTGTATAAGAGAAGATCCACAGTGGAATTGCTTGTTCAACTGGGAAGCAAAATGCTTGAAACCAAAGAACATGAATACCCGGAGGGTATTTTCATGTACAAAGACATCAAACAGCTACCTTGCATACTAACACTTCGCGCACTTGGGGTCAATTGCCCACAAGTTGAAATTTGGGACAAGCATAGAAGAGAATACGATCTTTCAGATGTGAACGTTGAAGAAGATGAAACGTGGGAAGTGCGCTACCGCGTTTACTTTCAACAATCTCTAGTGGACCGTCTTCTCTTTGCTTCAGACAGGAACCTTCACGCGGTTCAAAAAAGACAGTTTCACACCGATTAAACAAGCGGAGAAGGATGTTTCTTTGCTTTGAGTCGATGATTTCTCCTTTGCGTGAATTTCTGCCATTCAGTTGAAGGCTTTGCTGTGTCTTTAAGACACTCGGGCGGTGGGTCTGGTGGAAAAGGAAGTCTGTGTTGGACTAAGAAGTTATTTGAGGTGAATAAGGTACGATGTTCATATTTTAACAGCTTATTTTCCAAGGTCTCTTCTTCTACTGGCGGCATTTGGAAGGAACTTCTTGGACCGATTTCTTCAAGACGTTCTTTCCAGCTTAGATCGACGTACATGTCTTCGCGATCGAATAGTTCACACAAAGACTTTGTAAAATGGTAAAGTCGCCAAAAGAACTTTCGTATTAGATCGGTGTCTGAGGCCTTCCACTCTTTGGAGCCTTCAGAAAGACGCCAATCTCGAATTGAAAGCGGGCAACACTTTGTACTTCGAGTTTGTTGGAACTCTTCGCGGCGATAAACGTCTTTAACATTCGAATGAGCAGGAAGTTCTTCAATCAAAAGTTTTTCGAGCTCACGGGAAAAATCGACAACCCAAAGCCAAAAGACGTCCGAGTAACCTTCGTCGAAATACAAAATCCGATACTGGCAACTTTGAACATCGTGATCTTTGGTCCAACCGTCAGAGTCTTGGCTATAAAGACTCTTTCTGTAGAATTCATCAACAAGGCGTCTGTGGATGTTCCACAGACAGTAGATTTCACATGCGTATCGTTTGTGCTTTGCAAGGACATCTTCAGATTGAGCGGCCATCGTATTTTTTTCTTCAAAAAAAAAATTTGACCGTTCGAGAAGTTCTCGTTGCCCGTTGTTTTCTATTACACAAAAGTATTTATTTTATCGATAAAATAAATAGCTAGGCACAATAGACAATAGCGGGAAACGAGAAACTCTGGTGATTTTATTTTTCGCAGGCGAACTCGATTTGCATTGACGGTTTATTGTTCCCAAGTATTTATTTTATCGATAAAATAAATAGCAAGGATTTTAGCTCGCCAAAATAAAAAGTCGCGGGCTTTCTCATCGACTAGCGTGGTCTATTGCATCTAACTATTTATTTTATCGATAAAATAAATACTTGGGAATGATAGACCGCCAAGGCAAATCGAGTTCGCCTGTGAAAAATAAAATCGCTGGGGTTTCTCGTTGCCCGCTGTTGTTTATTGTACCTAGCTATTTATTTTATCGATAAAATAAATAGTTGGGTATGATCAAAAACTGGATTTCTCCCTTAACAACCAGTTGCGATCTGGTAACGAGACTTTTAGAACTTCCATTCTCAGAAGCTCGTTCGCTAATTGGCCAGAGAAAAGAGGCGCCTCCTCGCTCTTCGTCTATAAATTTTAAAGATCGATCTTTGGATTTTCACAGGAAAATAATTTTTCATTCTTTTCTTTTTTTTAATCTTTTTTTAAATTTTCATTCTTTTTTTTGAAAAAAAAACAAAGCTCTTTCCCGCCGGACAACACTTTACCATCACCAAGTAAAAATCATGGATTTGATCGACTTTTCAATTCAACAGAGGCAGTCGTCCTCCGCTCTGCTCAAGGTTCGAGCAAATCTTCTCGAGCTCTCGGCGCAGCAAAACTTTGTCACGTTCATTCAGCCAAACAATCAGTTTTGGATCGTTGACATTCAAGATGTCACCAACTTCTCGGTTCTTGCAAAAGGACGATGCCCCAATGCAATTGCAGCAACCTGCTTTCTCCCTAGCGCGCTTGTCGACTCACCAACTGCACATAAGATCGTCTTGCACTTGAACACCGACAGCATTGTCATGCAGGCGCTTGGTAGTGCGGTGAACCGCGTCTTTCGCTTGAAGTCTCATCTGGACTTTTCTTTCTTTGGGAAACTCTTCGTTGCGCGTGACCAGCGAGTCTACTTTGCAGGCCGATCCGACAAAGCACTTGGCATCTTTTGCTTCGATGGCACTTCAATCGCGCCCGTGGTCACCAACCTTGTTGATCATTCCGCCAACTTCTCTGGAGTTGTCATCTCGGAGTTCAACGAAGGATCTTCGCTTATTGTCTGTCAAGGACATCTTGTTCGCTTCATCAACTTAAACTTGCGAGTGCTCGAACATGAATTCCTACTCGCCTTTGCTCCTTCCGCGTGCTCGGTCTTTGGAAGTCGAGTACTTTCCTTCTTCAACGAGAATACCAACAGTGTTCACAACATTGCCGTCGACAAAGACATTCACTCTTCAGTTTCGTCAATGTCCATCATCTCCCTTGGCGACAAGCAAGAGGATCTTCAGTGCATGCAATGCGAAGAAGATTCCTTCTACGTGTGGAATGGCAAAACTCGAGTGTTCTTCCGTTTTCCAGTTGACTGCCGATTCATTCCCGTGAGCATCGACAGCAAGTCCTTTAGCGTTGGTCTACCCAAGAGTCATCGTGAAGGCACTCCTTCGTTGCAAGCAAACTGCCTTCCTTGCGTCGGCACAACCTCCTTATTTCCCGTGCCAATGTCTTCGGTGATCGCCCCTGCCCCGGTGTCCGCGATCTTCGAAAGTCCTCTTGACACCGAGACACTCTCTCCAAAACCCCTGGAAATTCCTGCAGTCGTTGCATCTTCTAGTTCGTCGTTCACACCGTCTCCCCCTTCGGAACTTCTTAGCTCCGAGGAGACTGAACAAGAACTTCGCAACTTCGCCGAAAGTTTTCTCTCGCCGTCGAGCAACGATCTTTCCGACGATGAAGAAGAATCGTCGTCATTTCGCGAAATGGTTGATCAATCGGTCGTCTCGATTCTTCCAGAGCTTCCCGAGCTTATCGACCCCTCGGAACTTCATGACTTTTCAATGTTTTCTGGTCCAGGTCTTGATCTAGTCAACGATCGCTACAACCTCCACTTTGAGGAAAACTACTTGGATGAACACTCTCCTGAAGAGACTGTCGCTATCCCCTTTTCCGATGAAGAGCAAGATGACTTCGCTGGCTTCCTTTCAGCCGAATCGCTTGCTCGAAATCAATTTGTGCCAACAAGCCAGGTTGCTACTCAGTTCACACACACAGAAGTGTCCGAGGAAGATGTGGTTCTCGCAAGAGTCTTGCTCGCAGAACAACTTCAAGTCATTCTCGACCACCATCTCTCCCGCTTGAACACCCATCAATCAGCATCGCCAAGTTCCAGCGACGCTCAAGAAAAGGAGTCTGTTCGCGTTCTCAAAGTTCCAGCGCTTGCTCAGGCCAGCCTCAAGGGCAAAGTCGAAGGACCCCAGACTCTCTCCAGAGAATTTCCAATTCATCAATTAAATTAAAGCCAAGGAAAAAAAAAGAAAACCCGAAAAAAAAAGGATGGCCGATCCAGAATTTGGTCAACTTGAACTGTTCGAAGGGCCAATGTGCTCAGGAAAGAGTACCAAGCTTCTCTCGACTTTTTTTCAACTGAAAGCCAACGCTCGTCATCGACCCATCATTTTTGCTCATGCAAAGTCTCGAGACGCACCATCAGGTCTGATCAAAACAAGAACGGACCTCAAGTGCCCAGCACGATTTGTCGCTTCTCTCGGCGAAGAGCAACTTTCTATTGTCGCCGAAGGAAAATACGATTCAGTGTTGATCGATGAAGCACAGTTCTTCACGCAACTTGGCAACATGGAACTCTTTCATTTTTGCGACGTTCTCATGTCCAGAGGAGTGAACGTTTATCTCGCCGCCTTGGATATGGATTACAAGCGAGTGCCTTGGTCAGCGATCACGGCAATCCGAGGCCTTTCTCCAAAAGCGACAAAACTTGCTGCATACTGCAGCTCGTGCAAAAAGGATGCTGTCTACACGAGCAGGCTCTCAGAATCCCAGGAGCTCATCGACATTACGGCCACATATGAACCATCGTGTCGTAGTTGCTATCACCGCCAACAGGAAAAGAACAGAGCAATCGCGATTTAACGAAGGAGGTGAATGTTTACTAAAAAAAAGGAAAAGAATGAAAACAGTTTAAACGAGAAAAACTTAGTCGTTGAAACCACTGATCAGTTGGTGACTGTCGCTCTCACGATCAACGGTCTCATAGGATTTCCTGCTCTTGAGCTTGTTGGCGTTGATTTCCTGGGCCTTGATGTACTTGATGATGAAGCCGACAATCAGTGCAGTAAAGAACGCAACGATGGTGGAGACAGGGTAGACCCAGCTGTCGGAGTCAAACCAGTGAACAGGGACGGTTGTGACGCCATCGAAACGCTCCTTGATACCAGTGCCAATGACACTGAGACCGAGCCAATACATGGTGTTGTAGCAAGAGCCAGAGATGGCGAGACCAATTGCCTGAGAGCCGAGGAAGTAGGTTCCAGTGATGAGAGCGGTCCATTCGAGAGTGCTCTTGTGGAAAAGAAGTTGCTGGCCGCCAATGAAGAGAGCAGATTGAACAGCCCATTCAATGAAAAAAGCCTTGACCGCGGTGGATCCAGCGGGAATGTTCTTGGCGATCAGGGCGTAGGTGTTGTCACCAACGACGGCACGAGCAAGACCGTTGCCAAGAATCGATGCTGCAAAGAGAACAACCAGATAGACGATGGTCTCGATCCAGTGAATTTCCCCGCCAATTGCCGTGCTCACAGTTCCGTCGACCGAAGAGCTCAGTCCAACGTGCACGGAGTTCAAGAAGAGTGTGGGCCAATCAAAGATGGGTTGAACACCACGGCTCACGGCAATCGACATCAGAGCATAGGCCATGATGAACGATGTTCCAGCAACGACAATGCCTGTCCATTGGTCCATGCGATAGACGGTGTAGCCAATGGTCGTCATCATGAAGAACATACTGGTTGCGACGAAGATCATGAGCGCTCGGCTGGCGATCTTCCAGGGGTTAACTTCACGGAGTTCTCTCTTGGCACGAGACTTCATGCTCTTTGCCGATAGACGTGGCAAGCGAACGCTCGCACTTCCACTCACAGCAAATCCTTCGTTGTCACTCATTTGCGTGTACCACGGTACTCTAAGATGGTTGTGTAAGATCGAGAGGAAGGGAAAAGCAAAAGGTCTTTCTTTCTTAGACACCTGGAACTTACCCTAGTCTAAGACGATCGTCGTTGTGACATACTTTTTTTTGCACACTTGTTCTCCCCCACCTGGAAATCTAGCCGCTTTCGTTAGAGTTTAAGAAGTGGTGGTAAATTTTCAACGTCGTTATTTTCTTGTCGTCGTTGTCTTTGTCACATCAACGACGAGGGGGGAAAATGACCTTAAACCTAGGTCAAACATCATTACCACACGCAATCTTCGGCATTGGAGATACAACAGGTGATGGCAGCGGAAAAAACAAGAAGAAATACCAGACGAAGGTACCCTTGAACCTCCAGGCTTGCTATGAACTCTATCAGCTCTACCAGACAAACTCAACCCTAAGCGCGGCAATTACTCAGTTCTTTCGAACGATCTTTCGCTCTGGTATCGACATTGAATTGCTCGAAGAAAATGGTCAATCGACGCTCTTCGACAAAGTCAAGGGACCCAGCGCCAAGTACTACTCGGAGGAGATCTTTCCCGCCATCAAACAGATGTGCATGGAATGGGTTCTCTACGGGTTTTCTTGCGTGGCCATCTGCGATTCAAGGGTGATAGCAGGAGCGAAAGCCCTGACCGTCATCGATATTACCGACTATACATGTCAGATACTTCGAGACACGCATATGCGCATCTCCTACGAAGTCACGTTGAACAATGCAACGATGAACGCTGACATGGCGAAGCTTTCCAAGAATACCCGACTAATTGTCATGAGTAAACCTGATAGTCGAGGATTCCCAACAACGCCCGTCGCACTCTGTGGATTTCGTCTGCTCTTTGCCGACGTTCTCTGGAAGAACAGGTTGCGCGAATCCTACCATCGATGTCATCCAGTGGCTGTTTACACGCAGGCTGCAGCGTCATCTTCAACCCTAAGGAGTGCCGACGCAGGCCCCGTTCTCGACGCCTTCGCCGACGGTGCTGGCGATGCACCAACGTCCGTGCTCATAGGAAGAAGCGAGTCAGCGAGAAATGAAGCCCGCGAACGCAACACGCGACAGGCTTTCAAGGACAGGCAACGGATGAACGTCATCGCTGCAACGCCAAACAAGGCAACCAGCGAACATCTCGGTGAATCGTTTGGAGTGGCCGCAGAATCACACGTGTTCGCAGGAGAAGATCCCGTCTACAATCAATTCGTTGCGCCTCCTGGCCAAGACTTCAAACGACAACTCGAGTTCTCTGGAGTCGAGCAATTCCACGAAACGATAATGAAGATCAACGAAGACTTCTACGACGCTCTTGGCATACCCATGCCCAATCGATCGCACGAAACAGATCGAGGTCTTCAGCTCATGCAGAGAAAGTTGAATACCGCCATCGTGTGTTTCACCCAGGAAGCCGCTCAGCATATCTCCAGAGCGCTCGAGTCCATCTTGGTTCCCTATCTACTGACGCCACGTCTAAAGTTGATGCTCGTAGAAGACACACTTCAAACAATTGACGACGACAGTAACGACAGCGCAAGCAGTGCTTCGGATAACAGTAGCGATGACGATGACGACAATGACGACACTACTTCATCATCGACAACAAGTCGACACCGACGATCTACGGCAAAGCGAGGTCGAAGAGAACAGAGCGCGAACAACAAGAAACTCGCTGAACAAATGCGAGCTCTCCACGAATCCTCGGTGTTGAAGATCACCTTTCTGACTGCACCCGAAACAAACTTTTCTCTGCTCCGAGAACTCTGGGAATCGGACGTCATCACCTTGGGCATGTACAGAAAACAGTGCTTGGACTTTGCTGGCATTGAACAACCTTCAACGGAAATCGGTACCACCAAGGACGCCAACAAATACTTTTCAGAGATTCAAGACAAACGCGAAGAAAAACGCATGCGACTTGCTTCGCAACTTGCCGTTAAGGCAGATCAACTGTCTTCGTCATCGTCCTCGTCGTCGTCGTCTTCATCAACTTCTACAAAGAGTAAGGATATTGGTACGTCGGGCAGTTGAAAAGGAGGACGACGACAAGTGCATTAGGTAGCTCTGGGATATATGTATCGAGCATCTTTATTTCCGGGTCGACGAGAGTCGTCCTCGTTTGGATGACTCTCGTCCAACGCGCACGAGAGAACAAGAACCTTCTTCTCGTCGATGAAAATAAAATTTAAATCCAAGACCGCCCTCTTTGGCGTCGTTCTTCTTCTGCTTGCCCTCTCCTCGTTTGTCGACGTTGCTGTCGCTGTCTGTGGAAACGGTGTAGTGGAATCCGGTGAGTATTGCGATGTAGGCGCCACCAATGGCAACCAGAATTCCTGTTGCACGACGAACTGTCTTGCTCCATCCGTTACAGTGCCGCTCAATCAGAGCATCACGCTAGGTTCATGTCCGAAGAACTTCTCGTTCACCACGCTCGGTCTCATGACCACGCCGACAAACTTTGCCATCGCCTATTCGAACACCTACTATTCAGTGAGCAGCGTTTCGTCGAGTTTCACTTCGACTTCCGTCGACGACAACGTTCGTCTACTTGCTTCGACGCCCTTTACCTTTGATTTTGCCGATATCAACCCTACGGGCGTTGGGTTTGAGGGAACTGTGCGCTTCGTTGTATCCTATGCATGGTGTAATGTAGTGGGAAATCCAATGTATCCTGGCGTAAGCTTCTACCGTTATGTTACAAGCACTGGATGCTGTGGTAACGGTGTCACCGATCTTGGCGAAGCTTTTGATGCAGGTTCGGCGGTAAATGGTCGCTATGGTTCGTGTGCTACTACAACATGCAAAACTCCCAACACAGGACTTGCAGCGTCAGCGGCCATAGCTTCGACAAGCTGCGCTACGTTTCTCAGTACAGCGACAATGCAACTTACCATTACGGCCACGGATTACACCTACAAACTCATGTTGGCAACCATCGCTGGCATTCCAGGCTTGACTGCCACCTACAACGCCACAGGAGTCTATTTTAACCGTCCATTCAAAGGAACGGCCACATTGACATTCTCGTCGCTGCGTTGCAACACCACAGGTTCCACAGAGACAATCACTCGAACAGTCACTTCGTCGGGATGTTGTTCTGGTAGCACAACTTGTCTGTCGGGCTATGTTCTCGGTGCAATGGGATCCTGTTGTACTCAAGACTGTGGCGCTTTCACGACGAACGTTGCTTCGACTGCTTCCGTTTCAGCAGCTTCTTGTCTTGCTGCAATGACCACTACAACATTGGCGCTTACAGGAACTTCTAACTTTGACTTGGCTTGGCAGCTCTACAATCAATCCACGGGCGTTGCAGGATTGACCGCATCTTTCGATGGCACCACTCTAACTTTCAGCCAAGGCTTTACCGGAAGCGCTTTGGTGGTCTTTAGGACACCAACGTGCAATACCACCTCTTCGTACATCTACGCTACACGCAACATCTCTATGAACTGCTGTGGCAACAACGTCGTGAATCTTGGCGAACAATGCGACAACACTACGGCGGGAGGCTGTTGCCTCAATTCCTGTTCTTTGGCAACGAATCTCACCGTTGTGAACACCGATCTCTATGATACGAACGTCACGTACACAATGGGTCCTACAACTCTTTCAACTTTGTTGACGTCCATTGGATTTACCGCTGGATCGGCCAACTACCCTCTTGGCTATCAAATCGTCTCTGCCGTTCCCGATGCTTACACCTATGTTCCCACGTTTCCTCCGGTGTGGACGTTCACGTCGACCACGCTTTCCTGGAAAAATCCGTATATCGGCACGTACATCTTGAACATTTCCACGCCTTACTGCACGCAGACTGGAGGCGCTCGCTACTTTATCCGTCGAATCTACATGCAAGAAAGTACAAATCCCAATGCTTGCTTATATCTCAGATACATAGGAACTTATGCATTTTGCACTAGATATGCAACGACCCCCGTTGTGGCTTACCCCACACAATGTGATTGTTCTTTGAGAACGTGTTTTGCATCTTTGAAACAAGCAAATTGTGGTGCCTATACCAATTCAACTGCGGCGTGTCCTGCAATTCCTCCATATGGAGCGGGAACTTGCTGTTTAAACGGACCATTTGGAGACAGGACCTGTGGTAGAAATAACTATTACTATTCTGTTGCAGATGTAAATACCTGTCCAGATGTCCGCATGCCCAAGCCTAGAACAGTCACGCTCTACGATCAATATCCCAATTTGTTCTCGGGTGGATCACAGACCTACCAGGGAGTCTGTGCGCCAGTGTGTGGCGATCGCATTCTCGACGTGAACGAAACCTGTGATACAGCAGGTGACTATGCATCGTGTTGTACATCAACGTGTAATGCTTCGTCGCCAGACATTGGATTTCCTCTAATCGCGGCTGTCTCTGTGAACTGCTCTCGCTCAGTGTCCTTGGCGACTTTGGCGCTGACGACAACCACCAGTAATTTTGGCTTTCAACTTGAGCTCTTCAGCGTCAAGGACACTGGTGGTTTGAACATTCCAGGACTGCTATCAACTTTGAACACAACGCATCTCACGTTCAACGCTTCGGTCACAGGAACGCTTGTCGTGACGGTGAGAACGCTCTTCTGTGCTGCAACGAACTCCTACATTTACTATGCAAGAACAATAACGATGAACTGTTGTGGCAACGGCGTTGTCGATCTCGGTGAACAATGTGATCTTGGTTCGAACAATGGAGGTCTTGGAGGAACCTGCTGTAGCTCGCAGTGTGCGTTCATCTCGGCAAGTCTGAACTATGTTTGTCGATCGCAGACTGATCTCTGCGACATCCCCGAAATGTGCTCTGGCGTGAGTGCTGTCTGTCCTAGCGACTCAATTCAATCAAATGGCACTATGTGTTCAGTGGCGGGACCTTGTGTGAGTATTGGCTTGTGTAACGGTGTGTCCAAGGCGTGTCAGAGCACAACCTATGGAACGAACGATAGTCACGTATGCAGGAGTTCCACGGGCGATTGCGATCCAGCAGAGTATTGTACCTGCTCTGGCTCAACCTGTGGTATTTGCCCTTCTGACGTTCGCTACAATTCATCAAGAGTGTGCAGGAATTCAACGGGCGACTGTGATATCGAAGAACGTTGTGATGGCGTATCCTCGAGCTGTCCCGCCGACTCTTTCCAGGCGTTCGGCTACGTCTGTAGAAATAAAACCGATGATTGCGATGTTCCAGAGACGTGCTCTGGAGTGAATGGTGTTTGTCCCGCAGACGGGGTACAGCCAAACACCTTCGTGTGTAGAAATTCCACTGGACCTTGTCAGTCGGTGAGCTACTGTAGCGGCCTACCCTTGGACAAGACGTGTCCCGCTTCCTACTTTTACGATTCATCTACTCCCTGCCGTCCCAAGGTCGATCAGTGCGACGTCGTCGAGTACTGTCCTGGCAACAGTTCAAGTTGTCCAGCGGACACAGTCGAACCGCCTGGAACTGAGTGCCGTGCTTCCGCTGGAGATTGTGACCCTGCAGAGACTTGTGATGGCGTAACCACTGCGTGTCCAGCGAACATCTTCTACTCGTCGTCGGCCATTTGTCGTATCTCCAATGGAACCTGTGATCCAGCTGAATACTGCACGGGCAACTCTGCAGTTTGTCCTATCGATGTGCTTCTACCGGCTGGCTACATCTGCGCTCCTTCTCAAGGCGCTTGCCAGCTAGACAGTGTGTGCAGTGGAAGCGCTCCAGGCTGCCCGGCAAACATTCTCCTCGACAACTCCACGGTTTGTCGCAGCGTTGCAGGCGATTGTGATCTGGAAGAACGATGTTCTGGCGTGGATATTGGCTGTCCTAGCGACTCGTTCATGACTTCGTCGACAGTGTGCAAGGCTTCGCTGGGAGTGTGCATGCCAACGAGCTATTGTCCTGGCAACGCAGCATTTTGCAACGTTCAACCTCTCTTCGACAACAGTCATGTTTGTCGAGTCGCCGAAGGAGATTGCGACGTGGAAGATCGTTGCAACAGCGTGTCAACACAGTGTCCTTCGGACAAGGTTCGTCCTCGAGGTTACGTTTGCGGGCCTGCAATCGGTCTTTGTGCCGTCAACTCCACTTGCACAGGCATTGATAAGACCTGCCCTCTCTATCTCACCCCTTCGGGAAGTCGCTGTCACTTTGACGACAATCTCTGCTTCGAAGACTACTGGAACATCACCGATCCCTATAATCCAGTGTGCGTTCGTGGCCCAGCGATCAATTACGACGATGGCCTCTATTGCAACGGCGTGGAAACTTGCAACGCCACGTCTGGCCTAAAGATTGCCGGTACTCCAGTCGTTTGCTCTGACGGCAATTCTTGTACTCGAGACACCTGCAACAATGTACTTGGTCTATGCACGTTTACACCCTGGGACAACACCGAGGGTCCGTGTGGAGGGGGACTCGGTGCTTGCGCTGCCGGACAATACCAATGTGATGGATCAGGATCAATTCCCGTGAGCACGTGTGTTGGCGAAGTTCTTCCTGTAGCGGAAATCTGCGGAAACGGTATCGACGATAACTGCGATGGCCAAGTTGACGAATATTGTGGATCGGTGTGCTCCACCACTGCAGACTGTCTTGCTCTTCCCCAGACTCAATGTGTGACACTCACTTGTTCTGGAAGTACATGCGTTCCGAGCTATTCTATCCTGGGGACAGCTTGCGACGATGGTCTCTCGTGTACAACACACGACGAGTGCAATGGCTATGGTCTGTGCACAGGAACTTCCATTCTCTGCAACGACTACAACGAATGCACCTATGACTATTGCGATGAAGCGCAAGGTCGGTGTATATTCGATGGTCAGGCCTACGAAGATATGTCATGCGAGACAACGGACATGTGTGCAGCGAGCAGTCAATGCAACAATCAAGGTCAATGTGTTGTTACCGCTTCGCTCGAGTGCTCAGGTGTTCAAGAGCTTTGCGTCGAGAACATTTGCAATCCTTTGACTGGCTCTTGCGAAGGAATTCCTCTTATCGGAGTTTCCTGTGACGACAACGATGCTTGCACGTACAACGATGTCTGCACAATGGATGGATGCATTGGAAGTCCAAAGCTCTGCGAGGATTTCAACGGATGTACGGAAAACACCTGTCTTTCGCCATGTGGCATGTGTACCAACAATGTCATCGACGCTCACTGTTACATCGATGGCATGTGTATCGAAGACGGCGCTCAAAAAGCTGATGACCCTTGCAGTGTTTGCAACATCGCCGAGAATGCCTATCAATGGTCGTTCATCGTCACGGACAATCTTGTTCTCTGTGACGACGGAGATCCTTGCACGACTTTCGACGTTTGCAATCAAGAAACCCTCTCTTGTTCTGGCGTGACGCAGGATTGTAGTTATCTCGACGAAGACTGTCTTGTTGGAGTATGTCGCTATGGACAGTGTACTACACAGGCCACAAACGTTGGAGGTTCTTGTGATAGCGGTCTCTACTGCACCTTCAACGACAAATGCAACAGCGTGGGAGAATGTGTTGGCGAAGCTGTTGACTGTTCTACCTTTTCCACGTCGTGTAGTATCTCCGAGTGTGTTGAGGCGTCTCTAGGCTGTGTTTCCACTCCTCTCGACGACTATACTCGCTGCGTTCTCAATAACGATGCTTGCGACGGAGAAGAGTTTTGCCTTGGTGGAAACTGCGTGTCGTCGAACGCACTCAACTGCTCCGAGATCGTCGTCAACAACAACCCATGCGTCGAGTACACATGCGACATGGAATACGGCTGTGTCGCTACACCTTTGTACATGCACAGCTGCGACGACGGCAACCCGTGTACTATTGGCGATTTCTGTGGTGTCGACGGCATCTGCTATCCAGGTTGGATCCCTCTTCAGTGCGACGACAACAATCCAGACACAGAAGACAGTTGTCTAGCAGATGTTGGCTGCGTGAATACCTATGTTGGCGATACTTCCATATGCTTTGTCGACGGAGACTGTCCCGTGAAGAAATGCCAGCAGGCAGTGTGTGCAAACAACGTATGTCGCTACATCTCCGAGAGCATCGGTACTCGATGTTCAGATGGAAACCTCTGTAACGGCGAAGAATATTGTACGAGCAACGGAGTATGCGCGTCGATCTTTCAGCTCGACTGCGACGATTACAACGATTGCACGGAGGATAGTTGCGACCCTCTTCTCGGCTGCATCTTCACTCCACTGAGCAACGTGGCTTGCAATGACAATAGCGTGTGCACGAGCAACGACACTTGCGTACTTGGTGTTTGCATGGGCATTGCTCACGAATGTCCAGAGAATACCGACTGTATGGAGTATGAATGCCAGTCGATATTTGGCGAACCTCAGTGTATTGGCACGCCAGTTCACGCTTCAAGTAGTTGTTCCGTAGACGACATTTGTCAGTACGGAGGAACGTGTACATCTTACGGTGCGTGCGCAACTCACGACAAACCTTGTCCTCAGCCTACAGAATGCATCGACTCTTATTCCTGTGATTCGGGATCTGGACTCTGTGTTCCAGAGTACTCAAGCTCCAGTAGGCAATGCAACATCGACAATCTCTGTGCTGCAAGCTTTTGCGATGGTGTAGGCAACTGCATTGCCGACGAGAATCTTACGACGAGTTGTCCTCCTCAAAACAGCTGTCAGCTCGAAGGTCGATGCATTCCAACAACGGGTGAGTGTGCCTACATCTTCATGGACAACAATTCACCCTGCGACGATGGAAATCTATGCACCCAGGGAGACACCTGCCAGTACGGAGAATGTCTTGGCCAGACTAGCGTTCTTTGCGAAAGCTTGTCCCAGTGTCATCAGCAAGGTGTCTGCGATCCTGACACTGGACTTTGTTCCACGCCTCCATTTCCCGATCACTATCCTTGCAACGATGGAAACACGTGCACTTCAACGGACATGTGCTTCAATGGAGTGTGCGTTGGTGTTGCCGATCTTCAATGCACGGACTACGCAGACAACCCTTGCTACGTGCCTCGATGCGATCCAGTTCATGGCTGTCTCTACGATCAAGTTGATGGTATTGAATGCGACGACGGCAACGAATGCACAACGAACACCACTTGCACTAGCGGCGTTTGCGGTGGAGGTCAGGAAACTAATTGCTTCAACGAATTCTTCTGCGGTGTTTCCTATTGTACTCCGGAAATTGGCTGTCTCTTCACCGTCGACAACGACTGTTCTTCGTGCACCATTGACTCAGATTGTCCTTACATCCCATGTAAGAAGCCTTTCTGCGACGGAGGAACTTGCGCCTACTCTGCCGACGATCTTGCAACGTCAGGTTGTGAAGACGGACAATTTTGCAACGGCGAAGAACATTGCTCACTGGGAACCTGTGTTCTTGGAATTCCTCCTAACTGCAACGACGAAAACGATTGTACCGAAGACACTTGCGACTATCAACTTGGCCAATGTCTGCACGAGAATGTCGCTGCAACAACACCTTGTTCGAGTAGTGGAGATCTTTGTGCAATCACATCTCAATGCGATGCTCAAGGTCACTGTCTCCCGACGTCCACCGTAGAGTGCGACACATCGAATCCGTGTCGTGTTAGCACAGGCTGTAATCCAGAGTCTGGCGCTTGCACGTACGTGGTGCTTTCCGATGGCTCGGCTTGTTCAAACGCAGACTACTGCTCGGACAATTCAGTTTGTATGAATGGCGTTTGCAATAGTATCGAACGTGTTGATTGTACGGCCACGAGTTGGTGTGATCCTTCGTCCATCTGCATTCCAGAGACTGGAGGCTGTCTTAACGTCAATGTTGAAGGACGTTGGTGTAACGACGAAAATGTATGTAGTCTTGGCGACACATGCACCGCCTCGGGCGTTTGCCAAGCTGGTATCTACGGTTATTGCGACTACGTTCAAGTTCAAGACGAACAGTGTCAAGTGGCACAGTGCAACGGTGACGGATCCTGCTCTATCGTTAATCTCGCCGATGAAACACCTTGTGATACTGGCATGCCCGCCGGACCTTGTTCTGGTCGGGACGTCTGTTCGTCGGGTATTTGCAGTAGAACCTACAATCCAGGACTGATTTGTCGCGAAGCCGACTTAACTGGCTGCGACGTAGCAGACATGTGTGTTCTTGGCAACGATTATTGCCCGCACGACGACAAGATTGCCGATGGAACCACCTGCGAAAGCGACATCTTTTGCTATTCGACCATCTGTCATCACGGTCAATGTGTCAACGATGAGCCAACCGATTGTTCTGCATTCAACACAGAGTGCACAGAGGGTTATTGCGACGAAGTGAACAAGCAGTGTACGTACACAAATCTTGTCAATGGCATTCCTTGCACGGGAACAGAGTGGGGTCAGTGTATTTCCTACTCGGGCTGCTACTTTGGAACCTGTGTAACCTACTATGCAAGCAGCAGTCTTCTCTGCAGCGACGGCGATCCTTGCACCCAAGGCGAAACGTGCTCTGGATTTGACGCATCGTGTGGAGGTGGAGTTCAAGTCAACTGTTCTCTCTTCGACTCACAGTGTAGCGTTGGCGTCTGCAACTCTCAGAGTGGACTCTGTCAAGCACAGATTGCCAACGAAGGATCGAGTTGCAACGCAGACTCCAATCCTTGTACGACCAACGACACCTGTCACATTGGAACTTGTGTTGCTGGGGCTCCTCTAAATTGTAGTTATCTCGACAACGACTGTCAGTACGGAACCTGTCTTGTTCAATCGCCAACAACGGCAATCTGTGCGGCAACCATCACTTCCAGAGCCTGTAGTCCAAACGCTTGCACAGGCAACTGCACGGTACCATTTGAGTGGTGGGCGGCACACAATTCTCGATGTGTCGCCAACAGAAGATTCGTTTGGCCCAAGGGTCTTGAAGACAAGACCATGTGTGGTCAGTCCTACTACAAATGGTCGCAAGTGCAGTACAGCACGTTCGCCTGGCGTTTCCTCTTCCAACAATGGCTTGCAGCTACCTTGAACATCGCCAATGGTGCATGTGTTCCTTCGAATACGCTGACGACGCTAGCGTCCGCCTACAATCTTCTCATTCAATGCGACGTGTCAATTCTTCTTTCTTCGGTTACCTCGGCTACCTACAAGAGTCTCGCTATCGCGTTGTACAGTTACAATACGGGAGCTTTCGGTCCAGGCCTTTGCAATCCTCAAGGCTGTCTTTTCCCTCCGTACGTCGACTCTCACTGTCTTTTTTCGGCGGGCCTACTCTTTGTTCGCGACGTCATCGAGGACTTTGGCGATGGCTATCCAACATTGGACGAACTTTGCGTCAACGGCGACTGGAATCTTGGCTTGCTCAGTTGCACATGTACTCCAGGCTGGACAGGTCAATACTGCGATCAATGCGACATCCCTGAAGACGGTCTCACCTCCTACGTGTGCACGCCAAGTCTTCAATCGCCGTGGGCATACACACTCAGACGCGTTCCCACCGATCGGCTTGATCGCTATCTTTCTGACGAGAACCCCTATCAGCTCATCGCCATGACGAATAGGTCTTCCTATCTGCCCGGAACCAACGGGCTTGACTGCGGTTGTCGCGATGCATCGGGAGGAATCGTTGCTCTTTCGGGAGACTTCTCTGCACGCGATATCACTGTATCGGCAACAGACAATGACATCACTGTCTACTTGACTACGGTGAACGAAGATCTAACTCTGTGTACGGAACTCTTCGACATCGTCATCAGTACTGAAGACGGTGTCTGTCAAATTGATGGCGTCTACTGTATTCAAACGAATCCCGACGAGAATTCCACGTTTCCCGACGATTCATGTGGGTGCTGCGCCGCTCTCGACGAAATGACCAACTACAAGGAGATCGTCGTCTACCTGGCAATCTTCTTGGCACTTACAGGATTGGCAGTGATTGGATTTGTCATTCGGGAAATCGCCTGGACAATTAGACGAGAAACTCGCAAACCAACCAAACGTCGACGCAGTCCTTCGCCAACTCGAGGTTCGGATGAAGAAGACGACGGAGTGGTTAGCGATTTAATCCAACCTCTGCTTCGTCTAACAAATTCAACATCATCGTCGATCAAACAAGATTAACTTCAACAGAGTGAATAAACAAGATTTATGTAGGCGACTAGCGTTTAGACCATCGTTCACCGTCGACAATATTATCTGAAAGTTGCTTGGTGTAGCAGGCGAGTCGAGGATCGTCTTGTTTGTAGAGCTGGCTTAAATACGCGTCCAGTCGAGGCAGTGGAACAGTTTCTAGCCTTGCATAGTTTGTTTCGAGATTGTAGCGAGCTTCAATGAATTCACGTACATCTTTGTCTTCGTGATGATAGGCGAGAGCGCATTCCACAGAACAAGCGCAGTTGAATACAAGTCGGTGAACGCTTTTCCGACAATTCCTACACCAGTCAAACACACTTCGTTTCTTCGCCGAGGATAAAAGCGGAGTCGACAGAACCGCAGAATCAAGAAAAATATTGCCAATCGTAGAGAACTGCCGGACGCTTGTCGCAGCGACACAATGAGTCTGAAGAAAAAACTTTGGATCGCTAAAGATGCTTTCTTCTACGTCAAAGGCCAGAGGCTGAACGTCGTCAGAACAACTTGCCATCTACAACAAAAGTTTTTACTTCTTCAAGGAGAAAAAAAATTCTTTATTCTTAACGACGTCCACCTCGTCCACCACCACCTCGAGGAGGACCTCGAAATCCACCACCGCCTGGTCGTCGTACAGGTCCTCCACGCCAATAGGGACGACGATAGCCACCTCTGAAACGTCCACGTCTCCAACCAGCATACCATCCTGGCCAAGCATAACCATACGAAGGATAGTACACCATGCCAGGATAGACAGCTGTCTCGAAGAATCCATCGGGAGGCGATGAATAATAAGCTGGAGCAATGGGTGGAGCTACTCCAATTCCAAGGTAGAAGCCTTTGCGTTCTTCAAGACTGTCTTCACCACCATCGAAAAAGTTGCTGACGTTGTCTCCACTTTCAATTGCAGATGGCCGAGGAAGCAGAGGAGGCGCCTGCGAAGAAGAAGTGGAAGAAGACGACGACGATGATGACGACGAAGAAAACACGCTGTGAATATCCTGTTCCTTCTTCTTCGCTTGAAGTCCAATCACACCGTTGAGCGACTTGAAGAGTCGATCGCTTTCCTCGGCGGAAATATACAGATGACCGTCGATGTAGACTTCCCGATCGGAAATGAAAATTTTGTCGGGAGAGTAGCTGTTGTTACCTTGATAATAGGCGCGCTTACCGTCCTCGGACTTCTCATCGAAACCTTCCACGGGAACGAGTGTGATCTCTGTGTCGCCAAACTTGAGACTCTGCGAGCCGTCGTCCCAGGTGAAAAGACGAATGCTCGTCGCCTGCTTGTTGACGAAGGCAGAGTAAGGATCAATGAAGTCCTTGTAGCTGATGACGAGTTTCTCCTCGGCTTTCACGACAGCGTGTTCGTGAGCGTAGAACGATTGAGGTAGGAAATCGATCGACTGCACGTGAGAGGGCGATACGTCAAGATTCTGCACGACGCTCAAGATCGCGTTGACGACTTCGTAGCCATCCAACCTCAGAGGGAATTTGCGAGTCAAGGTGTTTTCATGAAAGACGCCCCAGAAGCCAAACTGAGGGATGACGACAACAACTGTGGTGTCGAGATCGGCAAATTGATTGGACATCGAGAAGAACACGTCAACGTTGTTGCCACTGCGAAAGCACATCCAGCCAAGCGACGAAGCAAGATGGGTATTGGGCTGTAGATAGGTCGGTGCAACGAACATGTCCGACAAGCGGAAGTTCTCCGTCATGCGATTGCTCTCGTAGATCTTGCCAAGTACTTCGACGAGATCCTTAAAGCGCATGTGGGCAAAATTCGTTGCCAACGCGCTGGGATGATCGTAGCTGCGTCCTTTCTTCAAGAAGGTCTGCAGTTCGACACCAAAGTTATCATAGAAAACGTTTGCCGTGAACTGCAGTGGCGATTGTTCAAGCAGGGTCGTGCAGAAAACATGAAGGATGACCGCCTCGAAGATGTTCGATTGATCGCCCACGATAGCGTCGATGGGGTTCTCCACAGAGTCGGTCTGAGCAAGACTGTTGATTAACTTGGTCAACGCCTGATCATGATCAAAGTCCTTGGCAAGGCCATCGCGCAACGACTTATCGTGAGGCGACTTGATGATTTTCTCCATGTCGGCGAACTTCTTTTGCACGTCGTTGAGCGTGAGTGCATTAACTTGAGGAAGACCAGTGGTGTGCCTGAGTACCTGGTAGAGCGAAGGAAAGGTGTTCTTTGCTTCGAGTTGGCGTTGCTGCCAATAACTCGACAGAACGTTTTCAATGATGCCCGCCAAGGCCACGCCGTGTTCAGTTTTGGAGAGAGTTTGTCGGAGAAACTCTGGGTCGTGAAGACTCTCGAGTAGGTGAAGGGTCTTTAGCTGCGAAAGCAGAGCGAACGTGAAGAACGTGTTGAAAATGTCACCAAGGAACACACGTTGCTTGTCGGACTTGACATTCTTTGAGGCAATTCGACCGCCGTTCGACTCGAAACACCAGGCAGACTCCTGTTCGCTTCCTTCGTAGCTGGAAGCAAAGGCTGCGGAAAGATCTCGGTGAAATTGATCTCGTTGCGAGAAGCTCACGTTCTCACCAACGTGCAGTCCGACTTCGGTCAACTCTGGGAGAACGTCCAGCACGCTCTCGTACATAACCACCTCTGGGTTGCCCGGATCAAAGTCCACTGTCAGCACAACCTTTAGAACGTCGAAGATGTTTTGCGACGACTGCCTGCGTAGCTTGAATGTAGCGTAGGCCACAGGAAGATCGTGTTCAACGAAGGAGTTCAGTTGCACATCCTCGTACAGCTTTACACGGACACTGACAACGTCGTTTGCACGGCCACCACCAAGCACATCTTCGCCAAAGAACAAAACGTTGTTGGAGTCGTTTTCCACTCCGTTGCCAAAGGAAAGACCGTAGAATCTCCGAAAGTCGAGAGTGAAGGGCGTTTCGCGAGTGTCGTAGACAACTTCGAGAGTGCGACTTGTTCTCTGCGTGGACGGCTTGGCGACAAGTCCAACGGCTAGATTGTTACCGCTTTCGTTTTCAAGGTCGAAAAGCGAAGCCATCTTCATCGTTACAGAGCCGTCTCCGTAGTGTGCATTGACGACAATCGCTGGAATACTAAGAAGGTCGTCGTTGAATGTTCCCTTGAGAAGTTTTTCGCTTCCGCTCGACTTCAAGGCATTGTAGAAAACCTCCAAAGGAGTGCCTTTGCCAAAGAGTTCCCTCTGTTTCTCGCTGAGCTCCTTCATGATGAACAAGTCGGAGATGTGAGCTTGAATGTTCGAGGTAAGATGAGCTGCGATGCGAGCATTCTTGCGCGATCGCTTTGCTTTCTTGGTCTTGGGTGTCTTGGGTTTCTTGACTTTGGACGCCTTTGGAGCCTTTGTTGGCTTCGCAGGCTTTGGCGCTTTTGCCGGTTTCGCAGGCTTTGGCGACTTCGCAGGTTTCGCAGGCTTTGGCGACTTCGCAGGTTTTTGCACCTTTGTCGACTTGGGCGCTTTTGTTGGCTTACCCACTTTCGGCGTCTTTTCCGGCTTTGGCGTTTTGCCAGACGCTCCACTCTTCGCTTTCTTCGGGAGCTTGGCTGGAGTTTTGTGACCACCTGCACCACTCAGCTTTTCAGTAGTTGGCTGAAGTTTTTCAGGTTTGCGCTTTGGCTGTCGACGTCCCTTTGGCTGACTCGAAGAAGCAGGCGGCGCCTGAATGATGGTGTTGTTGACAGTCTTGCCGCCAAACTTTGGTTTGAACGATGTCCGTAGCGATCCCTTCAGAGTCGGAGAACTCGTGTAGTTTGCCTTCACTCCACCTTTCTTGCTGTTGTTGATCGTCGAAGGCTGCTTTTGTTGATAGCCGCCATCGTAGCGAGGTTGGCCCGAAGATCGTCGAGGATAGTAGCTGTCACCGTAGTGTCCAATGCCTTGTTGAGGTTGAATGTAGGGACGACGTGATCCAGAACCAACGGGGACATAGGTCGTCGTTGGAAGATAGGTGCTTCCCGTGCGACTCACGTGAACTTGTGCACCTGGTACAACTTGAACCTGACTTCCTTGCACTGGAACGTAGTCGTGTGGCACATAGACCTGTCCTGTCGAACTTGCAAAATGTTGCTCTGGCACCAAGACTTCCGCACCATCGAGTGTTCGAATCACTCGAGTTCTAGGCACGGTTTCAACCACAACTGGTGTGGTCGTAGTGAGCAAAGGCTCGGTCGTCACGAAAGCTGTGGACATTTCGTGGAAAATTTAAGGCTAAATAAGGAAAAACTTCCGCAAGATTTTCTTCTTTTTTTCCATCTATTCTAAAAATTTCCCAAGGATTTTCGTTTTTTTCTTTGTTTCAATTACTTGTATTTTCAAGAAGACAAAGCATCTCGACGACATCATGAATCGCAAGACACAACGGCGCGAAAGCGAAATCTTTACGGCAGTGGCAAAGCGTGATCTACCGGAATTGAGAACTCTGGTAAAGAAACGACGATATTTGATAGACTCACCTCATCCACTACGACCATCGAAAGACACGCCGATGCACGATGCAGTCCAGCGTGACTGGCCTGATGGATTGAACGTTCTCATTGAGAGCGGATCGAGAGCTGTGACAATGGAAGACGCTCGAGGCTATACGCCAATGCACGTTGCAGCGACGAATGGCAGTCTCGGATGCTTCAAAATTCTCGCAGAGCGTTCAAAACATCAGCTCTCCGAAAGGTGCCGCGAAGGGCAGACACCTTTGATCAAAGCGGTGATGTGCGACAGAGAACACGTGTTCAACGCAATCATGGAGTGCGATGAAACCGACATCAACGCCTTGGACATTTACAACAATTCCGCGCTTAGCTACGCGATTATATTCAAGCGATTTTCGATGGCCGATCGTCTTATCTCACATCCTTTAATCGTCACAAACTTTGTCAACAACGAAGGAAAGACTCTACTTCACCACGCTGCGTTCATAGGCAGCTTTTCTTTGACTTCAGCACTCATAGAGCGAAACAAATTCGACTCGCTGTTCATTCAGCATTGCGACAACAACGGAAAGACAGCGTTGCGCTACGCGATACAAGAAAAGAGAAAGAGCTGCGCAGAGCTAATCTCAGAGAACAGTTTCACTCAAAGAAGCATCTTCGACTTCTCTCTAGAAGAAGAAGATATCTTCACCATTGGGTTTTAAAAAAAACGAGAGCGAAAGCAAAATCGAAAGAGAGAACACGTTTACTTTTTGTTGATGGCGATGACTTCATAGACAACTGGGTGCGTATGAGATTTGTACTTCTTGTGGAGTTCACTGGACGGTGACCGAATCGATGAATAGCTTGTCGACGCTCGATAGTCTCGTAGTTCTTCATCACTGCGCTCTTGTCGATCAGCCACGCTGAGTTTCGCGGAATGCAAGTGGAAAAGCTGTTCACCAGTGGGAACTGGAACAAGGCCGTGCCTGTGACTGTTGCCATCCCAGGAAAGATAGCGGGGGCTGACTTTTTGCAGAGAGGACGTCCAAATGTTCGCTGCATCGACAAACACCGCCACTACTCGGCCTTCGCTATCACAACGACGAATCACGTTTGTTCGCATCACAATTGAAGGCCTGAGAATGGAATAGAAGGAATGATTGTCCTTGAGACTTGACTGCGAGTCTTCGTGGTTTGGAAGAGCTTCTTCGCCAAATAGAGCGACTGCAACGTAGTAGGCAAGGCGGCAGACATTGCGAAGAACGAGCTGTTCAAGGCGAATGTAGCGTGAATCACCTGCAAGCCTAGCCAAGGTCATGCCATCTTCAGCGAGGAGAGAGTTGAACGTCTCCATTCCTCGGTGACCAGCGTTCGACTT
Organism: Proteobacteria bacterium ST_bin11; assembly: GCA_002083615.1. Taxonomy (GTDB): domain Bacteria; phylum Pseudomonadota; class Gammaproteobacteria; order Methylococcales; family Methylomonadaceae; genus Methylomonas. Next base: position 14,285 of record MSXO01000044.1, on the reverse strand, counting down.
GATGATCAATGCAAAACCTCCAACGTGCTTGTACAGTCCAACGTTTGAATGCTTAGGCAGAAAGACGTTCCATCGAAGACTGTCTTCAGTCGACTCGACGCTCGAAGGCATGTAGGCCTGAGGCTCCGGACTTTCTTCGCTCATGTTCTTTGCAACGAACTTCATCACCTCAGTGAATTTCTCTTGAAGTGCTCCGAGATCTTCTGCGCTCTCTGCAACAGACCCCAAGTCGAAGACAGCAACAACGCCAAGTGGATGCTTTTCGCTGACGATCGTTCGAGGAGCGAGACTGGCCGTCAGGGTCGTGCCGTCATAGAGAATTTTGCGGCCTCCGAGTTTCTTCGCTCGGCTGTTCGATGAAAGTTCGAGCTGTTGAGCGTTCGTTGAGTAGTCTTCGACGAGTGCATGAGCGCTTGCGTCAAGATGATCGTTGGCGTAGTCATGAGCACTCATGTCTCCTGAAAGGCCATCTGCTCGTTGGCGACCTGCACTCAAAACAATGGAAAAGACTTTTTTCTTTTTTGCAACGACCTCCTCTGCTCGCTGCTTCTTTGCTCGGTGCTCTTCAAGTAGACGACGTTCATCGTCGGGAAGTGTCGTCGTCGTTCTCTGTCTGGAAGACGCCATTAGGAGTTTTGATTTTTTTTTTACTCTGGATAAAAGAATACCCGATCGAAAAAGAAATTACCGCCAGTTTCATCATCGTTGTGCACAGGTAGAAGATGTCTTGTCGATGAAACCACGCTTGAAAAGTCAATGGAAGATAGGAGCGCGTCGTTCTTCTCCGAATAGTAGTCATCTATGTAGGAGAGTAGTAGATGAAGAGGTCCAATTGGACAGGCATAATCCACTTCACAGAAAGCATCGTTGAATAGGGAATCGTCGACCTCCAACGTAAGCTTTCGGTAGTCTTCCAAACTGCGCACGTTATGCGATCCAAGCTTCGATTTATGTCGGCGAATCAAGCGCATTTTTGTTTTGAGTGTAGCGACGGCATCGTAGTAAATCCGAGAATCATAATGATCTGTGGTGCGGATATCTTCGTGAAGCTTTGCCTCAACTTCGTCGCGTTCGTCCTCATGTCGCCCAACCATCAATTCCTTGAGGATTTCCATGATCCTACGTTGAAATTGCACTTGCGTGCTAATGTTTTCCAGGTAGAAGACAGTCTCTCCGTTGTCCAGAGACGAGACAATCAAAGACATCATTAACGCAACGGCAATGGAACTCTTGACTTTTTCATCGCAAGCCACCGCGTAGGTAAGATAGTGGAGCTCGCGAGTATCGATGTCTAGGTCGCCATTAGATCGTTGCGAAGCCTTCGGTAAGATAATGAAGTTTTGATCGTTGACTTCGTTGTTCGACATCCACACGTCGATCTTGTACACAAGCTTGAAGAAGCTCAGGTGCTTGTGTATGAATGCTTCACCGAGTGTCTCGCCGAGATATCGACCTTCTTCGACGAGTCGATGATGAATTCTATCGATTTGCGTCGAAGCAAAAAATGTATAGATGAATGCCATGCCAACGACCTTGGACTCCATGAACGCCATCAACTTGGTGTTACTATCCTCTAGATAGTCGTTGAGAACAGCGAGGACACGTGGAAATCGCTTATAATGTACAATGAGTGATCGACAAGGTTCTTTGGAGTTCCTCACAAATGGAAGAAATGCTAATGCAGGTAGAGACGATGAAGACGACGATGATGATGACGACGATGAAGACGATGAAGACGATGACGACGAAGAAGTTACTTCATCTAGATGAGGCATTATCTCGGGAAGATTGAGACGTCTGTCGAAAAAACGTCTTGCCACCCAGCTCAACACAACAAACGATGCAGCGTAGACATTCCATTTGTCGACAATTGAATTGCCAGTCGTTGTTGTGTACATTCGCGTGAGAACAGGTGCTAAAGGCACGACCTTGAAACGGTGTCCTCTTTTTAACGTCTCCGTGTTGATTTCAAAGAATGCGGCAAAGCCCAGCGCTTGTGCTATTGCATAGTGTTCTCTGCTTATATGTAGTTCTCGTATTGAATCAGATAGCTGACCATTCATCATTTCTGTGGTGGTGGTCAAGGCGGAAGGAAGATCGTCACCCGCAATCGTAGCTAGCGCTTCCATAGACGCGATTACGTTGCTGCGACTTAAAGGTCGTTCTAAGATGAGAACACCTGTAGCGTGATTGTACGACGATGCGACTATTCTCCATGTGATTGGAGCTGTTGCACCTCGATTCAAAAGTTGAGGAGGCTGGGCTACTGTACGCGCTCGTTTGATAAAAAACGCCATGTCGCCAAGCTCCGCAAGATAAGGTCGAGAATGATTGAACGCTGGTGCTGGAATACGTGTTGTTGTACGTGGTTCTTTTTGCAAGGCAATTCGTCGCTTCACCTCTTCGATAAGATCGCAATCGATGTGAAATGAACGCGTTCTTTTCCTGGGGACGCTGCTTCGACTTGTTTCCTTGCGTTTCAAAGCAGGAATTCTTATTTTCGCAAGATTCTCTACGTTCGTGCTTTCCTTCAACTTGTTGTACATTCATTTGAATGAATATGCTAGTGTAAGCATATCATTAAATACACTACACACTCTCTCTACCAGCAACAACGACCTTCTTTCGAGGGCGGGGAGAAAAACAGAAGAAAAAAAAGAAAATTTAAGAGGGGAAAAAAAGAAAATCGTTATTTTTTTCCCAATCTTTCTTGAAAAAAAAAAGAAAGTTTGGAACCCTATCTATACTAGAACTCTAAAGGAAAAAAAATCTTTGCACTAGTCTTCTCGGGTTAGAAAAGGATGTACACACACACAGGACAAAAAAACATGCAGTCTACCTTACACTCGAGAAAAAGAATGAGCATCGTTGCCTTTCTTTTTCTCCTGGTACTTCAAGACTTTGTGCAAGTTGAAGCAGTCTACGTTTTTGCCAGCAAACTCGACTATCAGATTGTCGAGTATCCAGCACCACCCTCACGTAGCGCTGAGTTTGACCTGCTCGACAAAAAACTTCTTCTTCACGTTCCCGTCAAAAACCCAGCAGGTGAAAATGTCTGCACGGACGTGATCGACGTTCAATATTCGGACATTACTCAAACCTACATGATCAACTATTGGCAGCGTCCTCAAATGGACCACGCAGAAAGCGTTGAAGGTCAAGCGTCCATTACCGACCTCCAAAAATTCATAGTCTATGCGAGATCTCTTGGTGTCTGGGACGGCGATCCGGACTGCGACACAATCTACGAACGACTTCTATCGAAAATCATCATGCCGGTATACAAACGAAATCTCTTCCTTTCAACGCCAAACGCTATGAGCGTTGAAGAAAACGGTCTCACCACAACATTCAGTTGCAATGGCGTTGTATGCACCTCAGAGGACATCATCAGAGCTCGCCAACTCTCGGGAGGCCTTATTGAAAGGGTGCGACGCATCTATTCAATCAACTAGTAAAAAACTGGAGAATTTACTTTAATACCATCGAGAGAAGAAAAAGAAAAGGGCGTTTACAGGTAGACGTCAAATGGCTCACCTGGCATGGCAAGTTGCATTGAAACGCCCATCGTGCGATCGCCTCGAGATTCCACCATCTTTGCGATGGATCGCCAAAGTCCTTCGAAACTTGCGTTTGCATTGGTCAGGAACAGCGAGGCGGAAGTTGGCTTGTGCGATTCAACAAACTTTTGACGAGTTGAAGGCGCAACTTCGTAGAACTTCGAAAGGTCTTTGTCGATGATGTCGATGAATTCTTCTGGCATGTTGGCCAAGGAGGAGTAGAGGACCTTTCCAAAATACTCCTTTAGGAACACATCGTCTTCAACTTCTCTGCTGTGCACTTCACTGGGATCAAAGAGTCCAACTCGCACGCCAAATTGAATCTTTTCCGTCTGCAACAGTGTCGTGCCGTTCAGTTTTTGCACCATCTCCCACGTCACAAGCAGATTGTGCACGAGAAACATCTTCAATCGGATGGCGTTGATCTCAACTTCTTTGTAGCCTTGCAAATTGTTGATTGCGACGGAGCGTGCAAACCGGTAAATACTGCAGGCTTTGACGTTTTCCAGCAGGAACCTCACCACGTCAAGCATGTCTTCAGCGCAGTCTTTGTAGGAAACCGCTCGAACAATGCCCGTGTACGTTGTGGACGATGCATCGTCCGATTGATTGTACGTGTTTACAATGTTGAGGTCGCGTCGTCGGAGTTCCTTGTCGACGTTTGGTGGATCAACTGTAAAAGGTTGATTGGGGTAGATTACCTTGTCGGAGTTGTTAAACAGCGTGGCAGTGCCTCGAATGTGAATAGCAATGCCCGCTCGATCGCTTCCATCCACCTTGTTTTCCGTGGTTCCTCGAGCAGCTGCAACACCGTAGGGACGGTAGCGACGACGAAAGTCATCGTTCGACATTCCTGGAGGAATGATGAATCCATTGAACGTCGAGAACACCGTGAGTTGCTGGTGTGTCTTTGTACCATGTATGCTTTCCTGGGTGTCGTAGAAAACAAAGTGACCCTGTTGAATGGTCTGGACGTTTTCGGCGATAATCTCTTCACCGATGATGTTTGCGGAACTCCTGTCGCGCAAGGCGTTCATCTGACGCCTGATCGTCTCCATTACATTTGTTCGCTGAAGACAGTTCGCGGTAATGCGACCCTGAGCAGCACGATCGGTGTTAGCACCAACCCAAGACTTATGCGGAAATGACATCTTCTCCCTCTCTCGCTCACTTTTCTTGCCTACACTAAACAGTCAACAAAAAGCGGAAAAAAAAGCATTGGTTACTTTATGGTTCTTTTGGTTGTTCAATTGCAGTTGTTTGAGGGAGGTGGTCATTGCATTCAATACATGTAGTATCGCTGTCTAAATCGTTTGTTCGTCGAGGTTTCAAGACGAAGAGGCAACGACGTCAGCAAAGGCAAGCCGTCTCGAGGAGTGTCGGTAAGCCCAGCTGCAGCAGCAATTGCCTCGTTGGTGGTATTGGGATTTTCCGTCCATTGAATGAACCTCCCAGAATACATGACTTGACCTAACCTCGGGACACCATTGATATCCTTGTACGTCAATTCAGACAATGGCGGATGCTCGCTTCCTGCCCAAGGATGAAGAGCGTAGGCGCCGTAGGTCTTCGTGTCAAGATTGAACTTTCTCTTCAGGATGAAATAAAGAATTTCCGCAGGCGCGAGATCATGAAACCAGAGATTCTCTGCGTTGTCTATGACACCTTCAACTCGCAGAGCGCGCTGCTCAACGGATGCATGTGTAGGCGAAGTTCCTTCAATCCAACCCGCAAAGAGGAATCGATCGATGAAAAGTTCAGGCGAAAGAAAACGCAAACTCGAAAATCCGTTTGACTCGTTGGCACGGTCAAGCCGTGTCTTTAGTCCACTGATCTTCTCCCAGTACGCCGTAGACGTTGAATGCATGCGTCTGCGCAACGCCTCTGGAATGGCGTCTGTGTTGTCTAGAAGATCGATGCCGGCATTCCATCCATCGTTGAGCATCTTGTTGAGATTGTAGACGGTAAGCAGAGCAAGCTGTCCTTTGTCGTATTGTGTCGTCGCCAGAGAAAAACAGAGAGTTCCATCGCTTGGAGGCTTCATCCAATCATACTGTCCTCCCCATCCTCTCACGATCACGTTGTTCGTGACCTTGTACTGAGAAGGACCGCCGCTACCACCTTCGTCGGTGGACATTGCTTCTAGATCGGCTACAGACGACGGCATTCTTGTATACATGCCAGTGTGGGCGGAGGGAAACGTCTGTCCTGGGTGAAAGGTCTCTGGGTCGCGAATGAACGCGCCAGGAGGCGGCATCCCAGCGATCATCGAAGACGCACCCTCGGGTGCGAGAACCGACGATAACATTTTTTTTTCTCTCTCTCGCTCTTTCTTTCTGCAACCAATGAAACTTACGGAAGAATATCCAAGGGAATTTTTATTCAACGTTCTTCAAGTGGAACAGGGGTTACTTGTCGTAAAGGGAAGATAGTAGGTTGGAGCACAAAGAGCAGTTGCGTCCGACGAAGAACATTGATTGCAAGCAGAGGAGCTTGCGGCAACAATCCAAGTCAAGCCTCCGTCACAGGATTGTAGGTAGGAGAGCGCAAGATTTCCCGAAAGATAGCGAGCAGTCATCGTATTGAAGGGAGCTGGAAGAGCGGGAATCTCTCGAGAATCAAAAGGTGCAATGGCGGTGATTTCAGTGGCAGAGAGAGTTGCAGGAACATAGACACGACGACGAAGACTTGATGGATTGTCCGCTGGAAGAACGACAATGCTTTCAGCATAGACAACTTCATCGGTCACATCACCGTTTTCATCGACGCGAAAAACCGTGTTAGCAATGGCTGGACCCACGCCAATGGACACCCACTTGTTCGTGTTTTGAGCTGGAACGATGGGAACGGCTGGCGTAATGTAGTCAACATCGTACTTTTGGAACGCCGTGGGATTCTGACGATCGATGACGATCTTCTGGGCAACGCTCTGAAAGTAGAGACCTTCGGGAAATACCGCAGGCGAAAAGGGATTCACGCAACTCGGCCAGATTTGAACGCTCACAAACCTGCACTGACTACGGTCGTAGGAGTTGATCTGAAAGTACTGAGCCGAACCAGCGTAGAGAAACTGGTTTGGTGCGGCGGGATTGAAGGGAATATGATAGGCAATCGATTGGTTCCAAATGCCCGCACTTTCAACCTGGAACTGGTTTCTCTTGTTGAAGACACGCGACGCCTTGCACCAATAGTCGTTGGTCTTGTAGACGTCATCGTCGTCATCATCGTTGTTGTTACCATGACCGCTGCCGCCACTTGCTTGAACACAGGCAATCAAGGCCAGTGAAATCAAGAAAACACCAACGAACTTCATCGATCAAACACGCAAGGAGAGAAAATGAAGTTTTTTTTTTCTTCTATTAACAAAAAAAATTAGGTTCACCGGTCTTTTTTTTACCGCTCACCCCCTTATGTTGGTGGGAATTGCATGATTCTGTGGCTCGGTGCAAAGTTCGGTCGTTGAATGAGCGCCTTAGCAGAGGGCGCATAGATTTTCATCGAAGCTTGCATTGTTTCGTTGTCGGGAATCGAGGCCGACGCAGAAAAGGGTTGCGTGACCGTTCCTCCGTTCAGGACCTTAAGTGTTTTGCTAAGACTTGTAACGATGTCCGTACCCACTTTCAATCGTCGAAGCGCAGACATTGGAACAGTCGTACGACCTGAAGTTGGATGAGCACGAATCACATCGCTCTTCAACATTGTATCAACAAGCAAATAGCTACGCACAAACAAGTCTGTCATGTGTCTTACAACGTCGCCATGATGATAGAGGAAATGAAAGATTATCCCGTAGGGAGTCCAAAACTCCGCGTCAGGATCGATTAGACCACTCGCCTTTACCGCGTTTGTTATTCTCTTTGTGAACATGTCGTAGAGTTCTTGACCAAGCACAAAGTAGTTTGTGCAGCTGTGTCGCTTCGCCTCGTACAGCATGACGACCGCCTCCCAGTCCTTGTAGTAGAATTTTTCAATATCGTGCGTGTTGTTGCAGGCAAAACACTTTTCTATGTTTGGACTCTCGCCTTCTCGAAGAAGCATGAGGATTTGACGGTGGCGTTCTTCCATCACCGGAAGATAGTCTGAGTCAGAGCGAACGTTCGATTCCAACTCCAAGGGCCACTCTGAATCCAAAGGGTGGGGTCGATTGTCATCGTAGCCTTGAACGTAGACGCGAGCAACCGTCTTCCTTGGTTCCTCAGCTTCTTCAGAATGAGGTGTTCTCTGTCGACTATTTGTACATTGGCGTTTTTGCAAACGGTCGGTGTCCGAAGAGTCTTCGTCGTCGTCGCCGTAGTCATCTTCTTCACAATCGTCACCGTATTCTTCGTCGCTCGCACCTTCCCGGGTTTTCCGTTTATTTAAACGTTGTCTGTGAATATTATAAAGACGACGGTTTTTTCGCGCTCGCGACCGCTCCGCTTCTTCACGATCCTCGTTGACGGTGGGAACGCTTTCGCCAGGGAACAGAGAAAGATCGCTGTAGTTTGTCGTGTCTTCCTCGCCAGCGTAGTTGAGATCGCGCACGTGGGCAACGCCATTGAAAATGACCTCTTCGTGTGACATCGCCTCGTCGTTTAAAACGCTTAGAAAACAGCTATTTGAAGTGCCGCTTAGGATCTTGGGAGAAAACGACAAAGAAAGATGGAGTAGTTCTTTATATATCAACAACTACCGCAAGTTTATCGAAATTCTCGAGAAGGTACTCTTTTTTCTTGAGCCTATCGACGACGACGAAGACCAACACGACAGAAAGAACTTCTATCGAGTCGACGAAGAGGATGTCAACTCAATTATGGACATGCTGTCGGCGATAATCGTCGCTTCGCCAAAATCCCTACTCTCGGAACCAGAACGCTGCGACGACATCTACTCCGACTGTCCTCTCGTCACATTTATGCTGGGTCTCGCCACGTGCGTGCTCTACAAACGCGTAATGCACGGTACACGTCCAGACTGCTATTCGGAGTTCGTTCAAACTCAAATTCCCTTCTGCGCCGGCAACAACCTCTTCTCTGGTTCACAACAGCCCATCAAAGCGCTAAACCTCGAAGAGCTTACGAACAGTCTAAGCATACTTGAACTAGCTGCACACACACTCAAATTCGACGAGGCTCTCTATCAATACGTGGACGCTCTCGAAGAACGTGTCTGCGAGCTCCTCTTGCATGCAAACCACGAAGACATCTTGAACAAGAAGGAAAGTAGGGTAGCGTTCAAAAAAGACCTCTACTATTGCACAACGGACACAGAGTTCAAGTTGACAGTCATGATCATCTCTGTCAGAAGGGTGGCCAATGCATCACTCTGTCTCCTGCGCAAAGGAGCGTTCGTCTACGACGAGAGCAAAGACGAGAACTTTGAAACATTGAACAGTGCCGCCGAATACCTTGAACGAGCGGTCATCAATAAGTGCCTGAACATTCACAGCGACATCGTTCAAGAAGAATTCGAAAACACCTTCAAGGAAAACTCCAAGACTGCGTCGGAAGTCTACATGTTCCACAAGATCAACGGCGTTGATGCACGCGTCGACTGCGCTATGCTCATTCAGACGTTTCGCGACATTGCTCGATGGTCCGCAATCACCGACGACGCAAACCGAGATATCACCGAATATGCACTCGACTTGAAAGATAGAAGATCGATGGCCTTTCAGATCACCTTCTGCCTCGTCGTCAATCTTATTCTAAGACAGACGACCAGCTTGAATTTCACAAACTTCTGGATTGAAGGCCATGCAATCTACAGCATGCCCGAGGACATTTACGCGGAATTCTGCAAGGCGTCCAAGACCACGCCGTTTTTCGTAAGATCGCTTGGCGATGCTTGCATCTATTTCTCCGGACGGCTCTACATCTTTGGACAGAGTTCACAGGACTACTATAGGGCCCTCGCCTTTTGGTGCATGACCGTGGTAACTGATTGTGGCGGTGTAATTGTAAACGACACGCGAATTCAAGAGTTTATCGAGTACATCTGCGACGAAACCATCAATCCACCCGTGAATCCTGAGAAATTACAAGAAGACGCTCTTCGACAAGCAGAGCTCGAAGCGAAACGTTCATCGGACTCATATTCTACAGTGACCAATCTACTCTCTCAATCTGAACGTGTACGTCAACGAGCATTCGATTTGTTTCGTAGGGTTCGAACGTCTCTGCAAGCTGAACAACAAGGGCTTGACTCCGTGTACGTCATTGGCGACATCGAATCCACTGGCATGCCTTCGTCATCGAAAGCCGGCTGGGATTAAGAAAAAAAAAGGCGGGAAGAAAAGAATTTAATTTTCTTTTTTTTTTCCTGCCTCTTTTACAAAGATTAAAAAAAAACTCTCGTTGGGAAAGCCCAGCATCACCAACAAATGTCATCGTCGTCGTCATCTGTGAAAATCGATTGGAATCAGTTTCCAGAGGTCGTCAGGTTTTTCGAAGGCATCACAAACATCGAAAGCTTTGACGTTGACGAATTGTTCGGTAGGTTTTTCATTAATCACCAGGACTTCATCAAGGTCAAGGTGATTGACGCTGCAAAGAATCGGGAAACAGCATTTTGTTCACGATTCAATCGGTCTGAAGGCTCTCCTTGTAAAAACAAGGAGTGTAAGTTTCGCCATGTCTGCGTTCTTTGCAAAGGAAAGCATGGTGTCCTTGAACAGGACAAGTCAAAGACGCTTCTCTGTCAAAGGTACAAACTACTTGTCGACCAACTTTACATTCTCAAAACTCAGCTTGGTGACATCAAAGCAGTGCACACTCGATTCCTTGAGGACACTCGAGAACGTCCACAAGCAATCTCGATTCTTCGTCGATCACCAACTCCAGCTCCTTGGGCACTAACTCCTACGCCTTCTACTCCACCTCTTCCTCCTCCCACTGACGACATCGTTCGAATTCAGTGTGCACTTGATCGCGGACAATCGATCACAGCATCTCTTCGACGTCTCATCGTTGGTGACCTTCCTGAAGGTTTCACCGTCTCCATTCACGAAGATGCAGTTGTCTCAGAAGGGAAGACTGTAATCTCCTCACATTCATCGGAGACGCTCCAACGTTCTCTGACTGTCCACATCAAGTACTAAAAAAACGCAGACGCATCCATTTTTATTCTTCTTCAAGATCGTTGACGTTTTGATCCTCGACGCTTAGTGTCCGAGTAGTTGAGCTTCGCCTTTGTTCGAGTGGCACGCACACCACGAGCCTCTGAAATCAGATTCTTGATTTCGCCGAACGCCTTTGGTACGTGCACAATCTTGAGCTTCTTCAGGAATTCAGAGCTGCACTGACCGCTGAAGATGGCGAGAAGCGTCTGAGCAATCTCGTCGATGGGATTGATGTCTTCGTGTTCAACAACATGACAGGGCAACGGCGTGTAGATGTCGAGACTTTCCCAGGTGAGAAGAGGAGCGTCTTCTCGACATTCTTTAAAGACGCGAGGATAGTAGAACTGCATGTAGCCTAGCCACACCTGTGAAATGTAGTTGCTCGACAGAGCACAGATGCGAAGGGTTCGCTCATTCGTTGCATCCACGGCAGCACGAACAACATGGTATTCACACGAAAGAAGATGTTTCGTGAAATGATTGACAATCAAGGTGTTCGACGACAAGGTTGCAAGCACTTCGTAGATGAAACCTCCAACGAACTTGGTGTCCCATTCACCAACGACCAAGCCCTCTTGAACGACCTGCGCAATCTTGCGAATCTCTCTCCAGACGCGAGAGTTCGTCGCTCGAGCTTCGATTGTGTCGTCGCTGCCCATGACGGTTCGAATTTCCTTGCGATGTGCAGCAAAAACCTTCTTCAACACGTGGACAATAGTTAAAGCCTGCGCTGCAACGGAGAGTCGAGAGGCCATCTTGTACGTGGGAAGCTCGTGGAAGAGCGCAGAGACGACATGACTTGACCGACGAGGAAGTACGTTGTCGGCACAATCCTTAAGATAGTCCAGTTCCGTTGGATGTTCCCTGTCGAGGGAAAAGTGTTTGGCGTTGGCGATTGAAGAAAATGGCGTCGACACCGTTGAAACACTGAGAACGTTCGTGACCTGTCGAAAAACCTCGTCGTAGTCGAGACTGCCGTCGTTTTCATCAGTGGGAAACACAGAGGAGATCCGTTCGTCTGGAACACCGAAGAAGCGTGAAAGCATGGAGAAAGGACATTCCTTTTCAGGCTCGATGGTCTTGGACTTTTTGACGAGAACTGTACTTGACGTCAAGATGCCAACGAACGAAGAAAGATTCTTTACGTTGAATGCGTCATCATCGACTCCATTTGAGGAAGAAGACGATGACGACGATGACGATAACTGAGGTACCACAGTATCTTTGTCGTCAACGCAGCTTCCAAGCTCTTGAAATTCACCTCCAAATTCAACTTCACTCGACATTTCAACAAGAGCGAGAAGTACACCAGAGAGGTTTTTTTTCCTTGAACAAAAAAAAACTTTAATTGAAAAAAAAATTAACCCGCCAGTTCTTTTCGCCTTGCAAAGACAAAATACATATCTAAGAACACGTTTTGACTGATCGTCAAGAAATAATAATATTTGGGAGGTAGAACATGTTTTACTGGTCTTGTTGAGCGCTGCTTGCTACGTCGTGAACACAGTTCCCCGCTCGATGCAACTGTTTCTCCGCAAGAGATCTTAGACGACGTTGAACGCGCTGGTCAATGTCTTGATGACTCAACGTGGAATTTAGATCTCGTCTAAGTTCTTCGTACAACTTCTCGAGTGCCGTGTCAGTCGTGTCAACGCTCAACTCGTCAAGTATGATATTCGCCATGTGAATGGCGTATTCCGTTGATTCACTTTCTCGAGTTGACTTCACGCCGCAATGAGCAGATTTTCGCTGGATTTCGTCACGATGAAGTTTAGATTGCGTCACTGTAGAAGCTTCTTCAACGAGAGTTGGAGGCTGTTGGCTTTCTACACAAGCCTGGAATTGGGTTTTGAGTTCTTCGGTGAAACGTTCGAATGCAATTGAAATTGCAGCTTTACGCCGGTAGAAGCTCAACAAAGACTCTTCGACTTCACGTTCAGGATAGGGATTTTGAACATGAAGCCAATCTTCGAACATCTCCACAACTTCATCTGTTGTGTTGTCGCCTGAATCTTTGAGCTCTGCGATTTCGCTTGAAGTTAGTTTGCGTGGAAACTGAGAACACAAGCCAGAACATGAAGATTTTCGAGGCCGACAACTCGACAAGCCTTTGGATTTGAGCTTCGCTGGTGCGACTTTGAATAGATCGTAGGAATCTCCTGCGCCGATGCGACACTTGCACTGGACTGGAGTAAATAAGAAGCCACGTTCCTCAAAGGCTCGTTTGTAGAACGTGTTTTTCAGGTCTTCTTCTTCTCCTTGAGTGTTCAAAGAAAGTTCGCTGTCGTTTGACTCAGAACTTCGAAAAACACATTGGTGTAGGTGCTTATTCAAGCCCTTCAATTCATCGTTGAGTTTCCGAAGAAAGCCGTCACCCTGCAATTCGAAGAGGGTTTCTTCTGTTTCGGCCGACATTTGGTGCAACAATTCTCCAGAGAGAAAGAAGAAGAAAAAAAGAAAAAAATCAAGTTTATCCTTAATTTAAATTTCACCTACAACTCAACCCGCGTAGTTTGCGTGAGATGATCAAGGATTCTTCGATATCTGAAGTCCATGACGTGTTTGCGATATTGAATTGAAAGTTCGTGAGTGAACTTTGCAAAAGCACGAGCAACGTTCACTTTTCTAGACGAATAGTTGGGCATGCCTGGGGGAGGATCGACGTGATATTTCTCGTCTAAGGGATTTTGAACTCGAAGCCATTCGGAAAAGCATTCCACTAATTCATCGGATATAAGATCTACATTCTCTTTGAGGATGTAGATGTCTGTTTGCGACAGATCACGTGGAAACATCAAGCACATTCCATCGCAAGCGCCTGCGGGAAGATTGAGTACAACTCTTCGGTAAAACACCCCATCGTCCGCTAGATAGTCCGAGCTCTCGCTGTTGACAAGACATTCACATCGCTTTGGTGAAAACTTGAAATTGTACTTGTCCAAAGCTCTCTTGAGAAAAGTCTTCGAACTACGTTGAAGTTCTTCATCGTCGAACTCTGAAGACGCAGCCATTCCACAGGATTCACAAACGACTTTTTTTACAAAATTTACTGCGCCACTTTACCTATTTTTACTGTTTCGTAGTTCGCTCACCGCACGTTGAAACGATCCAATACCAGAGAATCTATCGTAGTAAAGTGGATCAACGTAGGTTGTACGAGGTCCCAAGTGTAGGAAAATTGGACGACCGATAAAAACATCGATAAAACTGTGAGTGCAAAGAGACTTCTCAGCGAACTTAACGAGCAGCGCACCGTTGAAGCATTTGCGTGTTGTCCAAAGCGTGGAGAAGCCCAATTGGTCGGAGGCATTTTCCCATAGAACTGCAAGTAACTCAGCTTTGTTCAAATCACCAATGTACACTGCATGGCTAGGAGAGAGGGTCGAATCGTTCTTGGCTACGGTGAACCAACGTTTCGGCGGTTTCACTGGTTGACCTGAACTTGCCATTGAGAAAATGATTTTCTTCGTTTCGATCAAGTGGAAATTTATTAAGGTCGCTCGAATTATTCACAGCCCGTCCGAGTGAATTCTACGTGCATAGGCAGAAAACGTTTCTGCGTATTCGTCCTCGAAGCTCTCGTGAATTCCCTCGACGAACACCTTGGCTAGTGTACACTCTTCAAT
>MSXO01000043.1 GCA_002083615.1 Proteobacteria bacterium ST_bin11 | reverse complement strand
AACTCTTCAAAGAGTTCGGCTTCACCGTGGACAATGTCGTCGCTAATGTGGAAGCCGTTCTTTAATTTTGTAAACTTAGGTGAGGCTTGGATTAAATGATCAAGGCCTCACGTTTCTAACAGCATAGGTGATAGACGTGAAAAGAAATGAATTAACGAAAGGCGTAACGGCAGCTTTGATGCTGACCAGTTCCTTAGCTATGGCCGGATCGGATTATCCAGCGGCTGATTATCAGCCAAAGGTGTTATATACCAATCCTGAGTATAACGACACCAAAGCAGCGCCAGCGGCTACAGCCGCTGCGGCAAAACCAGCGGTAAAAGAAGTTGAAGCGGATCCAGCTTTTCCTGCAACTAATTTCCAACCCAAAGTGCTGTATAGCGATGCCGATTATAAGCACAGTGCAGCGGCACCAAGCGCAGCTGCGTCGTCAAGATCATCGGTTTCCGCAACCTCTGCAGAAGCAGCTGTAGATGTTATACAAACAGAAAAGGCCGCGTCCTCTGATTTTTCCTATATCGGTTTGGCTTTGTTGGCGGTAGCCGGATTTTTTATCTATAATAAAAAGTCGCCAAAAAGCGCTAAAGGCTCAGCTGCAGCTGATTACCAAGTGGCATCTGGCTCGACCGGAGTGGAAAAGTATTTGGAAAAAATGGGTGCAAATAAAACTGGTGTTGCCAAATACTTGGAGAAACAAGACTCCAATCCTGCTACTGGTGTTGCCAAATACATGGCAAAACAAATCGTAAGAGATCGGGAAGCAGCAGCTGCGAAAGCGACTGGCGTTGAAAAGTATTTGCGTGAAAAAGGCTAATAGCATTGGATTTCCAATGCTGATCGCTGGAACTTGAGGTTTTAACACGTTAATTGTAATCCGACGGACTCCAGTAATCGCCACTTCGTATGTTTTAAAGCGCGCTTATCCGCTTTGAATATATGCCAAGTGGCGATTCAGTTTTATCAATATATCTAAAAACAGAGTTTCATCACCAGGGACTCTTTTGCAATAAATCTCCTGCAAGAATTGCTGAACATCTTTAACTTGTAAAGCTCGGTTCAAACGAGGGGGAAAAATTAATAACAAATCTGAGGATAATCCTATGGCAAAAAATTTACTCGAACAACTCCGCGAAATGACTGTCGTTGTTGCCGACACCGGTGACATTCAAGCAATCGAAACATTTAAGCCTCGTGATGCGACCACCAACCCGTCATTGATTACTGCAGCCGCGCAAATGCCCCAGTATCAAGGTATTGTTGACGACACTTTAAAAGGTGCGAGAGCAACCTTGGGTGCCAGTGCTTCTGCTGCAGAGGTTGTTTCTTTGGCATTTGATCGTTTGGCGGTATCTTTTGGTCTAAAAATACTGGAAATCATCGAAGGTAGGGTTTCAACAGAGGTCGATGCGCGTCTGTCTTTCGATGTGGAAGCGACTATTGCCAAAGGCCGTGACCTGATTGCGCAATACGAAGCAGCGGGAATCTCTAAAGATCGCGTTCTGATCAAAATCGCTGCAACCTGGGAAGGTATTCAAGCCGCGGCAGTTCTTGAAAAAGAAGGCATTCATTGCAACCTTACTTTGCTGTTCGGTCTGCATCAAGCGATTGCGTGCGCTGAAAACGGCATTACGCTGATTTCGCCGTTTGTCGGCCGCATTCTAGACTGGTACAAAAAAGACACCGGTCGCGACTCGTATGCACCAGCTGAAGATCCAGGGGTGCTGTCGGTTACTGAAGTTTACAACTACTATAAAAAATTCGGTTACAAAACCGAAGTAATGGGTGCCAGCTTTAGAAATATTGGTGAAATCACCGAACTGGCCGGTAGTGACTTGTTAACTATCGCACCCTCTTTGTTGGCCGAGTTGCAATCCGTTGAAGGTGACCTGCCGCGTAAATTAGATCCAGCAAAAGCAGCAGCAGCGTCCATAGAGAAAATCTCGGTTGATAAAGCGACTTTTGAGTCAATGCACGAACAGAACCGCATGGCAAAAGAGAAATTGGCCGAGGGTATTGACGGCTTCGCCAAAGCTTTGGAAGCTTTAGAAAAATTGTTATCCGAGCGTTTGGCTAGTTTGGAAGCTTAAAAAGATAGCTGGCAATGAGTTTTTCTCGTTGCCAGTGATTATACGAATTTCTCGGATTGCCTGTTTATCAAGCAATCCGATTCCTAAGCAGGATTTATGGCATGTCTCAGAAAATATTAGATGTTGTTAAGCCCGGTGTCGTAACCGGCGAAGATGTACAAAAGATCTTTGCTATATGCAAAGAAAACAAATTTGCTCTGCCTGCTGTTAATGTCATCAGCACCGATACCATCAATTCGGTATTAGAAGCTGCCGCAAAAGTAAAGTCTCCGGTAGTGATTCAGTTTTCCAATGGCGGCGCGGCGTTCGTAGCCGGCAAAGGGCTGAAGTTGGAAGGGCAAGGATGTTCAATCGTGGGTGCAATTTCTGGGGCACATCATGTGCATGCGTTGGCCGAGCATTATGGCGTTCCAGTTATTTTGCACACTGATCATGCTGCGAAAAAACTGCTGCCTTGGATTGATGGTTTGTTAGATGCAGGCGAAAAACATTTTGCAGCAACCGGTAAGCCGCTATTCAGTTCGCACATGCTGGATTTGTCTGAAGAAAGCTTGGAAGAAAATATTGAAATCTGCGCCAAATATCTGGAGCGGATGTCAAAATTGGGTATGACTCTGGAAATCGAGCTAGGGGTGACCGGCGGCGAAGAAGATGGTGTCGATAACAGCGGGGTAGACCACTCATCGCTTTACACCCAACCAGAAGACGTTGCTTATGCATATGAACATTTGAGCAAAGTCAGTCACCGTTTTACCATTGCCGCGTCTTTCGGCAATGTTCATGGCGTCTACTCTCCAGGCAACGTTAAATTAACACCAAAAATTCTCGATAATTCTCAGAAATATGTCTCTGAAAAATTCAGCTTGGCTCATAACAGCTTGAATTTCGTTTTCCACGGCGGCTCAGGTTCTTCACCTGACGAAATCAAGGAATCGATTAGCTACGGTGTTGTCAAAATGAATATTGACACTGATACCCAATGGGCGAGTTGGGAAGGTGTGATGAATTATTACAAGAAAAATGAAGGCTATTTGCAAGGTCAAATCGGTAATCCAGAAGGTGCCGATAAACCGAACAAAAAATATTATGACCCTCGTGTTTGGCAACGGGCCGGCCAAGTGGGCATGGTGACTCGTTTAGAGCAAGCCTTTCAAGAGTTGAACGCTGTTAACTCGCTCTAATATCCGATAAAGCTGCAAAGGCCACCCGGTCTTTGCAGTCCTTTCTGCACAATATTCTTAATCTGAGTCAAAACTTTGACTTAAGAGCTACAATTTCCTTAGGTATTTTTTGAATGCCTAGACCCCGCTTTTTTCTCTAGCTGCTTCCAAGTGACGGCTATACTATTATTCTAAAACGATGTTTTTTCTTGTATGATCGAATCAGGCTGTTTTTAGGTCAGGGGTCGGATTGGTCGTTAATATTTTGGCGCGTATTGTGCTGTAAAAAAATAAAAGGTGGAAAATGGCAGAAGCCCAGGGGAAAGACGAAGGTAAGAAGTCTTCCAAAAAGATGATCGTAATAATTGCGGTGGTTGTATTAGTTTTGGCAGGTGCGGGAGGTGGTGCTTATTTTTTTCTGAATAAACCCGCCGACGCTGAGCATAAAGAAGAAGGTGATGCCAAGCATGGCAAGGAAGAACATAAGGAAGAAGCCACTCATGAAGAAGAAGCCGACCATGAGAAAGTCGCTGAGCCAGATGTTTATTACGATTTACCGACGCCATTATTGGTTAATTTTCCCGCAGGTTCTGGCGCGAAAGTGATAAGAATTTCTTTGACAGTATTAACTAAAGGCGAGGCAAGTATAGAGGCGCTGAAAAAGCATGAGCCCATGATGCGCAATAATCTATTGATGGCCATCAGTGCGGTAGGTGCTGAAAAAGCCAAAACCTTGGAAGGAAAGCAAGAGCTAAAAGCCATGATGCAGGCAGAAATTGGCAAGGTTTTAGAGAAAATGGCAGGAAAAAATACCGTTAAAGATGTGTATTTCACTGAATTTGTAATGCAATAAATGTCAACAGCAGACTTATTATCACAAGACGAAATCGATGCGCTACTGCATGGCGTAGACGATGGTGACGTCGATACAGGGGCGGACGACGATGACTACAGTCGCGGCTCAGCTCGAGTCTATGATTTTAATAGTCAGGAACGGATTGTTCGTGGGCGGATGCCGACCTTGGAAATGGTCAACGAGCGTTTTGCTCGCCATTTCCGGATTGCTTTATTCTATTTTCTAAGGCGCGCCGCTGAGATTTCCGTTTCCGGTATTCAGGTTCAGAAGTTTTCCGAATTCATTCAAGGCTTGTTCGTACCGACTAATTTGAATGTTATTCGGATGTCGCCTTTACGCGGTCGAGCATTGATTGTGATGGAGCCGCGTTTGGTCTTTACCGCTGTCGATAACTTTTTTGGCGGTGGCGGTCAGTTTTATAACAAGGTTGAAGGTAGAGAATTTACCCCTACCGAAATGCGCATTATTCGGCTGATCATAGATATGATTTTCAAAGATCTGGCTGAAGCCTGGAAACCGGTGATGGACATTGACTTTGAGTACATCAATTCCGAAGTCAATCCGCAGTTTGCTAATATCGTCAGCCCTTCGGAAATCGTGGTGATTTCCACTATTCATGTGGAGTTGGAAGGCGGTGGTGGCGATATCAATATCGCAATGCCCTACTCTATGATTGAACCGATCAGAGAACTCCTCGACGCGGTCACTAGTGATCGTGGAGAAGTCGATGGCCGTTGGCAAGACTCGCTAAGAATCGAAATTATGCGCAGCGAAGTAATAGTCAACAGTAAGCTGATAGAAAAAGAAATGTCGATCAGTGAAGTGATTGCACTTAAAAAAGGCGATGTGATTCCCATAGAAATGCCGGAATCCGTATTGCTGGAAGTCGAAAATGTGCCGGTTTTTCGAGGCAAACTGGGTCTTTCGGATGGCAATTATGCCGTCGAAATTATAGAAAAAATGACGCTGGATAATATATAACAGCAGGGAAGGACAACAATGAGCGAAAACGACGAGATTGGCGATGACTGGGCTGCAGCTATGAACGAACAAGCCGATGCTGAAGCTGATTGGGGTGACGCACTGAAGGAGCAAGCAAGCGCTGCAAAGAGCTCTCAGCAGGGTTTTGCTACTGCGGAGTTTCCCGAATTTTCGGACCAAAAATCCAAAAATAGCGGCCCTAGTAGCGACGAAGTGAAGCTCGACGTGATACTCGATGTGCCGGTGACGGTCTCTTTGGAGATTGGTCGAACCAAAATTAATATCCGAAATTTGTTGCAGTTAAACCAGGGCTCGGTCGTGGAGTTGGATCGCTTCGCCGGCGAACCCATGGATGTGTTGGTAAACGGGACTTTGGTCGCCCACGGCGAGGTAGTGGTGGTGAATGACAAGTTTGGTATTCGATTGACCGATATTATCAGTCCATCGGAGCGGGTTCGAAAGCTCGGCTAATGTCTGTCTTTCGGCTCACTATCCTGTTTGTATTGGTACTAATCGCACCTTTCGTATGGGCTGAGGATGCCGCTGCCTTGCCTCGGCAGACCGCAAAAGTAGTCACTTCTGGGGATGTCGCCCAATGGCTCGTGGCCTTGTTGTTGGTTTTGGCGGTGTTTTTTCTGTCGGTTTGGCTGCTGCGTAAAAGTGGCGGACTGGCTTTTGTCGGTAAAAGTCAGTTGGCGGTGTTGGCTGGATTGTCTTTGGGCATGCGGGAGAAATTGGTATTGGTTAAAGTGGGGGAGAAACAACTATTATTAGGTGTTAGTGGCGGGCGTATCGATAAGCTGCTTGAGCTCGAGGGCGATCAACGTTTGTTTATGAACAGCGCAGAGGGTCAGGAAACCAGCGTATTTGCCAAGAAATTGCTGCAAGTCATGCAAGGTAAGCACCATGATTAAGTGGGTGTTTTCGTGTCTGTTGATCGGGTTACCGTTTCTGCCCGAAACGGTTTACGCTGCGGTAGGGATTGACGCCATTACCGTCACTAGCAACCCGAAAGGCGGCGAAACTTACACGGTCACCATTCAGATTTTAGCGTTAATGACCATGCTGACCTTGCTGCCGGCATTATTGTTGTCGATGACGTCGTTTACGCGAATCATGATCGTATTGGGTTTGCTTCGCCAAGCAATAGGTGCAGCCCAAGCGCCGAGCAACCAGGTGTTATTAGGGCTATCTCTATTTCTCACCATCTTCATTATGATGCCGGTGTTGGAAAAGGTTAACGAAACCGCTGTGCAACCGTATATGGAAGAAAAGATCGATGCCATGACCGCGTTGCAAAATGCTTCGGCGCCGTTCAAACAATTCATGCTCAAGCAAACCCGAGAGGCGGATTTGGATACCTTTGTGCGCATTTCCGGCCGCGAGCAAATCGATAAACCGGAAGATGTGCCGTTTTCCTTGTTGGTGCCGGCTTACGTAACCAGTGAATTGAAAACTGCTTTTCAGATTGGTTTTTTGATCTTTTTGCCGTTTTTGGTGATCGATTTGGTCGTGGCGAGCGTGCTAATGTCGATGGGTATGATGATGCTGTCGCCGATGATCGTGTCGTTGCCGTTTAAGATTATGTTGTTTGTTCTGGCAGACGGTTGGACCATGGTGATGGAAATGCTGGCAGCCAGCTTTTACGTATAGGTCAACCCGATGATGACACCGGAAACCATCTCGGTAATTGCCCAGGACACGGTGCTGATTTCCTTGAAATTAATGGGGCCGATCCTGATTGCATCTTTGGTTGTTGGCTTGCTGGTGTCCATGTTCCAGGCGGCGACCTCTATCCAAGAACAGACTCTGACATTTATCCCCAAGCTGGCGACTATTATCGCGGTGTTGATGATAGCCGGTCCCGGCATGTTGCAAATGCTCATCGATTATTTCCAAGATTTGATGCGCGATATTCCTACGCTAATAGGATGAACTTCGGCGAAGACGAGTTACTGCGGTATCTTGCTTCGTTTGTCTGGCCATTCTTTCGTATCAGTTCCATGTTCATCACTGTGCCGGTTTTTAGCGTTAAAGCGGTGCCTGCCAAAGTAAGATTAATCGCCAGCCTGTTGATTACCTGGGTAATTATGCCAACGTTGCCGGCAATGCCGGCTATCGAAATGTTTGGCTACCACGGGTTTATGGTAGCGGTACAGCAGGTCGCCTTGGGCCTGACCACTGGGTTTATTCTGCAGATGGTGTTTTCTATTATGTTGTTTGCCGGACAGACTATCGCTTACAGCATGGGCTTGGGCTTTGCATCCATGGTCGATCCGGCAACCGGCGTGCAAGTGCCGGTAATTGCCCAGTTATTTGTCATTAGCGGCAGCTTGCTGTTTTTAGCGGTGGATGGTCATTTATTGCTGATCGAGATGTTGGCGCAGAGCTTTCATACCCTGCCGGTGGGCAGTATCGGTATGGATAAGGCGGATTTGTGGCGGATAATTAGTTGGAGCACTTTGATTTTTGCGGACGGCCTTTTGCTATCCATGCCGGTGATGGCTACGTTGTTATTCGTAAACATCAGTTTCGGCGTTGCTTCAAAAGCGGCGCCACAGTTACAGATATTCGGCGTTGGCTTCCCAATTACCATTATGTTGGGTATGGGCCTAATCTGGATTGGCCTGCCAACCATGCTGGAAGGCTTCAGCGACATGTTGCACAACGGCTTCGCGCTGGTGGGTGCATTGTTGAGATTGCAATAAATGGCTGAAGATTCCGGTCAAGACAAAACCGAAGACCCCACCGGTAAGCGGCTTACCGATTCGCGCAAGAAAGGTCAGGTGCCGCGTTCCAAGGAACTTAATACCTTTGTGACCTTGATTACCAGTTCTGCGCTGTTTTTCTATTTCGGTCAAGGCATGTGGCGCAGTATGCTGGAGATGATGAAGCATCCCTTGCAGTTGTCGCGGGAGGCTTTGTTCGATCCGGCAACGCCTTTGATTTATCTAAAGGCGGCGTTTGCCGAAGGTTTGTGGGTGATTCTTCCATTTCTGATAGTGTTGGTGTTTGCCGATTTGCTGGCGGCTTTGCTGTTAGGCGGTTGGAACTTCACCAGCGAAGGCTTCCAAATGAAGTTTTCGAAACTCAATCCCTTGACAGGGATAAAAAAAATCATCGGTATTCAAGGCGTGGTTGAACTGATCAAGGCCATTCTGAAAACCATACTGGTCTCTATCGTTTCTTGGAATCTATTTAAGCTCTATTTCGACGATTTTATGAGTTTGAGTCG
Organism: Proteobacteria bacterium ST_bin11; assembly: GCA_002083615.1. GTDB lineage: Bacteria > Pseudomonadota > Gammaproteobacteria > Methylococcales > Methylomonadaceae > Methylomonas. Next base: position 35,010 of record MSXO01000043.1, on the reverse strand, counting down.
CTTACCTATCGAGCAAGCCGTTCATCAGGTCGGCGATATTATTTCGTTTTGTTTAGTGATTTTAAGCGCCACCTTTTTGTTGTTGGTGATGCTGGATGCCCCCTATCAACTATGGAATCATCAGCGACAGCTGAAAATGACTAAACAGGAAGTGCGCGACGAGGCCAAGGATCAAGAGGGCAACCCTGAGGTCAAAGGCAAAATCCGTCGCATGCAGATGGAGGCCGCGCAGCGGCGGATGATGGATGCGGTGCCTAGCGCTGACGTCATCGTTACCAATCCCACGCATTTTGCGGTGGCCCTAAAGTACGATCAAAGTGGCAATGGGGCGCCCTTGCTGGTTGCTAAAGGTACCGATTTAGTTGCCGCGCAGATCCGACAGTTGGCAATGGCCTCCCAAGTACCCTTGGTTGCCGCGCCTTCGCTGGCTAGAGCGCTATATTATTCTACCGATCTTAATCAGGAAATACCGCGAGGTCTCTTTTTGGCCGTCGCTCAAGTGTTGGCCTATGTTTTTCAATTACGGGCGTCGACGCAATATGGTTGGAACAAACCCGTTCCGCCTACCGATGTGCAAGTGCCCGACGACTTCAAGCAATAGCCCGCTATAGACCGAATTATGGATTTTACGAAGATACTCAACGCGTTTAAAGCCCTGACAAGCCTAGGCTTGGGCGCGCCACTATTGATTGTGATGCTACTGGCGCTGTTAATTTTGCCATTGCCGCCGTTTGTGTTGGATCTGTTTTTTACCTTCAATATTGCGTTTTCACTGATTATTTTGCTGGTGGTGATTTACACCCTGAAGCCACTGGAGTTTGCGTCTTTCCCCACGGTGATATTGGTGGCAACTTTGCTGCGGCTATCTTTGAACGTAGCCTCTACCCGAGTCGTGCTGATTCGCGGACATGAAGGCGGCGATGCCGCTGGCAAGGTAATCGAAGCCTTTGGATCTTTTGTAATCGGCGGCAATTTTGCGGTGGGTATAGTGGTGTTTGCGATTTTGGTGGTCATCAATTTTATGGTGGTTACCAAAGGTGCGGGACGGGTGGCGGAAGTGAGCGCCCGCTTTACCTTGGATGCGATGCCGGGCAAGCAGATGGCAATCGACGCCGATTTGAATTCCGGACTGATCAACCAGGATGAGGCACGGGCTCGTCGTGAGGAAGTGGCGGCGGAAGCGGATTTTTACGGTTCGATGGATGGTGCCAGTAAATTTGTGCGCGGCGATGCGGTAGCCGGCATCATCATTTTGTTCGTGAATATGATCGGCGGTTTGGCGATAGGTGTGGGCCAGCACGGTATGAGCTTTGCGGACGCCAGCAATGTCTACGTGTTGCTGACCATAGGCGATGGCTTGGTTGCGCAGATTCCGTCGCTGCTGCTATCGGTCGCCGCCGCGATGGTGGTCACTCGGGTTCGCGGCAGCAAGCAGGACATCGGCAAACAATTGAGTTCGCAATTGTTTGAAGATCCGCGAACGCTGCTGGTGACTGCGGCGGTAATGGGTATTTTGGGTATCATTCCTGGTATGCCGAATCTGGTGTTCATTTTGCTGGCCTTGACTTTGGTCGGCGGCGCCTATCTGATTGACAGGCGGCGAAAGCTTGAAGAAGAAAAAGCCCTAGAACTGGAGCGCATCGTCTCGCCTCAGCAACTGGCCAAAACCGAGATTAAGGAATTGGGTTGGGACGATGTAATGCCGGTCGATGCAATTGGTCTGGAGGTCGGCTATCGCTTGATTCCGCTAGTGGATAGAAATCAGGGTGGGCAATTGATGATGCGGATAAAAGGTGTACGCAAGAAATTGTCGCAAGAGCTGGGTTTTCTAATCCCATCGGTGCATATTCGAGATAACCTGGATTTGGCACCCACTGAATACCGAATTTCCCTGATGGGGGTGAGTGTCGGCGAAGCTAATATCATGCCCGAGAAAGAAATGGCGATTAACCCTGGTCGGGTGTTCGGCTCGTTGCAAGGCTCGCCATGTAAAGATCCTGCGTTTGGTTTGGATGCGATCTGGATAGATGTGAATCAAAAAGATCAAGCGCAGACCCTGGGTTATACGGTTGTCGATCCCAGTACCGTGGTGGCCACGCATCTCAGTCATATTCTGCAAAGCAATGCGCACGAATTGTTCGGTTACGAGGAGGCGCAGCAGTTGCTGGATAACTTATCTAAAGTAGCGCCGAAGCTGGTCGAGGATTTGGTGCCTAAAACCTTGCCCTTGGGTATTTTGGTGAAGGTTTTACAAAACTTGCTGCAAGAACGGGTTTCGATTCGGGATTTACGGACCATCGCCGAAACTTTGGCGGAGTACGGGGTAAAGAGTCAAGATCCGGACATCTTGACTTCGGCGGTGAGGGCAGCCTTGGGACGCTCAATTGTCCATGAAATCAATGGAGTACAAACAGAAATCCCAGTTATAACGTTGGATCCTGGGTTGGAACAGATATTGCATAGGTCATTGCAGACGGCGGGCGAAGGTGGTGCGGGTTTAGAACCGGGCTTAGCCGAGCAGATGCACAAATCCCTGGAGGAAAGTGCGCAACGGATGGAAATGGAAGGACAGACGGCAGTGTTGTTGGTGTCTTCTTATATTCGTCCCTGGTTGGCTCGTTTCGTTCGTCATTCGATATCCGGCTTACATGTGCTGGCCTATAATGAAATCCCTCAAGATCGGCAGATCAGGGTGGTTTCCACAGTGGGACAGCGTGGACAATAAAACAGAGGTTGCGCGATGAAAATTAAACGCTTTTTTGCAGCAGACATACGGCAGGCCATGCGCATGGTCAGAGAAGAATTGGGCGCCGATGCAGTGATTATGTCCAACCGTTCGGTGGATGGCGGCGTGGAAATCGTCGCAGCCCGCGACTTCGATGAGCAGGTTATTCACAAAAATCTCAAGCAACGCGAAGACGAAAAGTCGCCACCCAATGAAGTTAAAAAAGTCGATTTGCCTGATCTCGAAGTCGAAAAAAAATCGCTGCATGTTTTAAGCAGCACCAGAAAACGTGGTGCAGAAGGCAGCATTCCGGAAAATCCGATCCGTCGTAACCTGGATCAATACGTCGGTTATGCCGAAAAACTGCAGGTCGGGCAAAACAATGCGCAAAAACTCTCTGAAAAAGTTCGCCAAGTTGAAAAGCCAGCGTGGGCGAGCGCCGATCCAAAATTGAAACCGTTGACCGAGCCTCGCCAAGTTCAAGCGCACAACGGTGATAAATTCATCGACGAAATGCGTGCGGAAATGAAAGAGTTGCGGACCATGTTGGATAGCAAGCTTTCGAACATTGTCATGCAAATGCCGCAACACGGACTACCTTTGCACGACGATTTGCGTGACCGCATGTTGGAATGCGGCTTCTCGAAAAATCTCGCAGGAAAGATAGCCAACCGGCTGGGTAGTCACAAACAATTCGATTTGGCCATTGGCAAAGCCCGGGATATGTTGGCTAGACTGGTGCCCATAGCGGATGACAACTTGTTGGATCAAGGCGGTATCGCCGCATTGGTCGGCTCAACCGGCGTTGGTAAAACCACGACAGTCGCCAAACTGGCGGCGCAGTTTATTTTGAAGCACGGTTCCCGCCAGATCGCATTGATTACCACCGACAATTATCGGATTGGTGCGCATGAGCAAATCAATACTTACGGCAGAATATTGGATGTGCCGGTCAGAGTCGCTGGTGATGCGGAAGAATTGCGCAAGCACATCAATAGCTTTTCAGATAAACGCTTGATCTTGATCGATACCGCGGGGATGAGTCAGCGCGATATGCGTTTGGCCGAGCAACTGAAAACCTTGCAACACGGTGATTTGCCGATCCGTTCCTATTTGGTGATGTCTGCAACCACTCAATACAAAGCGATGCTGGAAATTATGGACGCGTTCCAAATACTCGAACCACAAGCGACTATACTAACCAAGTTTGATGAGGCAGTTAGCAAAGGTACCGCATTGTCGGCGATTATCGAGCGGCGCATGCCATTGTCATTTATCACCGATGGTCAGCAAGTTCCAGAAGATATTTACTTACCCGATGCCGATGCCTTGATTCAGCAGTGTATGGAAAATGTCGACCAGGAACATGGCTATGGCGACGATATGCATGTTGAAGACTGGTTGGCGGAAAGCCATGCATAAGTCATTCGATCAGGCAGCTGGAATTAGACAAATGAGACAGATGAAACCGGTGCGAGTAATCGCGGTAACAAGTGGTAAGGGCGGGGTTGGTAAAACCAATCTGTCCGTCAATATTGGCGTGGCGCTCTCCAAAATGGGTAGGCGGGTGGCGATACTCGATGCGGACATGGGCTTGGCCAATGTCGATATTTTGCTGGGCATGTTTCCCGAATTCAATTTGTCGCATGTACTGAGTGGCGAAAAAAGTTTGAAGGACATCATGATGACCGGGCCTGCCGGGCTTAAAGTGATTCCAGCATCGTCGGGCATCCAGAGGATGTCTGATTTGTCGAGTGTCGAGCAAGCTGGCGTGATTCGGGCTTTTAGTGAAATTGACCGAGAACTTGACGTGTTGATAGTTGACACAGCGGCCGGCATTTCGGCAAGCGTGGTGAATTTTGCCCGTGCTTGTCAGGAAATAATCGTGGTGGTCTGCGACGAGCCGACTTCGTTGGCTGACGCTTATGCGTATATCAAATTGTTAAATAGAGACTACGGGCTCAACAGCTTTCACATCATTACGAATATGGTTCAATCGGCCGAGCATGGGCAGGCCTTGTTCAATAAGCTGAGTAAAGTTACTGACCGTTATTTGGATGTGGCTTTGCAATTTGTCGGCGCGGTGCCGCACGACGAGTATTTGAAAAAGTCGGTGCAAAAACAAACGCCTGTGGTGGAAGCATTTCCGCAAAGTAAAGCGGCATTGGCTATCAAGAATTTAGCGAGAAAGATCGACAGTTGGCCAATTAAGCCCAAAGCCGGTGGCTACTTAGAGTTCTTTGTCGAGCGCATGATCCAATACAGTGCGAAAGAGGATGTTGCATGAGTGGAGCGGCGATGTATGCTGCCGTGCAGGCTGGAAATGTTGATGCTTTAGTGGTTCAACATGCGCCGCTGGTAAAACGCATTGCCTACCATTTAATGGGACGACTGCCTGATACAGTGCAGCTCGATGATTTGATTCAATCCGGTATGTTGGGTTTGCTGGAAGCGCTGAAACATTATGATGCCAGTCAGGGAGCTAGTTTCGATACTTACGCGGGTATTCGGATTCGTGGGGCCATGCTAGACGAATTACGCCGTTCCGATTGGACGCCGCGTTCCGTGCATAAGAAAGCCAGGATGGTGGCAGAGGCGATCAGAGAGGTTGAGAATCAACTGGGACGCGATGCCAAGGATACCGAGGTGGCCGGGCATATGGGGATCGGTCTAAACGAATACCATCATATTTTGCAGGACGCGGTGTCTTGCAAAACCTTTAGTGTCGAAGAATTGGTGCAGGGCGAAGACAGCATTATCGATGATGTGCACGGCAATCAGCAGCCGGAAGATGTGCTGATCCAACAGAATTTTCAAAAAGCCCTAACCAAGGCTATTTCAGAGTTACCGGAACGTGAGCGCTTGGTTATAGCGTTGTATTACGACGAAGAGCTGAACTTGCGTGAGATTGGCAAGGTACTTGATGTAAGCGAATCGCGGGTTAGCCAAATTTGCAGTCAGGCGATGCTGCGCTTACGGGCTAGACTTGCGGATTGGGTGGAAGGGAAAGATAATGAAAAGTGCGGCTAATGAACGGTTATTGCAGGGGTTTTTCGCAATTATCGCTGACAATTTAGCGGTTTCTTAACAATAAAGTAATCTGGGTGGAGATTATCCTTGGATAAAAATATGCGTATTCTGGTTGTCGATGACTTTTCGACAATGCGGAGAATAGTAAAAAACCTGTTGAAAGATCTGGGTTTTACCAACACCGTAGAAGCGGACGACGGTAAAACGGCATTGCCTATCTTGGAGAAAGGTGGTGTAGATTTTCTGATCACTGACTGGAATATGCCAGGCATGACCGGTATAGATTTGTTGAAGGCCGTCAGGGCTACGCCCAGCCTCGCCAACTTGCCGGTATTGATGGTTACGGCCGAGGCTAAGCGAGAGCAAATCATTATGGCTGCGCAAGCCGGTGTAAATGGTTATGTCATCAAGCCTTTTACTGCTGCTACTCTTAAAGAGAAAATCGAAAAGATTTTTGAACGCATCGACGGCTGAAGCTCAGGGAGATTAAGATGAATACTGACCTGCTGAGTTTGGCCCGGGATTTGGTCGCAGCATTGGAAAAATGCGATGACGCGGCTGCCGACGAAATTCTCGATCAAGTAGCCGGCTTGAGAGAAACACAATTGTTTAAAGAAATTGGCCGCCTCACTCGGCAATTGCACGACACCATGGTTAGTTTTTCCGTCGATTCTAAAATCGCCGCAATGGCGGAGCATGATATTCCAGATGCCAAGGAACGCTTGCATTACGTGATTGCAATGACCGAGCAGGCGGCGGATAAAACGCTAACCGCGGTTGAAGAGTTATTGCCGGTATCAGATGAATTGAGCGGCCAAGTCAACCAGTTGTCGGCCCAATGGAATCGCTTTTTGGACCGAGAGATGCCTTTCGAAGAGTTCAAGGCCATGAGCGCCGACCTTAGTCAATATTTTGAGCAGTCCAGAGTATCTCTGGACAAAATCCAGGCTGGCTTAAGCGATATATTGATGGCGCAAGGGTTCCAAGACATTACCGGGCAGATTATCCGCCGAGTTATCGATTTGGTGCAGGATCTGGAAGGCAGTATGGTTAATCTGATCAAAATTTCCAGTCGCAAAGTCACGCCAAGTAACGGTGCGGCCCTGCAGCCCGAAGTGCCGGGGCCAGTTGTACCTGGAGTCGATGATAGGGCTGGCGACGTGGCCACCAGCCAGGTCGATGTTGATGATTTACTGTCTAGTCTAGGTTTCTGAGGAAAACAACATGGCGATCGATCTGGACGACGAAATATTGCAAGACTTTCTAGTCGAGGCTGGGGAGATTCTGGATTCTCTGGGCGAGCAACTGGTAGAACTGGAACAATCGCCCGGTGATCTTGACCTCCTCAATTCCATATTTCGCGGCTTTCATACTATTAAGGGCGGTGCCGGCTTTTTGGCTATAAGCGCCCTCGTCGATATTTGCCATAACGCCGAAGACGTTTTTAATGTCCTTAGGCAGGGTGATCGCCAGGTCACTCCGGATTTGATGGATGTGATTTTACAAGTCGTCGACATCGTCAACGAAATGTTCGGACAAGTCCGTTCGGGCGAAACCCCAAAATCGGCCGATCAAGGGCTATTGAAACGCTTAAAAGCCTACGCTGGGCCTGCGGAAGTCTCCGCAGCCCAGGTTCCGGTCGCATCGGTTGTAATTAACCAGGTCCACGAAACTCAACATCTATCCCCTCAAGCATCCGCAGCGCAAGACTATGAGGCAATGCTCGATCCCGAAGAATTATTGGCCAGCGGAACCGCAACTGAGGATGGCGACGAGATCACCGAGCAGGAGTTTGAGGATTTGCTGGATGCTTTACATGGTAAAGGTGGTTCCCCGACCATGAATGTCGAACCGCAGTCTACAGCAGCGGTGAGTGATGAAATTAGTGAAGACGAGTTTGAAAATCTATTGGACGAGCTGCATGGCAAAGGCAAGTTTTCGGTAAAAGCCGATGCGCCTGTTGTTCCCAGCGATTCCGGCGATATTACCGATGAGGAGTTTGATAAGGTTCTCGACGGTTTGCACGGTAAAGGTAAGTTCGATGTGGCGAATTTGGGTAAGGTCGACGAGCCAGCTGCGGGCGAAAAAATTAAGCCAATTAAAAACGTGGTAGCCCCCATCGAGAAACCGGTTGTGGTCGCTAAACCAGAGCCCGTCGTGGAACCTTCTGGCGAGGTGGAAGCAGAAAAAACCTTAGGCAAAATGGCTCCGGTGATGGATTCGGCTGCTGAAAAGACTAAGTCAGCAACGCCGCAAGCCGACACCACGGTCAGGGTTGATACCCAGATTTTGGACGACATCATGAACATGGTCGGAGAGCTAGTTCTGGTCCGCAATCGCTTCCAAACGCTCAAAGCCAACGCTGAGGCAGGCGAACAGCTGTCTAAGGCTATATCCAATCTGGACGTGGTGACCGCCGATTTGCAATTGGCGGTAATGAAAACTCGGATGCAGCCTATCAAAAAAGTTTTTGGTCGTTTTCCACGTGTGGTACGCGATTTGGCCAGAAGTCTCAAAAAAGAAATCAGGCTCGAATTGGTCGGTGAAGAAACCGATCTCGACAAAAACCTGGTCGAGGCGTTGGCCGACCCTTTGGTGCATTTGGTGAGAAACGCCGTAGACCACGGTATCGAGTCGCCGGATGAGCGCGAAGCCAAAGGCAAGCCCAGGGAAGGTGTGGTGATCTTGAAAGCCTCCCAGGAAGGCGACCACATCCAATTGTCCATCAAGGATGACGGTAAAGGTATGAATTCCGATGTCTTGCGCGCGAAAGTCGTCGAAAAAGGTTTGATGGATGAAGAAAGTGCCGCGCGTCTGGATGAAAAAGAATGTTACAACCTAATTTTTCTGCCGGGCTTTTCGACCAAAGCTGAAATCTCCGATGTGTCCGGTCGCGGTGTCGGTATGGATGTGGTGAAGACGCGGATCGCGCAAATGAACGGCGTTGTGGAGATCGATTCGGTGGAAGGCAGAGGCAGTACCATTCTGATCAAGGTGCCGCTGACTTTAGCGATTATGCCGACCTTAATGGTAAAGCTCCGCGGACAAGCCTTTGCATTGCCGCTGGCCAGCGTTTTGGAAATTCTCGATCTGGATTTGACCAAAACCAACAAAGTCGACGGCCAGTTGGTAGTCATGGTCAGAAACAAAGCTTTACCGCTGTTTTATTTAAGCGAATGGTTGGTGCGAGGTTCTTACTATACAGGCGAAACCCAGCCGACCAATCACGTTGTGGTAGTAAACGCAGGCGGCAGGCATGTCGGATTCGTGGTGGATCAACTGATCGGTCAGGAAGAGGTTGTTATCAAAGCCCTTGGTGCCAAGCTCCACGGTTTGGAAGGGTTGGCAGGAGCAACCATTACCGGCGATGGCAAGATAGCGTTGATACTCGATGTGCCTGGTCTGATGAAGAAGTATGCGATGTGACGCTCCAATATGACCATTCGGGTACTGATCGTCGATGACTCCAATTTTATCTGCAAAAGAATTCGGGAAATTTTAGAAGAGGATCAAGAGTTTAAAGTTATAGGCGTCGCGCATGATGGTCGTGAAGCTGTAGAGCTTGCGATAAGCCTGCAACCCGATGTTATTACTATGGATGTGGAGATGCCCGTCATGGATGGTATTACGGCAGTCAAACAAATCATGGGCACCCGGCCCTGTCCGATTTTGATGTTTTCGGCAATGACACAAGTCGGTGCTCAAGCAACTCTGGATGCGTTGAATGCCGGCGCGATAGACTTTTTGCCCAAGCAATTGGAAGATATTGATGCTAATCGCGACACTGCCCGCTATTTGCTTAGATATCGGGTGAGGATGGTAGCTTCTCAAACGACTAGAATGTCCAGTCATCCTTTGAGGCACGCCGGCCTGGAAGGACGTGAGATTTCAACTGCCGAAAAACCCCTAACGAAACCGATACGCGACCTATCCGCGTGGCCTAAGGCGTCCTCGAACACTAAGGTCGATCTTTTGGTCGTAGCGGCCTCGACCGGCGGGCCGGTTGCCATGCAATATGTGCTAAGCAAAATACCTGCGGAGTGTTCCATACCTATATTGCTGGTTCAGCACATGCCGGCCAATTTCACAAAGAGCTTTGCCGAACGTCTGAATTTGCTTTGCAGTATCAACGTCAGAGAAGCGCGGGACGGCGACCTCTTGCAGCCGGGGACCGCGTTGTTGGGCCCGGGCGCCATGCAGATGCAAGTTAAGCAATTAGCGGCTGAGCGGCGGATCGTGTTGCGGCCCAAGCAAAGCGGGGAAATTTATAGTCCCAGCGTTGATATTACTTTTGAGTCGCTTGCTGAGGTGTTTGCCGGGCATGTGTTGGCGGTGGTGTTGACTGGCATGGGTGCAGATGGTAAGGCCGGGGCGATGAAGTTAAGGCAGCGCGGCGCGCAAATCTGGGCACAGGACGAAGCGACAAGTACTATCTACGGTATGCCGAAAGCTATCGCGGAAGCGGGCATAGCGGATCATATTTATTCTCTGGAAGAGATTGCCAACCAATTTAAAAAATTACATTGATGGATATTCTCAGTATTTTGGGCGTGTTGATAGGCTTTTCCGCAATTATCGGCGGCAATATGCTGGGCGGCGGCGAGTTGGGTTCCCTGGTAAATTATCACGCGTTCATTATTGTGGTTGGCGGTACGCTGGGAGCTACCCTGTTGCAATTTCCACCCAAAGTATTTATTCGCAGTTTAACAATTTTGAGTTGGATTTTTCTCCCGCAAAATTTGCAGCTTAAAAAGCAAATCGACAAAATCGTGCGTTGGAGTTCTTTGGCGCGAAAGGAAGGCTTGTTGGGTTTGGAATCCGTTATTGAAACGGAAAAAGATAGTTTTGCTAAAAAAGGTTTGCAGTTGCTGGTCGACGGAAATGAGCCGGAAGTGATTCGCGATTGTCTTGAGGTTGAACTGACGACCAAGGAGCATTTGGATATCCAGGCCGCTAGGGTTTTCGAGGCAATGGGCGGTTACGCCCCGACTATCGGTATTATCGGCGCCGTGATCGGCTTGATTCATGTAATGCAGAATCTGGCCAAGCCGGAGTTGTTAGGTAGCGGGATTGCGACAGCGTTTGTGGCGACTATCTACGGGGTTGGCCTAGCCAATCTCTTGTTTATTCCTATAGCCAATAAGCTGAAAAGTCTGATTTTCGAAGCCTCGCAAGCGAGGGAAATGGTCATAGAAGGCATTTCTTCGATAGCCGAGGGCGAGAACCCGCGCAATATCGAGTTAAAATTATCCGGTTTTCTGTTAGAAAAATGATAGGGGCCTTCTTATGAGTCGGCGCAGACGGAGACCATTGCAACAGGCCGATAACCATGACCGTTGGATGGTATCGTACGCGGATTTTGTGACCTTGTTGTTTGCATTTTTTGTAGTGATGTATTCGATCTCATCGGTAAATAAAGGTAAATACGAAACATTTTCCGAGTCACTGGACCAGGCCCTGTTTCACAACGAGAAAGTGCAGAAAGAGGCGGAGCCAATTCAGATCGGTGTGATTCCCACCGTCGTTCAGCCTATCGAACTACCGAATTTGGCTACTGCGGAGGAGCGAGAGTTAAGCGAGGAGATTTTGCACGAAAAGCAGAGGCTTAGCGAAGTGTCCGAACAGTTTCAAAACGTATTGCAGCCTTATGTCGAAAGCAAGTTGGTCGGAATCAAGAAGCACGATTTTTGGGTGGAGTTGGAAATGAATAGCGAATTGCTGTTCGCCAGCGGCAAGGCGGAATTGTCCACTAAAGCCATCCCAGTATTGGAAAAAGTCGCGGAAGTGATTCGCGATGTGCCTAATGTGATCAACGTGGAGGGTTATACCGATAATGTGCCGATTTCCACCGGCTTTTATCCGTCCAATTGGGACTTGTCGTCGGCGAGAGCCACTAGCGTGGTTAAGCAATTGGTCAAAAACAATATTCCGGCGACGCGATTATCTGCGGTGGGCTATGGAGAATTTCATCCGATCGCCGATAACAAAGACGAGGAAGGGCGCTTTAAGAACAGGCGGGTAGTGTTGGTGCTGATGTCGCAAGCTTTTGCCCGTTATGGTATGTCTGACGAAGAGCGTGCGAAAGTACTTAATTTTGCACCATCACAGCCCAATCCGTCACCTGAAACCGCAGTTGAAAAGACGCCGGAACCGTCGGCTCAGTTATGAAAATATGGTCAGTTTCCAATCAAAAAGGTGGCGTCGGTAAAACAACTACCGTGGTGACGCTCGCAGGGCTGTTATCGTCCTGGGGATTCAGGACTTTGCTAGTCGATTTGGACCCTCACGGTTCGCTAACCAGTTATTTCAAAATGAACCCGGATGAAATCGAGTTCGGCGTTTACAATTTATTTCTCGATGCCAGTGAAAAAAAGAAAAACGTCGATCCGGCAGTTTATATTGCCAAGACCGACTTTGACGGCATAGACGTATTACCTGCATCGACGGCTATAGCCACTTTGGATAGACAGGTAGCCGCAATCGGCGGCATGGGTTTGGTGGTTGCTACTGCATTGAACAAAGTGGCCGACCAATACGACTATGTGATTATCGATAGTCCGCCGATGTTGGGAGTATTAATGATCAACGCGCTGGCGGCCTGCGATCATTTAATTATCCCGGTTTTAGCCGAATTTCTGGCCTTAAAAGGTCTGGATAGAATGGTGCATACCATAAAAATGGTTTTCCATTCCCGGAAAACGCCGCCTAAATTCACCATTGTGCCGACCATGTTTGATAAACGCACCAAGGCCGCCCGCGACAGCTTAGCGGCGCTACACCAGCAGTACCCGGAGAATGCCTGGAGTTCGGTGGTGCCGGTGGATACCAAAGTCCGGGATGCCAGTCAGGCGGGTATTCCTTTGCCCCTGTATGACAAAAGTGCGCGCGCGGCCGAAGCCTATGCCGAATTGTTGGAACTGTTATTGCTTGATAAGAGCCCAGACAAAAACTTGGCGCCGCATAAATGACTCAGGCAAAACCCCCTCCCAGTATCGTTCATCAACAGTTAGCACTCGATGTTTACTTACAGACGCTGTTGGATGACGTGCCCGAAGCAGAGGAAACTGTTAGCGTAAAACCGGCGGTAGTGGCGGAACGACTTGTCATTGAGGTGCCTATCAAGTTGCCGGATCCTGTTCCGGTAGTGACCAGCAATCCGAAAGTAAGCTCCAAAGCGCTGGTCAGGAACCGACAAACCAAGCTTGTAGCGGCGGAAATCCCGGCTAAACTACAGGCATTGTCGATAATGCCGGATTGGTCGCAGTATGAGTTTCAGGCTTTGTTTTTTAAGATTGATAAGCTGATATTGGCAACGCCTCTGATTGAGTTGTCGAGAACGATCAAAATCGACCGCAAACCCACGAAAATTCCCGGACAACCCTCATGGTTCCTGGGATTGCTTGACGAGCACGATAGCCGGATCGGCGTACTCGATACCAGGCAGCTGATTTTTGGCAAAAGTCGAGGCTTGCAAGCGCACAGTGAGGAATATCCGTTCGAGCGTATTTTAATCACGCAGGACAAAAAATGGGGACTGGTATGCGATGAAATTCTGTCCATCGGTAAAGTAAAGCCCGATGGTGTCAGATGGCGGACCGCTAGACAAAAAAAACCATGGTTAATCGGTACGGTGATAGATGAGTTAACAGCGATTGTCGATGTTAAACAGTTGGTGCCGCATCGAAAAAATAGTTAAACAGCATCTGGATACAGCAAAATGAGCGAAGATAAAAAACAAGGCGACCCTATCATGCAATGGGTGACTTTTTGTCTAGGCGACGAAAAGTACGGCATCAATGTGATGCAGGTGCAAGAGGTGTTGCGTATTACCGAGATTGCCCCAGTGCCGGGTGCACCTTCCTACGTATTGGGTATTATCAATTTGCGCGGCAACGTTGTGACTGTTATCGACACCCGCAATCGTTTCGGCTTGCCTTCAAAGGAAACCGACGATGCTTCGCGGGTGGTTATTATCGAAACAGATCGCCATATTATCGGTATCTTGGTGGACAGCGTTGCCGAAGTAGTCGAAATGCGCGCGTCCGAGATTGAAACGGCGCCCAATGTCGGGAACGAAGAGAGCTCGAAATATATCCAGGGGGTAACCAGTCGTGACAATCAGTTATTGATTTTAGTGGATTTGAATAAATTTCTCAGCGACGACGAAAAAGCCGAGCTGGACATGTTTTGACAGCCTAAACAAGTATGCGAGGTGCAAGATGACTGAGATAACACCGATCACGCCTTTTTCTCCTGTGCATACAATTTACAAGGTAGCGCGGGAAGAGCGTGAAAAACGCCCTCCGCAAAAGCAACCGCAGAGTAAACCTGACCAAAGCAAAACCAGCAAACAGCCCGCCGAGCATGTTGACGAACTAGTGTGATGAGCGAATATTTTTTGCTGGTGTTGGCGGGGGTAGTTCTATTTGTATTAGTGATACTGGTCCGGTTGATGAGGCAGCAGCAAGCGCTAAAACAACAAATTCAAGTCCTAGATACGCGGGTTCAGCGCAGTAACGAGGACCTCGCTGCTCTTTGTTCCGCGGCTGTGGCTGTTGATCGTAGGCTGGCTGCGAGCGATTCGCGCCTAAATAGCATAGTGGATCAAGTCAATACACAGCGGCAAGTTCCGACCAGTGTCAGGCCTTCGGAGCCCACCCCGGCAACCGGCTATGAAGACGTGATCCAAAAAATTCGCAATGGAGTCGGCATTGAAGAACTAGTCAGGGATTGCGGGTTAACCCGCGACGAAGCAGTTTTATTGATGCGCTTACATGGTGGTAAGCAAGCAATCTGACAATTTTAGGTCCTGTTGTATCGGCTCAATCTCTGATCAGACAGTCATTGTTTTGACAGTCGGTGCATATCCCACAATTTCAAATATTTATAATAACTAACTTCCGCATTCGAAATTGCCAGCATTAGGCCTTGCGGGCCGTCGAGGATAGCCAGCTTGATAAAATAAGTACGGAAAAACGTCCAAAAGCCTTTGGCGATGGCTAGCCCTAAACTAGCGCTTTCACCTTGCGCAAATAGCTTGCTTGCGCCCAATGATGAATAGCTGTTGGTTTTGTTGAGTACTTCTTCCAGATCGATGTAACTTTCATGCAGTATTGGGTTTCTTAGCCTATCGATCTTTCCGTGCACGACGACCCGTTCATGAACCACGACTTCGCTGAAATGGCCGGCTTCGCGCCGAAACAGTCGCAAGACATAATCGGGCCACCAACCACCATGTTTGATCTCTCTTCCACAATAGCTGGACAAGCGAGGAATTTCAAAGCCTTGAGCCTCGCTGTTTTGTAAGGCCTGTTGAATCTCGATTTTGAGCGCCGCACTGATTTCTTCGTCGGCGTCAATAGACAACACCCAGTCATGTTGAGCTTTTGCCAGTGCCCGCTGCTTTTGCAGGCCAAAGCCCGGCCAGTCTGTCACGAATACCTGATCGGTGTATTGCTGGCAAATGGCGACCGTATCGTCATCGCTGCCTGAGTCAAATACGATAATTTCATCTGCCCAAGCGACTGAAGCCAGGCAACGCGCTATGTGCCGAGATTCGTTTTTGGTGATAACGACTACGCTAAGCATGGGTAGGGGGTGAGTCAGATGCATCCGATGACGGAGTCAATAAGGCGCCGACAAAAAATGCCAGCAAATAGCCTTCCGCAAAGGTTTTGAAATGGGAGTTAAACAAGCTGGACGCACAGATTGCCACTAAAAAACTGGCGGCGATGAGCCCGTATGGTTTGCTCTTCAGGCCTTGGCGTAAAGCTACGTAAAGATAGGCAAAAAACAGAAGCAAGCCCACTAAACCGTTTTCCATCCAGATAAACAAATATTGATTGTGTGGATCAGCCGCACTGTTGCCTTGCCAACCATGACTCTTGGCGGCGGCAAGCGCACTGTAGGTGGGTTTAAACGACGACGTACCGTAGCCAAACCAAGGTCTCTCTTTAATTAATTCCAGGGTGTTTTGGTAAAACACAACCCGCAATCCTATCGAAGTTTCGATACTACTGGTTTGATAGCCGGCTTTCTCGTCTATCGCCAGCTTGATGCGATCTTGCAAGGTTGTCGAACTTGCTATGAGAGCCAGTAAGGCGATGGTCGCCCCGACCAGAATATGCGGTAACTTTTTGTAGCCATAAATCGATCCAGTCGCAAAAACTACCGCGATTGGTAGGGCAAAATAGCCGCTCCTGGCCGGACTGATAAAAAAGATATTCAACAAAAATAAGCCGATTGCTCCCCCAACATAATATTTTTGCCGAGTGCTCAGCGGTTCGCGCAACACGAAAATGCAGACTATAACCGCGGCGACAAAGGCCATGCTTTGGGTGGCGTGATTAGTCATGAAAATGCCGGGTTCACGACCATCTCGCACGACCAGATCGAAGGCCCATAGCGGAATCGCCAAAATTGCCGCTACGAACATAGCGATGGCGTAGGATTTTACAAAACGCCGTTGCCAGAGAGTCTGATGAAAAATCCCCAGCACTAAAAATGTATAAAACAGTTTTTTCCAGCTGTATAAGGTTTCTAGCTTGCTTGACCAGTCGGTTTGGGCATAGAGCGCACTGATTAATAGCCACAAGGCGAACACCACTAACATTTTTCCAGCAGGTTGCTGCCAGGATCGCTTTAAGGACTGGATGGCTTGACCGGACATCAGCCAGAAAACCAGCAAGGCGACGCAAGCAATGCTAGTAACTGCGGTTGAAATGGGGGCCGCGACTACAGCGACAATCACAAGGTAGCGAGCTATGTTCAGTAGTTTTTCGGAAAAGGAGCTATCAACAGGCATGGATTCGGTTCTCAGCGCCATAATTGGTAAATATATTTACGTTTGAGTTTTTCCCAGCGGAAAAAAATGCCTTTTAACCAGGGGGGAGGATCGGCTTCCAACGCACTTTGGAACAAGCCGTTTTTACTACCCTGCTCAATAACCGGATCTTCCAACCACAGTATTTGAATGCCCAGTTGCTTGTCGATTTTTTCAAACTGATTGTCGATGGGTTCGGCGATTTTGTGGGTTTTAATCCAGTCCAGTCGGCGACGGGCGGTGGTGGCATCAATCAGGTAGGAGTCTGCAAACCGTCCTCTATGTCCTGGATAAAGATACTGACCTGGTTTGCGCTGGCTCTTGGGGGTAAAAAAGTTGCCGCCGGAGCCGATGTAGATCACTTTGTCGCCGGGAAACTGTGAGCTTTGCGTAACGGCGCGCTCTAAACCCAGTCTGAGATCCTTGCTAAACACCGCATCGTCTTCCAGTACTAATGAGAAACCCTGCCCGCCACTGTCCGCAATTTTTTGTAAGGCCGCCACATGTTTTAATGCGCAGGATTGCTGGGCCGGTGTGAGTTGGTGGCTGCTAAAATACTCGGCAACGCTATTGTCTGTAAAATCGTCCGTATCCCAGTCAAAAATAAATTCCGCCGATAATCCGAATTCGCGTAATTGTTGCTCCATGAACATGCGGCGTTGCTTGAATTTTTTAACATTCAAAACCAAAATGCGGTCAATGCTTAGCGATTCGATCATGCGATTGGGTAATTTGGCAGCTGGCAAAGGCGGCGATTATCGACGGTTTTACTGAAAATAACATCAAAGTTATTGTTGTTGGGTATTCAATGTCTGCTCGATAAACTTGATCACCCGGGCGCTGGATAGCTGATCGAGGCAAGCGCTGTGGCTATTTCGGTGTCTATCGCAGCCTTCTAGCTGGCAGGGTAAGCAGTTTTGTTCGGTTTGGCCTTGCAGCAGATAAACGTTAAACACTTGGCTTGAACCGCGAGAGGCGAAAGGCGTTTTGGCTTCGCTGTATCCATAAGGCCAGGGTGCCCATTTAGTCGGGTCCGTTGGTCCGAACAAAGCGAAAGTTAATGCGCCGGTGGCCGCAGCCAAATGAGTGATTCCTGTGTCCGGGCCAACAAACAAGGTGGCTTGGGCGATTAAAGCAGACAATTGCGCCAGCGAAAGCTGACCTGCAAGGTCGAGCACCTCTGCGGGCAGTTGTTGCTGCAATTCTCGCAGAGCGGCTAACTCGGCGGTATTGCCACTGCCGGTGAGTACGACTTTAAAGCCTTGCTGGTCTAGGAACGTCACGAGTTCTCGCCAGCCCTCGGCATGCCACTGTTTAAAACGCCATTGCGGCATAATATGCAGTACCGCATAACGATCGGATATGGCGGGTATCGGCATTGAGTTGCGCGGCGGAGTCAGGCGATAGCAGGGTGCTATTCCAAGCAGCGCGCAGAAGCGCAAGTTCTCCAAGACCGCGTGACCGTAATCTGCAGTAAACAGTAGCCAGTGGGTAAGTAGCGCTTTCTTCCACCAAGCCTTAGCGGCATCGTCTGGCACAAAGCCTAAGCTGATTTTGCCGGCTACTACCGCGCACAAGTTGGGGCGGTCACCGGTTTGCGTGGAGATGGCTAAATCGTAACGGCGAAACAAGCTCAATAACAATTTGCCGAATGCCAGTGCGCCGGGCTTGCTTTCCAAAATAAGCAAGCGCTTGATGTCGGGGTTGCCTTCCAGCATGCCCGCGTTACTTGCCGGCAGCAAAACATCGATGTCAGCGTCAGGGTAGGCTTGTTTCAGCGCAGCGATTAACGGTGTGACTAGCAGGGTGTCGCCCAGATAACGCAGGGTTATCACCAAAATGCGTTTAGGTTGTATATTGAGCGGTTTTTGGTTAGGCATGGAGCGCTGGCTGATCAACATGGCTTTACATTTTAAAGGTAAACAGCATTGAACACGTTACAAAATTCGCGCAAAACAATGACGGACAGCCAGGTGTACAAGCGTTTGTTGGCGTTTGTAGTGCCGTATTGGCGTTTATTTGTGGTTTGCGCTATCGGTTTTGCGATCTACGCCGCGACTGAGCCTGCTGTGGTGATGATCATTCAACGCATCATCGACAGCTTTGGTGCGCCGGACAGGGCAGATATTCAATACTTGCCCTTGGCCTTCGTGGTGCTGTTTCTAGTACGCGGTATCGGCTCGTTTTTGGGCAATTACTATCTGGCGCGGATCTCCGGCAATTTGATTCACAAGCTGCGTTGCGAAATTTTCAATCAGTACACCCGCTTGTCGGTGCAATATTTCGATGCGCATAATAGCGGCTACATGATTTCGCGGATCACCAATAATATCGGCGAAGTCACGCGCGCTACCTCCGATTCGATACGCTCGTTCGTCCGTGAAGGTTTTACTGCGGTGGGTTTGTTGGGGTATCTGGCTTATACCAACTGGCAGCTATCGCTGGTGTTTTTGGCAATTGCGCCGGTGGTGGCGATCATGGTGCGTTATGTCGGCAAGCGCTTGAAACGCTTGAGCCGCAACATGCAGGATACGGTCGGCGATTTGACGCATATCACCTCGGAAATGGTCTCCGGAAACCGCATCGTGAAAAGTTTCGGTGGCGAAAATTACGAACGGCAGCGCTTTAAAACGGCCAGCCTGGATAATCGCACCCAATTTCGCAAGCTGATTATGACGGTGTCGCTGAATAACCCCTTGATGCAATTGGTCATTTCTTTTGCTTTGGCCGGCATGATGTATCTGGCCCTGATCATGATGAAATCATCCAGTCCGGGAGAGTTTGTCGGCTTTTTTACCGCGGCGTTCTTGTTGCCCAAACCGATTCGCCAATTAAGCGATGCGAATTCGGAGATTTTGCGGGGTATCGCGGCGGCGGAGTCTTTGTTTGAAGTCTTGGACGAGCCGGCCGAAATCGACGGCGGCGATTATCAGGTCGAGCGCAGTCAGGGGCGCATCGAATTCAAAAACCTCAGTTTTAGTTATCCCGGTAGTGAAACGCCTGCCTTGAACAATATCAATGTGACTATCGAGCCCGGCCAGACCGTTGCGTTGGTGGGGGCTTCGGGGGGCGGTAAAAGCACGATGATTAACTTGTTGCCGCGCTTTTACGAGTACGAGCAGGGCGAGATTTTGATCGATGGGGTGGAGTTAAAACGCTACCGCCTGGACAGTTTGCGCCGGCAGATTGCCTTGGTCACTCAGAACGTCACATTATTTAACGCCTCGGTGGCTAATAATATCGCCTATGGCGCGTTACAAGGCGCGGCCAGAGATCAGATAGAGCAGGCTGCCATCGATGCCTATGCGATGGACTTTATCAGCAAAATGCCGCAAGGGCTGGAAACTGAAATCGGCGAGAACGGTGTGAAGCTGTCCGGCGGCCAGCGTCAACGCTTAGCGCTGGCGCGAGCTTTATTGAAGGATGCGCCGATTTTGATTTTGGATGAAGCCACCTCGGCCTTGGATACCGAATCCGAACGCTACATTCAGGCCGCGCTGAATCGGGTGATGCAAGGCCGTACTACCTTGGTGGTGGCGCATCGCTTATCGACTATCGAGAGTGCGGACGTGATTTTGGTGATGGAAAAAGGTCGGATAGTCGAACAAGGTTCGCATCGCGAGTTATTAGCTCGCGATGGGGCGTATGCCAAATTGCATAAAATGCAGTTTCAGGATGTCGGTCAAACTGAACCAGTCGAGCAATCTGTGGGGCTAGCGCCGCAGTAGTTATTACTCAGCCGGCGGCTCGAGCCGCCGGAGCAAACAACTAATTAGAATTGTTTGGAGTTTTTACTATTGCGAAACACCAGCGGTTTTTCCCGGTCCGATAAAGCTAGTTCGCGCGCTGAATTGATCGCCGCGTCAATTCGGTGCCGTTCCGGGGATTTGCTGCACACCGGGTCGGTACTGTACATGTCGCCGTTGAACAAGTAGGCCTGGCAGCGGCAGCCGCCAAAATCTTTAAGTTTCTCGTCGCAGCTGCGGCAAGGTTCCTGCATCCACTCGGTGCCGCGGAAGAAATTGAAGGTCTTCGATTCGTTCCAGATCTCGGCTATGCCGAAATCCTTCACGTTCGGGCAGTCCAGTCCGGGTAGTTCGCGTGCCGAATGGCAAGGCAGTGCGGTGCCGTCGGGGGCTATGGTCAAAAAGGTGGTACCCCAGCCGTTCATGCAGGCTTTGGGTCGGTCTTCGTAGTAATCCGGCACCACGTAATAAATCTTCATCTTGCCGGCCACTTTTTCTTTGTAAGCCTGGGCAATTTTTTCCGCTTCTTCGAATTGTTCCCTGGTTGGCAGCAGGGCGTCGCGATTCAAATGGGCCCAGCCGTAATATTGGGTGTTGGCCAGTTCCAGATAATCGGCGCCGAGGTTTTCGGCCATCTCCAAAATTTGCGGCATTTGGTGAATGTTTTCGCGGTGGATTACCACACACAGCACCATGGGATAGCCGTGTTTTTTAATTAGTTTCGCCACTTCCTGCTTGTGTTGGTAAGTGGCGGTGCCGGCGATATGATCGTTCAGTTCCTGCGTGCTGGCCTGGATGCTGATTTGGATATGGTCTAAACCGGCTTGCTTTAATTCGACGATTTTTTCTTCGCTCAAGCCGTAGCCGGAGGTGATGAGGTTGGAGTAATAACCCAGTTCGCGCGCGTATCCGACCAGTTCAGTCAAATCCTGGCGAGTCAGCGGTTCACCGCCGGAAAAGCCC
The DNA here is from genome assembly GCA_002083615.1 of Proteobacteria bacterium ST_bin11. Classification (GTDB taxonomy): domain Bacteria; phylum Pseudomonadota; class Gammaproteobacteria; order Methylococcales; family Methylomonadaceae; genus Methylomonas. The sequence continues at coordinate 13,724 of MSXO01000043.1, read as the reverse complement.
AACTGTACCGCGCCCATTTTGCGGGCCTGGCTTAATACGCGTTTCCAATCGTCGGTACTCAATTCGTTGGGATATTTAGCGTAATCCAGCGGATTTGAGCAATACGGGCATTGCAATGGACATTTGTAGCTCAGCTCGGCCAACAGCCAGCGCGGCGGAGTGATATTAAGCTTGCTTGATCCAGCCATTTTGTAATGCCACGTTCAAAAAGTTAGTGATGTCGTTGGTCAGGCCGGACGTAGCAAATTTTTCTTCCAGTTCGGTGACGATTTGCGCCAGCCCCCGGCTACCGTCGCACAGCTTGAGTATTTCCGCCGAACTTTGGTTCAACTCGACCATGCCTTCGGGATAGAGAATCACGTATTTTTGCTGAGCTTCTTCCCATTGCAGCCGGTGCAACGGCGAGAATTGGATAAGTTGATCGGGGGTGATGGTCATAGAGTTCCGGTGTTTAGGCAAACGGCTGCAGATTCAAGCAACTTCGATGTCTTCAAAAATTTCCGCCAGCGGCAGGCTGAGGTTCAAACTGTGCAATTGGCAATCGACGTCTCCAAGGTAATCGTGCAATAGCCAATCGTTATCCGGCGTGCGGCGGAAGCATTCCACTTGGCGGTTATCGATGTCCACAATCAGGTATTCTTGCAGCGATTCCAGCTTACGGTAAGCGACGAATTTGCCGCCTCTGTCGTAGTCTGCTGTTGAATCGGATAGTACTTCGACAATTAATGTCGGCTGCGAAATAAATTGTTTGGCTTTGTTATCTTCCGGGTGACAAGACACCATCACGTCCGGGTACAAGAAAGCATCGGCGGCCTCGACACGTAGTTTCAGATCGGCGATATAAGCTTGGCAGGATGAGCCGCGCAAACGTTGTTTCAAGGCCGAGGCAATATTTAGGCTGACGACAACATGCTCACGCCGAGCACCAGTCATCGCAAATACTTCGCCAGCCACGAATTCGTGCTTCTCGGCTTGGGATTCCTCCCAAACTAAAAAGTCGTCGGCGGCGCTAAAACGAAGCTGTTCGGCGGTTTGCATTCTATTGCTCGATATTAAAATACGGCGGCATGTCGGCGACATAAGCCAGATACATCGCATCGGCCATGCTCCACAATACATCCAGTTTAAATTTCAGAATTTGCACCATGCGTTCTTGTTGTTCGCGGGTTTTGTACCAGTCCAGGGTCAGTTCCAGGCCGTGTTCCACGTCGCGGCGGGCTTCGGTCAGGCGCTTTCGGAAGTAAGTGTAACCCTCTTGTTCCACCCATGGATAGACGTCGGGCCAGTTATCCAAGCGTTGTTGATGAATTTTCGGGGCGAACAGTTCCGTCAGCGAGGAACTGGCGGCTTCGTGCCATTCGGCGCGGCGGGCGAAATTGACGTAACCATCTACCGCAAAACGCACGCCCGGCAGCACGTGTTCCAGGGAAGTGATTTCTTCGCGGGTTAGTCCAACAGCGATGCCCAGACGTATCCAGGCTTCGATGCCGCCTGGGTCGCCAGGGTGGCCGTCGTGGTCGAGGATACGTTGTACCCACTTGGCGCGGGTTTCGCGATCCGGACAGTTGGCCATGATATTGGCGTCCTTGATCGGAATCATTACCTGGTAATAAAAGCGATTGGCGACCCAGCCCTGCAATTGCTGTTGGGTTAATTTGCCTTCGTTCATCAGCGTGTGCATCGGATGATGAATGTGGTAAAACTTTTCCATGCCGCGCAGTTTGGCTTCGAATTCTTCGCGGCTCCAGGGTTGATTATCAGCAGTCATGTCACACCTTTTTATAAGTCAATTTCCAGTCCGTCGTAAGCCACTTCGATGCCGTTGGCATCCAGGGTTTTACGCTCCGGCGAATCTTCGTCGAGAATCGGGTTGGTGTTGTTGATGTGAATCAAAATTTTCCGGGCCTTAGTTACACCGTTTAACACCTCAATCATGCCGCCTGGGCCGGATTGCGGTAAGTGGCCGATGTCGCGAGCATGTTTATGGCTGATGCCGCGCGTCACCATTTCATCGTCGGTCCAAAACGTGCCATCCACCATCAGGCAGTCGACATTCAACATAGCCTGCAACACATGGGGCTCGATTTCGCCCAGGCCGGGCGAGTAATACAGTTTTTTGCCGGTGGAAATCTGCTCGACGATCACGCCAATGTTATCGCCGTCATGCGGATCGTGGCGATGCGGTGAATAGGGCGGCGCTTTGCTTTTCAGGGCATGGGCATAAATGCGGATGTCATCGATGCCGGGAATCTCGAAGGGTGTTTCGTCGCAGGCAATCGGATGATGATTGACTGTGCAATAGTCTTTCAGCATATTGAATAGCGGAAAGCCACTGGTCAAATCCTGCTTTACCATTTCGGTGCAATACACGTTCAAGGGTTTGCCTTCGCGCAGCATCAGCATGCCGGTGGTGTGGTCGATTTGGCTGTCCATTAATAGCACAGCCTTGATGCCGGTATCGCGGATACCTTCTTTGGGCTGGATTGCCGGAAAGGCTTCCAGCTGAGCTCGAATGTCCGGTGAGGTGTTAAACAGCAGCCAGTTGCGGTTGTCGGTGCTGATGGCTATTGATGATTGGGTGCGGGCTTTGCCGTTGAAATGGCCGTTACGCAAGCGTCGGCAGTTGTCGCAGTTGCAGTTCCATTGCGGAAAACCACCGCCGGCGCCGGCGCCGAGGACTCTAATCTTCATGTTCGCTTATAGGGGTTGGTGAACGAGCGAGGCATGATACGGGATTAAAAAACGCCAGGCAAAAAAAAGGGGCAGGAAAATGCCCCTTTTTATCCTCAATCCAAAGGATTAACGGTTGTAGATGTACATGGTAACTTCAAAACCGAAACGCATGTCATTGTAAGCTGGTGTTTCCCATTTCATTTATATACCCTCCAGAGGTTTTGTTGTTGTGTGCAATAGCTTGATCGAGAAAGCTGCGCCGAAGTATACGATGAAGTTTTTCTTTGCGCAACAGAGCAATCAAACCGGAACTAACGCCGCTTCGAGCTATCTCCGGGTACTTTAGTTCCCTTGCTTACCAAGCCATTTTTATCGCAAGTGCTAACAACACAAGCACGAAATAGCGTTTCAAACTTTGTGCCGGCAAACGGTGGGCCAATTTGGCACCCCATGGCGCGGTAAAGACGCCGCTCAGTGCGATGCCGGCAAACGCTGGGAGGTAGAGATAACCAAGGCTGCCGAATGGCAAGTTAGTGTCCTGCCAGCCCAACATGACATAACTGGTTGCTGCTGACAGAGCAATGGGTATAGCGCAGGTGCTGGAAGTGGCGACGGCGTTTTTCATGATCAGACCGTTGCCAACCAGATACGGCACTGTCATCGTGCCGCCGCCGATGCCTAATATCGCCGACAGTACGCCAATCAGCAGGCCTATTGGGTAGTCCAAATGTTGTTTGGCGGGATGCGATGATCCTTTTGTTTGCGCGGGCGTAGCCATTTGCACGCTGGTGTAGAGGAGATAGGCAACAAAAAACCAGCGCAGTAATTCTGCGCTGATATATTCCGCTAACACCGCGCCGCCGGTCGCACCCAATAGCATGCTTGGGGCTAAATGGCGCGCGCGCGGCCAATCGATGTTGCCGAGTTTGTGATGGCTGCGCACCGAGGCCGCCGAAGTAAACACAGCGGTTGCCAATGAGGTGGCGACGGCAATCAGCATGATTTGCTCCGGGTTAAACTGCTGAATCTGGAGAATCCACACCAGTACCGGCACGATCAATGTGCCGCCGCCGATGCCGAACAAACCTGCACAGATGCCGGCGACAATGCCCAATAAAAGACTAGCTAAAAAAATTTCTGTCACTGTGAATAATGGCTGGGGAATAAGCAAAGCACTATGATAGCGACTCATTTATACTGTGTCTTTTGGTCCATTTTGCAGGCGAGTTGGTAAGGCATGAAAACGTATCTGGTCGGCGGCGCGGTCCGCGACCGTTTGCTGGATTATCCGGTTAAGGAGCGGGACTGGCTGGTGGTCGGCGAGACCGCAGACAGCATGCTCGCGGCCGGTTTTCGACCGGTTGGTAAAGACTTTCCGGTATTTTTGCATCCAGTAAACAATGAAGAATACGCTTTAGCTCGCACCGAGCGCAAAACAGCGCCGGGTTATAAGGGGTTTGCGGTGCAGGCCTCGCCGGATGTGACATTGGAAGAGGATTTGCTGCGACGTGACTTGACCATCAACGCGATGGCGATGGACCCAGACGGTGAACTGATCGACCCGATTCAAGGGCGACGTGACTTAGATAACCGTATTTTACGGCATGTATCGGCGGCATTTATCGAAGATCCTGTGCGGATTTTACGGGTTGCTCGCTTCGCGGCCCGATATGCCCATATGGGATTTAGTGTCGCTAAGGAAACCATGGAGCTGATGCGCGAGATGGTGGCGGCTGGCGAAGCGGATTTTTTGGTTGCAGAGCGGGTTTGGGCGGAATTGCACAAAGCTTTGTTGGAGCGAACGCCGACTGCGTTTTTTCAGGTGCTCAAAGATTGCGGCGCTTTGCGGGTGGTTTTTCCGGAGATTGACGCCTTATTCGGTGTGCCGCAACCGGAGAAATATCATCCGGAAATCGATACCGGTGTGCACGCCTTTATGGTGCTGGAGCAGGCCGCACGGCTTTCCGACAAGCCTGAGGTACGCTTGGCGGCGTTGCTACACGATCTAGGCAAGGCATTGACGCCCAGTCAACATTGGCCCAGTCATCACGGCCACGAGCAAAAAGGTTCGCCGCTGCTTGTCAAACTGTGCGAGAGAATGCGGGTACCGAATAGTTTTAAAACCTTGTGTATGCAGGTCATGCAATATCACACCCATTGTCACAGGGCTTTGGAGTTGCGCGCAGATACTCTGGTCGATATGTTGCAAATCATTGGCGCGTTTAAGCCAGATAGTCGGCTGGAGGAGTTTCTGCAGGCTTGCGAAGCCGACGCCCGTGGCCGCACCGGGTTTGAAGACAAGCCTTACCCGCAAGCCGACTACATCCGCTCGGCGGCTATGGCGGCCAATGTAGTTGATACCTCGGCGGCTTTGCTGAATGGCCTGCAAGGTCCGCAGATCGGTATCGCCATCCGTAAGTTGCGGATTCAGGCCATTAACGATTACAAGCAACGCTATCTTCAGACAATAACAGAGTCAGCATGAACGCCATTCTGATCTCCGTCGGCTTTTTGCTTGGCAGTAATGTGTTTATGACGTTTGCTTGGTACGCGCACCTGAAGGAGTTGAATGATAAACCCTGGTGGATTGCCGCATTCGTCAGTTGGGGCATAGCGCTGTTCGAATATCTGTTACAAGTGCCTGCCAATCGCATCGGTTATACGGAATGCAGTGTCGCCCAGCTGAAAATTATGCAGGAAGTGATCGCGCTGAGCGTATTCGTACCCTTCTCGGTTTATTACCTGAAAGAGCCGTTGAAACTGGATTACCTCTGGGCCGGTTTATGTTTGCTGGGTGCGGTGTTTTTTATGTTTAGAGCCAGATTAAGTTGACATTGAACGGATTGGAATAAGAAAAATGGGTAGACAGCATGCTTAGTTATCGACATGGATTTCACGCCGGCAATTTTGCCGATGTGTTAAAGCACAGTCTGCTGACATTAGCGATCAACGCTCTGAAACAGAAAGATAAGCCTTTCGTTTATATCGATACCCACGCTGGTGCCGGAAAGTATTCCTTTAAATCCGAATTTGCCCAAAAAACCGGCGAATATCAGCAAGGCATAGCCAAGCTTTGGGACAGCCAGGATGCCCCCCTGGAACTGAAAGATTATCTGTCTGCGATACGCGCGGAAAATACCGGTCGGCAATTGCTGCGCTATCCTGGCTCGCCGCAATTGGTCAAACGCTTGGTCAGGGCGCAAGATCGAATAGTATTGTCGGAATTGCACAGCAAAGATGTCGAAGCCCTTCAACAATTATTCGCCGGTGACAAACAGGTTAGTGTCACCAAAGAAGACGGCTTGCAAACCTTAAGCAAGAAATTGCCGCCTATCCAAAAGCGCGGCTTGATTTTGATCGACCCTAGCTACGAAATGCGCGACGAATCCAAAAAAATCGTTGCGGCTCTGATGACTGCTTATAAGCACTTTGCTACTGGGGTTTATGCGCTGTGGTATCCGGTGATCGACCGTGCGGCGACGGAAAACTTTATGAAACAGCTGGCGCAAACCGGTATTCCTCGCCAATTGCGGATCGAGCACTGCATAGTTGATGACGGCCCTGGACGAGGTATGACCGGTTCTGGCGTTTTAATTATCAATCCACCTTGGCTGCTGGATAGTCAAGCGGAGGCCCTGTTGCCGTGGCTAGATAAAGCCTTGGCGGGTGGGCGAGGGCATTGGCAAGTAGAGTGGCAGGTGCCGGAGACGGCAACGGCGGCGAGTGTGGTAAGGAATGAGCAATGATTAGAAAGAATCTCGACTTGATCATCGTCGGTTTTGTGGTACTGGCTATCGTCATGTACGATGTGACCTTGGAACTGCTGGGTGAGTTGATGCACCTGGTATTTGAAGGATTTCATGTGGCCTTCGAGTATGTCGAACTAGGTATTGAAGAAGCTGTCGAGCTGTTGTTTCACTTATTGGATGTCGGTGAAATTATCGAATATTTATTCGAGTCAGACCGTCACGGCAGCCAAGTAGTGACGTTTTATATTTTGGTGACGATTGGTTGGTTTGGCTTTTATCGACTCTCGAAATTTGTTCCGAGGCTTTGGGCGTCTTTTAAACAAATGGCGCTTAACACCTGGGTGCGCCGGAAAACCGAATTCGAGTTGTATTTGCTCTCGTTGACGATAAGGGACAAGGTGACTATTGGCGTCACTGCCGTGGTTGTTGCGTATATCGCTTCATTTTTCGTGATGTGATTGCGCGCATCCTTGACGAAACCGTTTTATTTTTAATTTTCTTATGCCATTACTAGAACAAGTTTCCCAATCCATTCTTGCCGTCAATGGCCTGCAAACCCAGGATATCGATCGAGTAATGGCGGCGTTGCTCAGCGCGCCTGTCGATGCTGCGGATATCTATTTTCAGTCCAGTCATTTCGAATCCTGGTCCATGGAAGGCGGTATCGTCAAGGAAGGGAGTCACTCCATAGAGCACGGCGCTGGGGTTCGGGTCGTCAGTGGCGATAAAACCGGCTTTGCTTATAGCGATCGTATCGAATTGCCGATCCTGCTGGAAGCCGCCAACAACGTCAAAGCCATTGTCAGGCAAGGGCAGCAAGCGCAACGCCAAATCGAAACCGCCAAGCACTGGCCGCAACTTTACCAACCGCTCAATCCCTTGAAGTCCTTGGACGATCAAGAAAAAATCGATTTATTGAAACGTGTCGAGAGCGAAACTCGCAAACTGGACAGTCGCATCGAAGAAGTGATGGTTAGCCTGATCGCTGCTTACGATAGCGTGCTAATTGCAAATCAGGATGGTTCTCTGGCTGCGGATGTAAGGCCTTTGGTACGAATGAATGTAACGGTAATCATGGTCGAAAACGGTAGGCGGGAACAAGGTAGCATGGGCGGCGGCGGGCGCAGCGATTACAGTTTCTTTCTGGAAAACGACCGAGCTTTTGAATATGGCCGCGAAGCGGTGCGTTTGGCCCAGGTTAATTTGCAGGCCCAAGAAGCGCCGGCAGGCAATATGACCGTGGTGTTGGGGCCGGGTTGGCCGGGTATTTTATTACATGAAGCCATCGGCCATGGCTTGGAAGGCGACTTCAATCGCAAGGGTACCTCGGCATTTAGTGGCAGAGTGGGCGAACGGGTGGCGTCGGATCTATGCACTGTGGTTGACGACGGGACCTTGCTTGGGCGGCGCGGGTCTTTAAATATTGACGACGAAGGCACGCCCACCGAAAACACCGTATTAATCGAAAAAGGCATTTTAAAAGGCTATATGCAGGACAAACTTAACGCTCGCTTGATGGGTGTGAAACCCACCGGCAATGGCCGCCGCGAATCGTATGCGCATTTGCCGATGCCGCGTATGACCAATACTTACATGCTGCCGGGCAGCAGCGATCCGGACGAGATTATCCGCTCTGTAAAAAAAGGCTTGTACGCCCGTAATTTCGGCGGCGGGCAGGTCGATATTACGTCTGGTAAATTCGTGTTCTCCACCAGCGAAGCTTATTTGATCGAAAACGGCCAAATTACCCGTCCCGTGAAAGGCGCGACACTGATCGGTAACGGCCCTGACGTGTTGACAAAAGTATCGATGGTCGGCAACGACATGGCCCTTGATAGCGGGGTCGGCACCTGCGGCAAGGATGGGCAAAGTGTGCCGGTTGGCGTCGGTCAGCCCACCTTGAAAATCGATGGTTTGACCGTCGGCGGCACCAGCGTTTAATGCCTCGGGCTGCTGCAACTCGGCCCACACATGTAATCGAATTCAAAGAGACTTACCGTGCAAAATCAGGAAGAAATTAATCGCTTAAAAAATGTCGTTCAACAGTTATTGGATGAGGCTAAACAGCAAGGTGCCAGTGCCGCTGAAGCCGCATTCAGTGTCGATAATGGTTTGTCAGTGTCCGCGCGGTTAGGGGAAGTGGAAACGGTTGAGTACCACTGCGACCAAGGCATAGGGGTTACCGTTTATTTCGGCCAGAAAAAAGGCTCGGCCAGCACCAATGATATTTCCAGCGATTCTTTAAAAGAAACCGTTAAGGCTGCCTGTAGCATCGCCCGTTATGCCAGCGAAGATGCTTACGCTGGTTTGCCGGACGCCGAATGGCTAGCGACCGAGCTTCCAGATTTGGATTTGAATCACCCCTGGGAGATCGATGCGGAGCAGGCGATTGCGATCGCCATCGAATGCGAGAACATCGCCCGTGGCTACGATAAGGTAATTAGTAACTCTGAGGGTGCGTCCGTCAATACCCATCAAGGTACGCGGGTGTTCGGGAACTCACTTGGGTTTTTGCAAGGCTATCAGTCCAGTCGGCATTCTTTGAGTTGCTCGGTGTTGGCTGGCAGTGGCGATGCGATGCAGCGCGACTACTGGTACAGCGTGTCGCGCAGTGCCGCTGGCCTGGAATCGGCTAAACAAGTGGGAGAAAAGGCGGCGCAACGGACAGTGGCTCGTCTCAACGCTCAAAGTCTCAGTACTCGTCAATGCCCGGTTTTATTCGCCTCGGAAATGGCTTCGGGTTTGATTGGGGCCATGATCGGTGCTATCAGCGGCGGTAGTTTGTATCGAAAATCGTCGTTTTTGCTCGACACCTTGGATACCCAAATCTTGCCGGATTTTGTGCGAATTCATGAGCAGCCATTTTTGCTGGGCGCCTTGGGAAGTGCAAGTTATGATTCGGAAGGGGTGGCGACTAAGGCCCGAGATATAGTTACTGACGGTATTTTAAGATCGTACGTGCTCAGCACCTATTCGGCGCGCAAGCTGGGCATGCAAACCACCGGCAACGCTGGCGGCGTACATAACCTGACGGTCGAGCCCGGCAGCAACGATTTTGCCGGTATGCTCAAACTGCTAGGGACCGGTTTGTTGGTGACAGAATTGATGGGGCAGGGCGTAAACCGGGTAACCGGCGATTATTCCCGTGGCGCTTCCGGGTTTTGGATCGAAAACGGCGTTATCCAATACCCCGTCCAAGAAATCACCATTGCCGGTAACTTAAAGTCCATGCTGCGGAATATCGTGGCGATCGGTAACGATGTGGATATGCGCGGCAACATCCGGGTGGGCTCGATTTTGTTGGAGAAAATGGCGATTGCCGGTGAGTAAATGCGCTCAGGGTTGTCGGTGTGCCCAATATTATTAGAGTTTGCATTCAAAGCATGGGTACCTGGCTGACTCTTTAAAAAACTCGCTTCCTGGTCTTTCAAGATGCTTTTTTAAATTACAAAACGTCATCAGATGCAAAGCAGGAGGTTTCGTTATGCGTTTCCTGTGCGTAAACTCAAAATCAGCTAATCAGCTAATCAGCAATGGCTTGAGATTGCCAATCCGTGTCGTTATCAAGGCGCAAGATCGCCTTGATGCATGGCTCAGTTTTTCCGAAACTCTCCAGTATTCCTCCAACGCACAATTATTCATTAGCTGTGATATTTGGTTAAGCCATAGCGTTATCCATCGCTTTCAGGCATCACAAAGCGTAGCGAGCGCGTCCCGATTACAGCTCCCGTCACCGCGTCGATGGCTACCGGTTTAATATCCTCCCCCGTTTCAACATCCTGAATATGCACCAACGGCCCTTCGCCGCGATATTGATGCCCCCAGGCGCCGATCATGATCAGCACCGGCAGGAAATCGCGGCCGGCGGCGGTTAACACATACTCCTCGCGCGGCGGTCGCTCCGAATACAGCCGTTTTTCCAGCATACCTTCCTCAGTCAGCGTCGCCAATCGCCGGGTCAGAATCGTCGGCGCAATGCCCAGGCTTTTCCGGAACTGGTCAAAGCGGGTCAGACCAATATGGGCATCACGCAGTATCAATAGACTCCAGGTATCGCCCAGAAATGCCAGGCAGCGGGCAATCGGACAAGGGTCAGCACAAATATTTTTATCGTTCATACGTTTTTAGTAGTGACTTAGTTTCGTTTTGATAGTAACATTGATTTCAAAATGATAGTAACACTTAGTCGACCGACTATCCATCCCGCAAGGAGATTTGATATGAACAATAAAGACAGTGCTTTAGCTTTAATCTGCAGAGCATCCTCCGGTTTTGGGCAGGTAAGGTCCAAGGCCCTGACGCCTGCACGATGCTGCGTATAAGGGGGATGCAACATGCCTAATTTCAATATTCCTTGTATTTCGGACAGTCTTCACCCTCTGCAATTTAGAGGCAAAACCAAACGCTGGCTGCTGTCAGGACTGTTGTTGCCACTAACGATCAGTGCCGGATGCAGCGACCACCACAAACCAACATCAGCGGTTTCCAGGCCGGTAAAGGTGTTTCGAATCGAGGACCAAGCCGTCGCACGTGCTAGCAGCTTTGCTGGGGAAGTCAGGGCAAGAATCGAGACGCCCTTATCGTTCCGGGTGGCCGGTAAGCTGCTGGAGCGCAAAGTTGATGTTGGCGACCCGGTACTTAAAGGCCAACTGCTGGCAATACTGGACGGCAATGATTACCACCTCGCTGTGCAAGGTCTTAGGGCTCAACTGGCTTCCGCCCAGGCCGACAGCAATTTCTTGCGCGACGATCTAGCGAGATACCGCGAACTGCTGGCCCAGCAAGTCATCAGTCCGCCGGAGTTCGAGCGGCATGAAACCGCTTATACCGCAGCGCGAGAGCGGACGGCGGCGCTGGCAGCGCAATTGGCTCAAGCGCTTAACCAGCTGACCTATACCGAATTGCATGCCGACCGCGACGGCGTGGTCACCGCTTTGGCTGTCGAGGCCGGACAAGTGCTAGTTGCCGGCCAGGCCGTGGTGACTCTAGCTCAGCTTGATGAAAAGGAAATCCATTTCGACGTGCCCGAGCATCGACTGGCGGAAATCCGGCGTCAACAAGCCGTCAATGTGTCTTTATGGTCTGAGGATAATCGGCTGATCAAAGCCAGAATTCGCGAAATCGCCTCGGCCGCCGACCCGGCCAGCCGCACCTATCGCGTTAAGGCAAGCTTGCTGGAAGGGCTAGACGCCGCGCAATTGGGCATGACCGCGACCGTTCATATCGCGGCAAATAATGCGTCAGGTATCGTCGTCCCGCTTTCCGCCGTCTATACCCCGCAAAACCAGCCCGATCATCCTTTAGTCTGGCTGGTCGACGAGCAGGCGGCTACCGTCAAATCCGTGCCGGTTAAGCTGGGCGAAACGCTGGCCGGCGAACGCATCGCCGTCGACGGAGTCGCAGCCGGCCAATTGCTGGTCAGCGCCGGCGTGCAACGTCTGGCCGAGGGGCAGACTGTCCGCTTACCGGGACAACCGAGCTTGCCTAACAATCGCGGCAGCAAGGAAGGACTATGAAAGAGTTCAACCTCAGCGAATGGGTGCTCAAGCATCGTTCTTTCACCGGCTTTATGCTGGCATTGGTGGTGCTCGGTGGGCTATTCGCTTATTTGAAGCTGGGTCAGCAGGAAGATCCGCCGTTCACCTTTCGAATCATGGTGGTCAAAACCCTCTACCCCGGCGCCACAGCGCTGGAAGTCGAGCAGCAGTTGACCGATAGGTTGGAAAAGAAAATTCAGGAGCTGCCCAATCTGGATTATTTGCGCAGCTACTCCAAACCCGGCGAATCGGTGATTTTCGTCACGCCCCGCGAGGATACGCCGCCCAAAAACATTCCCGAACTTTGGTATCAGGTGCGCAAGAAGGTCGATGACATCCGTATGACGCTACCGCCTGGTAGCATCGGACCGTTTTTCAACGACGAGTTCGGCGATACCTATAGCCTGATCTACGCCTTTTCCGGCGAGGGTTTTAATTATGCCGATCTGAAACAGGCCGCCGATTCGGTCCGCCAACAATTGTTGCGAGTCAAGGATGTCGAGAAGGTCGATCTGATCGGCGTGCAGGACGAAAAGATTTTCGTCGAGTTTTCCGACAAAAAGTTGGCCGAATTGGGCCTGGATACGGTGGCGGTTGCCCAAGCCTTGCAGGCCCAGAACGGCATGACACCGGCCGGCACGGTGTTTTCTCCGCAGCGCAACCTGCCGATACGCCTGACCGGCGCGTTCGACTCGGAAGACAGTGTCGCCAATATGGCGGTACGCATCGCTAATCGCACCTTCAAGATTGGCGACTTTGCCAAGGTGACGCGCGGCTATGTCGATCCAGCGGAATTTAAAATGCGTTTCAACGGCAAACCGGCTCTCGGTCTTGGCGTGACGATGAGCAAGCAAGGCAACGTTATCGACTTGGGGAAATCCTTGGAAGACGCTTTGGCCGGCCTGGCAAGCGAGTTACCGTTAGGCATGGATGTGGAGCAGGTCGCCAATCAAGCGCACGTCGTTAAAAACCAGATGGCGGAATTCGGCCAAACCTTCTTCGAAGCCTTGGCTACCGTATTGGTGGTCAGCTTCTTGAGCTTGGGCTGGCGCACCGGTTCCGTGGTGGCGCTGACCGTGCCGCTGGTGCTGGCAGCCACCCTGCTGGTCATGCTGCTGTGCGGCATCGACCTGCAACGGATTTCTTTAGGGGCTTTGATTCTGGCTCTGGGCCTGCTGGTGGACGACGCGATGATTGCCGTCGAGATGATGGCCCGCAAGCTGGAAGAAGGTTGGGACCGGATGCGCGCCGCGACCTATGCGTATACTGCCACCGCCTTTCCGATGCTGACCGGTACCTTGATCACCATCGCCGGTTTCTTGCCGGTGGGTTTGGCGCAGTCCTCGGCCGGTGAATACACCGTGTCGATTTTTCAGGTGGTCGGCATTTCCCTGATACTGTCCTGGATAGGCGCGGTGGTGTTTACCCCCTATTTGGGTTTTTTGATGCTCAAGGTGAATGCCAACGGCGACCACGCGGCTCACGAACTATTCGATACGCCGTTCTACAACCGGCTGCGCCGCTGGGTGGATGCCTGCGTAGTACATCGTAAGAAAGTGATTGTCGCCACGCTGGCATTGTTCGGTCTCGGTGTCGTGGCTTTAACCCATGTCCCCGAGCAGTTTTTCCCGCTGTCCAACCGCCCGGAAGTCATCGTCGACCTGTGGCTGCCGGAGGGCAGTGCCTTCGAACAAACCGAAGCCGCCGCCAATCGGATGGAAGCGCTGTTAGCCAAGGACGAGGAGTCGGGTAAGGAAGAGACATT
>MSXO01000042.1 GCA_002083615.1 Proteobacteria bacterium ST_bin11 | reverse complement strand
TGCGCATCGAGCGGGTTTCGTCTTTGTTGGCGTCGTACAGGCGAGTTTCCTGGACGACTTTGCCGCCGCCTTCAATTACATCGATTTGCCGCTCGATTTCGTGATTGATGGCTTTCTCGACGAATTTAAACGAGTTGATATTCTTGATTTCGGCGCGGGTGCCAAACTCTTTTTGGCCTTTCGGGCGCACCGAGACGTTGGCGTCGCACCGGAACGAGCCTTCCTGCATGTTGCCGTCGCAGATTTCCAGGTAACGCACTAATTCATGCAGCTTGCGCATGTAAGCCACGGCTTCCTTGGCGGAACGCATGTCTGGTTCTGAAACGATTTCGAGCAGAGGTGTGCCGGCGCGGTTCAAATCGATACCAGTGAGGCCGTGGAAGTCTTCATGTAGCGATTTGCCCGCGTCTTCTTCGAGATGGGCGCGGGTGATGCCAATGCGTTTTTCGACACCGTCCACTTCAATGTCCAAATGGCCGTTGCCGACGATGGGCAGCTCGAACTGGCTGATCTGATAGCCTTTCGGTAAGTCGGGGTAGAAGTAGTTTTTGCGGGCGAAAATCGAGTGGGGGGCAATCTCGGCGTCAATGGCTAAACCGAAGGTCACCGCTTTGCGGACCGCGTCTTTGTTCAACACCGGCAATACACCGGGCAGGCCTAAATCCACTGCGCACGCCTGAGTATTCGGCTCGGCGCCATAAGCGGTGGCCGCCCCGGAGAAGATTTTGGATTTGGTCGAGAGTTGGGTGTGGATTTCCAAGCCGATAACGGCTTCCCATTGTGAGTTCATTCTTGGTTCCTTTAAAGCTTATTCGGCAAAAACGTCGTTCAAGTCGATTTGCAGGTCGGGGAATAAATGCGGGGTTGCAATTTCGTTGCCGGGATACAAACCGCGCAATTGGTATTTGCCCTGCTCGTCCAGCACAAATTGCTGCACGATCTGCTCGTAGGGGAATACCAGCCAGTATTCGCTGACACCGCTTTCTTCGTATAAATCGTATTTCAGGCGAACTTCTTTGCCGCTATTGCCCGGGGATAGCACTTCAATGATCCAATCGGGTGCGCCGTCGCAGCCTTGCTCGGTCAGTTTGTCCTTATCGCAAATCAAGCACAGGTCGGGTTGCACGACACTAAACGCTTCGCCATTTTTGAGCAGCGATTTCCGGCGGTCGTATAGTTTGACGTCGAAGGGGGCAATAAAGACTTCACAATTTTTGTGCAAGAAGTAGTTGTCAATTGGCCGCAGTAACTTAAGCGCAATCCTTTGATGCTTGACATTTGGCGCAGGCGACATCGCCATGATCTTACCCTTGATTAGCTCGACAGATTCTTCGAGCTGCCAAGTCAAATAGTCGGCGTAGCTGTAGATGCCGTTGGGGTCTAATTGCGATAATTGCGTGATTGGCGCCATTTTGCCTCCCGTGTTATTCGAAGCCCTTGGGTACTTGCAAATGCCAGTCGGTAACTTGCTGGTAGCGATGGCCGACATTCAGCAGTCTGGCTTCGCTGAAATAGTTGCCGATCACATGCAATCCCACCGGTTTGCCGTCAATGAAGCCGGCCGGAATCGACATGGCTGGCAGTCCGGCCAGGTTGATGGCTATTGTGTAAATGTCTTCGAGATACATCTGAATCGGGTCGCTGGTTTTTTCGCCGATGCGGAATGCGGTACTGGGTGTAACCGGGCCCATCAATACATCGACTTCGCTCAAAGCGCGCTTGAAGTCTTCGCTGATCAAGCGGCGCACTTGTTGCGCTTTTAGATAATAAGCATCGTAATAACCCGCCGACAGCGCGTATGCGCCCATCAGAATCCGGCGTTTTACTTCGGCACCGAAAGCCTCGCCGCGTGAACGGGTATAAAGGTCGGTCAAGTCTGCCGGGTTTTGACAGCGATAACCAAAACGCACCCCATCGTAACGGGAGAGGTTGGACGAGCATTCGGCCGAAGCAATGACGTAATAGGCCGGAATTGCCAAATTGAGGCTGGGCATATCCACCTCTTTGACTTCCGCGCCGAGTTTTTGATATTCGCCGATGGCGGCCTGGATGGAGGCGGCCATCTGGCTGTCGAGTTCGGCGCTAAAAAACTGTTTTGGTAGACCGATCTTCAAACCTTGCAGACTATCGTTCAGGCCGGCGCTATAGTCTGGCACCGCTTGATTCATGCTGGTGGAGTCTTTAGGATCGAAGCCGGCCATGACTTGCATCAACAGGGCGGCATCTTCGGCGCTCCGGGTCATCGGTCCGCCCTGATCCAGACTGGAAGCGTAAGCGATCATGCCGTAGCGCGACACCCGGCCGTAAGTCGGTTTTAAACCAGTGATGCCGCACAATGCCGCTGGCTGTCGAATCGAGCCGCCGGTATCGGTGCCTGTCACAGCCGGCGCCAGGCGTGCCGCTACGGCTGCTGCTGAGCCACCGGACGAGCCGCCGGGCACGCAATCGGTTGCCCAAGGGGTGCGCACCGGGCCATAGAAACTGGTTTCGTTTGACGAACCCATGGCAAATTCGTCCATGTTCAATTTGCCCAGCATGACTGCACCGGCGCTGTTGAAGTGATCAACAACGGTGGCGTTGTAGGGTGCGATAAAATTGTCCAACATTTTCGAGCCGCAGCTGGTTTTAGTGCCTAGCGTGCAGAAAATGTCTTTTTGGGCGATGGGGATGCCGGTCAGCGGTCCGGCGTTGCCGGCTGCAAGCAATTGATCAGCGGCCTGAGCTTGTTGCAAGGCGCTTTCTGCGCTAACGGTGATAAACGCATTTAGATCTTGGTGCTGGCTTATGCGGTCCAAGAAGAATTGGGTGAGCTCAACGCTGGAAAATTCTTTACTGCGCAGCCCGGCTGCCAGTTCGCTGAGGGTTTTTTTGTGCATAATCGTCCTTAATCGATGACTTTGGGAACTAGGTACAATCCGGCTTCGGTTTGCGGGGCGATGGTTTGGAAATGGTCACGCTGGTCGGTCTCAGTGACGGCGTCTTCGCGCAGTCGCTGCATTTGATCCAGCGGGTGGGCCATTGGTGTCACACCGGCGGTATTTAATTGGCCCATCTGGGTCATTAATTCCAGTACGCCAGATAGGTCTTTTGCATAGTGTTCGACATCTTGTTCAGCAATGCCCAGCCTTGCCAGGTGAGCGATTTTTTTAACGTCATTCGCCGTTAACGACATTCTGCTAACTCCAGGTTTTCTTAGTAAAACTATGATACTTTATATCTTGCTCAAATACCTGCTTGATTGTTAAAGTAGTCGGATTTTCCGTGTGCGCTTAGGGTACTGCATAAAATGTTTAAAAGAATTCGTGGCCTCTTTTCCAATGATTTGTCGATCGATTTAGGGACGGCAAATACGTTAATTTATGTTCCAGGCCAGGGAATCGTACTCAACGAGCCTTCCGTGGTGGCGATTAAAGAAGACAAAATCCGCGGTCAAAAAACTATCGCCGCCATCGGCGCTGATGCGAAAAGCATGCTAGGCCGCACGCCAGGCAATATCACCGCAATCCGGCCGCTAAAAGACGGTGTCATTGCCGACTTCGCCGTCACCGAACGCATGCTGCGATTTTTTATCAAAAAAGTGCATGAAAACAAACTATTACGCCCCAGTCCGCGGATTTTGATCTGCGTACCATGCGGTTCTACCCAAGTGGAGCGTCGGGCGATACGCGAATCGGCGGCCATGGCGGGTGCTAGAGAAGTGTATCTGATCGAAGAACCGATGTCGGCTGCGGTAGGGGCCGGTTTGCCGGTGGATACAGCACATGGTTCCATGGTTTTGGACATAGGCGGCGGTACTTCAGAAGTGGCGGTGATTTCCTTGAATGGTATTGTTTATTCCGCCTCAGTCCGAATCGGCGGCGACCGCTTTGACGATGCCATCATTAGCTATGTGCGCCGTAATTACGGTACCTTGATCGGTGAAGCGACAGCCGAAAAAATTAAACACCAAATCGGTGCGGCTTATCCCGGCAGTGAAGTGCGGGAAATGCAAGTTACCGGTCGCAATCTGGCCGAGGGCGTGCCACGTAGTTTTTCGCTGAACAGCAACGAAATTTTGGAAGCCTTGCAAGAGCCATTATCCGGTATTGTCAGCGCGGTGAAAGTCGCGCTGGAGCAAACTCCACCCGAGCTAGGAGCTGATGTAGCTAGCCGGGGTATTGTCTTGACTGGCGGTGGCGCGTTGTTAAAAGATATCGACCGCTTGATTTCCGAAGAAACTGGTCTGCCGGTCTATATCGCTGACGATCCGTTGACCTGCGTTGCGCGCGGCGGCGGTATGGTGCTGGAAATGTTGGACTCTAAAGGTGCTTCGGCGTTTTCCTTGGAATAAGCGCCGCACCGAGCTATCTCTGGAAGGCCGCTGTAGCCGCGCAAAGTGGCTACAGCGGCCTTTTCTATGAAATTTATGCCGCTCCGCACATGCTGTGCCAGCCAGCGGAGGTTGATTGTTCTTGCTTTCGCGTCGATAGGTGTCGGTCTTGCTTGTCGCGTTTTGATTGTTAGAGGTTTGCCATAAAACTCTTATTTGCCAAAGGCCCTTCACTTAACACCCGTTTACTGGTGGCATTACTGGTATCAGTTTCCATGCTAGTGATCGATTACCGTACTGAACGTTTGGATCGGGTGCGCTCCTTGTTGTCGGTGTTAACTTATCCTCTACAGTCGCTTGCCAGTCTGCCGGTGGATTTTTACCAGACCTTGTCCGGAACGATTATTTCTTTTGTCGAGTTGCAAAAAGAAAATCGCCGCTTGAAAGAAGCTCAGTTCGTCAACGATGCAAAATTACTGAAATTCGCGGCCTTGGAAAAAGAAAACACTCGACTGCGGATGCTGTTGGAAAACTCTTTTCAGCTTGGCGAGCAAGTACTGGTTGCTGAGTTGGTTTCCGTAAAGTTGGCGCCCTATGAACATACGGTAGTGGTCAACAAGGGCTCACGTTTTGGTGTGCATCCGGAACAACCGGTATTGGATGCCAACGGTATAGTTGGGCAGGTGGTGCGAGCACTGCCGTCAAGCTCTGAAGTGATGCTGATCACCGATCCCGATCATGCCATACCGGTGCAGGTCAACCGGAACGGTTTACGTACTATCGCTTTTGGGACAGGCCAACCCAATCGGCTGCATTTACCGTTTCTTGCCAATAACGCCGACATTGTGCCAGGCGATTTACTGGTTACTTCCGGGCTAGGCGGCGTGTTTCCGGCTGGTTACCCGGTGGCGGTGGTCGATAAGTTCGAAGCCAGACCGGACAAATCTTTCGCCAATATATACGCCACACCCAAAGCAGAACTGGATAGAAGTCACGAGTTTCTGATTGTCTGGAGTCATTCCACGCCGGTTGTGTTAGGTGAGCCAGCTAAAGTGCCGGCAGAGCCCAAGGAAGCCAATAATGTCGCGCCTTGATTTTGCCGCTACCGCTTACTTCTTTCTTACCGTCGGCGCTGCGATGGTCTTGCGGGTGATGTCGCTGTTTCCCAGTATGGATGTTTTTAATCCCGACTGGATCGTCCTGGTGTTGATTTATTGGTCGATTGCGTTGCCGGAGCGATTTGGGGTGTTTAGCGCTTGGTGGATCGGTTTGTTCACCGATGTGTTAACCGGTCGGTTACTCGGTCAGTACGCCTTGATCTATGCGTTGATCTGCTATTTGAGTATCAACGAGCATCGGCGTTTGCGGCAATTTCCAATGCTGCAGCAATGCTTGTTTGTGTTTTTCAGTTTGTTTGCATCGCAGAGCATTATTTTCGGTATGGAAAGCATGCAAACCGGTAATCGCCTGCCTGTGGCGTTCTGGTACCCGGTGCTGTCCGGCACGTTGGTGTGGCCGCTGGTGTTTGTGGTGCTGCGCTATATTCGGGTAATGGCGCGCATCGTTTAACGGGGCATGGATAGAAAATTCGCCATCAAAGACCCGCTCGCCGAAAGCCGCTTGTTTTTAAGTCGCATCGTCGCGGCATTCATCTTGATTCTGTTCTTGATTGCCGGTTTGGTGATCCGGTTGGTGTATTTGCAGGTGGTCGGTCATGAGCACTATGCGACGCTATCCAAGGATAATCGCATCAAGATTTCGCCGCTGCCGCCCACTCGCGGGGTGATTTACGACCGCAAAGGTCGGATGCTGGCGGAAAACGTGCCCACCTACAGTTTGGAACTGATTCCGGAACAAATCGAAAATCTCGACGACACCTTGGGCAGACTGCAAAAGCTGTTGGATATTTCCGAAGAAAAAATCGATCTGTTTCAAAAGCAGCGCAAACGTAACAAAGCCTTCACCAGCACGCCGTTGTTGCAAAATCTTAGTGATGAGGACGTGGCTAAATTTGCCGTGGTCAGGCCGTACTTCCCCGGTGTCGATGTCTATGCGCGTTTGGTGCGGCATTATCCTTACGGCGATTTGGCTTCCCATGTGGTGGGCTATGTGGGCCGGATCAATGAGAAGGAAATGCAAACCTTGCCGCTGGCGAAGTATCGCGGTACCAACCACATTGGTAAAACAGGTATTGAGAAAACCTATGAAGAGCATCTGTTAGGCACCGCCGGTTACGAAGAGATAGAAACCAACGCTCAGGCCAGGGCAGTCAACACCGTGGCGACGGTGGAGCCGGTATCCGGTTCTAACATCTACCTAACCTTGGATGTCGATTTACAGAGAATCGCCTACGAGGCCTTATCCGAATACAACGGTGCGGCGGTCGCCATTGAAATCAAGACTGGTGGCGTACTGGTTTTCGCCAGCCGGCCCGGTTTCGACCCCAATCCGTTTGTTTCGGGTATTTCCGGCAAAGAATACAAGGCCTTGCAGGATTCGCCGGATCAGCCGCTCTATAACCGGGCCTTGCGCGGCCAGTATCCGCCCGGTTCGACCGTCAAACCGTTTTTGGCCTTGGCTGGACTGGAATATGGCGTTACCGAGTTCAACCACCGCTTATTCTGTCCCGGCTATTACAAATTGCCGAATGTCGATCACAAGTATCGCGACTGGAAAAAGGGGGGGCACGGTATGGTCGACATGAACGATGCAATCACTCAATCCTGCGACGTGTTTTTTTACGATTTGGCTCTGGCATTGGGTATCGATAAGATGCATGCGTTTATGGATAAATTCAGTTTCGGTCGGAAAACCGGTATTGACTTGGTCGGTGAAGTCGACGGTTTGATGCCGTCCAAGGATTGGAAAAGACATTACCGCAGTCAGGCCTGGTTTCCCGGCGAAACATTGATTACCGGCATCGGGCAGGGTTACACACAAGCCACCCCCTTGCAGTTGGCGCATGCCACGGCGACTCTGGCCAGCTATGGCAAGGTGATCACGCCGCATTTGGTTCACAGCATTATCAGCGCTGATTATGCCGATATGATCGGCGGCAAGGCCGATGCTGTGATTCCCTTGAAGACCCAAAATGTCGAGAATATCATCAAGAGTATGACTAACGTCGTCCACGGTTCCCGCGGGACTGCCGGACGGTTGGCCAAAGCTATCTCCTATCAAATTGCCGGCAAGACAGGTACTGCGCAGGTGTTTACTATCAAGCAGGAGGAGAAATACAACGAAGACGCTATCGACTTTAAGATGCGCGATCATGCTTTGTTCATTGCCTTCGCGCCGGTCCACGATCCGCAAATCGCGGTGGCAATTATCGCCGAACACGGCGGTCACGGCGGCTCGGTCGCGGCACCGATAGCGGGTGAAATTATCGATGCTTATCTCAATCAGAAAAAGGATGCCCAGCCATGAGAACCGAAATGCGCAACGAGCATTTCCAGCCGCCTTCAATGCTCGGCAATTTGCTCCGAAAGCTGCATATCGACATTCCGCTGTTTATCGGCTTACTCCTGATTTGCGCCACCAGTTTTGTGGTTTTATACAGCGCCGGCGGCCAAGAACTGCCCCTGTTGATTCGCCACGCCACGCGGATGGGCTTCGCTGTTTTACTGATGATCGTGTTGGCGCATATCAATCCGCGCCGTTTCCAAAGTTTTTCGGTAGCCTTGTTCAGCGTTTGTGTGCTGCTCTTGCTGGCGGTAGCGGTGATGGGGCAGATCAGTATGGGCGCGCAGCGCTGGCTGGATTTGGGCTTCTTTC
Organism: Proteobacteria bacterium ST_bin11; assembly: GCA_002083615.1. Classification (GTDB taxonomy): domain Bacteria; phylum Pseudomonadota; class Gammaproteobacteria; order Methylococcales; family Methylomonadaceae; genus Methylomonas. The sequence goes on along the minus strand of MSXO01000042.1, from coordinate 6,250 downwards.
GTTTTCAGCCTTCTGAATTCACTAAAATTAGCGCACCGATGATGGTGGCCTGGTATCTCTCGGAACGCGCGCTACCGCCCAAGCCCAAGCACGTGTTGGGTGCGGCGATTTTGTTGATGGTGCCGGTTTTGCTGATTGCCAAACAGCCGGATTTGGGTACCTCGCTACTGGTGGCGAGCTCCGGGGCGGCAGTGCTGTTTTTCGCCGGTTTATCCTGGTGGTTCATGCTAGGGATAGTGGCCCTTTTGGCGTCACTGACGCCGGTGCTCTGGCATTTTATGCGCGAATATCAGCGCAATCGAGTGTTGACATTTATCAATCCGGAAGCCGATCCGATGGGGGCTGGTTATCATATTATCCAGTCGAAGATCGCCATCGGTTCTGGCGGTATCAACGGTAAGGGCTGGTTGGGCAGTAGTCAGGCAGAACTGGACTTTCTGCCGGAAAGCTCCACGGACTTTATCTTTGCGGTATTCGCCGAGGAGTTTGGCTTGTTCGGCTGCGTCGGCCTGTTGGTTTTGTATCTGCTAGTCATTAGTCGGTGTTTTTATATTGCCGTGCAAGCCCAGGATACTTATTCGCGGCTGCTGGCCGGCAGTCTAGCATTTACTTTTTTTGTCTACGTCTTTGTGAATATCGGCATGGTGATCGGCGTGTTGCCGGTGGTCGGTGTGCCGCTACCGCTGGTGAGTTACGGCGGCACTTCGATGGTGACCTTGATGGCTGGCTTCGGCATTCTGATGTCCATTCATACTCACCGTAAATTACTACCCGTCTAATTGGTTTATGCACATGAAAATGAAACTATCCGCCTGGCTGTTAGCTGCCATCCTACTTGGCGCGGGTTCGGCGTCCGCTGAGGTCGCAGAAACCGACAGCTTCAAACAATTTATCCATAACCTGGTCAAGCAGCAGCATTTTAACGAAGCGGAATTGCGCAACCTGTTCAAGTCCGTGCAAATCCAGCAGCCTATTCTAGATGCGATGTCCAAACCTGCCGAAGGCAAGCCCTGGTTTCAGTACCGTGAGATATTCATGACCGAAGCCCGGATCGCCGGCGGCGTGCAGTTTTGGCAGGACAACGAAGCGGCTCTGAAAGCCGTGGAAAGCCAATATGGTGTGCCGGCGGAAATCATCATCGCCATCATCGGCGTAGAAACCAAATACGGCGCGCATACCGGCAAATATCGGGTGATCGACGCGCTGGCGACTTTGGGTTTTGCCTATCCGCCACGCAGCGAGTTTTTTTTGAAAGAGCTGGAGCAATTCCTGGTTCTGGCGCGGGAAGAGCACATGGACCCGCTGCAGCCCATGGGATCTTACGCCGGCGCGATGGGTTTGCCGCAATTTATGCCCAGCAGTTTTCGCGGCTACGCCAAGGATTTTGACCTGGACGGTAAACGGAACATCTGGACTAACAGCGCTGATGCCATAGCTAGCGTGGCGAATTATTTCGTGCGTAACCAATGGCGACCTGGCGGAGCAGTGGCTTACCCGGTCAGCGCGCGCGGCGACGCCTATCGGCAGGCATTGAGCAAGGGCGTTAAGCCCGACACGACTGTGGGCGAGTTGCGCCGTTTAGGGGTGGATATTCCTACGCAGTTGGCCGCTAGCGAAACGGTCAAGCTGTTGGCTTATCAACAACAGGTGGGTGAAGATTTATGGGTGGGCCTGCATAATTTTTATGTTATCACCCGCTACAACCATAGCCCCTTGTATGCGATGGCAGTCTATCAACTCAGCCAGGCCATTGCCGCGCGCAAGGTACCGTAAGCATGACTGCCATAGTTGGGCTATGCTTGCCCAGCACCGGCAAACCCAAACCTGCTGGTGCTTACTCCTGATTTTACTGGGCCGACATTATCGGTCCAGTCTCACTTGGCAGCCGGCCCATGCAATTTGATTCGTTTTTATTTCTAGTTTTTTGGCTAGGCGTTTTAGCCCTGTATTACTCGATACCGAATTGGCGCGCGCAAAAAATCGTCCTGTTAATCGCTAGTTATTTGTTTTACGCGGCCTGGAATCCGCCCTTCGTCGTGCTGCTCTGGATTTCCACCACAGTGGACTTTGTATTGGCTAAATCCATGGCCGCGGCAAAAAGCCAGGAACGACGTAAGGGTTTATTAACCATCAGCCTCTTGGTTAATCTGGGTTTTCTCGGGTTTTTTAAATACGCCGATTTTCTCAATCAAAGCTGTGCGGGTTTGCTAACCTGGCTTGGCATCGCTTATCAACCGCAGCCTTTGGGTATCGTGTTGCCGATCGGCATTTCCTTTTATACCTTCCAGACCTTGTCCTATACCTTGGACGTATATCATCGCAAGATACCCGCCGAGGCGAGTTTTCTGGATTTTTGCTTGTTTGTTACCTTTTTCCCGCAATTGGTGGCTGGCCCTATCGTTCGCGCGCCGCAGTTTTTGCCCCAATGTAAAACCCCGCAGAAAGCTAGCAGCGAACAATTCATCTGGGGGCTGACACTATTTTTATTCGGAATTTTCGCTAAGGCCATTTTGGCGGACACTGCCTTGGCGCCGGTAGTCGATCAAATTTACGCTGCGCCCACCACCTATGCTGGCCTTGATGTCTGGTTGGGCGTGTTGGCATTTTCCGGGCAAATCTTTTTCGATTTCGCCGGTTATTCCTTATGTGCCATCGGTGCAGCCCTAACTTTGGGATTTAGTTTGCCGGATAATTTTCATTGTCCTTATGGCGCGCTGGGGTTCTCGGATTTTTGGAAACGCTGGCATATTTCGCTGTCCAGTTGGTTGCGGGATTATCTGTATTTTAGTTTGGGCGGTAGTCGGGGTAAACCGATCAGGACCGCGTTTAATCTCGTACTCGTGATGATCTTGGGCGGCTTATGGCATGGAGCAGCTTGGACTTTTGCGGTCTGGGGCTGTTTGCATGGCTTGTTTCTAATCGTTGAACACGGCATCAAACAACTGACGGCTTATCGTCCGACAGGGTTGGCGGCGAAGTTGGTTTTGATCTTGCTGACATTTGTAATCGTGTCCTTAACCTGGATTCCGTTTCGGGCGCAAGGCTTCGATAATTTAGCGGCAACGCTAGGGTCGCTGACCAATGCGGCTGGTAGTAGCGAATTAGCCATGCTCAGCAGGATTGTGGTCGTGGTGGTAATGGCAACAACCCTGGTCTGGCACATTGCCAGCAGGGACATCAGGCTGGAACAACGATTCGACAATTTCTCACCTATGGTCAAAACCAGCGTTATTGCCGTGTTGATGGTTTGTGTGGGTATTTTTTCTACGGGTGACAGTCGTGCATTCATCTATTTCCAATTCTAGCGACCGTTTGCCGCAGCAAGCCCTGAAACGCACCTTTCTGGTCGGGATGGCGATTGCTGTGCTGTTGTTAATGGTTGTCGAGCTGAGGTTACGGCAAATCGGCTTCGAGCCCACGGTGCAAGACAGCAAGGAGTTATGGGCTACTGAGCGCAGCAAAGCCACTTTGCTGGGTAAGCAGGCCTTAATTTTGGTCGGCGACTCGCGCATGCAACTGGATATGGACCTGGATGTGTTGGCCGCTACAACCGGTTTAACGCCGGTACAGCTGGCGATAGACGGTTCGGAGTTTTTACCGGTGTTGGCTGACTTAGCCGCTGATGAGAGTATCACCGGCACCGTGCTGGTGTCCGGCGATGTCTGGAAGTTGGTAGAAAAGCCGCATACCGACCGTGCTAACGAATGGATAGATTTTTATCACCGAGAATACCAAGCCTTGGTGGCACCTAAGCTGGAAACGCTATTGAAAAGCCAAGTACAGCAATGGTCGGCGTTATACGCCAGCGGCATGCCAGCCAGCGACCTGCTAATCCGCTTGATCACTCCCGGTAAGGTTAGGCCGCTTTATCTCAGTACTAAACCCAATCGGCAACGTGACGCCGATTATCAATTGGTCGAGCAACCGCTGTTTTATATTCAGCGGGTATTGCGCAATCTTGGGCAAGCGGTCGATCTCACTAAAGTGGCTTCTGAAGCGGAATTCGAACGCTTGGTGATCGACGCCTTGCAGCGATCGGCACCGACTCGTTACACGCCGGAGCAGTTTTTCTACGTTAACCGCCTAAGCGACCGGATTTTGGACCGTGGCGGCAAAATTGCCTTTATCAGTTTCCCGATGACGGGATTGATTTTCGCTATCGATGAGCACCGCAGCCCGCGCCAATTTGGTTGGGATGTGTTTGCGGCTCATAGTCGAGCAATTACCTTGAATGCTCAGGATTATCCGGCGTTACACTTTGCATTGCCGGACGGTTCGCATTTGGATGTTCGGGATAAACAGGCTTTTACCGAACGGCTGGTTTCCGGATTGAAAGCCAAAGCGGTTTTTTGATTTCCACACTGGAAGAATAGTGATTAATCTGCTTAATCAGCAAACACCAGACTAAGCCGAGATGACAGTGTGGCGCGAACAAGCTAGCGATGAGGCAAGTTGATGGCAGACGATAAAACCGTTTTCATGGGGCTAGGTCCGTTTAAAGCGGCGGAAACCGATGTTGATCGGACCGTATTGGCCAGGCCGGAAACCCTGCTAGTGGATTTGCTGAATAGCGGCGGCCAAGTCATCGCTAATTATGCTTTCGAAAACAGTTTCAGTGTTGGTCGCGCCCAAGAGAACGCAGTTGTGGTTAACGATCAATCGATTAGCCGCCATCACATGGAAATCAAACGCGAGCCGGATGGTTGGTGGCTGGTTGATTTAAACAGTATCCACGGCGTCTATCTGGATACACAGCGGCTGGCTGTTAAAACCAAATTGCAATTGCCGGTGTTGTTGGGTCTAGGCGTTTCCCCGTTTCAGCTACAAATCGCCTCGGCGAACATAAAAATCCAGATACCTAAACCAAAAGACGATGCGACCTTATTCGCCGCCGCGCAAACCCCGGTTTTAAGTCAAGCGATAGCGCCGCCTGGGTCGAAACCCCAGCAGAATTTATCGGCTGATGCGATTAAAAACCGTCTGTTGTCCGAAGAAGAATCGGCGGATATGGGCGACTACACGCGCATGGTGCGGCGGGTGATTCGTGAGGATAGAACGGTCAGAACCAAAAACTACAAAAAGCTGATTTGGTCTTTGGGGATTTTGTTTCTGATCTCCGCCGGTTTAGTCACGTATCAATACCTGGCGCTGGATAATGCCCGCAAACTGGCGATCAATATGTTTTACGACGTCAAAACCTTGGAAGTCAGCTTGTCGCAAGCCGACATGCGGCTGGCCGAGAATGTCGAGTCACTCGCTAAAGCCTTTGAAGAAGTAAAAGATGAAAAACTAAAAGTCTCTCAAGAGCGCATCAAAGCCGAGCAGGCCAAAATTTTGGAAGAAAAAAAGCGCTTGGCCGAAGAACGGCAAAAGCTGAAATTGATGAAAGCCAAATATCAGGAGTATCTGCAAGAAATCGATTTTCTGCGGCTGAATTTCCCGACCGACGAACAATACGAGCGCGAGTTGATCACTCGCGTGGTCAGAGGCTTTGGTGAAAGCGAATTGGAATTGCCGGACGAGTTTGTCACGCAAGTGCGGCAATACATCAAAAAATGGCGAGATACTGCGCGCTTGCGCATCGCCATTAAAAACATGCAAGACAACCACTATGGCACCCTGGTGCTGGATGCCTTGGATAAAGAAGGGCTGCCGGCTTATTTTATGTATTTGCCGCTGCAGGAAAGTAATTACGACAGCAAAGCAATCGGGCCCGAAACCCGCTTTGGTATTGCCAAGGGTGCTTGGCAATTCTTAGCGACCACCGGTCAGGAATACGGCCTGCCGCCCGGGCCGCTGGCCAATGTCAGAGAGTACGACGAGCAGGACGCTCGTTTTGATTTTGCGCAGGCCACTCAAGCCGGTGCTAAATATTTGAAGTATATCTACAGCAAGCAAGCCCAAGCATCGGGATTGTTAGTAATGGCCAGTTATAACTACGGGCATAACAAAGTGCGGGGTATGGTCGAAAAAATGCCGGATAACCCCCGTGAGCGAAACTTCTGGAAATTCAGCCAACAATACGAAATTCCGGTGGAAACTTACGATTACGTGTTTTACATCGTCGCAGCAGCGGTGATAGGCGAAGACCCTAAGCATTTTGGTTTTGATTTCAATCCGCCGCTGTTGCAAATAACTAACCCGATTAATTGAATTTCTTGGTTTCAAAAAGCCCCGTTTATTTGCCTGGCAAAGCCACCGGGTGCATTAATAGCTATGGGCCTGCTGCTGCTTAACAGGCTGTTGATTT
>MSXO01000041.1 GCA_002083615.1 Proteobacteria bacterium ST_bin11 | reverse complement strand
CGTCATTGGGCTACCTGCCCCCAATCGCTATGAAATGAAAATGGCAGATCAACAACCTATTTTGGTGTCCGAAAAAAGTTGACCACTACACACCCCATGCGCCAGCTAATTGGCTACTTACCCGTTAGCAAGCCGCCGCTGTTACTTGAATCTTGCTTAGATTTCTTAATAGCCTTCTTTTCTTTCTGCGTGTGGGCTGGTTTCTTTTTATCCTCTTTATTACTTTTTGGGGCCTTACTCATAGCAATTTCTCCGAGTGATGGATGTTACGGACCGAGCCTAGCGATTTTCTGTGTCGAAGTCGGTGCGCTGGACCGCTTAGGCCATTAAAATGGACGTTTACGCCTTTTAAGAAATAAGGAGTTCGTCCGTGCGGATCAAGAAACCGATGACACTAGCGCTAGACTTGGAAGGCACCCTGATCTCGACTGCCCATAGTCAAATTCCCCGACCTGGACTGAGACACTTCCTAACGCTGTGTGAGGCTTTATTTCCACGGATAGTGATTTTCACTGCGGTCCAGGAGCCCACGTTTAGACCAATCGCAAAATTACTTGTTGCAGACGGTTTCGCGCCGGCATGGTTTGCAGACATCGAATATGTTGAATGGCAGGGAGTCATTAAAGACCTGCGGTTTATTCCAAACGCCTCGGTTTCCGAAATCGTGTTAGTGGACGATTTTGAACCGTTCGTTCACAAGGAGCAAAAGACGCAGTGGGTGAGCATAGCGAATTTTGACCCACCTTACGCCGGGGATAATGAATTTGAACGTGTTTTAAAACGCCTGGAGCACTATGTTTTTGCGGATAATTAGCGGGATCCGCCCTGCTCTTGTTGGGTGTCGTTGCTAGACACAGGGGTTGGATATTTTGCTGCTCTGCTGGCAAACAAGACGACGTTGCTGGTGTCCGACTGCGGCCATTCTTTAAAGTCGATGGGCAACTCTAACCAGGGACCCGTCATGCAAGACTTTAACGATCCATCTGTCGCGACGTAAAGCCGCTTATTGTGCTTAGATGATTTGAATTGCTGATCTGAGTTTGCGGGTGTAGTGTCCATTACGGCCAGGTCGAATAGTTGAAGGCGATTCCACTTTATTGTGCATGTCTTAAAGCTAACTTAAGAGAACCGCCTATAGATTAGCACCTTATGCCGCCTATCTAGAAACCGGATTCACAAAATCTCGCATACCAACGTTAAATTCAACAAACGGCGGCTTTAACGAATTTGCTATCGAAGCTTGCTTGCCTGCAACACCGGCTGCATTTCACATGACGGATGAGGCATATCTTGGGAGATGGAATTACCTTCTACTCCAAATATCAAGGCAGATTGCTGCTCACACAAGCTATCAATTCACGTCTTTAAAAATGTCTTCCTCTACGTAAAACCGATTTTCGGTGATGACGTCGGCGCTAATTTTTTTGCCTATCAAGTCTTGAACATCACTGGCAATGCGCTCAATGATTTGCAACGTTTCACCCTTCTGTAAGGACTTCAACAAGGCATTTCCCCAGATTGATACGTGCCGGGTATTTATAACGCGAGTGTCGTTATTTTTTGCCCATTCTCGAGAAATGGATAATCCCAGATCATCCATTTTATCGTTAACATCTTTAGCTAATTGTGGATCTTTAATTCTAAGTAGTAAATCGTGCTTTATATTATTCCAACCACTTGGATAAAGCTCCCAGCCATGATAGAACCGTGTGACCCACGTCAAATACTGATCGAGATTTTGAGTATTAGTATTGACCAAATCGCGCTGATACTCCTGCAAAAAATACTCGTATCTGGGTAAGTCATCTGGCCACATTGAGTCTTTTGTCGACAAAATCCCACAGGCAGGAAAAACCATAATAATTAAAATAGCCAAAAGCTGTATTTTCATTTAACTTATTCGATATCGATGCAAAAAAACCCATGCGCCGACATCAATAGACATTGTCTCAATAGAAACACTTAGCCTAAAAATAAATTGGCAGCACGATATTATTTAACATGGCCAATATTTCATCTTCATTAAATAAAACCACAGTCAGCAGCTCTCTGATTCATTTATGCTAACCAGCACTCAAAACAAATCAAATTTTGCAAAATAGCCGAAATGATCGGAAACCACAGGATAAAACTGATCATTAAAAATAGTATCCATAGACTTGATTCGCAGTGGATTGCCGTTTCTTTTAAAGATATAGTCGATGCGTTTGGGCGAGGTATTTTTCCAGCCATCTATCCGGCCGTGATAGCTCGGCTGGAAAAACTGATACGGGTGCAATTCATAAAATTGATCGACGTATTCGGCATTACCCACGATATGCTGATAGGCATGTCCGCCTGCGGGTGCGTTGAAGTCACCAACCAGTAAATCCGCTCTGACACCAAAATGCCGACGTGAATCGACAAGTTGTTTGAGGCGGTCATACTCCTGAAAAAACCCATGATGTGCCCAACTCAAATGAGCATTTGCGATATGTAACAGCCCAAACCAAGGCACATCAATGCAAGAAACAGTGACGTTGCGGGACATATAATTGTCTTTCCGCTGGTCTTCCGATACGTACGCCGAATAGTTATGCAGCATCGGATAACGACTCATGATAGCAGTGCCCTCCCGCCAACGATGAAAACCGATATGGCTCCAGTCTTGATGAATATGGTACCAATATCCCCAACGCCGTAATTTTTGACAAACGCGGAAAGCCATATTAGAAGGCGATTCGCCGTAGGGGTAGGTAATGGGATCTTGCAAATATTCGCCGACTTCTTGAAAACAAAGAATATCAATTCCTAGATTGGCTATTGCTTCCGCGATGATATGCACTTCTCGCTCATGCTGATGCATGGTGTCGAAACAGCAATATCGGGGGTGCTGTTGATAGGTGTGCAGATTAAGCGTTAACAGCGAGAGTTCCAAGGTAAATCTACCATTCCCGAACTGCTGATTTGCCTTAGTTTTGCCGAATATTTAGCTTTCGCGAATCGAAATAAGACTGCTGACCGGCCAGCTCTTGGTAAGAATAAAGGTTTGCTTGGCTTGGCCAGCCCTATTAATAGAATCTATGCCAATACTCTCCAAAATCCGCACTCTTACGCAGCCAATCAATTCGTCAATCGTGGCCGCCTCGATTTCAAGTTTCTCGAATAAACTGCTGGTGGCTATCCAGGCGGCTTTATCGCTATTCCATTCGGCTTTTATCTCAATAGGCTGCAATATTCTATTCATAATAACTTTACGACTAAATTGGCCAAACATAAAACAAACTCAAATATCGTCAGCGGCGACTAACGTTGTCTTAAGGTTTTTCGCTATGTGCTAAAACCAAAAGCCTGCATTATTTATGTAGATTATTACGAGGTGATGACGAAGTTATTTCTGGTTGATTCTCGCCCCGTGGCAAAGACCTTTCTAAACAAAGTCTGCCCTATCGGCGCAAAGGTTTGGCAACAAGTCCGCCCAAGATCGCAGGTTCTGCTATTCTTTCTACGGAGCCATTTTACGGGCGGGCTATATCTTATGACTGCTGGGACATGCGTCATTTAAGACAATCAGCCACCCAGCGCAGCTTTAAGGCGTTGCCTCTCCAAACCGTCAGCGTTTGCAGTGCTCCCTACTCAAACGAATTTTTTATCATCCTTTATCGCAGACCTACCAAGTTCCTGACCAACAGAAGAAGATGACGTGAAAACAGCAGCAAAAAAACTAGTGGAACAAGCGTGGTGTTTGCAAGAGAGCATTAGGCGATTAGTCGATCAAAATTGCAATCGTTGCGAGCAAAATAGATTCTGCACCCCTTCCATATTGAAAGACCGCCTTAATCGGGTATTTGCAAAAGCCCACTCTCGCTACAAACGTCGGCTTCTGAAATTGTGGTCTTAACAAAACTACAAGCAACTGGGCTTGTCACCCCGGACTGGTCAAGAGAGACTGTTTGTAGCGTAAATCAGCTCGCTATTGCCGGCGAGTTTCAATTCCGGCATATCATCCTTCAGCATAACACCGGAAAAACCCCGCACTATAGCTTGCTCAGCCAAATAGGCTAATTTGGCTGCGGCGGCCAGATAATCTAAGCCGTCGGGCGGGCGAATATTTGAAATGCAATTGCGTTCGGCATCGGTATTGCCGATTTTCGGCGAGTAGGTCAAATAGGCGCCCAAGCTATCGGCTGCGCTCAGTCCCGGCCGCTCCCCAACGATGATTATTGTCAAGCGCGCGTTTAACAATGCGCCGATTTCATCCGCCAAAGCCACTCTGCCATTCGGCACCAGACAAACCGGTCCGAATCGCAACCGCGTCAGGGCGAAAGCAGCGACCATCGCTTCCAACAACGCTAAACCATGATTGTCCAAGGCCTTAGAGGATAAACCATTGCTGACGATCAAAGCCACGTCGTTGCTCAGGCCTGCCCGCGCTTCAAGCACTGGCCGGCACGCTTCGGCAAGACAACGACCCAGATCGGGTCGCTGCAAATATTGCTGGCGGTCGATAACCCGCGTCGCCAACATCAGTGGCTCTAAACCCAATTTTTCCACGCCACTGGCAAAGTCTGCCGAAGCCCACGTCTGGTGAACGGCATCCCTAGCACTGGCGTGCGCGAGTTGAAAATCCAATAACGTAGCAGTCGTTTGACTGCATCCCGCACTGCCTTGAGCAATTCGGGCTGGGGTAAATTGACGTAATCTAAACCACGGATCGCTCATCGCTAAGCCCTCGGCAAACCATGAAAATGACGCAGTAGCGGCGTGGCCTCGCGCGCATGCGCCAAGCGATTTTGGCCATCGAAAATACCCATCCGCTCCAGCCAAGCCTCGAACTCCGGTGCAGGTCGTAAACCCAGCACCTGTCGCAGATAAAGCGCATCGTGAAATGAAGTGCTTTGATACGCCAACATCACATCGTCGGCGCCAGGAATGCCCATGATGAAGTTGCAACCAGCCACGCCCAAGAGCGTCAGCAGCGTATCCATATCGTTCTGATCTGCCTCGGCATGATTGGTATAACAAACATCGCAGCCCATCGGCACACCCAGCAGTTTGCCACAGAAATGATCTTCGAGACCGGCACGAATAATCTGCTTACCGTCATATAAATATTCCGGCCCGATGAAGCCGACCACGGTGTTAACCAGCAGCGGATTAAACTCCCTAGCCACCGAATACGCCCGCGCCTCGCAGGTTTGCGCATCAATGCCGTGATGCGCATTTGCCGACAGGGCGCTGCCCTGTCCGGTTTCGAAATACATCAGCTGTTTGCCAATACTGCCGCGCGCCAAACTTTCGGCCATCAGCTTGGCTTCGCGAAGCATCCCCAGATCGATACCAAAGCTGCGATTGGCGGCTTCGGTACCGGCGATGGATTGAAACAGTAAATCCACCGGCGCACCGCGCCGCATCAATTCCATACTGGTAGTCACATGAGCCAACACGCAGGATTGGGTAGGAATTTGGTGCTGGACGATGATCTCGTCAAGCAGGCTTAGGAGGGTAAACACATTGTCCAAATTGTCGGTGGCCGGATTGATACCGATCACTGCGTCGCCACTGCCGTATAACAGACCATCCAAAATGCTGGCGGCGATGCCGCGTGGATCATCGGTCGGATGGTTGGGCTGCAATCGAGTCGACAATCGACCCGGTAACCCGATGGTATTGCGAAACGCAGTCACGACCCGGCAGCGGCGCGCGACGGCGATCAAATCCTGGTTGCGCATGATTTTGCTAACCGCAGCCACCATTTCCGGCATTAGCCCCGTCGAAATCGCTGCCAAATCGCTAGTTTCGCTTAACAACCAATTGCGCAATTCGCCCACGCTGAGGTTTGCAATCGGCGAAAACGCCTCGGCATCGTGCCGCTCGAAAATCAAGCGTGAAACTTCATCCTTCTCCGGCGCTAGCAAAGGCTCTTGGAGAAACTGCCGCAAGGGTACATCGGCTAACACTTGCTGAGCGACCGCGCGCTCGACTTCGGAACCCGCCGCCAATCCAGCCAACTGATCGGCAGACCGATGCGGCGAAGCCTTAGCCAGCAAGGTACGTAAATCCCCAAAATTAAAACCTTTGCCTTGCACGGTTGCGGAGTAATTCATTTGTCAGACTGGCTATTTAAGGGGATATAACCCGAGAATACGACATGTTTGTGACTATTATATGACGACAGAAACGAGTTGTTCTTAAGTCACTTGCCGGCGAGATTAGGTTAATACGCTAAGGCTAATTTCACTGACCTCGCATCAGCGCGCTATTTCGATTTGCCGGATATTTTAGCGATGATACCCATTGATAGCGGCTTTGCACATGGCCAGCCGTTTTCCTTAGCCTTCATCGGATTACACCGTCAGAGACACTAAAAGAAAAAGCGGCGACAATTTTCACTGCCGCCGCTCTTAAAAGAATCCGCGTCCCTGCGGATGACTCGTCACCTATTAGGCTTTGCGACGTGAAATACCCAAGAAACCTAACAACGCTGAACCGAACAACCAAACCGCGCCTGGGACTGGCACAGCATTGATCTGCATGGTGCGATCGTTGCCGCTAGTTGGGTGTTGAATGTTGACATAGGCAACGTTGGGGTTGAACTTATCGAAGTACAAACCGGTAAACTCGGAGCCTTGGGTACCGTTAGACGCCCAACGCGCTAGCCCTTCGCCTGCATCCAGCAAATCGCCGTCTTTGTTCAAGTCTTTTGCAAACCAGATGTCGTTATCGACACCGCCGTCGCGGTCTTCAATGATGTACATATTGTTTTCTGAGTCGATAGCCAGATTATCTGGGCTTCTGAAACCACTACCTACAGCATTGCCGGTTGCCAAATCTATAGTGGCTTGGCTAGCGAACAGCTTAATGTTGTTGGTGGCTAAATTCAGTGTGAATACTTTGTTGTTGGTGGTTGTAGCCACGTAGATCAATTGATCGCCGTTATCCAATGTGTGAATTTCCAAATCTTCTGGACGGTCAAAGTTGGTACCTAAGAACGCAGAGACATTTGGTGTGGCACGACCATCCAACACAGTCATGCCGTTTGGATCAGTTTTGACCACAGTGCCCGCCAAAGCGTTACCGGCCAAGTCGGTCAAATCGACCCAGGTGTAAGCGCCTTCGGCTTCTTCAACAGTACCGTTGCCGACGCGCAATACGGAAGTCAAACCTGCACCGAAGAAGTCTTGACCATTCATGGCATTGGGATTAGCAGACGTAAATTTGAAGATATGGCTATCGTTACGTTCGTCGATGAAATAAAAATTGTTTGCTGCGTCAAACGCCAGACCTTCATGAGAAACGCGAATATCAGCAGGACCGATCTTGCGTTGGACGAAGTTACCGCCGTTTAGGCCCGCAGTGGTAGGGTTGGTCACTTCAAACAAACGACCATAAGGTGACGTGGCTTGAGCTGGATCACTCCAAGATTCTTCAGCCGTTAAATAAGTACCCCAAGGTGTCCAGCGCGAGGCATCACCAGCTACGAAGCCTTGAGTTCCCGGTGCCACGATGGTGGTGGTGCGAGTATTGTAGTTTGGGTCACGCAAATCGATACGTTGTACGCCACCGGTACTGGTTTCGTAAGGCATGAACAAATAACGTCCAGCGTCTGGGCCAGTTTCGTTTGCTGTGATCATATCCCAGGCACCGCTGTCACCTTGGCCTTGCGCCAAATGATTGGTGCGATCTGCGATGGAAACTTGAGTAAAGTTTGGGCTGGACAAAGTAATTGGCGTCGCTTCGCCGGCACTACCGACAGGGATTGGACCAGCCGAGCTTGTCAGCGGCGTGAAATTGTCAAACAGGGTATCAGCCGCTTGAGCGGTCAAAGGCGACACAACAGACACTACAGCGGCTGCGATCAGAGTCAATTTAAAAACTTTCATGAATTTTTATTCCTTAAGCTAAGACAGTTAGTTGTTTTTCTAATACATCGCAAAAATCTATTTTTTAGATTGAAAAAATCTATGTCATAGAATTTGCAGGGCGAATGCTAACCGGCGCTTAAGACAGTAATTGTTCAGTTCTATTAAGATTTGGTGAAATGTAATACAAAATAGCGAATGAGCCTTCCACAAAGAAATACCTGATTACGTATAAGCTTCAGCCAAAACTGAAATGGCGTGATCCTATGAGTTCTAAAGGCCGCGTCCCCCCGGCATGGATTGCCGGGGTCCAAACTGCAAGGATGCGAGCCGGGAATCACTCCCACTCACAAAAGACCCGGTACATCCTTGTACACTGGATACCGGCAATCCATGCCGGTATGACGGTTATTTGAAGGGCCTTCCATTCGGCTGAAAGTCATACGTAATCAGGAAGAAATAAGGCTTAGGTAATGTGCTATTGTCGCCCTCATCTCATCGGTAAATAAGGGCTTAGAACGGTTAGAGCGGCGATTAGATGCAGGGTTGGCAACCGCAATCGTCGCATTGCTGCCTAGTAACGGGGAATGGTAAGGAGTTGCCGCTTACATCGAGCACAAGCCGGGAATGAAGGGGAAGCGGCCCAAAACGGCATCGTAATTTACAAACGCTGGCGTGTTCGGTAACAGCAAAGGCGATGATCCATCTGACGGGGCAAAGGCGCTCTCGCCTTTGCTGGTTTCCAGAGATAAACCGCCCTGATTGAGTACAATACTGCCGTCATTGACGGACACATATAAACCTGTCGGTATTTCTTGCGCGCCCATGCCAAACACTTTATCCATTTGAACCGCAATTAGCTCGGGCAGTGGACTGCTGTTTTCCGCAATAAATTTCGGGGTTTGATCGAGCAATATTGCCGGGCTCGTTGGGTCCGGGGCATAGGCATTTACACCTTTGTTGAGCGCCAAGCTTTGGCTGCCCGATTTAAGCAGGCCATTGCCGTCGCGCACACTCACGTATAAGCCGCTATCGCAGTTACTGTCTTCATCGCGACCGCACTTTAGGTCGAAGTTAGCGCTTGGCATTGCTACACTGGCCACTTGAGTAATTATTTGCACCTGTTCCGGACGATTTTTACCTATCATGCCGCCACCGATACGCACATTGCCTGCGCTCATCTCAAACAGAATCTTCCCGATTTCTGGCTTGGCTTGGTCGTAATGATATTCTCTGAGCTTAATCTTGGCCCCCGCTTGTAAAAGCATCCGAGTGCCGTCGATGAACACCAGCAACGCTTGCCCATCCCCATCGAGATTTAGTTGATCGTTTTCGAATAATGGCTGCAGCTTGTTAGCTTGCAGCGCCGCACCGTCCCCGTGCGCAAGGTTAAGATTACCCTCTAGTTCCACGATGCGCCCAATGGTTCCGGAGGGCAGCGGACCGACCGAATACTGATGTGCTTGCTCGTTTTGGCAATCGCTATCGCACAGTCGAGCATTAAAATCGGTCCCGCGAATTCCCATGGTGGCATTGGCAGATTCCAGCTTGTAGGCATCTCTATTGCCGCGCTTGCTCACCAGACCGGTGACGGTACGCAGCCCACCTTTTAGGAGCGCTATGACCAAATTGTCTTCGACAGGCTTTGCTTCTTCGTAATGAAAAGCCTTGATTTGAAAACTGGTTTCCGGCCTTAAAGCCACTTGGCCTTTATCGGCAAACACTAACATTAGCGATGAATCTTTTTCCGTGTTGACCGTATCGCCCACGTTTACGCCCAAACCCTCATGCACCAGATCCGATTTGCCGTTGGGATGGGTCACAAACGCCACCCCGTTGACTTTTTGCAAGATAGCCGCATCAGCAGCCCACAGTTCAGGCATGTAAGCTAGATACAGGCAAATGACCATCACGACTGAATTATTAATAATTGTAGGTTTCATACGCGGTTTCCAAAGTTGCGGTAGTCGGGTAAAGCTGATGTTTGACGTGTTGCCATCCTGCTCGTCAGTCGGGTTAATTATCGACAGCTGCCGGTATTAATCGGTTTGCGCTCGTAAAATATCGGCTGGTCGGTCTCAGTCACCCATTGCAAGAGCGGCACTGAGGCGCTCATCATTGGGGCATTCGCCACAGTCACCGGGTTTTTAATACCACCTTGAATGATATTCTCCAAATCAAGCGTTAGCGGATTATTGGCGACTAAAATAGGCGGCGTTGCAACGACTGGACTTGGCTCCAATACCGGGATTGTTGGGCTAGACACACTTGGGTCGGAGATCAGTAGCTCCAAATAATTGCTGAATACGTTATAGCGAATGGCAGGCCAAGGCTGACTTACTTGGGAAAATTGACCTACAGCGTTGGCAAAATTCATCAAATTGTATGTGCTGCCGATGGCTGGCTCATAATCGGCATAAGCGTCAACATACAAACCGCCGGCCAGGTTGATAGTACCCGTTACATTCATGTAATCGTACTCCACACCTTGTATTAGACCACCCAAATCGATAAACAGTGCGGAAGCATCGGACAGGCTTAAGTTGCCGTTGATGGTCATCACCCCAACCGGACCGCCTGGAGACACGTTGCCTGCCAGCACATTCAAATTACCGGCAATGGTACCGCTACCCAGGAGGCTGCCGCCAGTAAGGGTATAGTTGCCTTGCATATCTCCACCAACAAGCTCAACCACTCCGGCAGTTTGGGTAAACCCCATACTAAAGGCAGCCAACCCAGCCGAGAATTTCCAAGCGTTGGTATTGATAACAGGAACATTAAAACGGGAATCGCCGAAGACAAATACAGTCCCCTGGTTGATCAGGTTGCCGGTACCGCCAATAACCCCATCCAGCATAAACAGGGTTCCAATCATGTTAAGCGGGCTTTGACTGACCATGGTGCCGCCGTCGACAACTAAATCTCCACCAAATTGATTAAAACCAAGAGGCAGTGTCAAAGTCCCCCCATTCAGTACTAGCGAGAAGTTATCGTCGAATTGCAGGCTGCGGGCCATTTGATTGCCGGATGAGACAGCAACAATTTGGTTGGCAGTAAAGCCGCTGACGACGGCATCTTTGTTCACGTTGGGTGTGCCGCGAGTCCAGTTGGCAGCAGTAACCCAGTCACCATCGGCATAACCTTGCCAACGGGTGATGGATTGGGTGGTATCGGCTAGTGAAATAGAGCCGGAATTTACGAGTAAAAACTCAACGTCTGTGGGCTGGACAAGGTTGAGGAGCGCGCTATCGATGCTGCCGCTAGCAGTGATAATACTTGAGAAACTATCACCTAAATCGGCGAAAAACCCATTGTTTTCGGTGATTTCCAAATTGCCACCCAAAATCGCGTCGGCATGCTGCCCGGCCGATAGATCGGGACTGTCCACCAAGGCTAATGAACCATACATTCCCGGCGTTTTGCCCAGCAACGGAATCGACATCACACCATTGTTAACCAGCTTACCGACCAGGGTCAAAACGCCTATCGCATTGTCGGCTATAGTGGTAAGCCTGCCATTGTTAACTAAAGTATTTGCAACCCTAACTGGATCGCCGTTTAGCAAGATTTCTCGGCTACCCAAATCAATAGTACCGGTACCAAAGATAGCGCCATTTGGGCCATTATTCAGGTTACCGTCAGCGGTACTGAATACACCATCGGACGAAATTTCAAGGCCGCCGTCGTTGCGCCAGTTTGAGCCGGTCTGATTTACCGACATCGTCCCTGCGGCCACACGCAGCAAGCCATTGTTCAGAAACGAATACGCATGAATCCCTAAATTATGGGTGGTATCGTTCGCGGTAATGACGCCGTTATTGACGATACTTTGGTTAAGGTTTTCAGGATCAAGGGTTTCTATAGAACCGAAGCCCTTGATCTCGATGCCGCCGCCGATTGTCATCGGTGTGCCCGTGCTGGTGTTATAGAGAGAACCGCCCGCTAATACAATCGCCGCGGTGCCTGGACTGTTGATACTACCACCGCTGACTTGCCAGAGGCTGTTGCCCGCATGTAAGGTAAAACCATCGGCAAGCGTTAGATTGTTTACAAAGTAAAACTGACCCTCGGTATTGAGCTGCGTGTGGGCGGCGTCTCCGAGCGTCACATCCGCTAACTGAACCGAGCCGTCGGAAATAATGGTGTCAGCCAAAATGCGGGTTAAATTGATGGAACCCAAACCGCCTGGACCAAAGGTGCCGGATAGCCCAATATCCAGCACGGTGCCGCTGGCATCGAGGGTACCGCGAGTAAGATTAATGACCGTACCGATCTGCCGAGTCAGGGTCCCAATACCCGCTGTGCTGAAGTTACCACCCAAATTCAGCGTGCCTGCGTTCAATGCTATCTGTCCCGCATTGCGCCAATCGATACCGTAACGAATGTCGACACTGCCGGCATCAACTCGTATCGTGCCGTTATTGATGAACTCGGCGGTATTGGCGCCGTCGCCTATCCGCAGGCTTTGGCCGCTGGTATTGCTGACTAAGCTACCGTTATTGACGAGGGTCTGCGGTGCTGTGCTGTTTGGGCTGATGCGGCCATAGCCGCTGAGCGTAATGCCATGGTCAATGATCAAAGGGGTGGCGCTGGTGAGAATCAGCGATCCGCCCGCTAAGCTTATTTGGGCTTGTCCGGTGCTGCCTAGCGTACCGCCAGCCAGCGACAAATTGGCGGTGCCGACTTGCAGATTTAGGCCATCCACCAAATTTAAGCCATTTAACACCGCAAAGTTACCTTGCGTCGCAAATTGACTGTGCGCCGCATCGCCAAGCGTAAGGCCGTCCAAACTGCCCGTACCGGTTAAAGCGACCAAGCCATCGGAAATCAGGGTGCCGCCCAAAATAGTCATCGCATTTATAGCGCCTAGACCGCCAGGCCCGAATGTACCGGACTGACCGATATCCAATAGAGCGCCGCGATTGTCCAGTGTGCCACGCGTCAGATTGACGATACCGCCGCTGCGATTCAAGGTGCCAATGTCGGCTGTGCTGAAGTTGCCACCGAGGTTCAAAGTGGCGCCTTGCTTTAAATCGATTAAGCCGGCGTTACGCCAGGTTGTGCTGGTATTGATGTCAAAATTGCCCGCATTTACATTAATCGTACCGAGATTGGTAAAGCTCGACGCCTCGAAGCTATTCCCAATCATGAGTCTTTGGCCGTCGGAGTTATCCACATCCAGCGTAATGCCTGCCGCGAGTGAAACATTTTGCAACAATTCAAAATTGCCGGTTACTGCTAAGTGGTCGTGCAAAACATCGCCAAGACTTACGTTATAAAGCTTGCCTGAACCCTTCAAGGCTACCGAACCATCGGAAACGATGCTGCCGCCGACAATGTTAATCCCCGTGGAATTTAGGCCGCCGGGGCCGAAATTGCCGGCCTGACCGATATTTAACACTTGGCCGTTGTTGTCCAAAGTCCCGGCAGTAAGGTTGACACTGCCGCCGGTCCGAACCAGCGCATTCAAGTCGGTTGTAGTGAAGTAGCCACCCAAATTCAAGTGACCACCATTCAATTCAAATGCGCCGTTGTTATGCCAACTTGTGCCGTAATTGATAGTCAGTGAGCCCGCATTCGCCCGAATCGTGCCGTTATTGGCAAAATTCCAAAATGCCGATCCATCACCAATGGCTAAGGTCTGATCGTTGGTATCGCTAATTAGCGTGCCGTTATTGGTCAGATTGCGTGGTTGAGGTCCGCCTGGGGTAATTTGCCCATAGCCGCTTATGGTAATGCCGCTATCAATAACGAAGTCTGAAACGGATAGCTTTGCGCCTGCCAGTTTAACTTCGGCGTTACCCGTGCTAGCAAGTGTGCCGCCGTTAAAAAGCCATTGGCTATTCCCAGCTTGCAGCGTCGTGCCGTTAGCCAGTGTGAGTCCGTTTAAGACCCCAAAACTGCCATTAGCCATCAAATTTGAGTTTATCGCTACGCCATCCAGTATGCCGCCACTACCATTAAGCACGGAATTGTCCGCACTGACTAGCGCACTGTTGGCTACTGACCCCGCTAGATTCAGACCGTTGGTAAAACTCACTACGCCACCGTTGAGGCTTACCCTGTGCGCCAAACCAATCGAAGATACACCGCCGTTTAATCCGTCGGAGTCTGCGAGCAAATTGAGATTAAGAATGCCGCCACTGGCACTGATATCGGCATTAATATTGATGTTACGATGAGCCGAAAGAGTCAAGGTAGCATTGGCTGCACCAGTTTTGGCTAGGGAATCAATCACGCTGATATCACCCGCTTGACTATTGCTGCCGCCGTTGCCGGTGCTGATGCTGACATTTGTGCCATTATTCAGCGCAGCCTCTATCGTGCTTGTACTGATAACGGCACTGTCGTTGACGCTACTAAAGTTAGGGGAACCCCCAATATTGCTATTGGCTAAAGTGCGCTTGATAACGACGTCATTGGGATCAAGCAACCAAGTACCGCTGTCGCCATTTGCCGCACTGAGGTCTGGCGTTGCCGTAACATCCAGAAAGCGTTTGCCCGATGTTTCGACAAAACCGCCATTGCCACCCAACCGGCCGCCTTTAGCGGAGACTTGACCATAAACTCTGGTGGCATCATCGGCCCACAAAACAATCTCGCCACCATCGCCTTGTTGTTCGGCGTCGGCGCGAATGTCGGCTGCACTACTCATCCAGGTCATCCGGGCATTGCTGGGAGACGCGTTAGGTGCTTCTGATGAGGGGGACGCGTTAAACGGCAAAGAGGCGGTCAATTTAGCTAACCTCGGCGAGGCTTGCCCATACATATCGCCGCCGACCAAGACCACACCGCCCCCCTTGGCACCTGAGGCGTTTAAACGAGCGTTGTCCAGAAGCCCTACCCGGTCGCCCAGCACAGCAATCGCGCCACCTTTGCCGAGATTGAGTTGGCTTTCTGTTTCAGCCGTTTCGATAGAGATCGCTTTAGCTTCCACCCTGCCGCCGATTTGCGTGTCACCCCCGCCGGCCAAAACCACCTCCCCCCCGACTGGCCCATTCGCGGTAATGACGCTGGTATCGCTGGTTGTCAGGGCGGCTTCGGCATCCAGAATAATCTTGCCGTTTTCTCCCACCCTAGCAACATCGGCGTTGATAACGCCAGCGTTGCTGACGATACCGCCATATATCGAGATATTTTTAGCAACCAGTTGACCCAGGTTCACTGTTTGATTGGCTTCGGCACTGATCTTTACGCTGATTTCCGGTTTATCAAGATCAATCAGACTGACGCTATGACCGGCAGCCAGCATAATTTCACCATCAGGCGCAGTGATAATCCCGGAATTTTCCACTTTAGGCGCCACGATCACCACGTGGCCACCGATAGCGGTGTTAATGTTGCCCTGGTTGCTAATACCGGCGGCATGGGCTTGGTTGTCGAACTTTAAACGACCGGCTAAAAAGTTTTCATTGCTTAAATTTAGGGTGGAAACAACCAATCCTGCCACATCAACTCTGGCTTCGGCACCGAAGGAGATGCCGTTTGGATTAAGCAAAAACACCCGACCGTTGGATTGCAATGCTCCCAGTATTTGACTGGGATCACCACCCGTCACCCGGTTTAACACCTGACTCGCGGCATTTTGCTGGATAAATTGCGTCACTTCGCCTTTATCAATGGAAAAGCTCTGCCAGTTGATGATTGCGCCAGGGCTATTTTGGATCGTGAGTGTATCGCCGGTCATTGCAAACGATGCGGAGCCGCTGACGACGCTACCACCATCTGGATTAGCGCAGACCATTTGGCCTGCCAAGCACGCTGAAATAGCCGCAGCCAGCGCACTGAATCGAGGTTTAATTGGCACGGTCACGCCGCAACTTTTTTTCATATCAGTCATCGGGTTAATCGGGCATCAGAACAAACAAAATACGCTGGCTTGCGCAAGTTTCTGGCCTTCGCTACTAACATCCCCGGTGTCGAGGATGTTAGCTAAATCAAGACGCAGATGCGCGTGCTGGCCAACGCTGCCGCGCAACCCAAGGCCAATGCTGGAAATGTGATTATGATCCTCTTCGTCGGGCAGTGGGTTATTCCGCCAAGCATTCGCAGCATTGTAAAAAGCCACCGCTCGCAGTTTGACTGAGTTTTTCTCAAGCAAAGCCGCTAAATCCGGGGTAAATAATTCCAGCGAGGCTCTGTGACCCTTGTCATTTGCCAGAATACGCTCCTGAAAACCCCGCACCGAGTTAATCCCACCTAAGCCGAACTGCTCACCGGAAATCAAGGCATCGTTAGTATGCTGGCCGCTGAATTCGGCACGCAGTTGCCAATTTTCCGGCAAGTTCTGATTGAAGTTTACCGAGTAACGCATCAGGGTGTAACTGGCATTAGCACCCGTTCGCGCGGCTTCCAGAGCCAGGCTATCGCCCTTACTGCCTCCTGGCATATTTTGATAAACGCCAAAATTGACTGCCCACTCTCGTTCGGGTTGGCGAATGAAGCCGATATACGAGGCGCTTAAAACATTTACTTGGGTATCAGGCACCAGGCTGCTGCCATCCCCACCTTGTAAGGTGACATTGTTTTGGTAACGACGGAAGTCAAAGCCCACGTTAATGCGCTGATCCCAACCCATCACTCTGGGTAATAAATAGATATAGTGGCCGCCGAGGTTATCGCCACTACCGCTAATGCCATAGCTGCCGGCGGTGGTATTGATCACTCCAGAGTTGACGTCGGAGTGACTGGCGTTGAACTCCAGCGCATCACCCAGGGTGTAAAGCGGTATCCGATAGTTGAGGCCAAAGATATTGACGTTTTCAATGTGTTCCGGTGATGTCACGTATTGAGCGGAGATAACATGATCCCGATTAAACAAGTTACTGTGCATGTATGCAAAGCCTAAACGCCAGTCGCCGGTCGCATCAGTGCCGGTATTATCCAGACTAGCCGCTGCGCGCCAAGGGCTACCGTCAACCACCTCAACCTTGGCATCAACGGCCTGCGGATCGTCGCCTTTTAGAAAAGTTACCTGGGTTTGCTTTGCGCTACTTTCGTTAACCAAACGCAGATTAACGCCGAGAGCTCGAATATCAGGGGTTTGCCCTTCCTTTAGACTGGGCAACGCATGGCGAATATTACTGTCGTCAAAGAACTTGTTTCCCTCAAGTTGTACCTTGCCCAAAACCGCTTCAAAAACCTGTAGACGCACAATACCGTTGTCTATCTCCTGCTTAGGTATGACCACGCGTATCGTCTCGTAGCCAGCTTCTTTATACGCAAGCTGGATGGCGGCTACTGCCGCTTGGATAGTTGCAAAGTCTCTGTCATCGCCAGTAAGCGGAGCGACAACCGACTCAAGGGTGTGACTTGAAATTTTCAGGTTGCCCTGAATTACAAACTGGCGGATGGGAAAATGCGGCTTGTCCGGCGTTGCAGCAGCGGCCAAGCTAGGTCCAAACACGCATAACAATACCTGGACCGCATGTCCGAGTTGACCTCTAAATCGCTGAAAACACAGAAAAACCCCTTTTTCCGTCAAGTGGTTAATTTGATCTCGCTGACAACGCTGAGTGCTGAATATATCGGGCCGATTAGTCTGCTTAAGCGTCATAAATAATTGAGTTATTCGGGTTGTCGGTGCTTTCATTTCTTCGCTGATGCTATTCAAGCGATTGCCTGACAGTATTTGAGTTGATTCCCCCAATAAACAAATGCTTATCAGCAGCTTAGACAATCGGGAAAGTTTTACGCTGCACAGGCAAACATGTCAATTGATCAAGAGTCGAAAATCGCTGCTGATAAAGTAAGCGACATGGCAGATGAATATTCAGAAAAGCTCATGCGCTAGAAGGGATTGCCAGTTAATGCCGTCGCTGAGCTCTGGTTTCTCAGACTAAGACAACAACATCTTCATCTCGACAGATTGTTAGCGCTAATGAGTGTGAAGCGATTCCTGTCGCCAAGGGCGGAATTACGCTCCCCCCAGAGCAACAAACACCGGCTTCCTGGCGACCATGCAGACTTTTGGCCAATCTGACAAAGTAGCGTCAAGTTACCCAGAAAATGTTATCGATGGGCCTGGTTCCTGGTGAGATAGAATTGCCGGGGATAATAAAACCGACTCAATTGGCCATGCGCATCACGTACACCACTCTTTTCAAATTTAGCAGGCGCTTGGTTAACACCGCGCTAATTCTCTGCTTTCTGGCGTATGCGGCGCAGTGGTTGGATATTTCCCTGATCGAACGCTTGGAACACATTGCTTACGATCTGCGATTGCGCGCCACGATTCCTAATTCTGTCGATAGCCGAATCGTCATCATCGACATCGACGAAAAATCGATCAGCCAGGAAGGCCGTTGGCCTTGGTCGCGCAACAAGTTAGCCCAATTAACTGACAAATTGTTTGACGACTACCGAATCGATTTATTGGCATTTGATGTGGTGTTTTCCGAACCGGACAACTCATCGGGCATAGAGGCGCTAAAACAACTCGCCGAAGGGGAACTCGCCGGCAATCAGGCTTACCAACACGCCTTTGCGGGGCTGAGCCAAAAATTGGCTTACGACGATATCTTCGCGGCCAGTTTGAAAAATCGTCCTGTGGTGTTGGGTTATTTTACTCAACACAAGCAAGAATCGATTGGCCACGACAACAAACCGCCGCCGCCATTGGCTACAGCCGGAGAATTTGCCGGCTTATTGCCGTCCGCGGGCAGTTTTGGCGCCAATTTACGCGCATTGCAAGAGGCAGCAGGCATCGGCGGATTTTTTAACAATCCGATGGTTGACCGTGACGGCATTTATAGGCGACTGCCATTGCTGATCGAATATCAGTCGTCGCTTTACGATGCATTGTCGTTGGCTATCTATCGCCGCTACCGGGCAATTCGGGAGGTCGAATTTTTAACCGATCAGCTGGGCGACCAGGACTTAGCCTCTCTGGAAGGCATCCGCGTGGGTGACTACACTATACCGACCGACCAGCATAGCGCCATCCTGGTGCCGTATCGCGGTAGACAGGGCAGTTTCCCATACGTGTCAGCCACCGACGTGTTGCAGGGCCAAGTGGATCGCGCCGCTTTAGCGGGCAAAATTGCCATAGTCGGCACCACCTCCGCCGGCTTAATGGATCTTCGCAGCACGCCGGTGCAGAACGTTTATCCTGGGGTGGAAATCCACGCCAATATCGTCAGTGCCTTGCTGGATCAAAGCATCAAGTCCAAGCCGGCTTACTTAATAGGCTTTGAAGTGCTGGAATTGTTGGTGTTGGGACTTATCTGCACGTTTTTCTGGCCGCGCCTGTCGTTCTCCGGCAGTTTTATGCTGTATTTCGGCTTTTCGCTCCTGGTGATCGCGGTGAATTTTGCGCTATGGACGAAGCTGCACATTGATTCTGCGCTGTTCACGCCACTGCTGTTGCTCAGTAGCTTATTTGTGGCGCAGGTCAGTTTTGCCTATTTTCTGGAAACCCGGCGCAAAACGCAGCTGGGCAAAAGCTTTAGTCAATATGTACCACCTGAATTGGTCGATCAAATGGTGCAATCGGAGGACGACTTTAGTTTGGCCGGAGAAAGTCGGGAGATGACAGTATTGTTTACCGACGTGCGTGGGTTTACCTCGATCTCGGAAGGTTTAGAACCTCAGGCACTATCCGAACTGATGAATTTGATTTTGACAGCCATCACCAAAGTGATTCATCGGCACCAGGGCACCATCGACAAGTATATGGGCGACGCTGTTATGGCCTTTTGGGGCGCGCCCCTTCATGACCCCAGACACGGTGAGCATGCGCTGGAGGCGGCACTAGCAATTTTGCCGGCGATTACCGAGCTCAATCAGCAACTCAAGGCCAAAGACTGGCCGGAGATAGCTATCGGGATTGGTATCAATACTGGCAAGATGAGTGTGGGCAATATGGGCTCTTCATTCAGGATGGCGTATACCGTGTTGGGCGATGCGGTAAATTTGGGCTCGCGACTGGAAGGCCTCACAAAAGAATACGGTGCATTGATCATCGTCAGCGATGCCACACGAGAGCAGGCGCCGCAATTTCTCTATCGGGAACTGGATATAGTAAGGGTTAAGGGTAAGCGAGAGCCGATTACTATCTACGAACCTTTGTGTTTGACAGATGCCGCCGACGCCGCGCTAATTGAGCAGTTGCAACTTAACCGCCGCGCATTAACCGTCTATAGACAAGCGGATTGGGAGACGGCTGCCGAATTATTTGCTCAGCTCCACCGCTCAAATCCGAGCGTTTGGCTATACCGGCTGTATCTGGAAAGAATTGAGCACTACCGCGAAACGCCGCCACCGATCGATTGGGACGGAGTGTACACCCACACCAGCAAATAGCGAGCTCCGATCAACACACGACTAACCCGGCCTTGCAAAACTGTTGGCCTTGATATTGGTGGGTTCTAAGACTGTACTAGGTTACGCGGCGTAAGACCGCAACAAGCTCAGTCCCGGATGGGACAATAGCAGATGTTTAGCCTGGCAATCTTCGGCGCATCGCGAGCATGGTGCAATCATCAGCCAGCGGTTGGTGGTTGGTAAAACTCGCAACCTCCCTGCGCACAATATCGAGGAGTTCTTCTAATGATCGGTCGGCATGATTGGCGCTGAGTGCCAATAAGCGATCCTCAGAAAACTCAGTGCCGTCTTCCGAATTTGCCTCGGTAACTCCGTCAGTAAAGCAAATCAAAGCATCCCCTCGCTCTAAAATCACTTGCTGGGCTGAGTATTTAATACCGGATATAACCCCCACCAAAGCACCTTTTGGAATAGGCAGACGCCTACCGTCGCTGAGTCGAACCAATAAAGGCGCGTGATGCCCTGCGTTTGAGTAGGTTAGTTCGCCACTGCGAACGTCCAGAAAACCGCAAAACAAGGTGACGAACATATTGGCGTCGTTACCTTCACACAGTTGATTATTGATACGTTCTAGCAAGTGATCCGGACGCGTAGTACTTAGCGCGGAAATACGCATCAAGCCTATGGTGCGGGCCATGAATAATGCAGCCGGAATGCCATGGCCGGATACGTCGCCGATACTAAAAAATAGTAGATGCTCGTCGACAAAAAACGCATCGAACAAATCGCCGCCAATTTCCGAGGCTGGCTCCATAATGCCGGCAACTTCAATGTCGCATCGCTCGGGGAACAAAGGCCTGTGCAATGGCAACATGCCGGCCTGCAATTGTTTCGCTACCTCAAGTTCCTTTTTTATATACTGGAGCGCGAGCTGCTTGCGCTGAGAATCCAGGGTGGCTTCGTTGCTGCGGCGCATCCTTTCTGTCAACGAAACCAGTAAATTGCGAGCCACGCCCGGGATGGGCATTAAGCGCTGCCAAAACGATTCGGGTGAGACTTGCAATACCCGCGCATCTTGCAGAGCAATCACGAAGGCCGATACCGGCTTGCCATCGATAGCGGAAAATTCGCCGATACACTCGCCGGGCCTGATCGGCATGGCGGCATCCGGATTTAAGGAACTATCCAAATTGGCGACCAACTGGCCTGACAGCAACAGGTAAACGCATTCATTTTTATCGCCCGGCTTGAGCAGCAAGGAGCCAGCCGGGAGCGTCAATACCTCAAAATCTCCGATGGATTCGCTAATGGTTTCATCATCCATGCCCCGAAACAAGGACAGCCAACTCGGCCCGAGTTTGCGCCTATCACCCTCATCAACCCGCTTATCGGAATGAGAATGAGAACTGCCGAGTCGACGATCCGGCCCGCGTTTGAATCGACTGCGTTTGATGTGTTTGTAGTCCATTAGTGGCTGTTTGACCAACGGACTGCAAAACTAAGGCGATTTCGACCATCCGCGAGGCTATAGCGCAATTCATCGGTCAATTTGTGCAACATAATCAAACCCAAGCCGCCGGGTTCGGCATCGCTCAGGGATTCCGGCCTGAGGGCCGGTAAGGCTGACACTGGATCAAATGGAGTACCGGCATCGGACACCGTGATAGTGGCTTGACCGTCAGCATCAGGCAACATTCGCACAGTGAGTTCGAGAAAAATAAGCCCCGAAACAGCCGATTCGCCACCATGATACAAAATATTCGCCGCTACCTCGTTGAAGCACAAATCCAAACGGGAGCGGTGCGCTTCCGGCACACCGTTTTGCGTTAGCATCCGCTCCAGCCATAGAGACGCTTCACGGATTCCGGAAGGATCCGCTTGAACACTGAAACTGTCCATCACAGAACCCCGACAAGACGCTGGTAAGCAGTACACATCAAGAAAGCGCTGCCTCGGTCCCCTGCTCTAAATCTGTAAACATAGGCAATAGCGCGTCAATACCAGTGGCTTCCAAGGTCTTGATAACGGCCTCATTATTGCCGATGAACAAAGTCATCTTACCGCCACGCCGCTGTAAAGCCTTGGCGTTAGTAATGAGCTCCCGAATACCGATGGACGCCAAAAAGCTTACCCCAGTCAGATCGACCACTACCCGCCGATTTTCCGCACATGCCAGAGCGGTAAATTTCGTAGCAATTTCCTGAGTGCCCAAAATATCCAGGCGGCCTGAAATTTTAATGAGCCGAAGATGTTCGCTCAAATCTTCAAATTCTATAGACATAGATGTTTTTTTATTATTGGGTGAGTACGAAAGATGTTCAAACTTTGCGTTGCAAAGTAGCTTATAGATATCACATTAATATGACATTTAATACTCGAAGGCGTATTAAAACTGCGCCGCATACCGAAGGCACTTGCTTCGTCAGACCCGCAGCAAAATCCTATCTGACGTTTGAGCGCTATCGCCCCACCTAAGCGCGGAGTAGTGGACGCACCCTTTAGAAAAAACGTACCAAAATGGTGGCTCTTTGTTCTATTTTGGTGCAATAAAAGACAATAAATCATGTATTTCCAGTAGGGTTCGCGCATGAGCGACTGGCATGTGTTGTGCTTTAAATTCACTTAATCGACTATTCAAAGCCGATCTAATAAGAAAAAAGCGGGGTCGGCATCGCAATAGACACTCTTTGCTGCCAGATCGAAAGCAACAGTACACCACAAGCGCGTTAAGTCCAACGCAAGGGAAAACCATGCAATCTAATTATCTCCAGAGCTACCTTGAGTCTCTTCACGCCGAACTGGCCGGATTTGATGAGGGGGAAGTCGCTAGCTATATCCCAGAGCTAGCGAAAGCTGACCCAAACTGGTTTGGAATAGCGCTGGTTACAACCGATGGGCACGTTTATCAGGTTGGGGATTCGCGACAGGAATTTACGATTCAGTCCATTTCAAAGGCCATCACCTACGGTATGGCATTGCATGACAAAAGTGTGGATTCGGTAGTAAAAAAAGTCGATGTGGAACCGTCGGGCGAGGCGTTCAACTCAATCAGCCTTGAGCCAGACACCGGTCGACCCAAAAATCCTATGATCAATGCGGGAGCGATTGCAACGGTTTCGCTAATAAAAGGCGACTCGCCAGCCAGTAAATTGCAACGCATGCTGACCTGTTATGAGCAGTATTTAGGGCATAAAGTGATGATAGACGAAGAAGTCTATTTGTCAGAAAAAAGCACGGGGCATCGTAACCGGGCCATTGCCTATTTACTGCGAAATTCCAATATTATCGAAACCGACACCGACGACGTGCTCGACTTGTATTTCAAGCAGTGTTCGATCCTGGTTAACTGTAGGGATTTGGCTGTGATTGGCGCGGTTATGGCCAACAATGGTGTCAACCCCATCACAGGTGTGCGCGCCTTGGAAAGCCACCATGTGCCTAAGGTGTTAAGCGTCATGAGTTCTTGCGGTATGTACGATTATTCCGGCGCTTGGGTTTTTGAAGTGGGAATGCCAGCAAAGAGTGGCGTTGGTGGCGGGATCATGGCGGTGTTACCCGGCCAATTTGGCCTAGCGGTTTTTTCGCCCAAACTAGACGACCGCGGAAACAGCGCGCGCGGTATTGCCGCCTGCAAAAAAATCTCCGCTGATTTTGGTTTACACATGTTACACACCGGTCGATCTACCTCTTCCTCGGTAATCCATGCCAGTTATGATGCAGAGCAAGTGCCTTCCAAACGTTACCGTCCGCCGCGCCAAACGGTAATGCTGATGGAGTTAGGCTGCCGGATCAATATCCTGGAGTTACAGGGAGAGTTGATGTTTTCCTCAGCCGAAATAGTCATCCACGAGGTAATGGACTTAGTCGACAAAACCGACTTTCTAATTTTGGATATAACGCGCACCTCCACCGTCAGCGAAGGTGCCGAGCGACTGTTCGCCGGTATGATTTTGCGCCTGCAAGAACTGGGGAAGACAGTGTTGTTTACAGGCACCTGGGGAAAGTATGAATCGGTGAAACGTATCAAAAAAGCGACTGGCAGCCTGGATTCGGCCCCATTATTTAACTACCAAGTAGTCGATGACGCACTGGAGTGGTGCGAAGACCAGATACTGGGGGACTTTGCTAAGAGTGGCCAAACCTCTTTACCGGTCGCCGAGCAAGCTTTTCTGCAAGGCTTTACAGAAGAAGAAATGGCATTTTTAGAGTCACTATCCACCCATAAAACCTATGAGCAAGGCAGCTATATTTGCCGCGAAGGCGACTCTGCGGATTTCCTCTACTTCATCCTGTCGGGACAGGTGAGTATCTTCATTCATTTAGATCAGAGACGCAGTGAACGAGTCTCCGCGCTCTCAGCAGGGTCAGCGTTTGGCGAAATGGCAATGTTGGATCGCGGCAAGCGATCCGCCGATGTACTTGCGGATGAGGAAGTTACCTGCCTGGTTTTAGACTACATTGGTTTAGAGGCAGACCAGAGCTCTTTAGCATTGAGCGTCAAATTAAAATTGGTCACCAATATCAGTCGAGAGCTCAATCGCCGCATCCGCCAAAACGTGCGCGAAATTAAGATGCTGAGGAGTTAAAACATTGCTTCCGAATATCGGTTTACAAGAGGTGTGGTAATCCCCCAATTGACCGCCTTATAGCCGGCGAATAAAACCAAACTATGAAATACCCGGCTGAAAATTCAAATTGCTTGTCACCAATGAATAACAGACGATGTGGCTGCACTTACTTATTTCAAAGCTGCAAGTCTGCGTATGCTAGTTTTAAAACCCGGCAAATTCAGTATAAGGAGGGATATAATTGTTTATTGCTTTTTAATTTTGTGGTATTTTTGCAACATAGCTATTGAAATTTGCAATACACTCTGATTTTTAAGTCTAAAGTCGTTTAAAACTCGTCTCGTTTCCAAAATTTTACTAGCACTGAATTAGTTTTTAGCAGGCTGTTGATTTTA
>MSXO01000087.1 GCA_002083615.1 Proteobacteria bacterium ST_bin11 | reverse complement strand
TAATGTCTCTTCCTTACCCGACCCATTACCCGCTATTACAGTGACAACACAGTCTACTTCATGGGTTGGAAAAGCAACGACAAACACCGCACCTTGGGGATGCGCATCAAAACCACCCGCTTCATTTTGCCGGGTCATCGCTCGAGTTCTTACCAGAACGGTTTGAACTGGGAATCGCAACGGCTATTGGCGGACTTCGATAAGGTGTTTGCGTTACTGGATGGAAAGGTCGAGGCGGCAGTTAGCTTGGAAGCGATGTTTCATCACCACTTTCATCGGCTACGCAACGGCGAACGCGTCAGCGGCAGTTATTTCGATGTCCGCTATTATCCCGGCATCGGCACCATCCATTTCTTTCCGAACAGCAAAACCTTGATCGACCGCATGAACCGTCTGGTTGGTCGCCAACGACGTTGGTTGCCGCCGGCGGATACACAGGCAGCTAAAGGCTTTTGGCAGCAGTTCGACCAAGCGGAAAAACTCGATAAGGCCTTTCATACCGAAGTGAATAAACAGTGTAAACGCGATGGTCGACAGTTTCGTTTCAATCCGTTTTGGGCGATCCAATACGGCAGTGAGTCGGAGCGCGAGCAAGGAAACACCCTGTTAACGGGCGCGATGCATGTCGTGTTAGCCCAGCACGGCATTGATCCGGATGCCTTGCTGGATAGCGATCAAACGGGCTGCTTGCCATTAGCGGGAAACACGGCAGACGCCAAGCTCTTGGCGTTAACGCATTGATTAGCCCATCAAGCAATCAAGCAATCAAGCAATCAAGCAATCAAGCAATCATTTTATTCAACCACGGGCTATCCCGTATTACCCGTCTCGGGGAGATGAGCCGTTTTCTCCCTGACGGGGTAAAGCTGGGTCGTGTCCTCGGGATTCATTATTTATGAGGGCGGCATCATGCAAACCAGCCAATTAGCGGTAAACCCCGAAAAACTGATCAATAATCTGCGCTTCAGCTTTACCCAGTCCACTACGGTATTGGGCGAGCTGATGCAAAATGCCCGGCGTGCCGGTGCCACGTTTGTCAGCTTCGAGTATGCTGAAGCGTCTCGAACCCTGACGGTGTGTGACGACGGCTGCGGCATTGAATCTCTGCAAACCTTGCTGACCGTCGCCGAGTCTGGTTGGGATGTCGAGTTGATCGAAACTGAACATGCGTTTGGTGTTGGCTTTTTGTCGGCGCTGTTTGCCTGCGAAACCATCAGCGTCGACAGCAAAGGCGGTCGATTTTCAGTGAATACCGCCGACCTGTTGGCCTTCCAGCCGATTATGATCGAACCGGCTGACTGGAAGGGTATCACCCGTCTGACATTGACCCAGTTCAAACCCGAAACGGATCGGATTGTATCCCAGTTGTGTCGCTTGGCACGGGGATTTCCGATTGAGGTGCGCTTTAACGGCGCCAGCCTGGAGCGGTTGCGAGCGATAACATCAGCATTACCATTCATCGAAACCGAGTTGGGTGATCTGTGCTTGTATGGCTTGTCCCCTGGCGAAGACTGGTTGCTGCAAACGGATTATTTTCATCTCTATCTGCAAGGCTTGCCGGTCTATCACAGTCATCACGAGC
Source organism: Proteobacteria bacterium ST_bin11 (assembly GCA_002083615.1). Lineage (GTDB taxonomy): Bacteria > Pseudomonadota > Gammaproteobacteria > Methylococcales > Methylomonadaceae > Methylomonas. The sequence goes on along the minus strand of MSXO01000087.1, from coordinate 2,539 downwards.
GAGACCCCGGTCATGTCATCCACTTGGACACCAGGCGGTTTTTCGCACGTCTGCCGGACCGGGATAAGTTGATCGATGAAGCGCAGGTGATTGCCGAGGTCAAACGCGTGTTGCAGCGGGAAGCCCGCAATCGACTGGCAACACTGAAAAGCGAATTATCGGCTGAAGACTTCGTCGAAGGCTATGACACGCTGAAAACCTACCACTGCCTGGATTTACTCAATGAGGTGCCGCTATTGCCGAAACAGGCCTTGGCGGTCATCCAGGAATATCCAATCAAAGAAGGCTGCGGCAACGTCAATTTGGCGATGAATGCTAACGCGGTCAGTCGAAGCGACGTGGAAAGCGGACTTATCAAAATTGCCGAGCTGGATGATCTTGAGGATGTCGGTGCTTTGCGTTGGATGTTTGCCTGGCACCGGGATTACTTGGTGTTTCGTCCAGGCTTGGATCAGGGGCATTGGCTGTTCCAGTATTTAATTGATCTGAATACCCCGGCTATTACACTGGATGTTGTTGGCGAAAAGCACAGTGCCTATTTTGAAGGGCAATGGGTCAGTGGTCAGGCGATATTTTGCGAGCAGTATCGATTAACCATGAATGGCGAGTCCGTCGACATCGATAACGATGCTGTGTATGACGAAGACCAGAATTGCTTCATCGTCCCCAGTAAGGAAACCACGGGAATGGTGGTGGGTCAGGCATCGTCCTACCATGACGAATGGGATACCTATATGGAAGCGGCCAAGGAAGCGGAAGAATGGGATTTTCAGAACTTCGTGGTCGCCAATACGGCCGACCAAGCGGCGGACGCCTTGCAACGGCTGCTGCCGAGCTTTGGCAGTTGTCCGGCGCTGTTTTCCAGAGTGTTTCAAGTGGCGCTAGGCGATAGCGGCGAAGTCGTCAGTGTTGCGGAAATTCAGGCAAACGGCGCCATGAACGGACAAGGCTGTCATAGTCTTCAACACCCTGCACACACTGAATTTTAGGGTTAGCCGATCTACCAAGAGTTTGAGCGAGCTGAGGCTAACCACATCAGCCCAGCGGGTAGTCGAGACCATTCACTAGAAAGTAATAATCCACATTGATGGCACCCGGCATGGATGCCGGATGCCATTGTTTAATAACCCTGCCGGGAAAATCCCACCCCCGCTGGGGCTGGCGTATCTCCGGTTTTCATGATGACAGGAGAAAACCCATGTTATTCCTAAGAGGTACGAATAATCGTTACCGTGTGGCTGATGAAGACGATGTGATCTACGAGGCCATCCAGATCTACAACCGCACCTTTAGTAAAGGCGAAGCCTTGACCAGTGCGGACAAAGCCAAGGACTGTATCAAGTTGAAACTGGCGCCGTTCGAATACGAGGTGTTTGTGTGTCTGTTTTTGGACAACCAGCACCGCGTCATCGCCTGCGAAGAATTATTCAGAGGCACCATTGACGGGGCCAGCGTGTATCCGCGTGAAGTGGTTAAGGCGGCTTTACAGCATAACGCGGCAGCGCTGTTCATGGCCCACAACCACCCGTCGGGCATCAGTGAACCCAGTCAGGCGGATAAAGTGATTACTGACAAACTGAAAGCAGCCTTGGCTTTGATTGACATACGCGTGCTCGATCACTTCATCGTCGGTGAATCTATCTATTCCTTCGCAGAGCATGGCTTGTTGTGAGGGAGTATTGTCGTGTAGCTCGTTTAAAACTGTTTAGACCAAAGCCGTAAGTGGTCTACCTATTCGCAACTAACTAACTAAACAAAACTTTTTTCTGAAAAAAACACCCTGTTTTGGCCCCTGATGGGTGCCAAAACAGGGTAAATTTTTTTTGTTTAGTTAGTTAGTTGTTTTTTCGCAAGTCAGCCAGCAGGTTTTCATCATCAAAGGCCCGTATCGATGGGTACCGAACCCACAGTGCTAGCCAGAACTTTGCACGGTATGAAAACGGGATACCACTGCGTAGGTATGGGCTTCCAACGTTTGAAACAAACCCTAATGGTATGGCGAGAGGACGTGCCACAACCGCATCGAGACTGGGATGTCATTTCGATGCCACCATTCATTTTTTTGGAGCTTCAAACTATGTTCGATAACGACAATAACAACGCTGGTAACGATAAATTTGCCAAGCTGAAAGCCATTGCTGCGGGTGAATTGCTCACCAAGCAACCAACGCCCTGGCAACACGAGGTCAATAACCCGCTAATTGGTATCATCCTGGGCTTTAGCGAGTTTCATCATGAACGCTTTGGACCGCAGCGAACGGTGATCGTCGAACGAGAGAACGGCGATGTGGTTTCGGCGTTTATGAATACCTATATCGCGAACGGCATGAAACAACAAAACGCTCAGCCCGGCGACTTGGTACTGATCCAACTACTAGGGAAAGCCAAGAGCCAGCAAGGTAACCAGTACAACGAGTTTCAACTACATGTAGAGAAATCTTATTAAACTTCGGTTGCGCTATGTCATGACAAGGCACTGGCTTAGGCCGGTGCCTTGTTTTTTGTTTGTTGATCATTTATTTGAATGGTGGTGAATTAT
>MSXO01000040.1 GCA_002083615.1 Proteobacteria bacterium ST_bin11 | reverse complement strand
TCACCTGATGTGATCGACAAATCGGACATTGCATACTCATAGACATACTCCCCAAATCAAAACGCCGGACAGCCGCCAGTAAACCGATACGCCAAAACGCATCGATTAACCGAAACCTGTCAACGGCAGAAAAAAGATGAAGGCGCAACGCGCTGCGTCAAGCCAAATAGAAATAAGCTTCGCCAAAACGATTTGGATAGAATGTCCAAACCGTATAGGTCAGCTCAATGTAGGTATATGTGACTGAGATTTTTTGAGAACGGGAGTAATTAAATATGGATTGGTTAAATGCTACTTTTTCTATTTGTCGAGTGCTTACTTTTCTAAAATTTATATGGCTCGTGATATTTCCGCCTATTTTGTTTAAGGTTTATGACTTCATCCATAACATTTATTTTATCTAAAACAGAATAGTAGCCCTTTTTAATGATTCCAACATCGAAGTCTAGTTCAAAAGAGTTTTTGATGTAATCTGATATATCTGTAGCTGCGGCATCGATAGTTTTGTTTCGTTTGGTTTTTACGTCGTAGCACAGCAGTCCAAGAAGGTTCTTTGTCACAGAGACATATTTGCTTATTATTTTTGCATATTGATCGGATTGATGTGGCAATAAGAAACTGGAAGGTTGTTTGCCGCGCATAAGGTCATGACTTGAAATGGACTCAGATTTTAACTGTTTGGATTGCCAAGTAGAAAAGTCGGCACGAAGGTTCGTTATAAACAGATCTAATGCCTCACTATAATCTCCAACATCGTTATCAAATTGGTAACTCAATACAATAGCATTGGATAATTCCTGATCATTAACTTTAATCGAATGCGTATTGGTGCTGTCAATACGAAATCGGTTTTCTGCATTTAAACGAACACTGGGCGACAAAAAGTCTGGCGTTACTCCAATACTAAAAGAAGGATAAGAACCGTCGTCATTCATTACCGGCTCCTCAATCTTCATGCTCATATCTCTTAGGATTTTGTTTTGTTTAAGTGCATGGAGATTTACGTGTTTGCACCACCAACTGAATAGGGCGTTTGTATCATTAGGATGGGTTAAATCGTAAAAGCTAAAAGCGAGTTGTTTTTGGCTTGGTTTTACATATTTCTTTAATGGCAAAATCTGCGTAGATAAAAACTTCCTGACATTTTCCGGGAAGAATAGTCCGCTCAAGTCAAGTTTTTTTGGTAAGCATTCCGTGGTGATAGGAGGTCCTTCAAGTTTATCAAGCACCCAGCGGACATAGTAGTCAATGTCAACGGGAAATGAAGGTAGGTCTACTGTGTCATATGGTAACCCTAGTTCCATTTCAGAGAGATTATGAGTCTTATCAAATTCAATAAATTTCTCAGTCACAATCTTGTTTAGTCTTTGAGCTCTAAGCAAATCGTTACTGTGATTGATTTCTAAATACCGAATATAGAATTCGAGCGTAAACATCCTTTCAAAGTAGCCCATCACTTCTTTTTCATTCTCAGACATTTCCGACTGTTTAAGTGTCTTGTTCTTCTCAGAATGCTGGGGTCGTTTGTCATCTTTCATTCGTAGTTCCTGTTCGCCGACTGGCAAACGTCATTTTAAAGTGGCTTCAAATATGAGGGAATAGACGCGTCTTTTTAACAACGCTAATCCGACGATGCACGATTTCCCACCGAGAATTCTGAGACCCGATGAAGCCGCCTATTACTGCGGCATGGGACGCACATTGTTTGATCGGGAAATTCGTCCATTTCTTACAGAGTATTCAATGGGAAAGCAAGGTGTCGGGTTTGACTTACTTGAACTAAATCGCGTTTTGGATGAGTATATGATCCGCAACGTGAAGGTTAAGGAGGAACCATCATGTCAAAAAACAAACTCCCAGGCTTGTACTGGGATAAAGAAACAGGGAAAGGGTCGATTGATAAGCGAATCGACGGACTTGGGAGAGTTCGCCATCGCTTTACAGCGAGCACGTGGCAAGAAGCCGAAGCAGAATACCACCGGGCCATAGCGGTTGCAAAAACTGAGGCGGCAGCGCCAAAGTTCAGATCGTTCCGCGAAGCGGCAACCAAATATCTAAATGAGGAGACAAAGGTGAGTTTATCAAGGGATGCCGGATGTCTTGCAAATCTTGATCCCTGGTTGGGTGGTTTAAGTCTAGACCAGATCCATCAAGGCAGCATACAGCCTTATGTCGATCATCGTCAGGAACAGGGTGCAAAAAGTGCCACGGTCATCAGGGAGTTGTCAGTTGTTCGAAGAATCCTGACATTGGCTTCACGTGTATGGCGTGATCTGGATAATCAGCCTTGGTTGCCCGGTGCGCCGTTGTTAATGATGCCAGACTGGAAGGATGCAGCTAATCCTTACCCAATTTCCTTCGACGATCAAAAGCGCTTCTTTAGGGAATTACCCACCCACTTAGCTGAAATGGCGCTGTTCGCCCTACATACTGGAGCCCGTGAACATATCGTGGCGGAATTGCGATGGGAATGGGAGATCAATGTGCCAGAATTGAACACTTCGATTTTTCTGGTTCCTGGTAAGTTCACCAAGAATCAGACGACATGTTTGCTGGTATTGAACAGTGTGGCAAAAAATGTGGTCGATAGTCGTCGCGGTAAATCGGATACTCATGTGTTTGGTTTCCGTGGAAAGCCGGTGAGTAGGATGCATAATACCGCCTGGAAAAATGCGTGGAGAAGAGCTGGGTTGCCGATTGGCGATAGCGTCTTATCTGGCCCACACAACCTTCGGCATACCTTTGCAAGGCGTTTGCGTTTGGCCGGCGTACCGCATGAGACCCGAAAGGCGCTCATGCATCACATTGATGGCGACATCACTGTGCATTATTCACCAGCGGAGATTGGAGAGCTTCTTACTGCGGTTGAGAAATTGACCAAAGTAGAAGGGATGACCATGTTGCGTTTACCAACATGATTTACCCACTGGGTAATTTGGAAATATTAGGGGCACAAAAAAACCAGTTGCCCGCTAAAGCTAACTGGTTAATTTGTAAAGCTATTCAGTGGTGGGTCGTGTGCGATTCGAACGCACGACCATCGCATTAAAAGTGCGGTGCTCTACCGGCTGAGCTAACGACCCCGAATTAGCCGCCCATTATACTTAAAAAAATCTCCTTTGCAACGACTAATTGTAATAAATCCGGAAATAATGCTCTATTGTTGCAAGCTACCCTGGTCACTTCATTCCTTTACCGGTCTTTTTTCTAATTTTCTTTGCAGGGTTCTTCTATGCATGTTTAATGCTCTGGCGGCTGCGGAGATATTGCCATCGTGCTGCATAAGCACTTTTTGTAAATGTTCCCACTCCAGACGTTTCACCGAAAGCGGATTATCACTGATCGCTACCGACGCATCTCCTTCGTTTTTGTATAAAGCGCTGACAATCTCATCTGCGTTAGCCGGCTTGGTCAGATAATGAATCGCGCCCAATTTGATTGCCTCGACGGCGGTGGCTATGCTGGCGAAACCGGTCAACATAACGATCTGGGTATTGTCATCCAAGGAAATCAATTTCTTGACCATTTCCAGACCAGAATCGAAACCAATCCGCAAATCGATTACCGCATATTCGGGCTCTGTTTGTTCCGCCAATCTCATTGCCGTATCGACATCGTTGGCGACCGTCACTTGAAAATTGCGCTTTTCCAGCGCCGGCTTCAACACCGAACAAAAGGTGACATCATCATCGACTAGTAACAAATTGGGCTTATCCGTAGGTAACTCGTTCATGCGTACTCTCCTTAGCTAATAACGGCAAACTGATCTCAACGCAGGCTCCGCCCGACTCTAAATTACTGAATTGTATTTTACCGCCAAGCCGTTTGATCGTGGTATAGGTCAAGAACAAACCGACTCCCATTCCCTGCTTATTGCTTTTGACCGGTTGATGCCCGGCAAACTCGATAAATTCTGCGGGTAAGCCCGGTCCAAAGTCCCTTATTTTCAAGTTTAATGTTTCCGCGTTCCATTCGACATGAAACTCGATACCCGCATCAACCGGCGACGCCTCGGCGGCGTTATTCAAGATGTTGATAATGGAATGGGTAACGGTACGTTCAGCAATCACGCGAGCTTGCATGTCCACATCCGGCGATATAAATAATTTGAGCCGCGTAGCCGCTTTATGCGTCCGCCACTGCCCTAGCACTTCATCGATATATTCACTCACCAGCATCACTTTGCCGGATTCCGCCCGCATCTCGCCCGCTGAAGCCGACATGACCGACAAGGCCTGCTTACAGCGATCAATTTGCTGCTGCACAATCACCAACTTTTGATGTAAATCAGGGTAACGATACTCTGATAACTCTTCCGCCATTTCATGAGTCAAAATCGCTATCGTTCCTAGCGGCGTTCCCATATCGTGCGCGGCACTAGCCGCCAAGGTACCTAGCGACACCACTCGCTCATCGCGTAACGCGCTCTCACGCGCGTCAGCCAGATTCCGCTCCCGTTCTTTTAAGGTTTTGGAAAGCTCGACCACGAAAAACGCTACCAAACCGGCGCTAAACACAAAACCAAACCACATACCAAATACATGTAGATTGAAATACCGCCTGTCGTTCATCAAATGCATTTGCAGACTCATTTCCGGCGTCAACTCAGCCATCGCCGGATGAGCCATATGCGGCTCAACCGCCGGCAAAGGCACGTTGTAGGCAATCAGTACGGTGTAGACGCAGGAGGTAATGATTACCATATTCCAAGCGTAAGCCTGCGGCAGCATGATGGCGGTAACAATCAGAGGCAACAGAAACACCCAAATGATGGGGTTTGAGGCACCGCCAGTCAGGTAAAGCAAATAAGCCAGGGCCAACACATCCATGCATATTTGCGAAAAAATCTCGTGTTCGGTAACCTCTTCAGGTGTCCTCAGTCGCAGCCAGGTATACAGATTGAGTACCGAAATCGCAAAAATAGCCAGCCATAACTGGTTTTGCGGCAAATTGATACCTAAGCCGTTAACCGCGATAAACACCGCCACTGTGACGGCAAACAGCATCAAATTCCTTAGAATGTACAACCAACGCAAATTTTCCCTGATAGAGATTTCTGCTTTGGGCAAAATATGTGACAGCATGGGGGACACAGTAAGTTAAGGACAGGCTATGCGCATTACATTGGCGCCCATATTGGAGTAAACCGAGCAGATATTAAGCACGCCAGGACCAGAACCATTTCTAAAGTTTGCTAAAACCCATAGGGGTTAGCCCCTTAAACCAACTAAGGCATAGCCACACAGCAATACTTCGTCACTACGCGTTCGCTAGCCGCCAACCGCCGTTCTTATCAACCCACCGCATGCTTAACCAATACCAAAAACTCATGGGCAGCATCATGGCAAACCATTCCCAATCATCAATCAAAAACAACTTGCCAACCAATGCGTTGCCTTCGAAAAACTGCACCCAAGGCACACAATAAAGGGTAAAAATAATACTGCTCCAAATCAACAATAGAGCGCCCTTACGGGTTTCTATACTGGATAAAGCTAAGAACACCCACAAAGGGGTTTTTTCGGTTTTCTGCATCGGTCTCTCCACTCAAAAATTCAAGGCACCACAATAAAAGACGCATCAAACTAACAATTAATTCCTAAAAAATAAAGAAAATACTGCCAGGGTTAGCCGAAGCCACCTCACCTACTATACGCGGACCAGACAAGTTAGTACTACTCGCTAGCTATTCATCAGGCCGACTGTGCGCATTTGCAGGCTAGTTAACAACACGATGCCAATTTGCCCCTCGTTGAGGCTAAACGAGACCTATCGAAGTGTATTACAATCACTCTCGGGTTCATTTCAAACCAGGCTGCGTGTCCCCTGAAGTTTTTGAACTTAAATATGCCGCTTCCAAGATCAGCTTGATAATAGCTAGGCGGAATTCTCTGTATTTTTTAAAACAGCTTGCGACCTTCTTATTAGTGCCTTGGTGCGATTTGCATTTTTGGTTTCTGGAAAGTAAACATCCTGTCAGCGCCAAGAATGAGAGAGAAAATGAATACATTGTTTGAATACCAAAAAGCTTTTTCGAGAAACATAGGCTGGGTTACAGCGGATGAACAAAACTTGCTGCGCAGTCGAAAAATTGCCATAGCAGGTTTAGGTGGCGTCGGTGGCAGTCACCTATTAACTCTTACTCGCTTGGGAATTGGAGCATTTCATATCGCGGACTTCGATAAGTTCGAATTGGCAAATTTTAACCGCCAAGCCGGCGCCACGGTTTCACATTTGGATAATGAGAAGACTGAGGTACTGGCCGCTATGGCCAAAGATATAAACCCTGAGCTAGAGATTAAAAAATTTTCTACCGGGGTAACCAAGCAAAATCTTGACGATTTTTTTTCAGAAGTCGATGTATATGTTGATGCGCTCGACTTTTTTGCGTTCGATGCGCGCCAAATGGTGTTCGACTATTGTGCCAAAAATAACATTCCCGCAATAACCGCCGCGCCGCTTGGCATGGGGGCTGCCTTGCTAAATTTCTTACCAGGCCGTATGTCTTTTGAGGACTATTTCCAGCTTGAAGGCAAAAGTGAAATGGACAAAATTCTAAACTTTTTGCTAGGTTTGGCGCCGTCGATGTTACAACGAGGTTATTTGGTTTATCCAGGTGCTGTAGATTTATTCAATCACAAAGGTCCATCAACACCCATGGCTTGTGAACTCTGTGCAGGCTTGGCAACTACGCAAGTGTTAAAAATTCTGTTAAAACGTGGCAAGGTTTTATCAGCGCCTTGGGGACTGCATTTTGATGCTTACAGCAATAAGTTGGTAAAGACCTGGCGTCCTGGCGGAAACAGCAATCCGCTACAGCGCCTTGCTATAAACCTAGCCAGAAGACAATTTATGTCTCAACAAAGCAAATAGAGTCCGTATATGGAAACGCAAAATCTGATCGAAAAAATTATCGAACATGCCCGTTGGGCCCCGAGTGGCGACAACATGCAAACATGGCGTTTCGAAATTATTAATGACCATCACTTTGTTGTGCACGGTTTCGACACCCGAGATCATTGTGTTTATGACTTAAATGGACACGCAAGCCAACTGGCCCTCGGTGCTTTGTTAGAAAGTATTGCGATTGCTGCTAGCGAATTCCTTCATCGATCAGAATTCAAGCTAAGATCCGATACGCCCGAATCCAAACCAACCATTGATGTATTTCTGACACATACCCCCGAAGTAAAGCAGGATCCCCTGTTTGCTTGCCTAGCGCTCCGTAGCGTTCAGCGGCGAATGATGCTGGCTAAGCCGTTGGACTCGACTCAAAAACAAGCTTTGCAAGAATCCATTGGTCGTTTTTATTCAGTAATTTGGATGGAAAGTTTTGCTAACCGTTGTCAGACAGCTTGGCTGATGGCCAGGAATGCGAAATTGCGATTGACCTTGCCGGAAGCTTTTCCTACACATAGCACAGTCATCGAATGGAACTCCCGCTTTAGTGACGATAAAATTCCGGATCAAGCGGTTGGTTTAGACCCGATTGCTACCAGACTCATGAAGTGGGCGATGAAAAGCTGGGCTAGGGTAGATATTCTTAACCGGTATTTTTTCGGGACTTTGCTACCAAGAATCGAACTTGACCTATTGCCCGGTTTTTTTTGCGCCGCACATTTTGCGCTCGTTGCCGAACATGAAGCTACAAGCGTTGAAGACTATCTTCAAGCGGGAAGAGCAATGCAGCGGTTTTGGTTGGCCGCCGCAAAGTTGGGCTTACAGTTGCAGCCTGAAATGACACCGCTCATTTTCTCAACGTATGTTAGAAAAAATCTGAAATTTACCGAAGTCCCTAAACTGCTGGTTCTCGCCAATCAACTGGAAAAATCCCTCGCCAACTTACTGGGCACCGAAAACGCCAAAAAAACGGTATTCATGGGGCGAATTGGTCAGGGGCAAGTAGCAAAATCTCGGTCATTGCGATTATCAGTCAAAGAGCTAACCCTAAATCAAAATCCATGACAAAAATGTCTTGCCGGAATATTGGCAAGACACATTAATCGGCTATACGGCGTTGATTAATTTAGTAATTTTATCAATAGCCAAGGAATAACGCGCGCCCGTATCTCCCACCTCAGCTTTATTAGCTAGCATTTGATTTACAGCCTCTCGAATGTTTCGCGGATTGGCCTTACCTGCCCTAATCATTTTTCCTCTACCGGCGTTTTCGAGCACTGACGTCATAAGATATTGGTCTAAGTTACTAGGTATGCAAAGAACTGCTTTATCTTCGGCAAGACACTGATAAACCATTGGGCTCCCACCGTTACAGATCACCATATCAGCTTTTTTGACCGCCAAATCAGCAGGTAAAAACTCCGCGACAAATACATTCGCATAGGTTTTAGCTAATAAGGTTTTTTTCGCCGTCACCGCTATAACGGTCAGAGGTAGTTGGCTGAGTGTTTCCAAAATCATCGGTAAAAGCCTGCTTTCACCCGAGCTACCCAGAGTAACAAAAATGATCGGTTTATTAGCGGGTAAGGTTTCCCACCAATCGGGCAATGGCGCACTAGCGGACCAAAGCACTGGGCCAATAAAAATATGGTTACCGGGTAGAGGCTTCATAGGTACCATGTCTTGGGGATCTGCGTACAGTGTGTAGTCGGCATGCGTATATACTTCTCGCATGTCGCTCTTTAAAGCGCTTAGGCCAAATTTTTTACATGCTGAATTAAAAGCCAGTGAATGGATTTTAAAAATCAGTGGCCTAACCAGGTTAAACAGCTTTTGCGCAAGAGCAACGCCACATAGTTTTGTAAGTGGCAGCTCTGGAATCGGATACCCGATGTCCGCGTAAGGGCTCCAATAAGCGTTGGTAATGGTGGCGTACGGAATATTTACTAGCCGGCTACTGATTGCAAGTGAGAGACGGAAGTCGCCGATGATAAAGTCTGGCTTAAATTGTTCAAGTATCTTCATGTCTGCCTCTACGTAATCACAGAGAATCTTTGCACTGTACAGTGGCAAACCTTGGGCTAGTTTCGCTGAAAAATATGCTGAAGAAACTGAATGAAGAGCGATTTGTGGAAATTGCAGATCCCCCACTAGCGAGTTAAATCGACTATCAGCCGCCAAAGTCACCCGATAATTGAGCTTAACCAGCGCGTTGGCTAGGCTAATGCAACGTGCAAGATGTGCTAGCGTTACTGCTTCGGCGAAAAAAATAATATGCTTCGGAGATGTCTGCATGATCTGGTCTCATTTTTGCCATAAATGTAGTCTACTTTAGTCCTCGCTCGCCATCTCGACAATAATTGATAGCAACGAATAATACTTGTCAGTTTTTGTTTGACTAATTTTTGGCACTGTCCTGCTCGCCACCTTTCCCGGGTATTGAGGCCCCTGAAACATCCGCTGTAAAAACCCTTCATCCAAAGTTAAGCCTTTCCTAATTCGATCTTAATTGAACCCTCAGGCTTTTTCTCATCTTGTCTCTGTAATCTAAATACCAAGCAAACCGGGATGAATAAACCGTTTGCATCAGGTTGGGTTTCCAGGGACGGTGACCCTTGTCAATGGGAAAGACGATATAGGGGTTAATTACATGCCACTCGGTTTCGGAAATATTTTCAACGGGCTTTTTAAACAGTACGGTCATACGGTGATTCTGTTGCTCCGCATCCTTGATGTCGCCATGTTGTTGGCTGCCGCTTGGCTGAGCCACTATTTCTGGTTGCGCGAATACCTCGTCGATCAGGATTACCGGATCGTCATTGCCCTGGGCCTACTAGGCGCCATCATCTTCTTTGAAATCGGCCAGGTATATCGCCCTTGGCGCAACGATGCCATGCGCGGTGAGATTGCCCGCATCGTCAGAGGCTGGATTTTGGCCCTGATAGCGGTGGTATCCATCGTCACCTTAATAAGACTGCATTTCTGGTTCGGCTCCAGTTATCGCTGGATTGCTTCCTGGGGCTTGCTGGGCTTGGTCTTCGTACTGGTGGCTCGGGGGGTTTTGTCGCAGTTTCTGCGATTCTTGAGGACTCGCGGTTGGTCGCAAGGCCGTATCGTCATGGTCGGCTTAAATCAAATGGCAGTGGCGGTCGCCCGGCAATTGAATCAGTCGTCTTGGGCCGGTTTGCAAGTGGTCGGCTATGTGGATGATCGCTGCGGCGACCGACATTCGATCAGCGATTTCGGGTTGCCGCGCTTGGGTAAGCTGGAGGATTTGCCGCTTATCATTGCCGCTCAAACGATCGATGAAGTGTGGGTGGCCTATCAAGGCGAATCGTTGACCGAGCGCGCACAATATCAACTCCGCCACCTACCGGTCAGTATTCGCCTAGTCATCGACTGTTTTGCCTTCAAACAAAGCAAATTCCTCAGTCTGAATACTGTCGCCGGCATCCCGACTCTGGATTTCTCCGTGTCACCGCTGCATGGCATTAATCGCTACATCAAAGAAGTGGAAGACCGCTTGCTAGCTTTGATTTTATTACTGCTGATCAGTCCATTAATGCTGTTCCTGGCGCTGGGTGTGAAGTTAAGTTCGCGCGGCCCGGTGTTTTACCGGCAGGAGCGAGTGGGTTGGAATAACCGGTCATTCACGATGCTGAAGTTCCGCTCCATGCCTGTTGATGCCGAAGCCAAAACCGGCGCGGTCTGGGCCAAGCCTGGCGAGAATCGCGCCACCCCGTTCGGCGCCTTCCTGCGCAAAACCAGCCTGGACGAACTGCCGCAATTGATCAACGTATTGCGCGGCGACATGTCGCTGGTCGGTCCACGTCCTGAGCGTCCTGACTTTGTCGAAGTGTTTAAGGATCAAGTCCCCAACTATATGAAAAAACACATGGTGAAAGCCGGCATCACCGGCTGGGCGCAAGTCAACGGTTGGCGCGGCGACACCGATTTGAACCGCCGCATCGAACACGATTTGTATTACATCCAGCATTGGTCGCTGTGGTTTGATTTGGAGATCGCCTTCCGCACCGTGCTGACCGGTTTTATCAATAAAAACGCTTACTAAGGAATTTTTGACCATGTTTAGATTGATTCCGCTCTTACTGGTTTTACTGCTACCCGCTTGTTTCCTAGCACCGGGCATGGATATGAATAACGATAACGGCATGACCGAAATCGAGCTGCCAGCTAAAAAAGATGGGCAGTTGGTCAAAGAGAAAGTCCGCATCGTGCCCATAACTGCAGACCTGATCATCGAGCGGGAAACTGCCCGCCGGCAAACGCTCAACAACTTGCCGCCAGCCGACCCCAACAAAACCAGCTACCGCATCGGCCCGCAGGATAGGTTGCAGATTACGGTCTGGGAACATCCGGAACTGAACGATCCGGGCGGCGAAAAAATTATGCCGGAATTGGCCGGCAAAGTGGTCGATGAGAATGGTGACTTATATTACCCCCTACGTCGGCAACATCCATGTAGCGGATAAAACCGTCAGCGAAGTGCGCGCCGAGTTGACTCGCGAATTGTCCAAATACTTCAAAAAGGTCAAGCTGGATATCCGCGTGTTGTCTTTCCAAGCGCATCGGGTAGCGGTAGTCGGTGAGGTCATGCGTCCTGGCGTGCAAACCATAAACGAAACGCCGCTAACTGTGGCGGAAGCCATCACCCGCGCCGGCGGTTCGACCAAAGATTCCGACTTTGCCAATGTGGCCTTGGCCCGCGACGGCAAACTCTACAAACTGGATGTGCAAGCCTTGTACGAGAAAGGTCTGACCACCCAGAACTTGTTATTGAAAGCTGGCGATGTGTTGAATATCGGCGATCAAAAAGACAGCAAGGTCTTTGTGATGGGCGAGGCCGGTCGTCAGCAAGCCATCCAGATCAACAAAGGCCGCATGAGTCTATCCCAAGCCTTGGCTGAAGCGTCTGGCGTTGATTTCAATACCTCGCGGCCTGGCGACATTTACGTCATCCGCGCCGGCGATATGCATCCGGAAATTTTCCAACTGGATGCCGAATCGCCCGACGCGATGATTCTGGCCGACCAATTTCCGCTGCAAGCTCACGACACGCTGTTCATCGGCACCGCCGGTGTCACGCAGTGGTCGCGGGTGCTGAACCAGATTTTACCTGGCTCGTTTACCGCAATCATGTCGCAAGCCGCGATGATGGGGATGTAAGCAATGATTTACTCACAGAACGAAGCCACTCCGCTGTTGCAGCCGCTGAATCAGTCGCAGATGGCAGAGCCTAGCGTCAGTATCCGCGACTATTTCGATTTACTGATCGAGGGTAGAAAAACCATTTTTATCGCCTTGTGCTCGGTGCTATTGATTACCACGGTGTATTTGGTGTTGGCCCCACGCACCTACAAGGCCGATGCCTTGTTGCGGATCGATAAAAACAAGGCGCTTCTTTCCGCGACGCTGCGCAGCGAAAACAATCAAGCGCCAGCGGAAGCCGAAAGCCCGCGCGCGCAGCGTGAAGTAGAGATTTTGCGCTCGCGTTCGGTGTTAGGCAAAGTCGTGGATAATTTAAATTTGACCATAGAATCCGAGCCTTACTTTTTCCCGTTAATCGGCGAAACCTTGGCGCGGCGGCACGATGCTCATGAAGGCATAGCTTCAGCCTGGTGGGGCTTCAGCCGCTGGGCTTGGGGCGGCGAAAAACTAAAAATCGCCGCGTTCAGTGTGCCTGATCGCTATCTGGAAAAAGAATTCACCTTGATCGCGCTGGAAGCCGGTCGTTTCCAGCTCCTCGACCCACGCGGCGAGGAGTTATTGACGGGTCAGGTGGGCGAGGTGTTGAGCGCCGAGATCGGCGAACAAACCCCGGTGACCCTTAAAGTGGGCGCCCTGCAAGCGCATCCGGGTACGCATTTTGAATTAACCCGTCGTACCGCGCTGTCCGCCATCGAAACCTTGCAAAAAGCGTTTGCGGTAAAAGAAGTATCCAAAGACACCGATATTCTGAGTGTGGAATTGAAAGGCCGCGACCCGGAGCAATTGGCGAAATCGGTTAACGATATTGCTGCGATTTACGTAAACGCCACCGTGAATTGGGAATCGGCTGAAGCCTCGCAAAAACTGGGTTTCCTGGAAAGCCAACTGCCTATCGTCAAGGAACGCCTGGAAAAAGCGGAGCAAGGTTTGAGTGCTTATCGGCAGAAACACGGTGCGGTGGACATTTCCGCCGAAGCCGAGATCTTGTTGAAACAGGCATCGGATATGGAAACCCTCAGTATTCAACTCAAACAAAAATACGACGAACAAAGCCAGCGTTTGGAAGCCGAGCATCCGGACATGATTTCCACCAATGCTCAAATTAGACGGGTGAACAACAAGCTGGCGGCTTTGGAAAAGCGCATCAAGGACTTACCGCGCACTCAGCAAAATATGGTGAGTCTGTCGCGCGACGTGCAGGTCAATACCGAGCTGTATACCTCCTTGCTGAATAGCGCCCAGGAGCAACGCATCGCCGCCGCCGGTTCCTTGGGTAATTCGCGTATCGTCGACTTCGCAGTCACCCCGGAAAAACCTTACTGGCCCAAACCCAGTCTGTTGTTGGCGATTGCCGCTCTGTTAGGTCTGAGTTTGGGTTCGGCGCTAATTTTTCTGAGACATTCTCTGCAACGCCACGATAACTATCCGGCCTTACTGGAATATCAAGTTGGCTTGCCGTTGTTCGCCGCGATTCCGCACAGCAAAAAGCAGCATAAATTGGGCCGCTTGCTGGGCAAGGATAAAGACAACGGCATATTAGTCAGTCAAGATCCGCTGGATATTTCCGTCGAGTCGCTGCGCGGCCTGCGCACCACGCTGGAAGCCACTTTGGCGCAGCATGAAAGCAAGGTGATCATGGTCAGCAGTCCGGCGCCGGGCATGGGCAAGTCCTTTGTCAGCGCCAACTTGGCGGCCTTGTTGGCCAGCATCAAGAAACGGGTGTTGGTGATCGATGCCGACATGCGTAACGGCCGCTTGCACGACACTTTTTCGATAGGCAAACAACCGGGACTGTCCGATTTGCTGGCCGGTCGGGCCACGCTGGGCGAAGTGATCGTCAGCTTGCCGGATGTCGGTATCGATTTGATTCCGCGCGGTAATATGGTGCTAAACCCGGCCGAGTTATTGGTACTGGGCGAGTTGTCGGAAACGCTGGAGCAGTTGAAAAGCTTTTATAACCATATCGTGATCGACTCGCCGCCGATTTTGGGCGCGACCGATGCGGCGATTCTGGGCAAACACGCCGACGCCACTTTCCTGGTCGTGAAAGAAGGTCGTTACACCGCTCAAGAACTGGATGTTAGCGCCCGTCGTTTCCAACAAGTCGGCATCAAACCCAATGGCTTCATTATCAACGATATGAAAGAAGGCTCGTCCTACTATCCGTATTACGGGTATGCCTACCATCGCGCCGATCAAGAATCGAAAGAGATATCGAGTTGGAGCGACAAATATCAAGCGGTCGGCAATTGGCTAGGTAAGCAGTTGGACAGAGATTTGCTGCCTGTTCCAGCGGAAACCGACGAGCGCGTGTAAGGCTTCCCCCATGAACATCCGTCTTGAAAAAGATCTGCCGGTGCTGCTGATTACTCTCGTCGGTGCTTCCACGGTGGCCTCACTGCCGCAAGTCGAATCGGCTTGGTTGGGCATTAAGGAAGTCTACGGCGAACAGGACATGGGCTTGCGAATTCTGCGCGAGGCTTTGCTGGCAGTGCTAATGGTTTATGCCGGGTTGGAGCCGCGTCTGCGCAACGGCATATTTACCAGCTCGGTGTTAGGGTTTCTGGCTCTTATTTGCACGTACGTGTTGTTTGAAGTGGCCTATGCCTTATACCTGGATTTGCCGTTGGTCGTGCCGATGACCGGCTTACGGGTGTTTGAATATCTACCGGTGGCCTTGATCGGTTTTGTGACCAGCCGTTTGCAAGCTGGCGAGCCGGTGCTTTACAAGTTTACCGCTTATTTGCGCTATTACGTGGTGTTACAAACCGGTTTGGCGATCGCTCAGGCCTTGTGGGCACCTCCTTTGTTCGGCGTATCGCTGTTGGGGGGCGGTCGGCCATTCGGTACGTTCGTCAGTCCTAACTTATTCGGAGCAACGATGGCGACTTGTGCGCTGGTGTTTGCCTTGGTACCGGGCATGCGCCGCTGGTTGGCATTAAGCGTGTTTTTGGCTTTGTTGAGCGGTTCGCGTACGGCGTTTATTAGCTCCTTGCTGGTGGTGTTTTTTCAGGTTTACGCCGCATTGCGACCACGTGACCGTTGGGCTTTGCTAATGCCGGCGCCTATTTTAGCGGTGGGGGCGCTGATTTTGGCATCTAGCCCTATGTTAAGCGGTCGTGACGATGCCGACCCCACTCAAGACGGTCGTATCGACTTGTGGCTGAGAGTGTTCGCCAATCATGTACACGATCCAATCGACGTGTTGTTCGGTTGGGGGTTGGGTTTGAGTTCCAACACCGTCAATCTACTGTTCGGTGCCGAGTATTTTCCTGGACAGTTTGATTCAGACAGCTTGTATTTATTTTTATTGAACGGCTACGGCGTGATTGGATTATTGGCATATCTATTGTTTTTATGGACCACGACACGGATGTCTGTCCACCCAAATAAAGCGCTGGTGACCACCTTTATCTTCGCCGCCGGGCTGACTTTCAACATGTGGGAATATTTTCCGCAGAATGCCTTATTGATGTTGTTGTGGGGCATGGTGCTGGGTTGCGCTGGCACAAAGCATCAGCTGGGGCGAGGTATTTTGCCAGCGCCATGCGCAGCGCAAATCGACTACTTCCAACGCTGGCGATAAACCGATCTTTATATGTTTAAGCGTTTGAAACAATCCAAATTATACGGCGATGCGCTTTGGGCTTTGTTTGGCCAGGCAAGCTCGGCCCTGGCCTTATTGTTGGGTACCCGCTTACTCACGGAACTGGTAAGCCCGGCTATTTACGGCCAAGTGGCGTTGTTGAACGGTTTTGTGGCGCTGGGCGTGGCAGTGTTTTCTTATCCCTTCATCTGCGCCGGAATGCGTATCGCACCGGAATGCCAAACCGCAGAGGAGCTTAGCGGCTTGCACGCAGCAGTCGCTCGCTTGACGTCGCAAGCCATTGCTATGGCAATCGCTTTGCTGGTTTTGGGGGGATTTGCCTTCGGCCATTTTGCCGACAGCAGCAGCCTGCTGTTTGGATTGGCCGCAGGGTTGTTGGCGATCACGGTACAGCGCGAGTTAGGCATACAGCTGGCGATAGGCGAACGCAAACACCGCTTAGCGAGTCTTTGGCAAACCAGCGACAGTGTGTTGAGACCGGCATTGGCGATTGCGCTGGTCTGGTGGTTGGGCGGCAATCCGGAATGGGTGCTATTGGGGTATATCCTCGCCAGTTTGCTGTCCAATCTGGTTTGGATCATGCTGAAACGCCGCAACGCCGTACGGACGCCAGCGACCGCTAACCGGTCTTTCCGCCGCGAGGTCTGGATTTATGCCTTGCCCTTGATTCCAATGGAGTTGATTTTCTGGATCAACGGATTGGGCGACCGATACGTGATCGGCTATCTGTTAACCGCGGCAGACGTGGGTTTATATGCCGCCACTTATCTGATCGTCAACGAGGCCTTCAACCGCAGTGCGATGGTGTTGCTGCGCACCTTTCAACCCGCGTATTTTCAGGCATTTTCCGCACAGACATTGCAAAAAGCCTTTTCCATTTTATGGCTCTGGATAAGCAGCGTCGCCGTTCTGGGCGCATTGGGGTTAGTGCTGTTAATACTGGGCAAGGATTGGGTGGCTTGCTTAGTGTTAGCCAAATCCTATCACGCTGCAGTCGATTTGATGCCGGCCATAGCCCTGGGTTGCAGCCTACAAGCCTTGGGTACGGCACTGGCGCAACCGCTGCTGGCGCGCAAACGCACCAAAACCTTATTGAAAGGGCGTTTATGCGGCGCGGTGACGGCGGCGATCACGATTCCTTTACTGATCAGCCAGTATGGCTTGCCAGGCGCGGCCTGGGCCAACCCGGCTTATTTCGGTATCGAAGCCTTAGTTCTAGCGATATTGGCAAAACCCTGGAAAGTGGACCATAGCCTTTTCCCTGGAAATATTCAAAAACCAACTCCAGAGCCGCGCGCGGCTGAAGTTTTAGAGTGACAACGGTGGAGACGATGACATACGCGACAATGACAACAGAAACTTACGGCGATTTGCTACGCGAATGCGTGGCTTGCGGCGCGGAAAAAATCAGATTTTGGCGGCAAAAAGATTATCTATACACCGATAATACCAGCCGCAAGCCATTTCAAATTTATCGCTGCGCGTGCTGCGGCACCGGATTTTTGAATCAGCCGCCGCACCGACAATGGTTGCAAGCCATTTACCAATATTCCGGCCAAGCGCTGACACAGGCGATCAAGCTGGACGAAGTGTTGGATCGGGAAGCGGCATTTCCTAACTGCACCGTAGATGCCAAGCGCCTGGCGCTGCATGCCGATCAATTGAACCAATCCGCCAATCACCGGGCTTTAGATGTCGGTTCGGGCTTTGGATTTTATACCCGAGCCTTGCGCTTATTGGGCTATAGCACCGTCAGCATCAATCCGGGCCAATACGAAAATCTGGTATTTAAGGATTTAAACGGAGACGAGCCCTTGCCCATCATGTTCGAGCAGTATCAGCCCGCGCAAGCCTTTGGCGTCGTAGTGATGTCGCAAGTGTTGGAACATTTATTGGAGCCGGATCAGGCGATAGCCAAAGTCGCCGACTTACTGCAGAGCGGCGGCGTACTGGCGTGTGCGGTGCCTAATTACGCGTCGTTTTTGGTGAAATTACTGGGTACCAAAGAGAACGCTTGCCTGTGGGTGCCGGAGCACGTCAATTATTTTACCGAGCAAGGGCTGAAAAGTTTGCTGGAACGCAATGGTTTGCAGGTGGTTAAAACCGAGCAAGTAACCCGGATTCCTTACAACGCGATATCCAAGCGTTTGCGGCTGTCCGGTGGATGGGCAACGCTCGCCGACACATTGGTCAAGTACGCGCAGATCCCGTTCGCAGCGCTAATGGATAGCTTGGGTTTGGGCATTTACGTCAACGTTTATGCGGTTAAACATTGAGCCATGCTGACCGTCGTTATTCTCACCCAAAACGAAGAAGCTAACCTGCCGCGCTGTTTGGCCGGTATCCCCGAGCGTTACCCTATCGTGATTGTCGATTCCGGCAGTACCGATAGCACCCTGGCCATTGCCCAAGAGCGAGATTGCGCAATTCATCGCAATCCCTGGCCTGGCTTTGCGGAGCAACGCAACTTCGCGATTAGGCAATGCGGCATAGACACACCGTGGATTTTGTTCATCGATGCCGACGAAATCTATCCGCAACGCTTTTACGACTGGTTTGAAGCCAAGTTATCCGAAACGCACGGCATTGATGTATTGATGGTGCCTTCGGTCCTCTATCTGCGCGGCAAGCGTTTGAACTATGCGCCGGGCTATCCGATTTATCACCCGAGATTGGTGCGTCGCGACACCACTAGTTTTGTGCGTAACCACACCGGGCATGGTGAGGCGGTGTTGGATACCTGCCGCATCGGCTATTCCGACATTCCCTACGCACATTATTTTTATCACGGCGAGGTTCTCGAATGGATGCATAAGCATGTCGGTAAGGCTGCCCAAGAAGTGCAATTACAACCGACTGCCGGCGCGGTGATGACTACACGCGGTCGCTTAAGCGTCTTGTTGGGACGTTCTTGGCTGCGCGTGCTGGCGCGATTTGCTTATCACTATTTGCTGCGCGGCGGTTTCTTGGACGGTGCAGCAGGTCTGGAGTTTGCGCTGATGTTTACCTGGTACGAGGCCACGATCTATCTACAAGCGAAAGCGCTGAACTGGGCGAGGAGTGACGTATGAAAATTTCTTTGGTGTTAGCGACCTTGGGCAGGGACAGTGAACTCTTGGATTTTATGAACTCGCTGCTGTTGCAAACCTATAAAAACTTCGAGTTGATCGTCATTGATCAAAATCGCGACGGCAAGATCGACAACATTCTGGGGTCATACCAAGCGCTGATGGACATCCAGCATGTCAAGGTGGCCTTCACCGGCAATGCCCGGGCAAGGGACTATGGGATTGGTTTCGCGCGAGGCCGAATCGTGGCCTTCCCCGATGACGACTGCGCCTACGACAAAGATGTGCTGGAAAAAGTGGTAGCGGAATTCAGTAATCGCAATCACCTCGCTATTTTGGTGGCGGGTTCCTACGACTTTTCCGCCACCCGGTTCAGTATTGGCGTGAACAGTAACAAAGCCTGCTATTTCAACCGCTATCGGATGATGGGAGTGGAGTTTACCCAGTTTTTCGATCTGCAACGGGTCGACAGGCGGCAGTTTCATTTGGATCACGATTTTGGCATCGGTTCCAAATATTCGGGCGCCGAGGGCTTTGAAATGCTTTATCGCTTGTTACGCGCCGGCGGCACTGCGTTCTACACGCCCGAGATCAAGATTTTTCACGCCAATAAGGATCAATACCAGCTCGGTACCTCGCGCATGTTGCTGTATTCGACCGGCATTGGGGCCTATATCCGCAAATTTACCAATCAGCACGACATATTCATTTTGTATTACATCGTGCGCAAGATGTTTGTCGCGCCAGTGTTAAAAATGGCGCTAGCACTGATCATGCTCAATCCCCAGAAGCTCGCTTATTCGTTCTGTAATCTGGTCGGTATTTGGCGCGGATTTTTGGCGTACGGCAAATCAGAAAAATGTATTTAAAAGACTGTTTAAGGAGAAATGCAATGGATGTAGGTATTGTCACGACCCATGTGCCGCCGGCAAAAGGCTACGGCGGCGTATCGGTAACCTGTGGCGTATTGACCAAGGCCTGGGCGGAGCGCGGCCATAAAATGCTGCTGGTTGCCGCCGACGAGTCTTTAGACGGTCGCTTACGTAGCGAAGATGTCAAGCTTGGCCAGCAGGTAGGCGTCAAACTTTACCGGTGTTACGGCTTTAGGCGCTGGGGCTTTGGGCTGGGCGCTATTCCGGAGATATTCAAGCTTTGCAGGCAAGCGCCTAGACTGTATATCCATGGGATTGCGACTTGGCCTTCGACCTTAGCGGCGGTTTTTTGCGTCTTGCTGCGCCGACCATTTATGGTGGCGGTACACGGCGGTTTGATGCCTGAACACGTAGCGTTGATTCGTCAGCGAAAACCGCACAAATGGTTGTTTTACAAATGGCTGACCTTTCCGACATTACGCAGAGCCATTGCGGTGCACTGCACCAGTAATACGGAAGCACAAGGCGTGGCGGAGGTGTTGGCTAACGACGCCAGGATTTTGCTGGTACCCAATGGTATCGATAGCCGGGAGTTTCAGGTAGCCGACTGTCCACAAAGCGAGGGCATCCAAATATGTTTTCTTGGTCACGTGCAACAAGAAAAAGGCATCAATGCCTTTATCCGAGCCTGGTTAAAGACGCGCCGACCAACGGATCGCCTGGTGGTAGCCGGTCGTAGTGTCGATGGCGCCTATTTTGAAGAGTTTCAGGCATTGCTGGCGCAAGGGCAAGGCGCTATAAGCTATCAAGGTTATTTGCCGGTTTCTGCCGTGAAGCAATTGCTGGCCGACAGTCATTTCCTGGTGCTACCTTCCGGTTTGGAGGAAATTGGCGGCATGCGCGAAAATTTTGGCAATGTGGTTGCCGAGGCAATGGCCGCCGGTCGGCCTGTTCTAGTCGCTAAAGGCTTGGCGTGGGATCATTTGGCGGCTTACGGCGCAGGCCTCGTGTTTGAACGCAACGAGGCTTCGGTATGTGCGGTACTGCGGCAAACGCAAGTGGTCAGTCCAGCGACATGGCAGGAAATGTCGCTGCGTAGCCGTCAATATGTCGAGCGTGAGCTGGATCCGTTAAAACTAGGCGATAAAGTCTGGGATGTGTTGACCAAAGTCGATAAAACCAATTTGCCGCAATCCCTAGTGGAGGATACGTCTAATGAGTAAAGTAGGCTTGATTGTGCCGACGCTGAATGCCGGCGAGCTTTGGGACTCCTGGTTGCGAGCTTTTGCCAGGCAAACGGTGAAACCGGACTATTTACTGCTGATCGATTCCTCATCCACTGACAGAACGGTGGCTTTGGCTCAATCTGAGGGTTTCGACGTGCGAGTGATAGCCAAGTCTGAGTTCAACCATGGCGGCACCCGCCAATTTGGCGTGAATCAGCTGGCTGATGCGGACATTCTGGTATTCCTAACACAAGATGCGCTATTGGCGACACCCGACGCTATCGAAAAGTTGGTCGACGCGTTCGCTGACCCTAGTGTGGGCGCGGCTTATGGTCGGCAATTGCCGCACTCTAACGCCGGACCGATTGGCGCGCATGCCCGTTTATTCAATTATCCGCCGCAAAGTCAGTTGCGTGCTCTGCAAGATAAGGGGCAATTTGGTATCAAGACCGTTTTTATTTCCAATTCTTTTGCGGCTTACCGGCGCAGCGCTCTGACGGCAGTAGGTGGTTTTCCGCTCGACACCATCATGAACGAAGACACTTTTGTCGTCGGCAAGATGTTGATAAGCGGCTGGAAAGTCAACTATCGCGGCGATGCCACCGTGTTTCATTCCCATGATTACGGCTTTTTAGACGAATTTAAGCGCTATTTCGATATCGGGGTTTTTCATGCGCATAGCCCTTGGTTACAACACACCTTTGGCGGTGCAAGTGGTGAAGGCCGGCGTTTTGTCTGCTCGGAGCTGAATTATCTAGCTAAAAATGCGCCTCGACTGCTGCCTTCAGCACTTATGCGCACCGGCCTGAAATGGACGGGTTATAAAATGGGAAAGGCCCTACATGCTCGGATGCCATTAAGTTTGAACAGAACCCTCAGCTTACATAAAGCCTATTGGGTCAGAGCTCTTCAAGAAAATGCCGGCGATCGATAATCCTAAACCGACAATTGCGGTTCTAGCATTGAGCCGATAAATCATCCTGAACTTGGCAAAATTGGGTCTGAATACTGTGGTTAAACAGCTTTAAAATTTGTTAACGAGCGGTTCACGAGGCTATTGGCTTTACCTCGCAAGTGCGGTTTTCCCTAAGTTGCCAGATTCCGCCCAGGATATTTGGCTTATCTCCAAAGCATTTCTCTCCGATTGACTACCTGGCCCTAACGCTGGTCGGCAGCCATTGTTCGCGCCTAGCAAGGCTGTCGATGAAATAAATGACGTAGAAATGCGGCGGGGCGGATTAAGTCACAGGCCCATTCGGTGCGGGTGCCCGGTGGCATATGCCTTGAAGGGTAGAATTTTTTCTGCACTTTGGGTATTTCAACAGCAGTCAAGTTCGAGTACACTGCAGTAGACTTTTGTTCAGTTGCCAGGCCAGGAGATTCGTCTAAACAGCCATCGCGCGGGGTTTCCCGCATGCATCGTTCAATGCTTGCCAAGTCATGCTTTCGCGAACGCTATTTTCCCGATTGTCGCCTAACTTTTGGCTAGTTTGGCCGCTTATCTGACCTTCACAAAGGCTTAGCAGGCCCATCAGACCTAGGTTTAGGAGACGCTTCGGAGCGGGCTAGACAAATAGATCGATCTGTAAAACGAATGGCCTTTTTGAGGGTAAATAAAGTAATGCTCGGCGACGAACGTCGCTGGAATGATGAGTTTCAGTTAATTGTTGAAGAGTAAGTAGCTCAAACAATGCAAAAGCTGGCAATGCGGCACGCCTCCCCACGCTCTTAAAATGCCTGCCTGCGTTTACTTAACGTTAATTAGATCTTCATCTTATCTTAATCTTAATTACAGTTTTTCTTCATCTTGACTCTGTAAATTTCTACCCAACAATTTGTTTTTTCTGTCCCAAGCCGGTTTTTTCTGATTTTCGAAAACTATTTTTTTGGCAGACACGGTCAAATGACGAAAAAAACAGTTGGAATAGCCTATGGTTCAAGAGAGTTTTGTATAGAGAGTGCGGGGATAACAGAACGATTTGTTATCGATTCTTTGAGTTTGAAGAGTAGTGCCCGGATGTTTAGGGAATTTGATCAATTAAGTTATGGAGTTTCATCGTGATTTCTGAAAAGCATTCATTTGATAGCTGTTTTGAAGTTTTTTTAGCTGATACACCTGAAAGCAAACGTATTCATTACAACCTCAGATACCAAGTCTATTGCGACGAAATGGGTTTCGAGGACAAAGAGAACTTTCCAGAGCAAATGGAATTCGATGAATGGGACCGACATTCGGTGCATTTCATGGTCCGACATCGATATACCGGACAATGGCTGGGCGCGTTGCGCTTGGTTTACCAGAATCAAGCCGCTTTCCCTTTCGAAGCCAAATGCGTTCCCGACCTACCGATCAGCGACCAACAATACCAAGAATCAATAGAAATCTCCCGCCTGTGTGTACTCAGAGACGCTAGACGATTTGCCCCAAGGGCTCTCACTCACCAGGGGCTCGATGCCGAAAAAACAGCTAAAGAAGGCGGAAACATTCGCTATCTGCACACGATAAAGAATCAGACTCGAAGTATCATGTGGGGTCTATACCGAGCGGCAGTTGTCTACTCCGCCCAAAATGATATTAAACAGTGGTACATATTGGTGACGCCATCACTGGCGTATGCTGTCAGGAAAGAGGGTTTTGAAATGCATCAAGTGGGGGGCGCTTGCGATCATCGTGGTCAGCGTATTCCTTACGCCCTGGATGTCGAGCGCATTCTTGCCAATCCCTTGTGGCAAAAAGACTATCAATTGGACTACCGCAGATATTCAGACTTGCTTGAGGAATCTGTGGCTAAGTGGCAGAGGGCCTAAGATACTGGCCAGCAATCAGATTCAATCATCAAATCCCGAACTGTTCCTAATTACATTTTTACTGCTCCCGAAGCAACTTG
The DNA here is from genome assembly GCA_002083615.1 of Proteobacteria bacterium ST_bin11. GTDB lineage: Bacteria > Pseudomonadota > Gammaproteobacteria > Methylococcales > Methylomonadaceae > Methylomonas. The sequence goes on along the minus strand of MSXO01000040.1, from coordinate 9,291 downwards.
ACTGGTCGACTTGGCACCCCTCGGCAACACGAGCGGGGCCGAGGCCCGATGACAGCAACGGGACGTCACAACAGATAAGTACATATAAACGCCGTCTTCGGGCAGCTTCTAGCCGGGCAAGCGACTAGATGAGCAGAGCCAAACTCGCCCTCGATCTGCGCCGCCGAAAAACCACAGCCCGCTTCGATTATCTCGGCACCGGTCGTCACGATTGGGCTTGCCGTCTTCTGATTGGCTGTTTCAGAAATAGTATCTTGTTGAATCGCTGCAATTTGTTCCCCTGCTTTAGGGATTATCGGCTTACTCGTTCCCACAACTGCTTGATCGGGCTTTTGCGCAAAATGTAGTGCTAAACCGACAATAACAAACGCCAGTCCCAGTATTCCAGAAAACATTCGCCCTTTCGGCCCCGGCTCTATCTTGCCGCTGATGTTACCCACCACCGCAACCAGCAGAAATATTAACCCCGCTATCACAAACACCGTGGCTAAAGGAGCGCTAAACAGTGCTTTGACTAACTCGTCAATCAATGCCTCCGAAGCGGAAAAACTTAAGGCCTCAGGTTAAGCCTTCCGGTAGTCCGTGCAAAAGTTAAAGCCTATAAGTAGCCGACTGCCCTTGCGTTTACTAGTACTGTCATCAAGCGATATACCGCTATTCAGCACTTTTCTCCGACGAGGAAAATCGCACGGTAGAGGCGTTTTTCTGTCGTATTCCAGCAGCTTACGGTAAAGTTGCAGAGTCAAACTGATATACTCGTTGCCATCTGTCTTAGGTTAGCTATTTGCTGTTCCTAGTCGGAAGCCTACACATTATTATAAAAACTATATTAGCCAGGATTATTTATGGAAGCTTATTTGCCTATGATTCAAAGCATACTGTCGGATTGGTATCGATTTACATTAGAGAACCAGGAATATGCTGGCGCCCTAACGCTTGCCGTCTGGTTACTGACAGCAATGTTTTACAGCATCAGAATTTATTTCTTAAAGAAAACCAATGCCATCAATCTAAAAGCCCGACTTGCCTTACAAACCAATTTTGACGCGGCGCAACAGCAACAGCAAGCCTTGCAAGAGCAGTTAGTCACCAATACCGAACAGTTGGAAGCCGCCCAAACCCTCGCTAATAATGAAGCTCAACGAGCAAGCAGACTCGAAGAAAAGCTTGTCCAGGCCAATCAGCAAGTAATCGACAGCATCAAAACTTTGGCCACTGGTTTTGAATTGACCGAACCGGCATTACCATCCGCTAACGATCTGCAATCGACCGATCTGTGGCCACGATTTAGCGTAGTTTGCGAGCAAGTTACCGAACGCTTTAAAGCCGAGCAGCAAGGTAAAACCGAGCTGCAACTGGCTCTGTGGGCGGAAACCTCCAAACTGGCTGAAAAAGACGCCCTAATTGGCCCTTTGCAGTTACGCTTGGAGTCGCAAACCGAGCAACTGAATAAATTGGAACTGGCAGTAGAAGAACAAAAAATTCTGCGTGAGCGCGAACAAGCCAGCGCCGAAAAACTGCTGGCGGAGACTTTAACCAAACATCAGACCGAACTGGGACGCTACGCCGACTCGGCCAAACACTCGAATGCACCGGCAGTTTCTTACTCGCAGCCGGTATCTCAAGCAGAACCAAAAATTATTGCTAACGAAGCACCCGCTATTATTCAAGCTGCTCCAGCTGTTATTGCCCCGCCGGTTGCGGATACAGCCCCGCAAGCACCAGTCGAGCCGCCAAAGCCGGTTGCGCTTGAACTACCGCAAGTTGTCGACAAACCCAAACCTGTTGTGGCCGAGCCAGCAGCGGCAAAAAAATCGTCCGTCGACAAATTGGCCGAGAAAAGCGCCGGTTTCGGTAAGTTCAAGCAAATGTTGAACAACACCATGCAGCAAATGGCCAAGTTGGATCAAAAGCTGGGTACACAGACCGAAGTCGCTGCCGAGACTATCCAGGAAGAGCTGGAAGAAATCGCCGCACCTATAATGGAAGCGGCTGTTGAGCTTAAAGAGAACGTAGTGGAAATCGCGGAAACAGCGATCGAAGCGGCAAAAGAGCCCGCTGTTGGAGTGGGCGGTAAGTTGAAAAGTTTGTTCGGCAAAAGCAAGCCCACAGAATCAGTGGCTATCGCTGAACCCGTATCGATAGAACCCGAACCAATTGTCGAAGAAGTCATAGCAGCACTCGAACCTGCCAAGCCAGCCGGGCTAAAAGGTTTGCTCAAAAAGTGGAAATGATCGTTTCCGCCGTTTAATAACCAGCCGGGCGAGCCCCGCTTGCCCGGCTGCTTGATCCACCACCGATTCCAATTTCTAAATCGTCAGGCATTCCAATCTAAGCCAGCCAATGGCTCTGACCGGCCAAAACCAGACATCCAAAATAGCAAAGAATCAACCTGTTGAATGGCTGCTTGTGATTTAAGTTCGGACTTTCAAGAGAGAACACTCTCGTTTCAGATAAGCTTTTAAACTCGTCTAAATGAGCCAGGCGCGACTCCAATATGGCGTTTAAAGGCTTTGCTGAACGCCGGCACCGACTCGTAACCGCTCCTTTCCGCCACGCGTTCCACGGTCATGTTTGGCTCCATCAGCCAGTGGGCGGCGATTTGCAAACGCCAAATCGTCAAATACTCTATCGGCGAATGGCCGATCAATACGGAAAATTTTTCCGACAATACCGACTTGGAAACGCCGGCCTCAGTACATACGGAGTTGAGCGTCCAGGGTTGCCAGGGGTGCTGATGAATTAAGCCGAGAGCTTTGGCTAGGCGCTTATCCTGCATGGCCGCAAACACCCCATCGCGCACCAGACCTTCCTCGATACAGTAACGGATCACCAGCACAAACAAACTGTCGCACAAGCGTTCGATGACCGATTCGCTGCCGAAACGCGGCGTTGACGCTTCAGTTATCACCAGTTCGAGCAATCGCGTCAGAATCGTTCCCGCTTGGCTTTGCCGTATGACTATTTCGGCCGGCAGCGCCTGCCATAACAAGGATTTTGGGGCCGCCAGTTGAATTTCGCCGCAAACGAAGCCGGCCTCGCCCTCCAGCCAGGGAGTCATTTGGGTATCGATATCGTCGTTTGGCAAATCCTCGGCGCTATAAGACAAAAAATGCCGAGCGGCATGCGGCAAAAACAGAATCAAATCGCCGGTATCCAGTGGCAATGGCTCAGGCCAGTGCGGCGAATGCACAAAGCCGCGTCCCTTGCTGACCAAGTGAAACCAGACCGAGGTGTCCGAGTTGTGGTCCATCAACCAGCGTCCGCACACCCCACCGGAGTAGACCAATTTGGCGTGCAGATTCAAACCGTTGATCAACGGCGTCAAGGCATCCATCGCTTACTCCCGGAATATCGGACAAGCACGCCGGAAGTGCGCGCATGGGATGAAGCGGTGGTTTTTCCTAATCTATGCCCGTCGAAACGATTTCGCATCGGCATTACACCTTATGTTTTAAATTAAAGGAGAGACAGCATGTCCCAATTCAAAATACATTCTATCCAGACAGCACCTGCCATTGCACAACCACTACTGGAAGGATCATTAAAAAAATACGGCTTCGTGCCCAATTTGCACGGCGGTTTGGCCGAAGCGCCGGCGGCTCTGAAAGCCTATATCGAATTAACGGCCTTGTTCGATCAAACGTCGTTTAGCCCGAACGAACAGCAAGTCATTTTGTTGGCTATCAGTGTCGAAAATCATTGCACCTACTGTGTCGCCGCGCATTCGATGATCGCCAAACACATGGCCAAAGCTGATCCGGCGATTGTCGAAGCCCTGCGCAAAGGTAAACCGCTGCCAGACGCCAAATTGGACGCTCTGGCCAGTTTTACCCGCGCGGTGGTGAAAAACCGCGGTGTCGTTTGCGGGCAAACCCTGGACAAATTTATCACGGCAGGCTATAGCCGGGCGCAGGTATTGGAAGTGGTATTGGGCGTGGCGTTCAAAACCTTGAGCAATTACACCAACCATATTATCCATGCTCCACTGGATACCGCTTTTCAGGCCGAAGTCTGGGAAGAGCCCGCGCAATGCAGCAGCAGGCAGTGCGCTTGATCGTTTGACTCATCAACAGGTAAACACCATGAATGTAAAACAAACGGCTGTAGTTTTATTGGAGCTGCAAAACGACTTTCTGAACGAAGGCGGCAAACTTTATCCGCTTTTGAAGCCGGTATTGGAAGCCTACGATGTCAAAGCCAACCAAAACGCGTTGATTCGGGCGGCACGGGCTAGCGGTATGCTGATCGTGCATGTGCCTATCAGTTTCTCGGCCGATTACCGGGAAATGGGCGATGCGCCATACGGCATTCTGCAAGCGGTAAAAAATGCCGGTGCGTTAATCAAAAGTACCTGGGGCAGTGCCATTGCCGAAGATATCGACATTCAAGCCGACGATATTGTTGTTGAGGGTAAATCAGGCATCGATGCCTTCGCCGGCACGCATCTGGATTTCGTTTTGCGATCGCACGGCATTACCTCCATTGCCCTGGCGGGACAACTAACCAATATCTGTATCGAATCCACGATGCGCGCTGCTTACGACAAAGGGTATCGGGTGTTCGGGATTACCGATGCCAGTGCCACTATCGGCTTAGAGCAGTACGACGCTTCCATTGAACACAACTGGCCGATGTTCAGCGAGCCGATGACCCATAACGTATTCCTGGATCGAGCGGCAGCATAAGCGGATACCAGGGGATGCGTCAGTTCTTTCGAGTTGGCGCATCGTTATTTTTTATACTCAATCATCAAATCAGGAGTAACACCATGCCACTTGTACAGATCAAAGGCATTAGCGGCTATTTGTCGCTAGAACAAAAACAGACGATCATCAGCAAAGTCACCGATGCTATCGTGTCGGTGGAAGGCGAAGGCCTGCGTCCGGTCACTTGGGTATTGATCGAAGATGTCGCTTCAGGCGAATGGGGCGTTGGCGGACAACCCGTGACCACCGACGCCCTCAGGTCAATGAGTCAAGGTAATCCGTAAATTCAAGGTTTTGGGCGCGGCGGAGTCTTCTGCCGCCTCAGCCATTTAACCACAGTAAGTACCGTTGCCAATCTTGGTAAATATCTACGTCCCATTGACTGTCCAGTTCGCACAGGTTCAAACCGATGTCCTTTGCCCGGTTACGGGTGATGGTCATCACCTGGTCATGCCCCCAGCTCATGTCGCTAAAAAGTCTCGGTTGAACCTGATTTAAGCCGATCATAACGTAACCGCCATCGTCGGCGGGTGCAATGACCCCATCGTATCCTTGGTTTAACGCCGTCAGTGCCCAACGCAGGTCGTCACCGGAAAGACTAGGACAATCGCAACCTATCAGCACCGCGTGTTGGTATCGACCCAAGGCGTCATCAAAGGCGTAATGCATGCGTTCGCCCAAATCTTCGCCATGCTGCGACTTGAGTGTAAGCGGATAGCGGTGCGCACACTCTTGAAAGAAATCATCGTGGGTATCCGGTGCGCAGTGGAGTTCGACTGGACACAAAGACTGCTGAAAGGCTCGATTCAATGTCATATAAGTGAGCTGCCGGTGAACTTGAGCCGCCTGCTCTGCGCTCAAAGCCGGTTGTAGGCGAGTTTTGACTTGACCTGGGATTGGGGCTTTGCAAAAAATCAGCAATACGCTGTCGGGAAATGGATAGTTCATGGTTCAGCGTTTGCGCAAAGCTCGAAAGGGCATGGCTAATAACTGTAAGAAACTCAGCTCTTGCCGGTCGCGAAACTCATTCAAGCCAATGGTCATCTCGGTTTGTGCTTGCTGCGACTGATGACAATAAGTCTTGAACAGCCTATCCCAGCACGACAGTGAAAAGCCGTAATTGCTGTCGGTTTCCGCTTGCCGGGCGGAATGATGAATCCGATGCATGTCCGGCGTGACCAAAAGATAACGCAAGCCCCGCTCCACCAGTGGCGGCAAACTGACATTGCCGTGGTTGAACAGCGCGCAGCCATTCAAGATGATTTCGAACGCGATGACGGCCAGAGGATCGGCACCCAGTGCAATCACCAGCAATATTTTGTACAGCATGGACAGCATGATCTCTAAGGGATGAAAGCGCACGGCCGTGGTGGTGTCGAAATCGATGTCGCTGTGGTGTACCTGATGCAGTCGCCAGAACCATTGCCAACGATGGGCCGCGACATGTTGCGTGTAAATCCCCAAATCCAATAAAAGCAGGCTTAACAGTATGTTTAGCCCGTTGGGTACGGGTAAGATGTTGAACAGGCCAAGCTGTTGTTCAACGGCCCAGTTCGCCGCCAACCAGGCCGCCGCGCCGATGCTGATGCGCATCACACCGGCATTCAACGCCGCCAAACCGAGATTGATGGTCCAGCGCTGGCGGCGCGGGATGCTCAAATGCCGAGTAGGGCTGAGCGCCTCCAAAATCACCATCAACAACAAAATCCCAATAAACACACCCAAGCGAAGCATGGCTTCCATCATTTTCTCCCGTAATAACGCATGGCCAGATCATCGGGATCGGCACCGAAAAAAAACGCCAAGCGTAGCCGCCACATCAGCAAGATGGTTTTGAATAGTCCGTGTTGTTGCCAGCGCCGTGCCGAAGTTTGCACGTTGGCGTTTAAACAACAGGGTTTACCAAGTTTTTTAAGCTTGCTGCTGATGGCAATATCTTCCATCAACGCCATCGCCGGAAAGCCGCCCACCGTTGCAAATACTTGCCGAGTCATGAACAAAGCTTGGTCACCCGTGGCAATGCCGGTCAGTCGCGAACGGTGATTCATCATGAAGGCAATCAGTTTAAAAATAGGCTTGGCGTTGTCGAACGTTACATCGAAACGCCCCCAGTGGAAACCTTCTGCCACGGCTTGGCGGATCAAATCAATCGCATTGTCCGGCAATAGGGTATCGGCATGTAAAAACAGCAGAATCTCCGCATCAGCTTGCAAAGCACCCACATTCATTTGCGTGGCCCGGCCGCGTGGACTGTGCACAACTTTATCCACCCACGGCACGGCGATAACCGGACTATCGTCGGTACTCCCGCCATCGACCAGCACCAGTTGGCAACGATCACGCAGACCTTGCAAGGCTTGTAATTTGGCGCCGAGGTGTCCGGCCTCGTTGAACACCGGGATGACGATGGTGATTTGGTAATTCATGTCTTGAAACTGGTCTCTTAAGCGTTCCGCCGCCAGGCATGATAATGGCCCAGCCATTCAAGCAAAGTCTTGGGCGCATGATTGCGTTTCCAGACCCCCGCCGCGTATTTATTGGCTTCGGCCAGGGTTGGGTAGATATGAATAGTGCCTAAAATCTTATTCAGACCAATGTTGTGTTTCATCGCCAGCACAAATTCAGCCAATAAGTCGCCAGCATGTTCGCCGACGATGGTGACGCCGAGTATTTTGTCCTTGCCCGGCACAGTCGTCAGCACTTTAACGAAGCCATGCGCTTCGCCGTCGGCAATCGCCCGGTCCAGATCGGCTATTCCGTAGGTCGATACTTCATAAGCGATATTCTGCGCTTGCGCTTCCTGTTCATTCAGACCGACGCGAGCGACTTCAGGGTCGGTAAAGGTCGACCAGGGGATCACCGAATAATCGGTACGAAACTTCTTAAAGTGTCCAAATAAGGCGTTGACCGCTGCGTACCAAGCCTGATGCGCGGCGGTGTGGGTAAATTGATACGGCCCCGCTACGTCGCCGACGGCAAAGATATTCGGAAAGTTGGTTTGCTGAAAAGCATTGGTGTCCAGAGTCTTGCGCGGCGACAAGGCGATGCCCAACTCCTCGACACCATAGCCTTGCACATTGGCGGCGCGGCCAATGGCGATCAACACTTTATCGAACGGGATTCTGACGATTTCCCCGTCAGTTTCCGCGAGCAGAATGTGCTCACCGTTTTCGACGATGAATTCCTTGGCAGTGTGATTGACTTTGACCTCCACGCCTTCCGCCCGGAAACGGGCCTGCACGATTTCCGACACATCCGTATCTTCCCGCAGCATAAGGCGCGGCGCCATTTCCACCTGCTTGACCTGACTGCCCAGCCGGTTAAAGGTTTGCGTCAGTTCGCAGCCTATCGGCCCGCCGCCCAAGACCAACAGGCGTTTGGGTAATTCGCGCAAGTCCCAGACGTTATCCGAAGTCAGGTAATCGACTTTGTCCAAGCCCGGAATCGGCGGCACGAAAGGCCGGGCGCCGGCGGCAATCACAATTGAACGCGTGGTCATGGTTTTGACACCTTCGACAGTGGTCACTTCGACTGCCCAGGGCGAAACGATTTTGGCGCTGCCTTCGATCACTTCCACACCGAGTTCGCTATACCGTTCGACCGAATCGTGCGGCGCTACTGTTTTAATGACCTGTTGCACCCGTTCCATCACGGCGGCGAAATCAAATTCAGCCTCGGCTTTGGCGATGCCGAATTCGGTCGCACGTTTGATATGCGACAGCAACTTGGCTGAGCGAATCAGCGCCTTGGATGGTACGCAACCGGTATTCAAACAGTCGCCGCCCATTTTATGTTTTTCGATTAGGGTCACTTTAGCTTTGACGGCCGCCGCAATGTAGGCGCTCACCAAGCCGCCGGCACCGGCGCCGATCACCACCAGGTTATTGTCGAAGCGAGCCGGTTTGCTCCAGTTTTCGTAGATTTTGCGTCGTTGAATGAATGTGATCATTTTCTTCGCCAGTAGTGGAAACACGCCGAGCAAGGCAAACGAACCCAGCAAGGCTGGAGAGAGAATACCCGACAGGGAGTCGATTTTCGCCAATTGGGTGCCGGCGTTGACGTAAACCAGCGTGCCGGCCAGCATGCCGACCTGACTGACCCCGTAAAAAGTTCGGGTCTTGATGGGCGTCAAACCCATAGCTAGATTGATCATGAAGAACGGAAACACCGGTACCAGACGCAAAGTAAACAAATAAAAGGCACCGTCGCGATTCACGCCCTCATCAATGGCCTGCAAGCGGGCACTGAAGCGGGATTTGACCCAGTCGCGGAATAGAAACCGCGCGGCTAGAAATGCCAGAGTTGCGCCGATGCTGGAGGCAAACGAGACGATCAGCGTACCCCAGAGCAAACCGAACACCGCGCCGCCGGCCAGCGTTAATATCGTCGCCCCTGGTAATGAAAGCGCAGTGACCGCTATATACAACGCGGCATACAGTGCCATAGCCAGTACTGGGTGAGCCTGACGATAATAAGCGATGCCGGTCTGCTGGGCTTTTAAATTTTCCAGCGTTAGATAGTGCTGAAAATCCAGGGCAAAAAATGTCGCTATCGATGCGACAATGCCCAGCAATAACAAAAG
>MSXO01000039.1 GCA_002083615.1 Proteobacteria bacterium ST_bin11 | reverse complement strand
TCGATACCGGCCATGCCAGCACAGTATTGGAACAGGCAAACGACACCTTGGCTATCGCGATCAAAAACGCGGGATTGCTGTGCTTGTGCCTGGATGAAAAGCCGAGTGTCGCGGATCTGAGCTTTGATTGCGATCAATCCAACGTCGATGACATTTACGTTGCCTTGAAGAACCGGGAAGTGATTCGTTAGTGATGAATTCGCCAAGATAATATCTGGGCGAAATGGGGACGGGCGGCGTATTATCGCCGCCCGCTGACCGATCGATTAATTCAACAAATCCAACGCTTTTCCAGCAGCTTTTTGTTTGGCTTTGCCTTTGACGAGGTCTACCGCTTCGCCAGTAGACTTAGGCGCTGCGTCCACCTTACCTTTTAGATCCAAGGCCGATTCCTTTCCAGCCTTCAAGGTTTCCACGCCTTGTTTGGCTTCCGCAGGTACCGCTTGCTCCAACTTTTGTTGTGCAGCATCTTTAACTGCGTCTTGGGCTTGGTCTTTTACCACAGCAGGCACACTGTTCACGCCCTGCTGAACTTGTTGCGCTTGATTCACAGCCTGGCCCGCTGGTTCCGCCCCGCTAACCGCAGCGGGTAGCACGGAGGTTGCGCTGTCTTTCGCCGCCTGTGTCGCTAGGCCTTCCAATACCGCCGCCTGCGCAAACGCAGCGCCGGAAACCAATACTAAAGAACTGAATAAAATTGCTTTATGTTGCATGGTGTTACCCTCGTATTTAGTTATTATCGAGACTAGACAATACTACAAGAAAACTTAACGGCGGATTAAGTGGAAAAACCGGCCATAACCCCAACAACAATATCCGCGCAAAGACCTCACTAGAGTTTGAGTTTGGACTCAGTTGCATCCGCGACATCTTCTAAAAAGCAGAGACTAGATAGCTGCTATCTCGTTAGTACTGGTAGTTACATTCTTGGCTTGCAGTTGGGTATTACTCTATGGGCTACGCTCATTGATCCTCCATTGGCGTCACGATGAGCTATTTAACAGAGCGGCTAAATTGAAGGATATTGGGTCCACTCACAGCACTTTGGATTCTTCGTCCAAGCAGCTCAGCACCTGCGCCTGATTGTCCAACAGGCAAGTCAGCTTAGTTTTCAAATTGCTAAACTGCCGCTGCACCAGTTCCGCGTCTGCTTGTTCCAATGCATATTGCAAGCTCTGGACGGCAATAAGGCAATCCGCAAAATCATACAAACAAAAAGTGCCATGCAATTTGTGATTAATTTCCCAGGCGTCTTTTAGCAGCCCATTACTTAAGGCCTGCTCGATGGTGAAGATTAAACTGGGTAACTGAGCAAACAAATTGATCATCATTATCCTGCTCAATTGCTTGTTATCCTGGGCTTTGCCCAAAATTTGCGCGGCATAATACTCGGGGTTCACAGCTTCTTGTTGACGCCAACGCGCCAGCAATTGCTCTAAGTGGGAAAGGCGAATAGGCTTGACCAGACATTCGTTAAACCCGGCTGCAATTGCGCGCTCCTGTTGCTGATTTTGCGCATGTGCAGTAACAGCGACTGCTGGCGTTTGCCGATTGTAGTTTTCGCTTCCGCGCAATTTTTCAGCCACATCAAAACCGCTTAAAAACGGCATGTTCACATCCAGGAAGATAAAGTCGTAGCGACGCTCTTGCAATAATTGCCAGGCCTCCCGACCATCTTTCGCCGAGGTGATACGCATTGTCCAGCGCTCCAACTGCTCGCGTAACAGCCATAAATTGATTTCATTATCGTCGGCAATCAGAATCGAAAATTCGTTTGTCATGGTAAATAGGCTCTAACTGTTGCTACCTTTCAGATGCCGTTGTTAAATGTTTCGCTGCAAAAATCAATCTCTTGCACACCGAAACATCGTACACCCTTCCCTACCAAAAACTCCAGACCATAAAAAACCCCGGCACCTTGCGGTCGCCGGGGTTTCTAGGCCGAGGCCGAACTGCGATTACATCATGCCGCCCATACCACCCATGCCGCCCATATCAGGCATTGCAGGGGCTTTGCTGTCAGCTGGTGAATCAGCGATCATTACTTCGGTAGTGATCATCAGGCCAGCAACAGAAGCCGCGTTTTGCAACGCAGAACGGGTTACTTTCGCAGGGTCCAAAATACCCATTGCGATCATGTCGCCGTATTCGCCAGTTGCCGCGTTGTAACCGAAGTTACCGGTGCCTTTTTTGACTTCGTTCAGAACTACAGACGCTTCGTCACCAGCGTTGCTGACGATTTGGCGTAAAGGCTCTTCCATAGCACGACGCAGGATGCTGACACCCACGTCTTGATCGTGATTAATGCCTTTCAAGCCTTCCAGCGCAGACAACGCACGGATCAGCGCTGTACCGCCACCGGCAACCACACCTTCTTCAACCGCAGCACGAGTTGAATGCAGCGCGTCTTCAACGCGAGCTTTCTTCTCTTTCATTTCCACTTCGGTCGCAGCGCCGACTTTGATAACCGCTACGCCGCCAGCCAGTTTGGCCAAACGCTCTTGCAGTTTTTCACGGTCGTAATCGGAAGTTGCTTCATCGGCTTGGGCGCGGATTTGCGCAACTCGGCCTTTGATTTGATCTTCGTTACCCGCACCGTCGATGATGGTGGTGTTTTCTTTGTTGATTTGGACACGTTTTGCAGTGCCCAACTGGCTAACGTCAGCTTTTTCCAAAGACAAACCTACTTCTTCAGAAATCACCACGCCGCCGGTCAGAACCGCGATGTCTTCCAACATAGCTTTACGACGGTCGCCAAAGCCTGGGGCTTTAACAGCCGCGACTTTAACGATACCGCGCATGTTGTTGACAACCAGAGTTGCCAAGGCTTCGCCTTCGACATCTTCGGAAATGATCAACAAGGAACGGCCGGATTTAGCCACGCCTTCCAGAATCGGCAACAACTCACGGATGTTGGAGATTTTTTTGTCGTAAAGCAGAACGAAAGGATCGTCCAGTTCCACGCTCATGTTTTCTTGCTTGTTGATGAAGTAAGGAGACAGGTAGCCGCGGTCGAACTGCATACCTTCCACTACATCCAGGTCGTTTTCCAGACCGGTGCCTTCTTCAACGGTGATTACGCCTTCTTTACCAACTTTTTCCATCGCTTCAGCAATGATTCTACCGACTGACTCGTCAGAGTTAGCGGAGATGGTGCCTACTTGAGCGATGGCTTTGTTGTCTGTGCAAGGGGTTGAGGCGTTTTGAATCGCTGCCACCGCTGCGCTAACCGCCAAATCGATACCGCGTTTCAAGTCCATTGGGTTCATGCCCGCTGCAACTGATTTCAAGCCTTCGTTAACGATGGACTGTGCCAAAACGGTTGCTGTCGTAGTACCGTCGCCGGCTACATCGGAAGTTTTTGAAGCCACTTCCTTCACCATTTGCGCGCCCATGTTTTCGAATTTGTCTTTCAATTCGATTTCTTTCGCAACCGATACACCGTCTTTGGTGATGGTTGGCGCGCCGAAGCTTTTATCCAACACAGCGTTACGGCCTTTAGGACCCAATGTAACTTTTACTGCATTAGCCAGAACGTTAACGCCTTGCACCATCAGTGCCCGCGCGTCGCCACCAAATTTTACGTCTTTTGCTGCCATTTCTTATTCCTGAGATATTGGTTAAATTGAAAAAGAGTGTGTCGAACGAATTGGGATTAACCCAAAACACCCATGATGTCTTCTTCGCGCATGACGATATATTGCTCGCCATCGACTTTAACTTCGGTGCCGGAATATTTGCCGAACAACACTCTGTCGCCAACTTTAACTTCCAGGGCACGTACTTGGCCGTTATCTAACGGTTTACCTGAACCGACCGCCAGAACTTCGCCTTCGCTTGGTTTTTCTGCGGCAGAACCCGGCAGCACAATGCCACCAGCGGTTTTGGTTTCTTCTTCAACGCGTTTTACGACGATACGGTCATGTAACGGACGAATTTTCATCAATGTCTCCTTAATGTAGGTAAAGTTAAAGGTTAAAAACTTAATAAAGCTATTTAAAAAACAGCTACCCCTTGCGGAAGAAGCGAGCTTTTAAGCGGCCTCAAGTTTATTAGCACTCCCCTGTAGCGAGTGCTAATAATATCCGGCTTTTGCACTCTGTCAAGCTCTTTGGCATCATCTGCGCCTCACTCAACCCATGCACACTATGAACGACGAACAATTACTCCGTTACAGCCGGCAAATCATGCTGCCGCAAATCGATATTGCCGGTCAGCAAAAGTTGTTGGATGCCAAAGTATTAATTGTCGGCGCCGGCGGTTTGGGCTCGCCTGCCTCAATGTATCTGGCTGCGGCGGGTATCGGCCAAATCACCGTTTACGACGACGATCAAGTCGATTTAACCAATTTGCAGCGCCAGATTGCTCATAGCACAGTCGATATAGGGCTGGATAAAGTTATTTCAACCCAGCAGACCCTGGAAAAAATTAATCCTGGCGTAAAGGTGTTCGCAAACAAACAACGTTTGACTGGTGCTGAATTACTGGAAGAAGTGGCTGACGCGGATGTAGTGCTGGATTGTAGCGATAACTTCACTACCCGCTTTGCAATCAATAAGGCTTGCGTCGAGCAACAAACCCCGTTGGTATCCGGCGCGGCGATCCGCTTCGAGGGTCAAGTCAGTGTATTTACCCCCGGCTTAAACGACAGCCCGTGCTATAACTGTCTATACCAAAGCGACGGTGAGGAACTGCAGAATTGTGCCCGCAACGGCGTGATTGCGCCGATCACCGGCATCGTGGGCAGTATTCAAGCCTTGGAAACGATAAAGCTGATAGTTAGCACCGGCACTACATTGACTGGACGTTTACTGTTGCTGGATGGATTGAGTATGGAATGGCACAGCATGCGTTTGAAGAAGAATCCGCATTGCCCAAGCTGCGGCACTCAATAAACTCAGGCGCATAAAAAAGCCGGGCTGGACCCGGCTCTCTATGACTGGCAACAAACGCGTTGTTAATTTCTACCCAGTTTGCCTCTAACCATAGCAATAGCCTTGCTGACAGCCGTCAACAGCGCAGAATCGCTATCGCCGTGCGGCTCGGTGTCGCCGAACGGTTCGCCATTCTTCATGGTGTACATGTAAATGAAATACCCCAACGGTGCGAAAGCGAAGATGGCAATAATCAGCATCAACACCATTAATTCGATAACTCCGCCCATAAATACCTCCAACTATTTGTTTTTATTTTAATTTAGAATAAGGTCAGAGACCTCGGGAATGGACTATAACCCTATACCTTTTAGGGAACAAGTACAAAATACGCTTTGTTAATTTAGGGGGTTTACCACGGGCTAACTTCGCTCTCGGTCAACTAATCCGACGCCGTTTTCAACTAACAAATTAAGCTCATGGACAATCACCCGAAAACCCAATGGCACAGCCAAGCGCCGGAAGCGGTCCTAACGCATTTTGCCGTGGAACTAGGCCAAGGCTTAAGCAACGAAGACGCGCAAAACCGCCTGATGACAAGCGGCGCAAACCGTCTAACCGCGCGTCAAGGCAAGGGCCCCCTGCTGTTACTTCTGGCACAATTTCATCAGCCCTTGATCTACATCCTGTTAGCGTCCGCTGCCACCACGGCGTACTTGGAAGAGTGGACCGACAGCAGCGTCATCTTCGGGGTGGTCATCATCAATGCCGTGATCGGCTTTATTCAAGAAGCCAATGCCTTGAAAGCCATTAATGCGCTGGCTCAGACTCTCAACATCAGTACCAACGTGTTGCGCAGTGGCCAGCGCCGCAGTTTGGCTGCAGCCGAATTAGTACCCGGCGACTTGGTATTCCTGCAATCCGGCGATAAGGTACCTGCCGATTTACGTCTGTTGCAGTCACGCGAATTGAAAATCGACGAATCCGCACTAACCGGCGAATCGGTACCTGTGGAAAAACAGGCACAAACCTTGCCGGCCACCACTTTATTGGCCGATCGCGCCAATATGGCCTACTCATCGACATTGGTCAGTTATGGCAGCGCACTGGCGGTAGTAGTCAGCACCGGCGACAATACCGAAATCGGTCGCATCAACAAGCTGATCGGCAGCGCCGAACCCTTGGAAACCCCGCTAACCCTAAAAATGAGCCAGTTCAGCCAATTGTTGCTCTGGGTTATTGTCGGCTGTGCGGCGGTAACCTTCGCGGTGGGCGTCTGGCGCGGCGAAACCATGCTGGACATGTTCATGGCATCAGTAGCCTTGGCAGTCGGCGCAATCCCGGAAGGCTTGCCCGCGGCTTTAACCATTACCTTGGCTATCGGCGTCTCGCGGATGGCCAAACGGAATGCCATCATTCGCAAACTGCCGGCAGTAGAAACCCTAGGCAGTACCACGGTAATATGTTCCGACAAGACCGGCACCTTGACGCAAAACCAAATGACGGTGCAATTTATCTGTGCCGGTGGCGAAGTGTTCGCAGTCAGCGGTAGCGGCTATACGCCGGACGGTGAATTCAGCAGCAATGGCCAAGCAGTCAACCCAAGCCAAAAGCCCACATTGCTGGCGTGCTTGAAAGCAGGGCTATTGTGCAACGACGCCAGATTGATCGCAGATGCCGACAGCTGGCGTATCGAAGGCGACCCCACCGAAGCCGCCTTGCTGGTGGCCGCCCATAAAGCGGGCCTGCATCAAGCGAGCGTCACTGACAATCATCCCCGCCTGGACGCGATTCCTTTCGAATCAGAATACCAATTCATGGCGACCTTACATCACGATCTAGCTGATGATGCTCGCCACATTTATTTGAAAGGTTCCCTGGAAAGTTTGTTGCAACGTTGCGACAAAGCCTTTTCGGCCGACATGCAATTGGTGCCGCTGGATAAAGCTCGCCTAAACCAACAAGCAGAAGCCTTTGCCGCGCAAGGTTTGCGGGTCCTGGCCTTTGCGCGTTCCGAACATCATGACGATAGCGTTGAACACCAAGAAGTGAGTGGCGGCCTGAATTTTTTAGGCTTGCAGGCCATGATCGATCCGCCGCGCCCCGAGGCTGCAAGAGCGATTGCCGCCTGTTACAAAGCCGGCATCGCGGTAAAAATGATCACCGGCGACCATCCGGTCACCGCGCTGGCCATCGCCAAGCAGTTGAATATGCGCCATAGCGACCGAGTGATCAGCGGCGCCGAATTGCAAAACTACAGCGATGCCGACTATCGAAAACACGTTAAAGACTGCGACGTATTCGCTCGCATCGCACCGGAGCAAAAACTGCAATTGGTGCAAGCCCTGCAAGCCAACGGTCAAGTGGTAGCCATGACCGGGGACGGCGTCAATGACGCACCGGCCCTGCGCCAAGCCAACATCGGCGTGGCCATGGGCATGGGCGGCACCGAAGTCGCCAAAGAAGCGGCGGCGATGATATTAACCGACGATCATTTCGCCACCATCGAAGCGGCAGTAGAAGAAGGCCGTGGCGTCTTCGATAATCTGGTGAAATTCATTGCCTGGACTTTGCCCACCAATCTCGGCGAAGGCTTGGTGATCACCGCTGCCGTGTTTGCCAATGTGGCCTTACCCATCACGCCTTTGCAGATTCTTTGGATCAATATGACTACCGCTGTGTTGCTGGGTTTGATGCTGTCTTTCGAGCCTAAGGAACCTGGGCTGATGCTGCGCAAGCCGCGTAACCGCAAACAAGCGATCTTGACCAAGCGCCTGATGTTTCGAATTTGTTTGGTGGGTTTTCTGCTGTTGGCCGGCGCCTTCGGCCTGTTCGAATGGGAACTGTCTCATAACGAAACCTTAGCCAAAGCCCGTACCGTGGCAGTGAACGTGTTTGTGTTCGGCTCGTTGTTTTATCTATTCAACTGCCGCTCCTTAAATTACTCGATGTTCCGCGTCGGCTTATTTTCTAATTTGTGGCTGATTTTCGGCGTGATCAGCATGACCTTGTTGCAACTGCTGTTTACTTACTGGCCGCCGATGCAGGCTTTGTTCGGCAGTGCGAGCATAGGCCGTGACGAATGGCTGTTGATCTTGGGGGTTAGCTGGGTGATTTACGCGGCAATCGGCCTGGAAAAACTAATCGTTCGGCGTTTCATCCGGCGCCGTTAATTCGGCGAAGGCATTCAGCGCAGTAAGCAGAGTCTCCAAGCTTTGCAAAGACTGCTTCTCCTCCGCATCCTGCGCTTCCAACTGCGCCTTAACAATCGCGCCGTCTATCGCCACCGCAGCGGCATTGGCAAGCTGCAAACGGTTCGGGCTATCAGCTAACAGCGCGCTGATAACCCGCACCATATCCTGTTTGTGCTGGCCACAGATGTCCACCACATCCGGCAACACGCCGCCTAATTCGGCGACCGTATTGATAAACGCGCAGCCACGATAAATCGGTTTACGAAACCATTCTGCCATCGTCGCCACCAGCGGCATTAATCCCGCACCGGCTCGCCCGCCGTGACGCTGTAAGGCATCGTTAAACCAGACCATCCAAAGGTCGTGCCGATAAGCCAAAAACGCCCGTATCAAATCATTCTTGCTGGGAAAATGCCGGTAGAACGTTACTTTGGTGACGCCGGACTCGGCAATCACTTTATCAATTCCGGTAGCGCGAATCCCATCGCGATAAAACAGATCGTGAGCAGTCAGCAAGATACGCTCGCGTGGCGGTTTATCGGCTATTGGACTATTGATGGGCGTCATGTTGATGATTTTAGCGCGGATTACCGGCAAATTATTATTGGCACGAAGGCTAAAGGCTGATTTAGAAAATCCCTAGCCATGCCAGCTACGCGGCGCTTGCGACAAAGTGTCGCGCCTAGCATCGTTGATCGTCACATCCCTCTTTTACGGTTAAAATCAGCCGACTGATTTTTAATTTGACACCCCATACACCTATTTTCATGAACAAAAAACACAGCTCGCAACAGACTCTACATTCCCCAGTCTTCAGCAAGACTATTTTGTTTTCGACCGTGACCATAAGCGGGGCCGCAGTCATGATTTTAGAGTTGCTGGGCACCCGCATTATCGCGCCATTTTATGGGGTCAGCCTGTACGTTTGGTCATCGTTAATCACGGTAACCATGATCGCTTTGGCTATTGGCTACTATCTTGGTGGATATTGCGCCGACCGCTTCAAAAGCCTTCGCCTATCTCATGTGGCCACGTTTGCGGCGTTTGCCACAGTGATTATTCCCTTCATCAGCGGACCGGTCTTAACCCTAACCAATCCCATGGGATTGCGTGGCGGCGCTTTCTTATCGGCTCTGATCCTGTTCGGGCTACCCTTGACCGCATTGGCTATGTTTGGACCCTTTGTCATCAAAATGGCAACCAACAGTATTCAGGGCGTCGGCACCGCCGCTGGCTCTGTCTACGCCGTCAGCACCGTCGGCAGTGTACTGGGTACAGTCCTGTTAGGCTTTTACCTGTTGCCGCAATTTGGCACGCGCACCATTGTGTTTTGCCTAAGCCTAATGCTGTTGCTGTTAGCGATATTCTTGGCGGTGCTCGATGGTCGCGTGAAGTCGCAAACCACCGGAGCCGTCGCATCGGCATCAATGACCTTGATAGTACTTATCTCCACCATCATGCTCGGCAGCGGCTTTGCAAAAGCGCAGCAAAAAACGCCGGGATTTAATGTTCTGCATCAGGAGGAAAGCGTTTATGGCTGGGTTCGAGTAGTCGATGACCTCAGCAAAGGCTATCGGCTGCTATTATCCGACGCATCGGTGTTAAGCGCGATCGATACTAAAAGCAGTCATAGTTTATTGAGCTACCAATGGGTGCTGGGTGGTTTACAACAATTTAGACCGCAAGCAAAACAGGCATTGCTGATTGGCCTCGGCGGTGGACATGTTGCCAAAGAGCTTAAATCGAAAGGCGTCACTACCGATACCATCGAGATAGACCCGGCAGTCGCTCAAGCGTCATTGGACTATTTTGACTTCAAACCTACCGGCGATTTCATCGTTGGCGATGCCCGTTACGAGATTCGAAATTTACACAAGCAATACGACTTTATCATTCACGACTGCTTTACCGGTGGTTCGGAGCCTACCCATCTACTCACCCAAGAAATGCTCACGCAATTGCGCGGATTACTCACCCCGTCGGGGATATTGGCCTTAAATTACGTGGGCTTTACCAAAGGCGAAGGCGCTGATGCGGTAAAGTCGGTTTATAAGACTTTAAGCAGCGTATTGCCCAACATCCGAGTATTCGTCACCGAAAAAGAGGAATTTACCGATTTTATTTTTTTGGCTTCTGCCGAAGCCCTGCCCTTGGACAAAACCAACGACCAGTTTCGAGTCAGTTGGCTAATGGATCATGAATATCGCTTTAACGATTTGAATGGCGCGATATTGATCACCGACGACTACAATCCAGTGGAAAGTATGCAACTCCGCAAAGCAGAAAACTATCGCGATGTTTTTATGCACCGGGTAACCCCAGAGTTGTTGCAAATCCTCTAATAACTCAGACAATTGAGGTGAACCCGCTCGGTATACTCGGCCCTGCAGACCCTAATTGCTGAATAGATACTAAAGCCTTTTACCCGGAACAAACCGATGTTGCGTAAAACCGCATCAAAACCTCAAAAAGCGGCTCATTCAGGCGACGAATAGCCCTGCAGTTGCGGATGCTCTTCCATAATACCGCGCAGATCTTCCAGCGCACCCGGCAGATCGTACTGTTCAAGCTTCCAATGCAGGATATTCAACCGTTCGCTGCCGATAAGTACTGACAACTGCGGTTTGATTTCCCGCCATATATCTAAGGCCGTAAGACTGTACGTAGCCAATTCCGACTCCAGCAAAATAACTTGCTGCCCCAACTCAAAAGCGGCCGTGATTGACAATGTTTCCATCTGCGGTTCGCCGATCAGTTTCAGGATAGCGGCCTCCCCTGAGTGCAGGCATTCGCGCAAGCGCCGGGTCAATAGGCCGACATCGTTGGCAGTTAACGATGAATTCAGTTTCTGCTCCAAAAGTGCAGCTGTTGCCTGCACATGTTCAAGTCCCAACAACCCGGCAACGCCTTTCAAAGTATGCGCCAAGCGGCAGGCAGTTTCCCGGTCTTCCTTCGCCACCTCCGCATCGATAAGCAAAGCGTCGCCCCGATGTAATGTTAGGAAGCGTTTCAGCATTTGCAGATATTGTTCCCGCTGACCGTTAAAACTACGCAAGCCGATTTCGATATTTAATTGCGGACTATTCTGCAGCAAAGGTAAATCGAGCTGTTGAGGCTCAACCCTACCGATTGGCTTTTGCGTTGGGCTAGGGATCCAGCGCGTTAGCATCGCAAACAGCGTATTTGGATCGAACGGCTTGGACAGAAAATCGTTCATCCCCGCCGCCAAACATTGTTGCCTGTCTTCTTCAAAGGCATTGGCGGTCATAGCTATGACCGGCACCGAACTGTAGCCTGGTAACTGCCGAATCAGTCGGGTTGCTTCAAGCCCGTCCATCACCGGCATTTGCATGTCCATCAGAATGGCATCATAGTGCCGCAATTTAACGCGCTCTAGCGCTTCGCCGCCATGCCAAGCCAGGTCTACAGTGAGGCCGGCTGACTCCAGGAGTTGTTTTGCCACTTCTTGATTGATTTCATTGTCTTCGACCAGCAGGATAGTGGCGTCATGTCGAAAATCGACAGCACCTTCAAGCGCTGGCGTTGGTAAATTGGCCAGATTAACGCGCTTTAGGCTTACGTTAAACCAGAAAATACAACCCACTCCGGGCTTACAATTAACCCCGACTTGTCCGCCCATCATGCGGGCCAAATGACGACTGATGGTTAAGCCCAACCCGGTGCCGCCATATTTTCGGGTAGTTGAACTGTGGCCTTGTTCAAACGCTTCGAATACTCTGGCCTGTTGTTCCTCGGTCATACCGATCCCGGTATCCTGAACTTCGAAGCGAACCGCAACAGCCAGCTCGGTTTGCGATACTAGCTTGGCTCTCAGGGCAATTTGTCCGCGTTCAGTAAATTTGACGGCGTTCCCCACATAATTGATCAAAATCTGACCGATCCGTAACGGGTCGCCAGACAGGGTCAAATCCCTTAGCAAAGGATCAATCTCCTGAATAAACGCAACACCTTTGCTGCGGGCGCGATCCATCATCATGCTGCATACATGGTCGACTATCGATCCCAGGTTGATAGCCGCCTCCTCAATGGTCAGACGTTCCGCTTCGATCTTGGACAAATCGAGGATGTCGTTAATCAGACCGAGCAAATGCTTGCTGGCGGCGTTAATTTTGCCGAGTTTGTCCAGTTGTCTTGGATCGTGCAAATCGCGCTTTAACAAATGCGACATACCCAGAATCGCATTCATTGGCGTGCGGATTTCATGACTCATATTAGCCAGAAAGGCACTTTTTGAGCGGGAGGCCATTTCCGCCGCCTCCCGCGCTTGTTCCAATTCTATGGTGCGCGATTTCACCAATTTTTCCAGATGATGATGGTAGGCATTCAACTCCTCCGTCATCCGTTTCTTGTCAGTGATATCTTCCTGAATCAGAAGATAATGGCTAATCTGACCATTCGTTTGGCGAACCGGTGAAATATAGGTTTGCAGGTTATATTCGCTGCCGTCCTTGCGTCGATTGACGTATTCCCCCGACCAATTTTTGCCGGCTTTCAATGCGTCCCAGACTGATGCATTGTTGGCCTGCCCACCACTGCCTATTTTCATGATGCCGGGCTGTTGCCCGATCACGTCGTTACGTGAGTAGCCGGTGATATCCTGATAACGTTGGTTAACGTATTCAATCTCGGCATCCAGATTGGTAATAATGATGCAATTAGGGCTTTGTTCCACCGCCAGCCACAGTTTCTGTAGGCTTTCGTTTGCCCGGTTACGCTCGGAAATGTCTTGCAAGGTGCCCATTAAATAGTCAATACGGCCATCCATGTAATGCGGGAAGCCACGCAGCTCAACCCCCTTTAATACCCCTTCGCTGTCCACCACTTCGACTTCGATTGAGAACGGCTCCCCGGTGACAAGGGTTTTATTCAAGTTGGCCACCACATGCTCGCGAGAACCGGGCGGGTAAAAATCCAATGCGGATTGCAGATCCGGTTTGTAATCCAACGGCATTTTGACGATGGCGTAAACGCCTTCAGTCCATACCACCGTGTTGGCAACCGGATCTGCCCGCCAGCCGCCCAGATTGCCGATACGTTGACTCTCGTTGAGGAAAAATTCGCTTTCCTTCAAAGCCTGTTCTGCTTTTAGTCGCTCGGTAATGTCGCGATCTATGCCTTGGAAACCGATCACATCCCCGGACCTATCCAATATCGGCACAGCGGTGGACTCCAGTGATAAATACCCGCCCTGCCGATTTTTCCAGCGGACGATGACGCCTTTCCAACCCGATTTCTCCCTAGCGGCGTTCTTCATCAATGACAGGAATAAATCCATGTCATCGGGATGAACCAAATTGCTGGTATCGATGGTTTTCAATTCTTCAAAGCCGTAGCCAAAAAACTCTATCGCCACTTGGTTTGAATAGGTATGCCGACCTTGTAAATCGCAGGCCCATAACCAATCGACAGTGTTTTCGGCCATGTTGCGAAAACGTTCCTCGCTAGCCTTAAGCTCCTGCTCGGCGTTTTTGCGTTTGGTAACATCCATGTGCGTGCCGCTCATCAACAACGGCTTACCTTCTGCGGTGCGACTTACCAAACGACCACGGTCGGAAATCCAAACCCAATGGCCATCCTTGTGTTTCATGCGGACTTCGCATTCGTAATAATCGGATTTTCCGTCAAAATGCTCTTGCAGCAGCCGATTGGCGAGTTTGCAGTCTTCTGGATGGTTAAACGCTTCCCAGGTATTGATATCGAATGGGATGAGCTCGTCAAGACAATAACCAAAAATATTCGCCCAACGTTCATTGTAATGACACTCGCCGGTTTGCAAATTCCATTCCCAGGTGCCGGCTTGGGTGCCGTCTATGATGTCACTGAGGCGGCGACGTTCGTCGGCTAGTTGTTCCAGCATCAGTCTGCGCTCGGTGATGTCCTGTACCGTACCAACCGCCGATAAGGGCGCCCCACTGCTCGAGTAAATGAATTCCGCAATCTCACGCACCCAAAAGGTCTGCGCTTGGACAATAATCCGGTGCTCGATGTCGTATTCGGCGCCTGCCAGCGCTGCATTCCAAGCCTGAAGCAGCACTTCACGGTCGTCGGGATGAACGATGGCGAGGAAATCTTGCAGATCAACCGCTTTAGCAGTATCGACTCCGAACATTCGATAGGTTTCCGCAGACCAGATCAAATGATTGTCTATCAGGTTGACTGTCCAACTCCCGATTCGGCCAATGGCCTGCGCTCGGTTCAAGTTACGTTCGCTGTCTTGTAAGGCAATTTCCGCCTGTTTACGCTCACTGATATCGGTGCCGATCCCGATTAACATGGGCTCGCCATCCAGCTCTATGCGGGCCCCGGTCCAGAAATAGGGTATTCTGCTGCCGTCTTTGACCAGCAAATCGGCCTCGACGTAACCACTGCCCAGGTTCATCACATTAGTGATCTCCTGTTCAACCTTGGCTTTTTCTTGGCTGTCGAACAAATCTAGCGGATGCATGGCAGCGACTTCGGTTTTACTGCGCTGGCTCAGCCTTTCCATATTGCTGTTCCAGTAGATAAACCGACCGTTTTGGTCGAATAGATAAAAAATACCTGGAATCGATTCCATCATCTGCTTGCGCAGTTCGGTATCTTTGATAAGGGCTTTTTCAATTTCTACTCGCGCTGAAATATCCCGGACGACAGCGTGAATGATTTTTTGGTTTTTGTGCAGTATGGGGGTCAGCAACACTTCGGCAGGAAAGCATTCGCCATTGGCCCGCCGGTGTTCCCATTCGAAAAAATGCGCACCCTGCTCGATTGCCACGTTAATCATGGCCTGCGCTTTAATGCTGGATAAGATCCCATCCGGCTGCCGTTCGGGCGATAGCTGGGCCGGCGACAGCTGGCAGAAGGCTTCGACCGACTCTATTCCAAACATTGCCAGAATAGCGCGATTGGCATCGGAGCAGTGTTCGTCCTGCAACAGCATGGATGCGTCCATCGTGTCTTCAAACAATTTACGAAAGCGTTCCTCACTTTCCGCCAGCGCTTCCTCGCGTTGCTGACGCTCCGTAATGTCGCGTGCGATTCCCAACACACCGATCAGTTTGCCATTGGAATCCCGCATCGGGGTTTTAACGGTTTCGAACAAACCGCGATAACCGTTGGCTTTGAAGGTCAACCACTCCTGGTTCGCAGAAGGCATATTTGCCGCTATCGCTGCCAAATCATGCTCACGAAAAAATTGGGCTGATGCACTATCGATGAAATCATAATCCGTTTTGCCGATGATCTCCGACTCCTTGGCGCCGAAGAGTTTTTCGAATAAGGGATTACAGGTCAGATAAACACCGTTCGGGTCCTTGAGCCAAACCAGATCTGGCATGGTATTGATCAGTGTTCGCAGATGGGCTTTCTCATTTTCCAGATGTTTAGCACCCTGCTCAAGTTGCTGCCTAGTCAGGATTAACTGGCGAGTGTATTTGAAAAGCGCAAGCAACAAGGCCAATATGAGCAATATCGCGCATATAACACTGCTAATGGCTGGCCCATGATTGAGCCAGATGTCATCCCAGGTAATTTCAGGACGAACATCGTAAGGCGGAACGCGCAAGGTTCTGGCTAAATCACGCACCGGCTCGTAGTTGTAAGGGATCACGAAAGCGTGAATGCCCATGTTCTTGGTGATACTGCCGCCTTCAGGTAAGGACAACAAGGCCGCAGTAAATCGTGCGGCATGTTCAGGACTTACATGCGGCAAAGCCGCTACCGGCCATTCGGGGTAAAGCCTTGTTGAGACAGCCAAGGGGAATCCCGGCAGGTCTTGCCGATTGAGCACCTTGAGGACGCCGGGCGCAACTCTCTGTTCGTCGAGCATTTCCTCCAACAGACCGCTGCGCACGAAACCAACATCGATCCGCCCATCAAGCAATGCCTCAACGACTTTGTCATGCGGCATCCCAAACATTTCGACGGACTTTGCTTCCTGTGCTAGGTTCAAGCCCTGCTCCGCTAATTCGAAAGCCTGCATTTGGTAACCGCCGAAAGAGTCCTTGCCAACGGCTCCAACACGCTTTCCCTTAATGTCGTTTAAGGTCTTTAAATCGTTACGATCGGCTTTGGTCAACATGGTGCCGCCAAACCCTCGCATGGCAACGCCTTGATACTCTGTTACCAAACCGGCCAGTGGTTGCGTTAAGCCGAGTCGATGTTCCAGCATGACGTAACTGGCTGGATTGGTGACGATAAAATCGATTTCCTGCCGTTGGATAGCTGATTCCAGTTCTTGATAATCAAACACTTTGAGCTGGAAGCGCTCGGCATGGTA
This sequence comes from Proteobacteria bacterium ST_bin11, assembly GCA_002083615.1. Taxonomy (GTDB): domain Bacteria; phylum Pseudomonadota; class Gammaproteobacteria; order Methylococcales; family Methylomonadaceae; genus Methylomonas. Next base: position 12,696 of record MSXO01000039.1, on the reverse strand, counting down.
GCGCTCCTTGAAATGCTGATCCAGGTAAGGTATCAGCGCTTGCCAATGCGTTTCGATTTGCGCTTTTGGCCGATAGGCCAAAATACCTATATAAAGGGTTTTCTCCGCAAAGATTGGAAAGCTCAACAACAAGCCGATCAAGATCAACCAAAAACGGGTAGAGATATTCACGCGCTCAGGACTTAGGCAAATAGGCGGCGTCGAACAAGTCCGCTGAAATCAGACTCGGATTCATGTCGATCAGTGCGGAGACCTCCTTTGACAAGGCGATCAAGTCACTGGCTGGCCCGCCAAGCATATGCCGGTTATAAACCAGATCGGGTAATTGCAGGCCTCGGAACAACAGTTGAATGTCGCCGGCTTGGGCGTCTAAGCGTTTAGCCAACCGGTATGCCGTATCGATGGGGTTGGTTCTCCAGGCCCACTGCGCCCGGAAATGACTTGCAATCAGAGTTTGTAGCTGCCGTTTATACTGTTGCACGACGTCACGGCGAACGGCCAAAACGTCGAAAATGGTATTCGGAATTTCGCGACTATCGAATAACCGCACTGCTCCAGACTGCTCGATTTTAGTGGCGGTCGGCTCGTAAGTAATCAATGCGTCCAAATCATGATTCTGCCAGCTCCTTAGGTGATCATCGATACTGACATGCACAAGGTCTAAATCTGAGCTCAGTAAACCGGCTTTAGCCAGAATTTTATTCAACATCAACGCACCCACTGCGGTAGTCTCCACCCCAATCCGAGCGCCTTTTAGATCGGCGAGGCTTTTAATCTCCGGCTTAACCAGTAAGGCGTCAGCACCAGACGAGACATCGAACAACAAAACTACGCAAATTGGCACCCCCTGTTGCAACACCCGCAAAGTTTCGTCCAGCGTTAACGCCGCTCCATGCACGTTGCCGCTAACCAAATGCTCCAGCGACTCGGATGCATTTTTGGTTTCCAGCAAAATCGTATCTTCAGGCTTCAACCAACCCATACTCCGGGCAAGAAACAAGAATTCATAGCCTGGCCAAACGTGGCTGGCAATTTTGAGCGGATCGGATGCGCCGCAACCATTGAGACCGCTAATCCAGGAAGCGAAATAAACAGCGGAAGCCGCTTTTAAAAAGCGGCGACGCTCTGGCAGCACACAAGATTGCTCGATCGCACTCAAGCTTTCTCCTGATCGCGGTAACGCGCGGCAATACTCCTAAACTCATCGAGTCTGGACAGAAACGCCTCTACGATCTCAGGATCGAAGTGCTTGCCTTTGCCCTCAATAATTATCTCGACGGCGTTATCCACCGGAAACGCCGACTTATAAACGCGTTTGCTGATTAAGGCATCAAACACATCGGCTAGCGCCATCAAGCGTGCCGATAGCGGAATACTCTTGCCTTTCAAACCTTCCGGGTAGCCGCTGCCGTCCCATTTTTCGTGGTGGTAGTGCGAGATTTCCATTGCAATGTGCAAAAAATCCAACTCTGATTGATCTTCCTCGTTTTGAATCGCCCGCCAGATCGCATCCGAACCGATTCGCGCGTGGGTTTGCATGATCGCCCATTCTTCGGGCTCGAACTTTCCGGGCTTGTTAAGAATTTCATCGGGTATGCCGACTTTACCGATGTCGTGTAGCGGAGCGGCTTTGGTATAACTATCGATGATGGCTGGGGTCAGGGCTGCCGCATGATGAGGTTTTTTTGCCAACTCCTTAGCCAGAACATTGACATAGCCCTGCGTCCGCAGAATGTGATTACCCGTTTCGTTGTCTCGGGTTTCCGCCAGACTGGCAAGGGCGCGCATGCTGGCATCTTGGATCCGCTGATTTTGCCTCATGCGCCGCGCGACTTCGGTTTCCAGCCAGGCGTTTTGATCTCGCAAGCGATCACGGGCCTGTTTCAATTCCAGTTGAGCCTTAATCCTTGCCATGACGATCGCGGGCCGTAAGGGCTTGGTAATGTAATCGGCCGCCCCCAGATCGAAACCGAGTGATTCGTCTTCAACACCGTCCAGCGCTGTAATAAAAATGACCGGTATGTCGCGGGTTTCCGGAATATCTCTTAGTCGGCTCAAGACTTCGTAACCATCCATTTCCGGCATCATCACATCGAGCAAGATCAGGTCAGGCAATGGGTGAACGATAGCGGACTCAAGCGCTCGCCGGCCATTGGTGCTCACCCGCACCGTATAGACGGGTTTAAGTAACTCGCCCAATACCGTGATATTTTCCGGAATGTCGTCGACGACCAGAATGGTCGTTTGAAAAGATGATTGAGAAACTGAAGTCATAATGACTACATTCAAGTAGTGAAATTTTGATAGTGCATTATGACATCGAACTTAAAAGCCACGAATGCCTTTGTCCATTTAAGGTTAGAAAATTTACTCGGTTTCAACATTTCTGAAAAATTGTCTGGAATTACCGCGCCATTCCGGTGAAACCTGCTCAATTCCCCACTCTGTCGCCCGAAGACTTCGACATAGCCGCTGGCTAGGACCGCTAGGGCTATTTTGCCAAGAGATTTTTCCGGCCCCGCCGGAAAATCAAGCAACCTCTTAAGTGTTTGGCGCCTTCGTAAGCCGGCATCTTTTTTGAATCGACAACTTGGCTCAGCGCCAAAGACTGAGCGGCGGCTCCATAATCAGCGTTCTCAAAATGTCGCTACGAGAAATAAAGCCGATCAAGTGGCCGTTATCATTAGTAATCGGCACACCATCCACACCGTGATCAAGCATAACCGCCGCAATTCGCCTCACATCGGTAACCGTTGCTGCCGCAACGACGGGCGTGGTCATGACGTCTGCCACCCGCCTGCCGAGAGACTCGACGACAACCCCTGCATCGATATTCACAGCGGTCAAAAGCTCGCGTTCGCTGACGATGCCGACCATTTGCCTCTCCTCGTTGAGGACTGGCCCTTGATGGACGTTATGTTTGCGCAAAACATGCCAGGCTGTAGCAGCGTCATCGCCGGCTAAAACGCTGATCACCGGGGTTTGCATGATTTGGTAGGCGTGATAGAGAGGACCGCGCTCCAAGTCATGCGAAAGCATCCGCCGGTAAGCCTGAATAGCGGCGTCCTGAGGGCGACGACTCATCTCGACAGCGACACCGCCCATCTCCGCGCCGTCCTTCTCGATAGCGCGAACTTTACGGGCTTTGTCAGCGGCGAATACCCGCTTCATTTCTTCCAGAGTGCCACTGAAAACTTGCCCAGTCACCCCGTGAATTGTAAACATGCTACCCCCAAAGCTACCGCCAAGCGCCAGCACCGCTCGGTGTTAGCCTTAATAGAGAATACGCGCGCCACGCGTGCTTACTAAGGCCTGCCGAAGCGTTACGCGCAGCCAGTCCCCGACCAGCCGGAAAAAATTGACTGCATATCCAGTTACTTCAGGACTAAGGGTAAGGCCAAACCCAATTATCCGCCGCCGGTAGATCCGAGCCATTCTCATAGGCATAGTTACGGCATTCGATCTGCATATCACGCATTTTTTCCTTCACATGGGCCCCCGCCACTTTTAACGACGGAATGCGGTCTATCGCGTCGATCACCAGACTGAAGCGGTCGATTTCATTTTGGATCGCCAATTCCAACGGGGTGTTGATGCTGCCTTTTTCTTTATAACCGCGCACATGCAGGTTTTTATGGTTGTGGCGGCGATAGGCCAAGCGGTGAATCAGCCAGGGGTAGCCGTGGAAATTGAACAGCACCGGCTTATCCAGGGTGAAAAGGCTGTCGAAGTCTTTGTCGGACAAGCCGTGCGGATGCTCGGAGGCCGGCGCCAGCTTGTACAGATCGACCACGTTGACAAAGCGTACCTTCAAGTCCGGGAAGTGTTCGCGGAGGATCACAGCAGCGGCCAAGGCCTCTTTGGTAGGAATGTCGCCGGCGCTGGCCATGACCAAATCCGGTTCTGCGCCATTGTCGTTGCTGGCCCAGTCCCAGATACCGATGCCTTTGGTGCAGTGCTTGATCGCAGCATCCATATCCAAGTACTGCAAATGCTTTTGCTTGTCGCAGACAATGACATTGATGTAATTGGTACTTTCCAGACAGTGATTGGCTACCGACAGCAGACAGTTGACATCGGGCGGCAAGTAAATCCGCGTCACCGATGGACTTTTGTTGACGACGATGTCCAGAAAACCGGGGTCCTGATGGGTAAAGCCGTTGTGATCCTGCCGCCAAACGGTCGAAGTGATCAGTAGGTTGAGCGACGAAATAGGCGCGCGCCAAGGAATCTCATTGCACATGGCCAGCCATTTGGCATGCTGGTTGAACATGGAATCTATGACATGCACGAAGGCTTCGTAGGTCGAAAAGAAGCCGTGCCGTCCAGTGAGCAGATACCCTTCCAGCCAGCCCTCCAGGGTGTGTTCGGACAACATTTCCATGACTCGACCATCAACCGCCAGTTCGCCGCCGCCGGCATCTTCCGGTAAATAATCGGCCAGCCAAGTTTTTTTACTGACTTGATAGACATCATCCAGTTTATTGGAACTGTTTTCGTCGGGGCCGAACACCCGAAAATTCTGCATGTTGTCGCGCATGATGTCGCGCAGAAACTTGCCCAGGGGCCGGGTATTTTCAGCGCTGGTGGTGCCCGGTTTGGCGACACTTATCGCGTAATCACGAAAATCGGGCATCCGCAGCGCTTTACGCAAGCGACCGCCGTTGGCATGCAGGTTGGCACTCATCCGCCGCTGGCCTTTAGGAGCCAATGCTTTCAATTCAGGCCGTAAATGCCCCACTTCATCAAACAGCTCGTCGGGTTTGTAACTCCGCAACCATGCATCCAGTTGCGCCAGATGGGCCGGATTTTCCCGCACGCCGCTCAACGGTACTTGATGCGCGCGCCAGAACCCTTCGATTTTATGCCCATCCACCTCTTTCGGGCCGGTCCAGCCTTTCGGTGAGCGCAACACGATCATCGGCCAGCGCGGCCGCACCGCCTGACCGGTGCCGCGCGCTTCCTCCTGAATCCGCTTGATTTCCAGTACACAGGCTTCCATGGCCGCTGCCATTTTGCCGTGCATCTCGATCGGGTCGCTGCCTTCTACAAAATACGGCTGCCAGCCATAACCTTTGAATAGGTTATCCAACTCCTCATGGCTAATGCGCGACAGCAAGGTCGGATTGTTTATTTTGTAGCCGTTCAGATGCAGAACCGGCAACACCGCGCCGTCCCGTATCGGATTGAGAAACTTATTAGAATGCCAGGAGGTGGCCAAAGGGCCGGTTTCCGACTCACCATCGCCCACCACTACGGCAACAAGCAAGTCCGGGTTGTCATAAGCCGCACCAAAAGCATGAGAGACGCTATAGCCCAATTCGCCGCCTTCGTGAATCGAACCGGGGGTTTCTGGGGTGCAATGGCTGCCAATACCGCCCGGAAAGGAAAAGTCTTTGAAAAAGTTCAGCAAACCTTCGCTGTCTTCACTTTTATTGGGATAAATTTCGCTGTAGGTGCCTTCCAGGTACACTGGCGCCAGCACACCTGGCGCACCATGCCCGGGGCCGGCGAGAAAAATCGCATCCAGGTCATATTTGTTAATCAGGCGGTTGAGGTGAACATAGGTAAAGCTCAGGCCGGGACTGGCTCCCCAGTGTCCTAATAAGCGCTGCTTGATATGCTCGGGTTTTAACGATTCTTTTAGTAAGGGATTATCCTTCAAATAAATCATACCCGCGGCCAGATAGTTACAGGCCCGCCAATAGGCGTTGAGCAAAACTAATTCTTGATCTGTTACATTCATGACAGTCTCCAATTTACAAAATCATTAAAACAACCGATTCTTTGCATCGTTCAGAATGGCCGTTACCGCAGGGTGATTCAACTTTCTCCGCAGGGTAATGGCGTAAAAACGCTCATGAACGCTATCAATTCGACCGATTATTTCCACACCGTATTGTTTTTGCACTTCGGGCTCCACCGAGCGCGGTGCAACAAACAAACCCACCCCACCGGCACCAAAGGTTTTGATAAGGGCGCTGTCCTCGATTTCCGCGCGCACCAACGGGTTAATGGCTTCGCTCTCAAACCATTGATCCAAGGCGCGCCGGAGCGCGGTATTGTTGGTGGGCAACAAAAATGGCGCACCGGATAGCGAGCGCGGGAAGTTCGCTTTATAAGTTCGCGCATGCTGTTCTGTGCCGAATACGGTAATCCCGCTCTCGCCCAACAGATGGTTAAACGCTTTGCTGCTGCTGGCTGACATCAATGGCGTATCGGACAGTATCAGGTCAACGCTCAGCAACGCGGTTTCGGTTAACAAACGTTCGGCCTTATCCGCAAAACAAGTGATTTGCACGGACTCCGGCATGTTAAATGCCGGCGCTAACAACCGATAGACCGCCAGCTTTGGCAAAGCATCGGTAACCCCAACCGTTAACCGCATCCCCCCACCGGCAATGCGACCATTCAGGGTATTTGACAGTTCACGCCCTATGCTAAAAATCTCCTCAGCATAGTGATAGACGATGCGTCCCGTGTCGGTCAGTACCAATTTGCGACCGTTGCGGTGAAACAGCTTTTCGCCAATAGTCTGTTCAAAAACCGCTAGCTGACCGCTAATCGTCGGCTGAGCCAAATGCAATTTTTCGCAAGCACGGGTAATACTTTCCTCGCGAACCACATTCCAAAAGTAAAACAGATGTTGATAGTTTATACGCTTCATATTGATTTAAGCATTGCAAATAACGATAAATATATTCCAATAATTCTATTTAACAATGGATTTTTATTCTCGTACTATGTCGCCGATACGCTATCCCACGGGCATCTTGGCGGGCTTTAGACGCACTTGCGACTCATGATAGTCATAGTTCCTAGGCGCGAATCTAGTGAATACAAGGGCTCTTCGCACAACTGAGGACGCCATAAAACTTGAGAATAGGCGTCCGGACTTTTCCAGCAACTGCAAATGAAAGTTCATTTTTCTGACTTAAGAGGACGTAGGTGAAAACTCATTTAAGCAAAACCCCGTCATCGCTTAGGGCTTGCACCAAGAAGCTCAATAAAACCTGGAAAGAAGATGTGCTAGCATCCTTGGTAGTTTTCCTGGTTGCACTGCCTTTATCGATGGGGGTTGCTCTTGCATCTGGAATTCCGATGCAAAGTGCCGCACCAGTGGGAATCGTGACCGCCATCATTGGTGGCATTGTTTGCGGGCCGCTATCAGGTTGCGCACTGCAAGTGAGGGGACCCGCAGCAGGTCTGGCGGTCATGGTGGCACTTTTTATTGGCGAATACGGCTTCGCTACCTTAGGGCTTATTGTTCTGATCGCGGGTTCGCTGCAAATGTTGGCTGGTTTTTTAGGCTTGGGCCTGGTATTCCGCGCGGTCTCGCCAGCTTTGATTCAAGGCATGCTGGCAGGAATTGGCGTGACCATCTTTGCCTCTCAATTCCACATCATGCTGGATCATACGGCACCCGGAACAGGCAAGGATTTTGCCGGCATCATCAACCTGTGGTCGATACCGGAATCCGTGTTAACGACTATCGGCTCGGCTTCTAATCAGTCCGCCGCGTTGATCGGCTTGTCGACGATTGGCTCTTGGCTGTTGTGGATTCGGTTTGCCACCAAAAAACTTAGCCTTGTGCCCGCACCATTGATTAGTGTGTTGGTGGCGACAGTTATGGCGTCATTGCTGGAATTGCCAGTCAAATTAATCCCCACCCCAGGGCAGTTGGCAGAGGCCATAACCTGGCCCAGCCTAATATGGCTGGATCACTTAAGCTCTGGCGCTATCTGGCTGGGCGGCATCTCTCTGGCTTTCGTGGCCAGCGCCGAGTCATTACTAACGGCTACCGCAGTAGACTCCATGCAACGCCGCACCCCGCGAACCCAATATAACCGCGAACTGGTCGCCGAAGGTTTTGGCAATGTCGTCTGCGGCATTTTAGGCGTGCTGCCGGTCACTGGCGTTATTGTCCGCAGTACAGCCAATGTCAATGCAGGCGCAAGAACCCGCCTATCCGGGGTGCTTCACGGTGTTTGGCTGCTCCTGTTCGTTATGTTAATCCCAGGAGTTTTGGCGAATATCCCGGTGGCGGCCTTGGCCGCTATCTTGGTGTTCACCGGGATAAAGCTCACCAAATTTCAGTTCGCCCAAATTCTGTGGCACCAAGATAAAGGCGAAGCGGCAATTTATCTAGCCACTCTCGGCTCGGTGGTAGTGGTTGATCTGTTCACGGGCATCGCGGTGGGCATTTCATTAGCTTTGGCGAAGTTGATGTATTCGTTCTCTCACCTGGACATCGAAGTCACCGAAGACCCTGAAAACGGCCAGACTTTTATCCATCTGAAGGGCGCTGCGAGCTTTATGCGCTTGCCCATTTTGGCGGATGTGCTTGAGAAACTACCCACCAACACCAACGTTCACATATCGATTCGCGACCTGAATTTTATCGATCACGCTTGCCTCGACTTATTGGTCAACTGGGAAAAGCAACACCGGGCAACAGGCGGCGAATTGGTTTTTGACCGGGATGCCCTCAACAGCGTGTTTCGACGACATGCGTGGGGCAGCCCCAGCAAGCTGCAAATGTTTTAAACAATCCTTGTTTTCACTAAGGAGACAGATGATGAACTTGAAAACATTGATTCCCTGCGCCGCCCGAGAACAATCCGCGCAAGCTCAGTATCGGGCGCAAGCCTTGCCAAGGGCGGCAAATCGGAAAAGCCACTATCTATTGATGAAAGATCGCGATGAAATGGCCTTGGTTAGCGCCTACCCAACCCAGCCGCATAGTGAGTTCAATCGCCAGCACGCTTTCAAAGCGCTGGCAAGCGCCATGATCGGAAACTTAGACCTTGGCACTCGGCACAACAGGCAATTGGGCCCTTGTCTCCGGCCCTTGGCGACAGAGATCCCGTAATGCACGCCTTGGCTTTTTCCGAAACCGATTATTCCGGGCAGCGTGTCGCGCTACTCACTCAGCATGGTAAAGAAACACCCCTGAGGGAGATTTTGGATCGCAGCTTAGGCTGTAAACTCGAACATATCAGCGAATACGATACAGACCAACTCGGCACGTTCACTCGCGATATTGCTCGCGCCGGCAATCAGCTTGAGGCCGCGCGAATCAAAGCGAGAATCGGCATGGCGCTTTCCGGCTTGTCGCTTGGCATAGCTAGCGAAGGATCTTTTGGACCTGATCCTTTCGCCTATATGCTGCCGTATAACCTAGAGCTGCTGATTTGGATCGACGATCGGCTGGACATTGAGGTGGTGGCCACCGCATCGGGTGTAACCAATTTTTCCCACCAAATCGTCACGGATTGGCAGGCAGCCAAAAGTTTTGCCGAGTCGGCGGGTTTTCCGGAGCACTATTTGATCGTTCGCCCCGGCAATGAACAGCACCCTGAGTTTCGTAAAGGCCTGTCGAATTGGGACAGTTTACGGGATGCGGTGAATTGGGCCCTGGCATCATCCGCTGAGCACCAAGCGTTTATCGAAACCGATATGCGCGCATTCGCCAACCCCACTCGCATGCAAAACATTCGCTGCGCCGCTGAGGCGTTGATGCAAAAACTGCAATCACAGTGTCCGGCTTGCGGTGCCCCAGGGTTTGCTAAATCCGGCGTCGTTCGCGGCTTGCCCTGCGAGGACTGCGGCCAACCTACCGAAGAAGCCAAAGCCGATATACATAGCTGCGTGCGCTGTGAACACCAAACCCTAATCAGTCGCGCGCAAGCTTTTGCAATGGCCGGCAGTTGCGACTACTGCAATCCTTGAGAGTCAACGTATGGCTGCGATAAACCAAAGGGAGCGACAAGCAAGCAAAACGTATAAAACCTATCGACGGACACATGCCGCGAATCGGCAGGGGAACGGAATGAAAGAACAGATTTGGGATAAGGCCGATGCTTAGCAAACTGACCGGTGGAACACTTTACGATCCTTCACAACAACTTGATGGAGAGATTCGCGATATTTTTATTCGCGATGGCTACATCGTCCAAGATCCCGGCTCTGACGCCCACTTCGACGAAATCTACGATGTCTCGGGGAAAGTGGTAATGGCTGGCGCCGTGGACATTCATAGCCACATCGCGGGGGGAAACGTCAACACCGCCCGCCTGCTATTGCCGGAGCAACATCGCAATCACATGGCGCGTCGCATAAACCAGCCGTTTAGCACAGCAAAGTGGTCAACCACCGATACAGGCTACCGCTACGCCAGGATGGGTTATACCACGGTGGTGGAACCGGCCATGTTGCCGGTCAATGCGCTGGACGTGCACTTGCAAATGGCCGACATTCCCATCATCGATACCGCCGCACTGGCCATATTGGGCAACGACGACTTATTGTTGCGATTAATGCGCGACAGAGCCAGTCAGGCCCAAATCAACGACTACGTCGCCTGGACTCTGCATGCCACTCGGGCGCTGGGATTAAAGGTGATCAACGCTGGCGGAGCCAACGCCTTCAAAAGCAACGCTCGTCATTTCGATCTGGACGATGTGGTGCCTGATTATGGCGTGAGCTCAAGACAGATCCTGCAAACCCTGCAATGCGCTACTTACACTCTGGGAGTACCACACCCCGTACATGTTCACTGCAATAACTTAGGCGTACCCGGCAATGTTGAAACGGTATTGGCGACCATGGAGGCGGCCCAAGGCTTGCCAATGCATCTGGCTCATGTGCAGTTTTATGCGTATGGTAAAGAAGGCACCCGCGGATTCTCCTCGGCGGCGGCGCAATTGATGGATGGATTCCGCCGTTATCCCAACATCAGCATGGATGTCGGTCAAGTGTTGTTCGGCCAAACCGTGACAATATCCGGCGATGTGATTGCCCAGTACAGCCGAAATGCCGATGCCAGCCCCAATAAATGGGTGATGTGGGATGCCGAATGCGAAGGCTCTGGCGGCGTAGTGCCCTACCGATATCGTCAGACTAGCTTCGTGAACGGCCTGCAATGGGCCATCGGTCTGGAAATGTTTTTGTTGGCGGAAGACCCCGGTCGGGTGTTTTTTACCACCGATCATCCCAACGGGGCGCCGTTCACCTGTTATCCGCAGTTGTTCCGCTTGCTGATGGACTACCAATATCGTCTGGAATGCTTGCAAAGCATTCACCCGGATGTGGTAGCCACGACCTTGCTGAAAGATCTTAAAAAAGAATACTCCTTGTATGAAATCGCGCTGATGACCCGCAGCGCTGCCGCCAGCTTGCTGGGATTGACCGATCGCGGCCATCTGCAGCCAGGTGGTATAGCCGATATTGCCGTGTACACGCCGCATGCCAACAAGGAAACCATGTTCGAACGAGCCGCGTTGGTGTTTAAAAACGGCCAATTGGTCGTCAGGGATGGCGCGATAGTCGAACGGCTATCAGGCAAAGCCCAAACCATTCTCCCTTACTATGACGACAGTATCCGGCAGACTGTTCAGCGCCATTTCGACTGCTTTTACAGCTTGTCGCTGCATAACTTTATGGTGAATGACGTGGATTTTATGCAAACGGATCAGCAGCGGTTCATCAGCCATGATTGCCTCAACTGATGCCGCAATAACTAAAGCTTCAAAAAATGCTTATTTTACTCAGGACTCCACAATGACAACCCATCAGTTAACTCACTTAAAACAACTGGAGGCAGAAAGTATCCACATCATCCGAGAAGTAGCGGCCTGTTTTGAAAAGCCTTGCATGTTCTACTCAATCGGCAAAGATTCGACCGTCATGCTGCACTTGACCAGAAAAGCCTTTTGGCCCGGCAATGTCCCTTTCACTTTATTGCATATCGATACAACCTGGGAATTTGCCGAAATGGCGCGTTTTCGCGACAACCTGGTTACTAATTTGCGGCTTGACTTAATAGTTCATATCAACAAAGAAGCGTTGGCTATGGGCATACATCCAATCGAATCAGGCTCGGTCAAATATAACGACTTGATGAAAACGGAAGCCTTGAAACAAGCCGTAAACAAGTACGGCTTTGATGCTGCTCTGGGTGGGGCGCGTCGAGATGAAGAAAAATCGCGCGCCAAAGAAAGAGTGTTTTCGTTTAGGGACGCTAATCATCAATGGAACCCGAAACAACAACGCCCCGAACTGTGGCAAATTTATAATTCCGAGATCGACCGGGGCGAATCGGTCAGGGTTTTTCCGCTGTCAAACTGGACTGAACTGGACGTTTGGCAATACATCATGCTGGAAAATATCGATCTGGTGCCGCTGTATTTTTCTGCGCAACGGCTTAGCTGGATTGACGAAAATAGCGGGCAAATTCTGGCTTTGGACGACGAGCGGATGCTGCCGTATTTGAACCCAAACGAACTGAAGACTTTAGAAAAACGCCAAATTCGCTTCCGTACCCTGGGTTGTTATCCGCAAACCGGCGCTATAGAAAGCGAGGCATCGTGCGTCCAAGACATTATTGGCGAAATGTTAGTCACTCGACAAAGCGAAAGGCAAGGACGGCTCCTAGACCAAGACCAGGCCGGCTCAATGGAACTGAAAAAACGCGAAGGCTATTTCTAAATAACCCGCAGAGAGTGATATGTCTCATCAATCCGATTTAATTGCCACCGACATCAACGCCTATCTGGCGCAACACGAACGCAAGGAATTGCTGCGATTTTTAACCTGTGGCAATGTCGATGACGGTAAAAGTACCTTGATCGGTCGCTTGCTGCACGATTCAAAAATGATTTACGAAGATCAACTGGCGGCGGTACAAGCCGACAG
>MSXO01000038.1 GCA_002083615.1 Proteobacteria bacterium ST_bin11 | reverse complement strand
CTTTTGTTATTGCTGGGCATTGCCGCATTAATAGCGACATTTTTTGCCCTGGATTTTCAGCACTATCTAACGCTGGAAAATTTAAAAGCCCAGCAGGCCGGCATCAATCAGTATCGGCAAGCCCAGCCATTGTTGGCGGTGGCACTGTATGCCGCTTTATACATTGCAGTGACGGCGCTATCTTTACCCGGCGCGGCGATATTAACGCTGGCAGGCGGCGCGGTCTTCGGGGTATTGTGGGGCACGTTGATCGTTTCGTTTGCTTCCAGCATAGGCGCGACCCTGGCGTTTTTGGCCGCGCGGTTTTTATTGCGCGACTGGGTCAAAGCCAAATTCAGTGCCCGCTTGCAGGCTATCGATGACGGCGTGAATCGCGACGGCGCCTTTTATTTGTTCACCTTACGCTTGGTACCGGTTTTTCCGTTTTTCATGATCAATCTGGTCATGGGATTGACGCCGATTAAGGTGCGCACCTTTTACTGGGTCAGCCAGGTCGGCATGCTGGCCGGTACTGTGGTATATGTCAATGCCGGTACCCAGTTGGCGAAAATCGACTCCTTATCCGGTATTCTCTCCCCCGCGCTGCTGGGTTCGTTTGCCCTGCTGGGTCTTTTTCCTTTGGTAGCGAAGAAAATGCTCGAATTCATCAAGCAACGCAAAATTTACGCGAACTGGCCTAAACCCGACCGTTTCGACAACAACCTGATAGTAATCGGCGCCGGTGCCGGCGGTTTGGTGTCAGCCTATATCGCTGCCGCCGTCAAAGCCAAAGTGACGTTGATCGAAAAACACAAAATGGGCGGCGACTGTTTAAACACCGGCTGCGTGCCGTCCAAGGCGCTGATTCGTTCCGCGAAGTTGCTGTCGCATATCAAACGCGCGCCCGAGTTCGGCATCGCCAAAACCGAGGCTGAATTTGATTTCGCCGCCGTGATGGAACGGGTGCAACAGGTAATCAAAACCGTAGCCCCGCACGATTCCATCGAACGCTATACCGAGCTGGGCGTGGAGGTCATCGAAGGCTCGGCCAAAATCGTCTCGCCCTGGGCGGTGGAAGTCACGACAGCAGACGGCGTCAAAACCATCACCAGCCGCGCTATTGTCATCGCTGCCGGCGCCCGGCCTTTCGTGCCGCCGATTCCCGGACTGGAAAACATCGATTATCTGACCTCGGATAACATCTGGAACTTGCGCGAATTACCCAAGCGCCTGCTGGTGCTGGGCGGCGGCCCGATAGGCTGCGAATTGACGCAAACCTTCGCCCGCTTGGGCAGCCAGGTCACACAGGTGGAAATGGCGCCGCGCCTTATGCTGCGCGAGGATGCGGAGGTGTCGGACATCGTCCAGGCCCGCTTCCAGGCGGAAGGCGTGGATGTCAAAATCAATCACACCGCCAAGGAATTCATTGTCGAAAGCGGCGAACACATTTTGCTGGCGGAAGCTAACGGCCAAATCGTCAGAATCGCCTTCGATAAAGTGTTGATCGCCATCGGCCGTGCCGCCAATGTGCAAGGTTATGGCGTCGAGGAATTGGGCATTGTCTTGTCGCCGCGCAAAACCCTGGAAACCAACGCCTTTCAGCAAACCAACTATCCCAATATTTTCGCCGTCGGCGATGTGGCGGGGCCGTACCAGTTTACGCACACCGCCGCGCATCAGGCCTGGTATGCGGCGGTCAACGCCTTGTTCGGCCAATTCAATAAATTTCGTACCGATTATTCGGTGATTCCCTGGTCGACCTTTACCGATCCGGAAGTCGCTCGCGTGGGTTTGAACGAACAGGATGCGCAAGCCCAAGGTATCGCCTACGAGATTTCGACCTACGGCCTCGACGATCTGGATAGAGCTATTGCCGATGGCGAAGCGCACGGCTTTGTCAAAGTGCTGACCGTGCCCGGTAAGGACAAGATTCTCGGCGTGACCATCGTCGGTGAACATGCCGGTGATTTGCTGGCGGAATTCGTGCTGGCGATGAAACACGGCATTGGTTTGAATAAAATCCTCGGCACCATTCACATCTATCCAACCCTGGCCGAAGCCAATAAATATGTAGCGGGCGTCTGGAAACGCAATCACGCACCCAAAGCTTTACTGGCATGGCTGGGCCGTTATCATGCCTGGCGGCGCAAGGCTTAAGCCATGCAAACGTTTTTCCCCGACAGCGTGCTGCTGATTTTTTGCAAAGCACCGATTCCCGGCCAAGTCAAAACCCGGCTGCAACCGACCTTGAGCGCCGAACAAGCTGCCGCAGCACACCGGCAATTGACTTACATGACCCTGGACCGGGCCTTCCAGCAGCCTTTGTGCAATGTTGAACTGCACTGCGCGCCGGACGCCAGCCATGACTTTTTTCAGGATTGCGTGCGCCGTTATCCGGTCACTCTTCGGACTCAACACGGCTCCGATTTAGGGGAACGCATGCAACAAGCCTTCGAAGATGCATTAGGCCGATACCGGCATGCATTGCTGATGGGTTGCGATTGTCCTAGTCTTTCCGCTGACGACCTGCGTTGTGCACTGACGGCGTTAAACCAAGGACACGATGCGGTCATTGCACCCGCCGACGATGGCGGTTACGTCATGATCGGTTTAAACGAGGCACAACCGAGACTGTTCAGCAACATGAACTGGGGTCATGACCAGGTGATGTCTTCCACCCGTCGTCGGTCAGAAGACATCGGCTTGAAGGTTTACGAACTGGACAGTCAGTGGGACGTGGATACCTATCAGGACTGGCAACGTTATTTAGAGTTAACAAATCGCTGAGACGAAATGGCATTCCCCCAAAGGTTTCTTTAACTGTTTACGCATACAAAAAAGCCGAAATGCACCAATTGCACGGAATTGGCGCATCTGAGCTATGGCGAAAACAATCAACCCTTTAAGCGCACTTCTGGCTGCTGCATTGCGCCGGTTCTTCCCAGGCTTCGGCCTGGAATGCGGTATCCAACGGCGTATCGATAATGTGGTTGGTGTAATTGCTGAGGGTTTTAAGCGTCACGCCCAATACCACTTCCAATACTTGCGCCCGGCTGTAACCGGCCGTGATAAATTTGTCGAAGACTTGAGAGCAGACCACGCCGCGGTTTTTTACCAGGTTGCGAGTAAAGTTTGCCAAGGCGTCCAGTTTGGGATCCGGCAACGGTTGCAAGTTTCTGATCGCATCAACGATGGCAGGATCGGCCTTGACCATCTTTTTGGCGATCATCGAATGTGCCGCCACGCAGTAGCTGCAATGATTCTCGGCGCTGACGACCAGCAGTACGACTTGTCTTTCCGTCGGGCTCAAGGAAGTTTGATCGAACAACGCCGTCAACTCGATATAAGCCTGCAATGCCGGCGGAGCTTCGGCCAAGCCGCCTTGCAGGTTGGGCACGAAGCCGTATTTTTTTAAAGCCCTTTCCAGTAGCGGTTGAGCCGAGACAGGGGCCGTGAGGATAGAATGAATTTTGAATTGGGGCATGGTATCTCTTTGAGAAAATTGAAAAATAACAAGCAGTTTGCCGCCGATACCGGTTGCGCCGGTTCTAGTTGCGACGAAGACAGATTAAGTAAAGCGGGCCGGCTATCCCATGCCCGCCATTCCGGCATTGTTGTCCGATCTTTCGGGAATGGGTTATGGATGCCTTAACTGCCCTAGTTAATACGCTGAACCTGCACGCCAAGCTGGTGTATTCCGGCGGCGTGTGCGGACGCTGGTTGATGGATCACAACTCCGAAACCTCGGTGTGGTTTCATCTGATCAGCAAGGGACAAGGCTTTGTGCATTCGCCGCGCTGGCCAACGCCGTTGGCGCTGGATAGCGGCGATTTGATTCTGTTTTTGCCGCATGCCGCTAGGCACTTCTTGTCGTATAGCGCCGAACATTTGCCCGAAACGGCCGACGACACTCGATTGACGCCTTGGCTGGATGGGGAAACAGGCTTCGTCTGTGGCGAAATCGAGCTGGCCGCGCCAAAATCCTTGTTGTGGCAGGCCTTGCCCGCCGAAATCGTAATTCGGCAGAACCAGGCCGGCAACGTCCTGGCCCGGATAATCGAACTGGCGATCACCGAAGCCTCGGCGCAGCGATTCGGCAGCGATTCGGTGGTCGAACGCCTGTGCGACAGCTTGTTTGTGTTGGTGATTCGTTACTGTATCGAGGAAGGTCTGGTGCGCGAAGGGGTGTTTGCGGCGATGCAGGACAAGCGGCTGGCCACCGCGTTGGCCTTGATTCATCAACAGCCCTGGCATGCCTGGACGCTAGCCGAACTCTGCTCGCGGGCCGGCGTTTCCAAGACGGTGTTGTCGGAAAAATTCGCCGCGTTGATCGGCCATTCGCCGATTGAATATTTGACGATCTGGCGCTTACAAATTGCCGCTCACTGGCTGATTGAACCGAATATGAGCGTGGAGCGCGTGGCGGAAAGAAGCGGTTACGAATCGGTGCCGGCCTTTAGCAAAGCCTTTAAGCGTCACTTTGGCGTATCGCCCGGAACGTTCCTGCGCAGCTAAATTTACCTGTCAATTCAATGCCAATTCTGCCCGAAGCCTTTCAGCCATCAAATCGACAAACGATCGAATTTTGGCCGAAGAATGCCGGCCCTCGCGGTGCAGAATATGGACGGGAACCGGTGGGCTTTCGCATTCGCCGAGCACGATTTTTAGTTGACCGCTCCTTAGCGGCTCGGCTATTTGATAATTCAGCAAGCGGGTGATGCCCAGTCCAGCCATGGCGGCGCTGGCCGCCGAGTCGTTGTCGCTGACGCTCAAAAGCGGTTGCAATTTGACCGTCTGCGCCTGTCCATCGTACTGAAAGCGCATCTCGTTGTGCGGATTTAGACCTCGTGCCAGAATGGTGCGATGTTCGGTTAATTCGTCCGGCGTTTGCGGTATACCGTGTTCGGCCAGATACTCCGGCGAGGCACACAATACCCGCCGCACCGAGCCGACCCGCAATGCTCGGTATGAGGAATCCGGCAAATCGCCGATCCTGATCGCCACGTCGACGCCTTCTTCCAGCATGTTGACTACCCGGTCGACAAACAGTGCGTTGACTTCCACCGCCGGGTAACGGCGCAAATACTCGACGATACCCGGCATCACAAACAATCGCCCGAACAACACCGATGCGGTAACCGTGAGAAAGCCGCGCGGTTCGGCATTGATGCCCAGCACTGCGTCGTCGGCTTCATCGGCCAAGGCAATGATGCGTTTGGCATCCTCGTAGTATTTCTGGCCGGCCTCGGTCATCCTTACATAGCGGGTAGTGCGGTTCAGCAGTTTAACCCCCAAGCGCTCCTCCAACGCCGCCACCGCACGCGTCACGGCCGGTGGCGACATGTGTAGCTTGCGGGCGCCGCCGGCAAAGCCTTCGGCCTCGACCACCGCGACATACACGCTCATTAAATGCAGCCTATCCATTGATAATTCCAATAAACGGAATAGTAAATTGATAATTCTAGATATTCTTTATTTTTATGCAATAAAACACACTATACCCGCCTGCTGAATTTCACCCAGGCCTATGACAAACCCTTTCATTATTTGGAGAACTATCATGAGTCGTATTACCACCGTTAGCAACGAAACCGCCAACACCGAACAACGCAGCCTGTTGGATGCGATCCAAGGCCAGTTGGGCATGGTGCCTAATTTTTTGCGGGTGTTCGCTCACTCGCCGGATGCCTTGAAAGCTTTCCTCGGCTTGCATCACATCGCCAATCATGGCTCTCTGGATGCCAGCACTCGCGAACGTATTGCACTGGCCCTCGCCCAGCAGAACCAATGCGAATACTGCCTGTCCGCCCACACCGCTATCGGTCGCGATGCCGGTTTGAGTGGGGCGGAAATCGAAGCCAACCGGGCCGGCTCCAGTCAGGACGCCAAAGCGGCGGTCGCGGTCAAATTCGCCCGTTCCCTGGTCGAGCATAAAGGCGAGGTTACCAATACCGAATTGCAGGCCATGCGCGACGTAGGTTTTAACGAGGCCGACATCGTCGAGGTGATTACTCACGTCGGCATGAACCTGCTGACCAATATCTTGGGCAAAGCCAGCCGGGTCGATATCGACTTCCCGAAAGTGGCGTTGAAACAGGCAGCTTAACCCTGTGCCGGACCATGCTCAGGGACGAGCTTGATCCGGATTCTTACTCAGAATGGAATAAGGTATTGCAAATTATGCCTATTCAACGCCGCTGGCGGCTGTGTCACAGTTAACGCCAATGTTTCAATCTCAATCAGGATCAAGGTCATGGCCCGCGCTTTTGCCAAAATCAGTTTTACCCCCAACGTGCAGGCAGTACAAACCGAAATGGGTAGCCGCGCCGCGTATCGGTCAGCGGAACTCGGCGAGGCCGAGACAGTGGCGCTGGGCGCCTTCGAACAAGCCTTCATTGCCGAGCGCGACAGCTTTTACCAAGCCACGGTGAATCAAACCGGCTGGCCTTATGTGCAGCATCGTGGCGGGCCGGTGGGATTTTTGAAAGTATTGGATGACCGCACCATAGGTTATGCCGACTTTAGCGGCAACCGCCAATACATTTCGGTGGGCAATTTGCGTGGCGACGACCGGGTGAGCTTGTTGCTGATGGATTATCCGGGGCGGCAACGTCTGAAAATCTGGGGTCGTGCGCGCATGGTGGAGGCGCGCAGCGAACCGGCATTGCTGGCGAAATTGGAGTTATCCGACTTTCGCGCCCCCGTCGAACGCGGCATCGTGATCCGAGTCGAAGCCTTCGACTGGAATTGCCCCAAGTACATCACACCACGCTACAGCCAACGCGAAGTCGAAGCGCTGCTGGTTCAGGCTCATCAGCAACAACAGGTGGCTGTGGCACGACAAGCACCAGCAGTTCTGGGAAACGGCGCATTGCCGTTGACCATCAGCGGGATCCACCAATTGACGCCGCGCATTCGGGCTTACGAATTGCGCCATGCCGACGGCGAGCCCTTGCCCGCTTACCAAGCCGGCGCACATCTTCGCGTGCCGATCGCGCTGCCCGACGGTAGCGTTACCAGCCATACTTATTCGCTGACCGACGCGCCGGGCGATCAGGATTGCTACCGAATAGCGGTGTTGCGGGTAGAAAACGGCGAAGGCGGCTCGCCGGCATTGCACGATGGCTGGCAAATCGGCACCCGCATCAACGTCGATGCGCCGGACAACTATTTCCCGCTACACAATGACGAGCGCCCGGCGTTGTTGATCGCCGGCGGCATCGGCATCACACCTATCAAAGCCATGGCCGAAACCTTGGCCGCACAGGGTACGGCATTTCAACTGCATTACACCGGCCGAGCGCCGCAAGACATGGCTTTTGTTAAAGACTTGCAACGGCAGTTTTCCGATCGATGCCGGATTTATTTCAGCCAAGCGCAAAACCCCACCCGGTTGGACGTTCCAGGCTTGCTGGGTAATGCAACGGCCGATACCGTCATTTACGTCTGCGGCCCGACTCGCTTGATCGAAAGCGTGCGCCAAGCCGCCCGCCAGCTCGGCATTGCCGACGACCGGGTGCAATTTGAAAGTTTCACATAACCTAAGGAGACCAACATGATCACCCTGTACGACATACCGCTATCAGGCAATTGCCATAAAGTGCGCTTATTGCTCAGTTTGCTTGAGTTGCCCTATCAAATCCAAGCCGTGGATTTACGCGGCGGCGAACAACGCAGCCCGGACTATTTGCAACGCAATCCGTTCGGGCAAGTACCGGTGCTGGATGACGATGGTCTGATCATCCGCGACAGCCAAGCCATTTTGGTCTATTTGGCCAAGCGCTACGGCGGCGAAACTTGGTGGCCGGACGATGCCTACCCACTGGCGCAAATCACCTCCTGGCTATCGACCGCCGCCAATGAAGTTGCCAACGGTCCTGCCAAACTGCGCGTACACCTCAAATTCGGTAGTCCTATCGATACGGCAGTGGCCGGGCAAACCGCCGATAAAGTGCTGGGCATTATCGACCGCCATCTGCAAAGCCGCGATTGGCTGGTCGGCGATTCGATATCCATTGCCGACATCGCTGTCTACCCGTATTTAGCGTTGGCGCCGGAAGGCGGTTTGGACATCGGAGCCTTCCCCAACATCATCGCCTGGTTCCAACGCATTCGCGCATTGCCCGGTTACGTGACCATGCCCGGCATGTGGCAAGCGTAACTCAATTACCCTTTCATTACGGAGAATTAGCATGACCCAAGAAATCAAAGCCCCCGTCCCACCCTTTACCGCTGAAACAGCCGCGCAAAAAGTGCGCATGGCCGAAGACGCCTGGAACTCGCGCGACCCGGACCGTGTCGCCTTGGTCTACACCGAAGACACTCTTTGGCGTAACCGCGCCGAGTTTCCGCAAGGCCGCGACCAAGTCCGCCAGTTTTTGCAACGCAAATGGGCCAAAGAATTGGACTATCGCTTGATCAAGGAATTGTGGGCGTTTACCGACCATCGCATTGCGGTGCGCTTTTCCTACGAGTTCCGCGACGATTCCGGCCAGTGGTTCCGCAGTTACGGCAACGAGAACTGGGAATTCAACCCACAAGGTTTCATGCAGCGCCGTTTTGCCAGCATCAACGATTTGCCGATCAAGAAAGAACAGCGCTTGTTCCACTGGCCGTTAGGTCGCCGTCCGGACGACCATACCAGTTTGAGCGATTTGGGGTTGTAAATGGCCGATTGACGGTGCGGTTGAGCCATCTCGAGGAAACATCTTGCCCCTATTAGCCTCGGAGAGGATTGCATCCGAGATCAAGCTAAGGGTCGTTAAAGTTTAGAACTCTCAACCTACCGTCAATTTTTACAGCTAATCGCAAATTCGTCATTAGCTGCAAACGACCTTCCCAAAATCCGCTTCACAATAATGACCATCCCAACTGGAGGTCATTATGGAACCCGTTGCCATCCCCCAAACCATCGACGATCCGATACATATCCTGCTGTGGAGTGCGGACGAAATCGTGCCTTTCATGGTGTGCATGCTCACCGGCATGTTGATCGATCATTTCATTCCGGCGTTAGCGATTGGCCTGATCGCCGTCAAGTTCTATCGCCGTTTCCGGGATAACCGCCCCGACGGCTATACCCTCCATGCGATTTACTGGCTGGGTTTGCTGCCCAGTCGGGCGATGACGATTCCCAATCCGTATATCCGGCGGTTCCTGCCATGAAGTTGTCGGATTTCCTTCGCACTTGGGAAGGCCACGAAACCGAGAACCGTTTCAGCCGGGTCATCATCATCGGCCTGCTGGTGATTTGCGTGATTACCTCGCTCGCTGCCTGGCGTACCGAACGTAGCATCATTTTGGTGCCTCCCACGCTGGCCACTGAAGTTGAAGTAACACGCGGTAGTGCCTCTAGTGAATTCAAAGAGTCATGGGGCTTATTCCTGGCGGAGTTGCTCGGCAACACCACGCCAGCCAATGCCGATTTTCTGAAGGTGGCCATCGAGCCCTTATTGGCGCCAGACATTTATCGCAGTGTCCTGGATGCGATGACCGATCAAATCAAGGCCATCAAGATGGACCGGGTCGCGATCAGTTTCACGCCGCGTCATGTCGACTACGAAGCCGAGACCAATAAAGTCTTCGTCAGCGGCGAACTGAAAAGCCAGGGCCCCAGCTCCAAACCCGACATCAAGCCGCGCACCTACGAATTCATCATCGCCATCAAAAACTACCGGCCTCGTCTGGAGTTCATCGATGTCTACCCCGATTCGCCCAGAACCTTGGATCGTCTGAAAGCAATGCAAGGCCAAACCCACGAGGCTCAACCATGAAACGATCATTTCCGCCATTTTTGTTACTGCTGACTGTTAGCACTGCCTTATCTGCGGATGAATTACCCGTGACCGTTTTACCACCGGTCACCACGGTAGCAGATACTTTGCCACCATCAGGGGAGGCAACTGGGCAGAATTCAGATTTGGGCATCGAACTGCCGCCGGTGGATGCCAGTGTATTGCAGGCTGCAAAACAACAAGCGACAGCGGCATCGTCAACCTCCGTTGCACTCCAACATATCCAAGTCAAACCCGGCATTAACGAACTGATGCCGATTGCCGTTGGCCATTTGAACCGACTGGTGACGCCGTTCGAACATCCAGTAGTGACGACCACCAGCCAAGCGACCACCAGCACCAAAGGCAAAATCGTCTACGTCGCTGCCGCCGATGAAACCCCCGTGACCTTATACATCACCCCCGGTGATAATCAGGACATCGCCTTGTCCCTGACCTTGATCCCCAAACGTATTCCGGCACGGGAGATCCATCTCAGCCTGGATAAAGACAGTTACAAGCTACTCAGCAAACTGCAATCGTCCAATCTGACTTCCAGCAAAACCAGCGATCAGGAACAAGCTTACATCGCCCAAATTAAAAAGCTATTCCGAGACCTGGGTCTGCAAAAGACACCGCCTGGTTTTTCCCTGCGCGATCCAAGCAAGAACGAACATATTCAATGCTTGCAAGATCGGGTGCAGATTAAGACCGGTCAGGTATTGGAAGGTCACGACATGTTGATCCTGGTCGGTCTGGCTCGTAACATCGGCATGGAGCCACTGGAGTTCGACGAGCGCTCATGTGCGACCACCCAAGACGAGGTATTGGCCGTTGCCACTTGGCCCAAAGTCGTACTGGGACAGAACGAATCCATCGAACTTTATGTTGCGGTCAGACATGCACCAGAAGTCTCATCGACGCTCAGACCTTCATTGCTCAATGGGAGTCAACCCTGATGGCCGGCATGGACAACTGGTGGTCACGCTTGAGTCCTACCGCCAAGCGCAATTTAACGGTGGGCAGCATCGGCACCGTGCTATTGGCAACCATCATTGCGCTGGCCTCGGTGTCACCGGAGATCGCCAAGCCGACCAGTAAACAGGCGACGATTCAGCATATCCTGACCGACAGCGATCCCCGTTCTTTAGGCATTGACGGCATTTCCTCCCAGCTTCGCGATCTGCTGCAAAAGAACGAAGAGCAAGGACGGCGGTTAGCTGCGATTGAGGAACAGCAGAAGCGCGAGCAGCAATCCGACGAACTGCGTTTCAAGCAATGGACCAGTGCAGAACGAGAAGCCTATGAAGCCAAACTCCTAGCAGTTAGCGGTGAAGTCGAGTCGTTAAAAAACAAAACCACAGTAACGCCGCCCACAGAGAGTGTTGATCCTAATGCATTGCCTGACAACAAAACAGCACTGCCAAATTTTGCTGGTCGTCGTTACAACTCGACTAGGCCAAATAACGCTCAAGAAGATCTGAACAGCGTGTTTGAACAGGCGGCGATTCCGTCACCGACGACTGGTAATGCCGGCGTATCGGGCGGACGGACCGGTGCCAATGCTCAAGCGCCTGCAGCGATGCAGATTCGTGTGATCCAGGAAGATAAATCGTCGAAATCGACCACAGACACCAAAGCAACCGGCGAGAACAATGCCACTAATTCTGCCCACAACGACGTATTCATTCCTGCTGGCAGCATTCTGACTGGCGTTTTATTGAACGGTCTGGATGCACCAACCGGTAAGAAAGCCAAGAAAGAACCGATGCCAGTGCTGTTCCGCATCAAGAAGGAAGCCATTCTGCCCAATCGTTTCCATGCCGATGTCCGCGAGTGCTTTCTGTTGGCTGCTGGCTTTGGCGACTTGAGTGCCGAGCGCGCCTATTTTCGCGGCGAGACATTTTCCTGTGTTCGTGAAGACGGTGGAGTGATCGAAGTGCCGATGAATGCCTACGCTACCGGCGAGGACGGCAAAAACGGTGTCCGCGGCCGGGTGGTGTCCAAACAAGGTGCGCTGCTCGCGCAATCGATGATGGCGGGTTTTCTGCGCGGATTTTCAGATGCCTTTGGCCGCAATCAAATTCCGGTACTGATGACGGGTGGGCTAGGCAGTCTCGCCGGTACCACCCCATTCCAAAATGCCTTTTCCTCACAGTCCATGGAAGGCGGCGCACTGAAAGGTGCCGGCTACGCGATGGAACGACTGTCGCACTTTTACATGGATATGGCCGAAGAGATTTATCCGGTCATCGAAGTCGATGCCACTCGCCAGGTCAATTTCATCGTGCAAAAAGGCACTGCGTTGAAATTGAAGTCACCTTCGTAACGGAGTCATGAGCACGATGCCAATGATACCGACACCCATTCCATCACACTCGATTCGGATACTGATCCCATGAAGATACGTCCAACCAACCCACTATGGCTGACCCCGCTAGTCTTGTCGGGAGCGTCGGCGCTTGCTGCCAACCCACCAAAACCAGCCGTCTCGGAGATCGCAGCCAGCTTGCTGTCGGTGAAGATCGACGGCATGCAGGACTTGCCGATCAGCGGATTGAAGATGATCAAGACCGGCGAGCAAACGGCGTTTATTTCGAGTAACGGCCGCTTTGCCTTTTACGGCGGCAAGCTGATGGATGTCTGGACCCAGCAGGAAATCAAGGATCTGCCGGACATCGACAAGATCGCCAATCGCATCGATCTATCGCGGATGAAAATCAATGTCGATGATCTGGGACCGGTCACGATTGGTCACGGTAATGAATCGGTACTGATCTTCATCGATCCGCGTTGCCCCTATTGCGGCAAGGTGATGAAAGATCTGCAAGCCTTGCAGGACAAATACACCTTCAAGCTGGTGATGGTGCCGATCCTGGGTGCGGAATCGCAAAACATCGTGGTGCAACTAGCCTGCCAATTAGGATCGAAAGATAACAAAGCCAAGGATGTAGTGCGTGATCGTCTGCTGAAGCAGGATTATGCCGGATTAGCCACCGAACCTCCTGCGCAATGTAATAAAGAACCACTACAAAAAGCCGTGGTTACCGCCAAGTTGTTTGGTTTGCAGGGTGTGCCGTTTTTGATTGCACCGGATGGTCGTACTCATAGCGGAGCACCGGAGGTGTTAGTCGATTGGCTGTCAAACAATCCGGCAAAACCTGCCAACGTCTCGTCTGCCACGGATAGTCAAAAAGCGGAGAACAAGCCATGAAGCTAACAACCATGAAATCAATGCTGTTATTGGGTATCTCGTTACTATTGACCGGTTGCGCGACCCAATACGGCTGTAAAGGCATGCCGGACGAACCGCAGTGTTTGTCGACCACACAAGCCTACCAAGTCACTAACCCAGCCTTAACGGAACCCTCAGTCGATCAGGACACGCATGTGGAACCTCAACTTCAGCCGAGCCCACCGTTACAACAACCCGTACCGAAGATTGACGACCCCACACCGATTCGCACTCCGTCGAAAGTCATGCGCATCTGGATCGCCCCTTGGGAAGATGCCGAAGGCGATTTGATGGTCTCCAACTACGTCTACACCGAACTGGAGCCACGGCGCTGGATGATCGGTAAGACGGCCCCGACATTGAGTCCATCACTCATTCCGCTGCAAGTCGAGCAACGGCCACCTGAAAAACATTTTGATCGAGAACAGTTTGATTCAGAGAACCAAGCATTTCCCAAAGATGTAACAGCCATAGGCCATCACTAATTTATTTCACCGCCGGCACCTTCGGGATCGGCGAGTCTTAGCGGGCGACCGCTGATGTTGAGCCGGAGCATGACTCCGAGATCGAACGGGTAACCGTCGTTATTCAACTATGAGGTCGTCTTGTATGAAAGTCTCCTATCGAACCGGGGTTCTAGTCGCCCTGGCTTCCTTGTTTTTTGTGTTGTTGGCGCCCGACGCCATGGCCGGTGCCGGCGGCACCGAGTTCAACAACGTCTGGACCTTGCTGACCGGCTGGGTCGAAGGCTTGTTGGGCCGGATCATCGCCATCGTGTTTGTGATCGTCGGCTTGGTGGCCGGTGTGGTACGCGGCAGCATCATGGGCTTTGTCCTGGGCGTGGCCAGTGGTGTCGGCTTATTCGCCGCACCGACCATCATCACCAATATCGTCACCGCGACGCTCTAGGGTTGCCATGACTGAACTTACCGGAACACCTGTCAGAACCGAGATGACGGCGGGCAACCGTCGTATCACGAGCAAACACAGCGATCATCGCACTGTCCTGGTTCAGGCCGCCGATGGCAAACCGCTTAATCCCTGTCATCCGGCGCGGGCGCGGGAACTGCTACGCAAGAAGCGTGCGGTGCGCGTCAGTCGCCATCCTTACACCATTAGGTTGTTGCTGCAAAATCAGGCCGAAACCATGATTTTGTTGTACGCCGAGGAAGAGTCGGCATGAAACAGTCCAGAACACATACCGCTGACACGCTGTTTTCAACCCTCGCTTATGACCACGAACATCATCTGTTTTTGCTGACAGACTCGAGTATCGGTTTTGGCTTCATTTGTCGCCCGCTGACCGGTGCCGATCCCAGCGTTTCGGCGCGCGTCAACGTCCTGCTGAATCAAGACTGGCCCACCGAAACGCTGCTGCAAGTCAGTCTTTGGACTTCACCGGATATTGAAGAAACGTTGGCCGTGATGCAAACCCGGCGTCTGAAGCAGCAAAAGCAAACCTATAAAACCATGACCGGTGCCAGCATCGACTTCCTAAGGCAAGGCACCACCAAACCGCCGGAATCCATTTCTGGCGCTCGGCTTAGACGCAGCCATGTCATCGTGACGGTCAAGCTGCCGATGGCCGATCCCAGACCGAGTGAAGCGGAAATCCGCCGCGCCACCGAATTGCAGCTCGCCACTCAACAGTCCTTATCGACGATTGGCTTATATCCCTCGATTTTGGACTCCGACCAATATGTGCGGGTATTGAATACCATCCTCAACTGGCACCCGGATGCCGGTTGGAAAGACCGGGTAGTGCCTGAATGTGATCTCACGCAACTGATTCGCGATCAGCTACTGGATTACGACAATGCCTTACAGACAGACGAAAAAGGCGTCTGGCTGGGTTCAAAGCGGGTAAAAACCCTGTCCGCCAAACGTACCCCGGACCATTTTTATTTCGGTAGCGCCAAGAGTTATCTCGGCGATATTTTGTCCGGCACGCGAGGTATTCGTCAGAATGCCTTGCTCAGCCTGACCTTGCATTATCCTGATGCCGAATCGACACGCAGTAAACAGGAAGGCGTTCGGCAATTCATCACCAACCAGGTCAACACACCGATTGCCCGATTCTTACCGGTATTGGTGCAACGCAAACATAACTTCGATGTACTGTTCGAAGCTTATGGCGACGGTGATCGGCCGATCCGCAGTTATTTCGGTGTGCTGTTGTTCTGTGACGAACAGGAAGAAGCGGCGGCTGTCTCCAATGCTCGGGTGTATTTTCGGGAGCTGGGTTTTCAGCTGCTGGAAGACAAATATTTCTGCCTGCCGTTTTTCCTGAATTGTTTGCCGTTCGGTCCTGAACGCACGGCGATTGCCGACTTGAAGCGTTACCGCACCCTCGCAACGCGCCACGCCATACCATTGTTACCGCTGTTTGGCGACTGGGCCGGCACCGGCACGCCGACCTTGAATTTTGTTTCCCGTAACGGCGAGCACATGGCCGTGTCGTTGTTCGACACCACCGGAAATTACAACCTGTGTATTGCCGCCGAATCCGGTAAAGGTAAATCGTTCCTGACCAACGAAATCATCGTCAGCTATCTGACCGAAGGCGCGCAAATATGGGCGATTGATGTCGGCCGCTCCTATGAAAACCTCTGTGAGGTGCTGGAAGGCGATTTCGTTAAATTTACCCACGGCTCAGGCATCTGCATGAACCCGTTCGAGATCGTGCAGAATTTCGAGGAAGAAGCGGATATGTTAGCCGGATTGGTCAGCCAGATGGCGGCACCAACCGAGAAATTGACCGATTTTCAAACCGCCGGCCTAAAACGGATTTTGAAGCAACTCTGGACCGAAAAAGCCCAGTTCATGTCGGTCGATGACATTGCCAAGCAACTGTGTTCAGAAACCGATCAGCGCTTGAAGGACGTCGGAGAGCAGTTATTTCCGTTCACCACCAGAGGCGAATACGGCCGTTACTTCAATGGCCAAAACAACGCCAAATTTGCCAGTGACTTTACCGTGTTGGAACTGGAAGAACTCAAAGGTCGCAAGCATCTACAACAGGTGGTCTTGCTGCAACTGATCTACCAAATACAGCAGGAAATGTATCTGGGCGAACGCAACCGTCCCAAGATTGTGATCATCGACGAAGCCTGGGATTTGCTGACCGAAGGCGATGTCGCCAAGTTCATGGAACATGGTTATCGGCGCTTTCGCAAATACGGCGGCGCGGCAGTCACCATCACCCAGTCGGTGAATGATTTGTATCGCAATGCTGCTGGCCGGGCTATTGTCGAGAACTCGGCCAATATGTATTTACTCGGTCAAAAGGCCGAAGTCATCGAAGGCATGAAGCAGGATCGCAGACTGCCGTTGTCCGATGGCGGCTATGAACTGCTGAAAACCGTGCATACCTTGCCAGGTGCGTATTCTGAAATTTTCTTCATCACCGAGATGGGTTCCGGCATTGGCCGTCTGATTGTGGATCCTTTCAAACGTATTCTGTTCTCGACCAAACCGGAAGATGTGCAGGCGCTGAAACAACTGCGCCGACAGGGCTTGAGTTTAGGCGATGCCATTCAAAAACTCATCGATAGCCGCCAATCCAAATCGCGGGAGTTTACCCATGGACGCTAAATCGCAATGGCTGAGTATGGTCTTGATCGCAGCCAGTTTAGGCACAGTGGGCGGTTGGTTTGCAGCTTATCAACAACTTCAGCAGCCACTGGCACGATTGAATCTGGTCACTCCGGTATTCGTACTGGATCGAGCCAAATTGATTCAATCCATTCCGCCCAACGCCGGCCAAGACCAAATGGCCAAGATCGTCAATGACTGGCAACGCCAGGCCAAAAAGCTCAGTGACGCGGGCTATCTGGTGATCGATTCCACGGCGGTGGTTACGGCACCTGACGATGTTTATGTCGATCAAACCAATAGGTGATGCCATGCGAAATTACATGCTGCACCCAAAGACTGTACGCAAACCGAAGCTTGGCACATTCCTGCTCAAGGCCTTGCCGATCTTGATCCTAGTCCTGGCAGTGGAACGCTACATCGGTCAGCGCTTTTTAATCGGTGGCGACGACCAGATGGATCGTTGTTTGCCGGACAAATGGATTTATCTGATCGACACCTACAACAAGGACATCTGGCGGGGCGATCTGATGGCTTTTCGTGCCGAACGCATGGCACCGTATTTCAAGGACGGTCAGATCATCGTCAAAATTGCCGCAGGTATTACCGGCGATCATATCCAGGTCGACAATTTGCAGACCACAGTCAACGGCTCATTGATCATCGAAGGTTTGCCATTAGCGGAAAAACTCAAGAAACCCGCGTCCAGTTTCAAACGTGACGAAACCATCCCACCCGCAGCCTATTGGTTGACCGGCAAAACGGATAAGAGTTTTGACTCGCGGTATTGGGGCTATGTCTATGACCACCAAGTGATTGGGCGGGCGTATGCGCTATTTTGAATTCCTGTCCAATCGCCCGCGCAAAGTCGTGTTCTTTTGCTTGGCGAATGTATTACTTGTGGCCTCGGTGAAAGCCGAAGAGGAATGGTTATCCCGATCGCAGCGGATTCTTCATGCCTTGGATGGTCAAGCTAAACCTGCTTGGCTGGAAGGCAATCCCTATCAGACGGAAGCAAATCGGCAAGCCCTGGAGCTAATACAGAACTCGAATGCTATGCAATCAATTTCAGCATCCTCAAACCCACTCGATAAAACAGAAGTCCCTCATCCTGGCAAACCGCTCAAAGTGATGTTCGTTTCGTTTTCGCTCGGCGATACCGCATTGAAAGGCATATTCGAAGAGGCATCAGGACAGGACGATGCCTTGTTGGTGTTTCGAGGCCTCAAACCCGGTCAAAAACTACCTGCTCTGTTTGCCGATCTCAAACGACTTCTGAAAGATATTGATCCCGTACCCAACATCGTCATCGATCCAGTTCGTTTTCAAAAATGGGCGGTAACGTCTGTGCCGGCCATCGTCGTCGAATCGCATGACAAGGCATTGCTGCAGGTGAAAGGCGTCAGCAGTTTGACCTGGCTGAACGACAAATTCAAAGCTGGTGTTACCGGCGATTTAGGCCGCTTGGGCGAGATCTTCGACATTGCCGAAATCGATCTGCTCGAAGAAATCAAACGTCGGATGGCTGCTATCGATTGGCGGCAAAAGCAGCGACAGGCCATTGTCCGTTTTTGGGATCAGCAAAAATTCGAAGTGTTGCCAGTCGCGTTGGAAGATCGTGAGCGAGTAATCGATATGACGATCACCGCGCCGCGCAATCTGACTGCGCCGAATGGGCAACTCATTATCCGGGCCGGACAAACCGTCAATCCCTTGGACAAGATGCCGTTCGGCTTATGCCTGATTGTGTTTGATGCTACCGAAACCGCTCAAGTCCAATGGGTTCACCATTTGTCATGCCAGGACAAAAAAGCCCGCGTGATGTATCTGGCCACGTCGGTGTCGCGTCAGGACGGTTGGGACAGCTTGAAAGCATTGGAAACATCGCTGAATTCATCGGTGTACTTGTTGACGCCTGACGTGCGTAGCCGATTTCAATTACAGCACGTACCGAGTCTGGTCGAGCAAACAGGCAATCGTCTAGTGGTGCGCGAACGCAAAGTGCCGGCTTCGGCGGGAGAGCGGTCATGAACTGCCTGATTTTCCCTTGGGTCTTCTGGCTGCTCATGTCCCTGGCGACCAACCTGTATGCCGACACAACAACCAACGCCACCGATCCACTCTGTGCGGATGCCGAGCTGTGGTCAGGCAAGCTGGTCACCGATATTTGCTGGAGTTGCCTGTTTCCGATACGTGTCGCCGGTGCCTCATTAGGCGGTGGCAATGTGCCCAGTATCGCCACCGATGAGAAATTTTGCTTCTGCACCGATCCAATGGGCATACCGCAATTGGGCATGACGGTGGGTTTATGGAATCCGGCCCGGCTGATTGAAATCGTCCGTAATCCCTGGTGTTCGCCGGCACTGGGCGGACATAAAATCAGCGCATCGAATGTGCGACTGATCGCCACCACCGGCAAGGCGGATTTCGATGCCAGTGAGATGTCGTTTTTCAATTACCACTATTTCGCGTTTCCGTTGACCATCATGCTGGATTTGTTTTGGGATGGCCGCTGTAACAGTGATGGCTATCGGGATTTCGATTTACTGTATGTCTCGGAACTCGACCCGACCTGGAACAGCGATTTGTTGGCGTTTTTCACCAGTCCGGAAACGGCGTTGTTCGCCAATCCGGTGGCGATATCGGCCTGTGTCGCCGATGCCGCTGCTGCTGCGACAGGTAATCCCCTGGATGCCTTGTTCTGGTGTGCCGGTGCCTGGGGGCATATGTATCCCTTATCCGGCATTTCACCCACCAGTTACGGCACCGACCCACGCATCACCAGTTTATTAGCCACCCGCGCCACGGCGTCCTTGCATCGGCGCGGGTTGGCATGGAAAACCTCCGGTAACGATGCCCTGTGCGGCGGAACGATTTATCCCTTCATCCCCAAGTCGCAATACCGGCTGAGCATGTTTTATCCGGTGGCAGAAACGGAGTCCAATCATGTCATCGGCGAGACCACTTTCAAATGGGGTGCGGGACGTACCTTCCCAGGACCGGGCGAGGATCACCTCTACATCCTCTGGCGCTGGCAGGACTGTTGCGTGGGGTTGTGATGGGCTTCAGGGCGCTATTCGATTCGCAGCACCGGTTTGTCCAGACACTGTCTGGAATATTGTGCGTGACCCTGGCCTGGACACCATTTGGGGTGTCTTGGGCCGATGCCATTCAATCTGCAGGAACCGAGGGCCAGCAGACCGGGCAACAGCTTGTTGGCGGCTTTCAATTTCCGCTCGATACCGGCAGCGGGACGCTAACGTTGAACCCAGGCACTTCCCAGGAAAGCGCGATTTCGATCGGTACGCTGTTTCCGGACACAAACAGCGCCAGTACATCGACCAGCGACTTTGCCAATCTCTATGGCAACAATCCTGGTACCCTCGCAGCAGGCTTGAATGCCCAGACCACCTTGAATGGCGAAAGCAGCTTCACCGGCGAAGCCTATCGCACCCTGATCGACAATGCCCACCAGTCGCATCCGGATTTACACAACGATGGCGTCTGGAATGCTGGCGATCAGGTTTTTGCCAATTTCACGCCGTGGGCACAGTCGTTCTCGGACTGTACAACCGTGACAACGCAAACAGCAACCAGTCATTCGGTGCAAGTGCCGGATTATCAATTGTGTCTACGCCAACCGACGGTACCGCAAAATTGTACGGCGACGCATCAAGTCAATGTTGAGACCCTACTCAGCTTTGTCTCCGGTAACGGAGGCATGTCCAGTTGTGGATCTGGCTGCATGGATTTGTATGTCGGCCGCGTTGGCGATAACTATTGGTCAGCCGGCTGCGGCATATTCAACTGGGAAGTGACTTACAACGTCCTGCATCCGGAAGCCATCATCAGTGCCACGCTGGAAGACGTCGAGTTCGATGACCATGCTCGCGTATATTACGGCGGGAATCTAATTTATACCGGCTCGACCGGCTGGGGTGGCTCTTGCGAACTGAGTAATAGCTGGGTCAATCACCCCAATCGTGATGTCACCTATGCCTTCAACAGCACGGGTAACAAAGTCTTTAAACAGGAAACCATGGTCGGTGGTAATGGTGAAGGTTATTCCAGGATTCGACTTCGATATGATTTGTCGAAACTGATCACCCAAGATCAATGGAGCTGGAGCGGGCCGAATTGCCAGAATCTGGCCAATGCAATCACCGACGGTATTTGCCAGGCGGGCAGCCAACTCAGTTGTAACAATGACCCTGCCAATGCTTCGGGTTGCTATGTCGACTCGACTTCGCAAGTCATGGTCTGTGGCTTCGATTTAGCCCAGGCACCTGTGGCGAGTTCAACCGGGATACGCAATACCTGCATGCGTATCGATGCGGCCGGTCAATGCGATCTCAATCAATACGGTCAGTGCTGGACCGATACTGCGGGTACCCATTGCTTGGAGCCACCTGTCAACGGTGGTGTTCCCGCCAAAAGTTGTGAATCCTTGGAGACTCAAGGCTGCTCATTCATCAAAAGCCAGTGCCTGGACGTGTACGCTTCTGGCACTTGCTGGGACAGCATCGACACCTACGATTGCGGACAATCAGTGGGCATTCCCGGCATTCAAAGCAACACCCAGCAGCAATGCGCGGGGCCGGTGCGCTGTATGGGTGAAGACTGCATCACGGTGAATCGCACTCAGAGTCAGGATTTCACCAAGGCAGTGGCCTTGCTGAATAGCGCGCAGCAAATGGCGATGGATTTACATTGCGACTACGCCAACGCCGATCTGCAGCAGAAAGATCCCACCACCTGTGAAGTGTTCAAGGGCAAGGAGGCCAGTTGCAAGATGGTGGGCGGCGCCCTCAGTCTGGTAGATTGCTGTGAGACACCCTCGGGTAGCATGGGACTAGGCAAATATATCGATTTATTAATGGCGACCAGTCAAATGGATAATGCGATTATGACCATGGACAGCACATCCATCATCCGAGGTGCTTGGGAAACCATGCGCACGCCGTTTTCGGTAGCCGGTGATGCCTGGAACAGTTTTCAGGCGGATTTTGCGTCAGGGGTTAATAATCTGGTCGGATCGGATGTATTGTCTGTCAGCGAAGTGGCCGAACAAGGTTTGCTGGACTCGCTGAAAGGCGAGCTGATGAAATCGGTCGCCGAGTGGATAGGTAATACCTTTGGTGAAGCCGCAGGTAATGCCCTCTTCAGCGCTGGTGGACAGGCTGCTTTTGACTCGGCGGGAAACCTGACGCCGGCCGCGGAATCTGGCGGTGTCGAACTGGGTGGCGGTGCAGCCGTGGCAGGCGAAATGCTCAGTACCTTGATGACGGCTTATACCGTGGTGATGATCATCATCATGATTATCCAGATCGTCTACTCCTGCGAGCAATCGGAGTACGAACTGGCGGCGAAAAAGCAGCTTAAAGTCTGTACCGACTTGGGTACAGTCTGTGAAAGCAAGGTGGCAGGGCTTTGTCTGGTAAGAAAGGAAAGTTACTGCTGCTATAACTCGCCATTGGCCAGAATTCTCAACGAGCAAATCAAACCGCAGCTAGGCATGGATTTTGGCACACCGGAAACTCCGGTCTGTACAGGGATTAAAGTGTCGGATTTGGATCGGGTCGACTGGACTCAGGTCAATCTGGACGAATGGCTGGCAATTCTAGCACAGACGGGGCATTTACCGACCGCCGCCAATGCTGCGGCCATGCTGAATCTGGATCAACTGACCGGCAGCGGTAGCCGGCTCAATCCGCAAAAATACGGCGCCGCCACCAGTGGCCGGCAAGATACCTTAACCCGCACCCAAGGCCGGATGACCGACCTGGATGTACCGACGGTCAAACGGCAGTCGGAATTGGAAGGCTGGGGCATGGGGCCGCAATAAACTCGAGGCCAGTAACCTACTGGACGGCGTCCTTCAAGCCTTTGCCGGCTTTGAACGATGGCAATTTGGCTGCGGCAATCGTAATCGCTTCGCCTGTTTGCGGATTGCGGCCAGTACGTTCGGCGCGTTCTTTCACTTCAAAGGTTCCAAAGCCTACTAACGCCACTGAATCACTGGATTTCAGAGCAGCTTCGATGGATTTGGTGATACCGTCCAGTGCGCGACCGGCGTCGGCTTTAGTCAGGTTGGCGTGGCTGGCGATGGCGCCAATAAGATCGGATTTGTTCATGTGTGTTCCTTTTTTCCTTCTGAATATTGTTTTAGTTCAACAGATGTAAAATTGGGGCTTGGTACGGCATTTAATAGTATGCCACCGATAAACTGCGACCCAAAATCGATGACGTGCTATTTTTCCGAAATAGTTATTGCTCGCAAGGTACGCACCTTGACTGCTAATATCTCATCATTTAACTATTCGCGCATAATCACCACTCGATAACCAGATTAGGACAGCATGAATGGATAGGGATAACAAACGCGATATGATCATGACCGAAGCGGATACCAGTCGCGAATTTGTTACCCCAAAGTTGGTGAACTCTGGTTGGTCAATCTCTCCCCATTCAATCGGCGAACAACGTACCTTCACCAATGGCCGAATTTTTGTGACTGGCGGTAAAGTCCGCCGGGGACAACAAAAACGTGCGGATTATCTGCTGTATTACCGGCGCGATTTTCCGCTGGCCGTCGTGGAGGTCAAAAGCATTGCCTTTCCTGCCGAAACCGGTGTGCAGCAAGCTCGCGAATATGCCGAAATTCTGGGGCTGAAATTTGCCTATGCCACCAATGGTCGGCAAATTATTGAAATCGATTACACGACAGGCACTGAACGTGTGATTGATCAATACCCAAGTCCTGACGACCTCTGGCACCGCCTAACCGCATCCTCTTCGCTGTCTGAAACAGCCAGTAACCAATTGCTGGAACCGTTTAATTTGGTGTCGGGCAAGATTCCCCGCTACTACCAAGTCATTGCCATCAACCGCATCATCGAGGCAATTTTACGCGGACAAAATCGCATCCTGACCACCATGGCTACTGGCACGGGTAAGACCTGCGTGGCGTTTCAACTGTGTTGGAAGTTGTGGAATAGCCGCTGGACAAATTCGCCAGGAGCGAATTTGGACGCACATAGTGCGCCCGAAGGGGGCGCGGCAGGGACGGCGCGCATCAGCCGAACCGGCGAATACCGCCGCCCCAAAATTCTATTCCTAGCCGACCGCAACATTCTGGTCGACGATCCAATGGCCAAGATGTTTGCCCCGTTCGGCGATGCCCGCTTCAAAATCTCCGGCAACGATGTCAGTCAGGGCCGGGAAATGTATTTCGGCATCTACCAAGCACTGACCAATCCATATAGCGATGTGTTTCGTCAGTACCGACCGGACTTTTTCGATTTGATCATTATCGACG
The DNA here is from genome assembly GCA_002083615.1 of Proteobacteria bacterium ST_bin11. Classification (GTDB taxonomy): domain Bacteria; phylum Pseudomonadota; class Gammaproteobacteria; order Methylococcales; family Methylomonadaceae; genus Methylomonas. Next base: position 24,204 of record MSXO01000038.1, on the reverse strand, counting down.
AGTGTCATCGAGGTTCCAGTCGCAACGATAGCAGTTGGCGGGCGGTGCTGGATTATTTTCAACCGGCGGTTCAAGTCGGCATGACTGCTACCCCATTGAGGGAAGACTCGCGCGATAGCTACGAGTATTTCGGCAACCCGGTCTACACCTACAGCCTGCGTCAAGGCATCGAAGACGGATTTCTCGCGCCTTATCGGGTGCATCGTGTGATTACCACCGTCGATGCGGCGGGCTGGCGACCCTCGAAAGACGAACTGGATCGTTATGGCCGCCCGGTACCGGATGATGAATATCAAACCAAGGATTTTGAACGCGTGATTGCCTTACGCGCAAGGACTCGCGCCATGGCCAAGCATCTCACAGACTTTTTGAAAGGTACCGACCGCTTTGCCAAAACCCTGGTGTTTTGCGTCGATCAGGCACACGCCTCGGAAATGCGCCAGGAACTGCTCAATCTCAATAGCGATTTGGTCAAGCAATACCCTGATTACGTCTGCCGCGTCACCGCCGACGAAGGCGCTATCGGCCTGACCCATCTGGCTCATTTCCAGGATGTCGACAAACCCACGCCCGCCATCCTGACCACCTCACAACTATTGACCACCGGCGTCGATGCCGAAATGGTCAAGAACGTGGTATTGGCGCGCGTGGTTGGTTCGCGCTCGGAATTCAAGCAAATCGTCGGCCGCGGTACGCGCCTGAAGGTCGATTACGGCAAGGAATATTTCAACATTATCGATTTCACCGGCACCGCAACCCGGCATTTCGCCGATCCGGACTTTGACGGCGATCCAGCACGTATCGAAGAAGTCACCATCGATGAAGAAGGCGAAATTGTCGATACCACGGTCGAGATCATCGAGGACGAAGTCCAGGAAACACCCGGCGAATACCAACCGGAAGATGACGATCATCCTGACGGCGAAGGTGAAATCATCACCGATCCGCCAGTCGAACCACGCAAATTCTATGTCGATGGCGGCACAGTCGAAGTCATCGGCCATTTGGTCTACGATCTGGATACCGATGGCAAAAAACTGCAAGTCGTGCGCTATACCGAATACTCCGGTCGCGCTGTGCGTTCGATGTATCCCGGCAGTCAGGAATTCCAGCGCGACTGGGCCAACCCGGATACCCGTAGCGACTTGCTACGCGAACTCACCGAACGCGGCATCAGCTTTGAAGAGCTGATGGCATCGTCCGACTTACCGGATGCCGATCCCTTCGATCTGCTTTGCCATTTGGCCTGGAATGCGCCGTTGCTGACTCGACGACAACGTGCCGAGCAAGCCCGCAAATCGGCTCAGAATCTGTTCAACCAGCACAGCGAAACGGCCCGCGAAATCCTCGCGCTGATGCTGGAAAAATACATCGAGCGAGGCATTAGCCAATTCAATGCCTTGTCCGAATTGATGAAAGTCCAGCCGTTCGAACAATACGGCACCCCCACGGAAATCGCCAACCGCCATTTCGGCGGCATTCAGGGCCTGAAAGCGGCTGTGTCGCAATTACAGTCCGCCATCTACCAATAATTATTCATTCTTTGCATGGCCAAACCTAAAAAAACCGTAAATACCCAGCTAACCACCACACAACAACTGTCCGCATTGATCAAATCGGCGCGCGACATCCTGCGTAAAGACAAAGGCTTAAACGGCGACGTCGACCGCTTGCCGCTGCTCACCTGGGTCATGTTTCTGAAATTCCTCGACGATCTTGAACTCCTCCACGAACAGGAAGCCGAGCTGGACGGTACAAACTATCAAGGTATCGTCGAATCGCCTTATCGCTGGCGGGATTGGGCGGCACGGGAAGACGGCGTCACCGGCGAAGAATTATTGTCTTTCATCAACCAGGACGAAACCATCCGTCCCGATGGACAACGCGGCAAAGGTTTGTTTGCTTATCTGCGCGGTTTGGCTGGCGAAGGCGAAAAAGGCAGTCAACGCGAAGTCATCGCCAACGTGTTCAAAGGCGTGCAAAACCGCATGGTCAGCGGCTTTTTATTGCGCGACATCATTAACAAGATCAACGGCATTCATTTCAACAGCAGCGAAGAGATTCACACCCTGTCGCATCTGTACGAATCCATGCTGCGAGAAATGCGCGACGCGGCTGGCGATTCCGGCGAGTTCTATACGCCACGCCCGGTAGTACGCTTCATGGTCCAAGTCACCGACCCCAAACTCGGCGAGACCGTGCTCGATCCCGCGAGCGGTACCGGCGGTTTTCTGGTGGAATCCTATGACCATTTACTGAAACAAGTGGTCACGCCCGAGGATCGCCGAAAACTCCAGCGCGAAAGCCTGTTCGGCCAGGAAGCCAAACCGCTGCCGTATATGCTGGTGCAGATGAACTTACTGCTGCACGGATTGGAAGCCCCGCAAATTGCTTATGGCAACACCTTGGAACGCCGCGTCACTGAAATCGGCCACAGCGAACGTGTCGATGTCATCCTGACCAACCCGCCGTTCGGTGGCGAGGAGGAAGCCGGCATCAAAGCCAATTTCCCGGCCAACATGCAAACCGCCGAAACCGCTTTGCTGTTCCTGCAGTTCATCATGCGCAAATTGCGTTATGCGGGCTTCGGTGCGGAACGTGGCGGTCGCGCCGCCGTGGTCGTGCCCAACGGCACCCTGTTTGGCGATGGCGTGTGCGCCACTATCAAGGAAGAGCTGCTGAAAGAATTCAACCTGCATACCATAGTCCGTTTGCCGCAAGGCGTGTTTGCGCCGTACACCGACATTCCGGCCAATCTGCTGTTTTTCGAGCGCGGCAGCCCCACCGAAACCATCTGGTATTACGAACAACCGCTACCGGAAGGTCGCAAGAAATACAGCAAAACCGCACCCTTGCAATTCGAAGAACTGGAACCAGCCTTAAACTGGTGGCACAACCGCGAGGAAACCCCGCAGGCCTGGAAAATCGATTTCGCCAGCAAACGCGCCGATGCCCTTGCCGCCGCCGAACCCCACTGGCAACGTGCCGAAAGCGAACGTGCCGCCGCGCTGGTCTTGGGCAAACAGATTCGCGAACAGGAACAAGCCATATCCGCTGCTGGCAATGGTGACAAAGCCATATTGCAAACTCAGCTACGTGACTTGAAAACCCGGCAACAAGCACACGATGCCGCCGCCAAAGCCTCGCAAAGCGAAGGCGATGCGCTGTACTGGCCGATATATAACCTCGATCAAAAGAATCCCCACGCCAAAGCTGGCCTGGAATACGCCGATCCTAAAGATCTGATCGCCAGCATGCGCAGCCACGAATCCGAAGTAATGCGCCTGTTGGGCGAGATCGAAACCTTGGTGCATGAGGTGGAGCAATGAGCGAATCCAGTCATTTGCCCAGCGCTTACGGCGACATTCATACCGACATCGTCCAACTGCTGGAAAACGCTCGCCGCATCGCCGCCCGTAGCGTCAATGCCTTAATGACAGCCAGTTATTGGGAAATTGGCCGCCGCATTGTCGAATTCGAACAAGGCGGTGAAGATCGCGCCGCGTATGGCGAGGCATTGATTCAGCGGTTGGCATTGGATTTAAGCAATCGTTTTGGCCGGGGATTTAGCTACAGAAACCTGTCGCAAATGCGAGCGTTTTATCTGGCCTGGCCATTGGAGCAAATTTGCCAGACAGCGTCTGGCATTTCTTCCCAAATTACGCAGACACTGTCTGCACAATCCTACGTTCCATCAATTCTGCAGACACTGTCTGCAGAATCTTCTTCAACGCCAATTATCCAGACAGCGTCTGGACAATCGCCAACTCTCGCCACCTTGGCCGAAGCCTTCCCGCTACCCTGGTCGGCTTACGTGCGCTTGCTTTCGGTCAAAAAACCGGAAGCGCGCAGCTTTTACGAAACCGAAGCTCTGCGTTGCGGCTGGACCGTTCGGCAACTGGACCGGCAAATCAACAGCCAGTTCTATGAACGTACCGCTCTGTCAAAAAACAAAGTGGCGATGCTGGAGCAGGCCGAGCAAGCAGAACTAGGTGACCTCATCACCCCCGAGGAAGCCATCAAAGACCCGTTCGTACTGGAATTTCTCAATTTGAAGGACCAGTATTCGGAATCCGATCTCGAAGAAGCCTTGATACAGCATCTGGCCGATTTTCTGCTGGAATTGGGCGACGACTTTGCCTTTGTCGGCCGCCAGCGCCGCTTGCGGCTCGACGATACCTGGTTTCGCATCGACTTGCTGTTTTTTCATCGCCGCCTGAAATGTCTGGTGGTGATCGATCTCAAAGTCGGCAAGTTCAGCTATGCCGACGCCGGTCAAATGCACCTGTACCTGAATTATGCCCGCGAACACTGGATGAAGCCCGGCGAAAACCCGCCGGTGGGCCTGATTCTCTGCGCCGCCAAAGGCGCCGCGGAAGCGCATTACGCCTTGGACAACCTGCCGAACAAGGTACTGGCTGCCGAATATCAAACCGTGTTGCCGAACGAAAAGCTGTTGGCGGAGGAATTGGATCGGTCGAGGATCGAACTGGAAGCTCGAAGGTTGACGGGTTCGAAAATAGAGGACGAAGTATGAGTCGGTGGGAAAAGATTCAACTTGGCGACATTTGCCTGAAAGCCAATCGGTTAGAAGCACCAGTTATGGGCCAACCCTATCGGCAATTAGGCGTACGTTTGTGGGGGGAAGGCGCCTATGAACGAGAAACCATTGATGGTGGGGATACCAAATATGCATTCCTAAACAGAATTGAAGCGGATGATCTCGTCGTCAATAAAATTTGGGCAAGAAATGGCAGTATTGCGGTAGCAAATCCCAACCAAGCGGGGACTTACGTCAGCGCAGAATTTCCGACTTATCAACTTGATATCACACGTATAGAACCACGTTGGATGCGTCTAATAACAAAATGGCGGGGGTTTTGGACGGCTTGTGATGAAAAAGCACAGGGCACAAGCGGTAAAAATCGAATCAAGCCCGAACAGTTTTTATCAATCCAAATACCTCTGCCGGCACTAGCCGAACAACAAACCATCGTTTCCCGTCTGGATCAATTGGCGAACAAAGTGCGGCAAGTCAACGAACATCTGGATGCCATTGATACGGTTGCCGAGGCACTGTTAATCAGCCTGCATCATAAATTCGCGGCAGGTCGCCTAGTTCGACTGGGCGACATCATCGAATTATTCGAGGAATCCGAAGCCATAAAACCCGACGGTCAATATCCTCAAGTCGGTGTGCGCGGATTCGGTGGTGGTTTGTTCGCGAAACCTGCATTAGCGGGCACGGAAACGTCCTATAGAGGATTCAACCGTTTGTATGTTGATGCCATCGTTCTTAGCCAGGTCAAAGGCTGGGAAGGCGCGCTGGCAGTCTGCCCGCCCGAATTGGCCGGCATGTTTGTCTCGCCGGAGTACAGAACTTTCCGTTGCAAATCGAATCTAGCAAGCCCCGCCTATCTGGGAGAACTGATCAGAACGCCTTGGTTCTGGTCACTGCTTCAAGCCGCAACCCGAGGCGTTGGTGCCCGCCGAGAACGTACCCGCCCGGAGCAGTTTTTGAACATCGAACTGCCCATGCCGGAATTGCATGAACAGCTAAAAATCGTTGAAATCCTGTCCCGTCAAAACGAACTGAAACAACGACACGCTAAAATCCGTGAAGCCAATCAGGCGTTGATTCCAGCAACACTTGAACGCATTTTCCAACGATCTACCTGCTGAACCAATGACTTTAAAGGCTAGTGACTGAGTGTATGCATAAGAAGCAAATAATAGTTCATGACCAAAATGACGTATCCATCATCCTCCAAGAAAAACTTGAACATAATCCCGGTCGAGTCATGCTTGATAACCGAAGCACATACACATTAATTAGATTTGAAAACCCTGTTTATTCCTGGTTTTCCTTGACATCACCAATCTGACGTGTGACGCTGCGGGTTAAATTGTTTTGGATGTTTTTATGATTGGAATTGACCTATTTTCTGGTGCAGGAGGCATGTCGTTAGGGGCGAGAATGGCTGGAATTGACGTCCAGCTAGTCGTCGAAGCTGACAAATATGCTGCTGACACGTACTTGCACAACCATGAACCCAAACATGGAATTTTTGTTGACGATATACGAAAGTTTATACCGTTTAATCTGAAAAATTCAGGCAAAGAGGGCCTAGTTGTATTTGGTGGGCCGCCTTGTCAGGGTTTTTCCACATCCAATCAAAGAACTAGAACGTCGAAAAACGATAATAATTGGTTGTTCAAGGAATTTGTTCGTGTCGTCAAAGCTTATAAGCCAGACTGGTTTGTGTTCGAAAATGTCAGAGGTATCCTTGAAACAGAAAGGGGAATTTTTGTTGATCAAATCATCCGGGAATTTCATAAAATTGGTTATACAACTAATTATGATTTATTACATGCCACAGATTTTGGCATTCCTCAAAATCGTGCACGATTTTTCATTGTTGGCTCACTTCACGGAGAATTATATGAATTTCCAAAATCGATGCATAAAACCCCAGTTACTGTAACTGATGCAATTGATGACTTGCCAGCATTAAGCAACGGGGCTTCAGAATGCTATTTACCATATTCAAGCCCACCAAAAAGCGAATACGCAAAGATTCTCAGGGGTAATTTAAGCGGCTGTCATAATCACATATTGACTAGAAATAGCGAATTAATTATTGAGCGTTATAAGCACATTCCACAAGGTGGGAATTGGGAAAATATACCTGATAACTTGATGAAAAATTATACTGACAAATCAAGGTGTCATACAGGAATATACCGACGACTGCATGCAGATAAACCATCTGTAGTAATCGGAAATTTTAGGAAGAATATGCTGATACATCCAACCCAACACAGAGGCTTATCTGTCCGAGAAGCTGCAAGGCTACAATCTTTTCCAGATAACTTTGTATTCAAAGGTTCAATTGGGTTCCAACAACAGCAGGTTGGAAATGCTGTTCCGCCTTTGCTTGCAAAAGCTGTTTTCAAAAAGTTACTTGAATCAAAATAGGAGTTTTCGTGGCAAATCATTTGGATTTGGAAGAGGCAATGATTAAGGCCTTAGAAAAACAGTACAAGTCAGATAAAGCTGATGCTTTTCAAGCCAGATACTTTGCAGCTAAAGCGAAGTTATTTAACGACATATTGCGTTGGATACGATCTAATGAACCAAATCTTAGTGACCATAGCGAACAACATATTGAGAATGTTTTAAACAACGCTTATAAGTTAATTTCCACTGAAATAGATGAGTCTTTAGATAGCGAAAATCCAATAATCACGGGATTAGATTTGTATTTCTTATGCCAAGTTTGTTTATTTCATGATGTTGGGAATTTTTATGGGAGAAAAAGTCACAATCAAAAGATTTCAGAAATTATAAATAAAGCCTTTGGTGATCTATTTGACGGCGAGCATAAAAGGGAGCGGCGACTGATCGCCGAGGCAGGGAGAGCTCACACAGGTAAAGAAGGCAAAGACACGCTATTAGATTTATTTAATAAAAATGAACATATTCAAGGCGACCATATTCACTATTGTGCAATAGCCGCAATCGTAAGATTCGCAGATGAATTAGCGGAGGGTCCCCAGAGAACATCTGCTTTCATGCTCGATGAAGACAAGTTTAGTTCTGACAGCAAAATATTTCATAAATATGCAACCTGCACACATATAAAAATAGACTCTCCAAATCAAAGAATAAGTATTTCTTATGAGTTTAATATTGAAATCTCATCAAGCGATAATGAAGATGAAATAAAAAAAGAACTAAAGGATTTACTTGCCTTCACTTATTCCAGAATATCGAAATTAGACCAGGAGAGGAAGTACTATAATTATTATGCAAAAATTTCCAGGCCAATCCGAGAAGTCCAAGTAATATTTAACTTCCAGAAAGACGATTATGACATTGAGTTTAAACTGGATCCATTAATATTGAACGACCTTATTGTTCCAGGAAATAGTCATCATTTTTTCCTAGAAAACAGAGTTGACTTAGATATTGAAACTGTTTTAGCTCACATATCAAACGAGATTTTTGCTACGGAGTAGAGGGATGAATCCTTTTGTATTTAATGCTGCAAGCAATCTGGATAGTGAACTTTTAATGAAAATGTTCATTCCAGATCATAATTACAGTAGATTTATTGAATCAAAGCGCAATGTATTCTTTTGGGGTGAAAGAGGATGCGGAAAAACAATGACCCTTTTATACAACAAAATGTTGCTCATAAATAAGGCCGAACAGAATATTAAAGATGGTAAATGCATTTCTTATATCCCAGTTTATATTTCCTGTATCACTCCACTCGTATTTAAGAGGGAGTATTTATTATTAGAAAATAACTTCAAAGCAGCCGTTGTTTCCGAACATTACCTGTCATTATCTATTGCACTTTCACTTGTTGACTCCTTGTTAGAACTGCCATATTTGGCATCAGCTATAGATAATGACTCATTAAGCAGCGATATTTCCTATATATTTGATTGTGAATTACCAATTGGTGACAACGCTTTCGTTCGATTGAAAAGATTTATAACAAAAAAATTTATTCAAACACAAAAAGAAATTAACCGCTCTGACTCAGATTCATTCTATGATGATACATTCACATTTACTTCCATTATAATTCCTCTTATTGATATTCTAAAGGAGCTTAATTGTTTTAGTGATACACATTTTATTTTTATGATGGATGATGCTCATGACTTGAACACTCATCAACGATCCGCACTTAATAGCTGGATTGCTTATAGAGATAACTCCGCTTTTAGCTTTAAAGTTTCAGCAGCAAAAACACCTGATTTTAGCTTAGCTACAACTTCCGGCGGGGCTATTCTTCCAGGACACGATTACATAGCAATCGATATTGAAAAACCCTTTCAAAATAATGAATCAGCTTATGGCCAATTAGCAAGAAAGATAATATCTAAAAGACTGGAGCTAATAGGAGTTAGTCAGTCGCCTGAAGATTTTTTTCCAATCAATAAAAATATGGAATCTGATTTAGAGCAGGCTAGAATTCGAGCAAAAGAAATTGCAATTGAAAAGTATGGCATAGATGACAAAAAAAGCATATCCGACTATGTATACAAATACAGTCGAGCAATATACTTTCGGGAGCGATCTCCAAAATCTAACAAACCTCCTTACTCTGGCTTCGAAACAATAGTAAATATTTCATCCGGAGTTATTAGAAATCTTTTAGAACCATGTTTTGTTATGTATGAAGACATGATTTCAAAAAACATCAATGATAAAGAAATATCAGAAATTTCAACATCAGTACAAACAGATGTGATTTTCCGGCTTAGTGAGAGTTTTTGGAAACGTCTTAGAGATGGTATAAATAATGAAATAGACAATTGTTCAACATTAGATGGGCAACATGTTGAAAACTTGTTCAACGGGCTTGCAGAATTATTCAGAAACAGACTGTTAGATGAAAATTCTTCTGAACCAAGAGCCATCGCATTTACGATTTCAGCTAAGTCCGATGATATTATGTCAAAGCTACGGCCTATTTTAAATATAGCTAGGAGAGCACAACTTTTGTACGTTCGCACAGGAAACGCTAAAGATAACGGCGCAGATGAAGATTACTTTATACCAAATAAAATGCTTTGGCCATCTAGAGGATTGGATCCAGTAGGTCAGCATGCTCGAGTATCAATACAAGCTCGTTACTTACTAGATGCTGCGCTGAATAAAACACCAATACCATATAAAGGCATCACCATGCCAACATCCTTACAACTCGGATTATTTGATGAATAACTATAACTTACTTATATCCTGTACGAGTTGGGAGGACAGGTTTGTCGGAGGCTTTGAATACAACGTTAACAACAATAACATTGACCGTGTTTTGTTATTTGGCATTGCCGATTTCATGGATAGAACCATTGAAAAATCCAATCACATATTAAAAAATCACCCCGAAATAATACTTGGCGGCAGCGTTAATTATATTCAAGCGTTTGATGATGTATCAGCATGGAAAAATATTGAAAATGTTTTTTCAGAAAACTCAATCAATGGAATGAATATACTATTAGATGTTAGCACTATGCCTAGATATTTGATCTGGTTCTTGCTTCATTTTCTTACTTCGCGTCAAAACATTATTGATTATTGTTATTTTAGCCCAGAGAGGTATGAAGATTGTGACTGGCTAACAGACGAACCCCTTCGCCCGAGATTAATTTTTAAACATTCTGGCCTCTATTTGCCGAATCAGAGCTCAATTTTAGTAATACAATCTGGATTTGATGTTGGCAGGGTATCTCAGCTCATCAGAGCTTACGAGCCAGAGAAAGTATTTTTAGGGGCTCAAATTGGCGAACAGCTCGACAACTTAACTAAAAATCTTAAACAACACAAGGAACGTTTGAATTTCCAGGAAATAGAGTACTTTTCGATTGATGCATTTGACAATGATCATGGAAATATAGCGCTAATGAATCAAATCACCCCACATTTGAATAGCAAAAATATTGTTTTAGCTTCATTTGGCCCAAAATTACTTGCAGTCGAAATGTTTAAAATAAACTCAAAAAATCCAGAAGTTGGTTTAGTAGATGTCCCCGTCAAAAAATATAATGAACGATACTCGCATGGAACTGATTTCAAAAACATCCAATATGGACATATTTGACTTAAAGCAACTCATGACTTGTGTTTTATTAGCGGCGGATTTAATCCACTAACGCATCAGTTCCCAGTATAGATTCTGGCTCTATTGTCAATCCTGATTGTTCCCGTGCCAATCGCACCTCTTCACCATGCCCTTGCGCATAAGCCGCCCGGTGCGCCTGCCGTTCTATCGTGACAATCCGGTTAGCCAAACGCTGTAAGCGTTGCTGCCAATGATACCGGGCTTCCACGCAGTGCTTATTGTCGATGACCTGGCAAAGCCACAAGGTATCCATGACAATCATCAGCTGGTCAAGTAAGCGAATCAGCTCGACAAACTGGGCAATCTGAGGCGAGGCGATGCGGGCGACAAATTCGGTTGGATGAGTGTAGGTCGGCGTTTCGGTTATGCCGTTGTCGGCTTTGAGTTTTTCCAGGCGAGCTTTTTCCTGCTGAAGTTGCGTGGCGCAATCGGCAATCATGGTACTGACGATGGCCTCGATTTCATCAATGGCTTGCTCCTGGCCGACGATGCGCAAAATCACATCGATCGCATACAGCGACTTGATCAGCCTGTCATAACTTTTGCGTATGACCCGAATCGCCTGTTCGCTATTGATCTTGAAGGTACGTTCGAATACTGGACGGCTTATTTCAAGTCGAGCCGGTTTTACTGGGGCGGAAATTTCAGCCATTTGCGTTCCTTGATGAGTATGAGGTATGGCCTCCGATAGTAATCGAAGATTTTTTCATCGCTCGTGCAGCTAATGGTGAATTCGACATTAGCTGCAAGCTCACGCCAAAACATTTCTGCTTCAATGGCGTCAAGTGTTATTGGCCGCAGCCTACCTGATTTTTCTGGGCATTCATTTTTTGCCAACAACACTTTCCAACTCTTCATGCTGTCTTTCCAGATAGCTTGATCCGGTTTCGACCGGCGTTCCGTTTTTAAGCGGCGTCGATGGTTTTCATCGGCGAGTCAGGTGCGTCAAGCCCGATGTGATTTCTGTTGTTTGATCAGTTTTCGACCCTGTCCTGGGAAGCTAATCCCCAGTGGGGTCAGCCTGCGGGACTTTGCCCATCACCGCGCAGGTGGGTTTGTTTCTCACTTGTCGGGCGCGGCCGATTGGAGGATTTCATCATGGCAAGTCGTGGTGTAAACAAAGTCATATTGCTGGGCCGACTCGGCGCCGATCCGGATATTCGGTATTTACCCAATAGCGGCGGCAAGGTGGTGGCAATCCGTTTGGCGACTAGCGAAGTCTGGAAGGATCAAGCCAAAGCCAAACAGGAACACACCGAGTGGCATCGGTTGGTGTTTTTCAAAAAACTGGCCGATACCGCCGAGCAGTATCTGCGCAAAGGCAGCAAGATCTATGTGGAAGGCAGTCTTCGCACCCAGCAATGGGATAAAAACGGCGAAAAACGCTACCGCACGGAAGTGGTTGTCCGTGAGTTACAGATGCTGGACCGTGCTGATGAAGACGGGGCTCCTCGCCAATCCAGTCAATCCTCTACACCGCCTAGCGCGGCGAATGTGGACGGCTTGGATGAGGATTTCGATGACATTCCGTTTTTCTGAGTAGCCACTGGGCAAAAGTTATCCGCTATTCAGATTGATCTTTAATGTACCCGCCTGGCAGCATCCGCTGTTGAGGTGTTTCACCCGATGGGGACGTCATTCCCCAACCGGGGCATTGCGTCCTCTAAATTTTAAGGAGACACGCCATGAGCAATCAACCTCGCAATAATTCTGTAAAAACCCGCAATCTGCCAATGCCCATCGATGTCAATCAGGTCTATGGCATTTCGGAGCAATCCTGGAAAGTCCTCACCGACGTGACGTTCCCAACCGCTAGAACCCCGGAAGCCATCATGATGGCGCTGGATTACTGCAAGGCCCGCAAACTGGATATTTTCAAAAAACCAGTGCATGTGGTACCGATGTGGAGTGCCGCCTTGGGTCGTAATGTCGAAACCGTCTGGCCGTCCATCATGGAAATCCAGACCACGGCATCCAGAACCGGCCTTTGGGCTGGGATGGATAGACCGGTGTGGGGGCCCGATGTGACCAAAACCTTCACCGGGCGATACAAGGACGACAACGACCAATGGCAGGAATCCAATGTCACCGTAACCTTCCCGGAATGGGTAGCCGTCACGGTGTACCGGATTGTTGGCGGCAAGCGGTGTGCATTTACCGAGGAAGTCTATTGGCAAGAAGCGTATAGCACCGCCGGCGGCAAAAACTCACAAGTGCCCACCGCCATGTGGATCAAACGACCCAAGGGTCAGTTGGCCAAGTGCGGGAAAGCGGCGTCGTTGCGTGCTGCCTTTCCGGAGGAATGCGGTTATGCCGCCGAGGAAATGGATGGCAAAAGCATAGACGACATCAATGACAGCAGCGTGATTAATGGCACTGCCAGTCGTATCGACGAAGCGGACGTTATCGATGATGCGATTGTCGGCAGCGTCGAACCACCGAGGGTGATTGATTTATCCATGATACCGCCCAAGGTGCAAAAAGCGGTCAGTGAACTGGTTAGACGCACAGCCCTTGCAGGCGCCTGGAAAGCCGCCTACGACTATGCCAATAAAAAGTTTGTGGGACTGGATCTGACCTATGCCATCGCTGAACTGGATAAAGCCTCAGCCGTTGCTAAGGCGACATCGGCTCAGGGTGATGTTAATCATCAGCCCATTGACACTTCTGGAATGCCACCCGCTCATGATCCGGCTTCAGAGGCTTTGAACAAGGCTCGCGAGACCTTGGGATCGGCACGTCAGTCATAGCGTTTTAACTATCAACCGCCGGTAAATTACCGGTGATTATTTTCAACCCTACCAGGGCGTCCTGAATCGCCCTTGGGGGTGAAATTCATGACGCCCTTTTTGTTTTAGAGGAGATGTCATGAATGCCATTGATCAATCATCCAACCGCATACCGTGTCATACCGACTGGCATCGCTACGATTCACCCACGGTGATTCGCCGGCATGGCCGTGGTTACTTGGAGCGTCACTGGAGTCCGGGCAATTCTGTCCATGAAATCCAAGCACCTACCAAGCCAGAACTACAAAGCCTGGTCGAAAGCTATGGCGGTTTGGTCATGCCGACCCCCGATCTCGTGTTGCTGCTGTTTGCAGACTATCACTGGGCCCGGCGCTGTGAAAACCAACTCATCAAACGAGGCGTGTCGACACTGCGGCTAGGCTGCCATATCCAATTGCTGGAGCATCGGTGATGAAGGTCATCAATGTCTCGCAACGATCACCGGAATGGCGTTTATGGCGTTCACAAGGGCTTAGTGCTAGTGAAGCGGCGATCATTATGAATCGTTCGCCGCACAAAACCCCTTGGCGGTTATGGGCGGAAAAGACTGGTCTCGTGCTGGAACAAAGCCTGGACAACAATCCGTTGATCCGAGTGGGTATCGAGCAAGAACCTGAAGCCTTGCAACGCTTCGAGGAACAGCACGATGTGATGCTGCTGCCGCTCTGCGGCGAGTCTGAGTGGTATTCGCTAATGCGCGCCTCCTTCGACGGTTTGTCGGAAAACAACGAACCGGTTGAAATCAAATGCCCGCATGAAACGACTTTTCTGGATGTGGTGCTGAACCGTGAGCAGTCTGAAGCCTATCAACTTTATTGGTGCCAGGTGCAACAGCAAATGTTGGTGGCGGATGCACAGCGCGGCTTTTTGTTCTTCTATCACCAGGGTCAGGATGTGGAGTTTGAGATCGAGCGGGATGAAGTCTTTTTAAACCGGCTCGTCGATACCGCCATGGAATTCTGGTCGAACGTCAAACAGCGACAGGAACCCGAAAAAAATCCTGACCGCGATCTTTATCTGCCCAAAGGCCATGCCGAACAGCAATGGCAGCAATTGGCGGCGAATTATCGCAGTCAGGCGTTAAAGATCGATGACCTGAAAGCCCAGCTCAAAGCCCTGGAAGCCAATCAATTCGACATCGAGCAAACCTTGGTGTTGTTGATGGGGGATTTCATGGCAGCCGAGCATTCAGGTTTACGTGTCAGTCGCTTTCAAAGCCAAGGCAGTGTGGATTACAAAGCGGTGATGAAGGCGCTACTGCCGGATGTCACCGAAGCAATACTCGACACTTACCGAAAACAACCGGCTAATCGCGTTCGCATTACTTGTCGGGATAACTCCGGCAGGCTGGCGGAAGTGCCTTTCGATGCGGACGCGTTGAAAGAGATGGTCGGTGCTGATTTCTGGTTCTGATCTCAGGTTTTGACGTCAGTGAGGAAAAATTAGCTCGAAAACAGTTTGGCTGTTTCATTCGAAACACGCTGAATCCGGTGTAAACCGGCGTTCCGCTTTTGAGGCGGCATGAAGGTGAATCGCTTTCATGTATCAGGTGCGTCAAGCCTGGTTTGCAGTCCCGTCGGGGTTCATCACCCTAGCGGGTCATGGTGGCCCCTTTTATCAACAAAGGAGGTTCGCTATGAATAAAGACTTTTGGAAATGCCTGTTTTGCTGGTTGGAAACGGCCAGTGTTGACGAGATAAGGGATAAGCAATGCGTGGTGCGGCAGATGCTCGGTCAAACCCGAGATCCGGATTTCAAAGCTGACATTCGCCGGATTTTGCGCTTTATGGACGAGGAAGTCCTCGCCCGCGCGGAATTGGCGAACCTGATGCGAATGTCGGTATCGATGCCTCGCTAAAGGTAGTTTTGACACCGCTTTAACCTTTTATCGCTCAACGTACAAACCCCCTGGCTAGCCAGGAATTTATCTCAACCCGACGGGGACACACTACCCGTCAGGGAAATGGTGTGCCTCGTGTTGCGGGTTCAACCCAAGCATAAGGAGTTCACCATGTATCAAACCTATTCCATTGCCGACACCTTCGGCATACCTGCACCGACCGCCATGAAAGTGGAAGGCTTTATCCCTGGACAAAACGTCTATGTACCTGCACAAAAGCCGTATGTGTTTCGCAAGGATCACTTGCGCGATGTTCTGGCGTTTTTAGGCGCACACAATGGCGACGGTTTATACCTGACAGGGCCTACCGGTTCCGGCAAAACCTCGCTCTTGGAACAAATCGCGGCGCGTCTTAATTGGGGCGTACATTCAGTCACCGGCCACGGTCGACTGGAACTGAACGACCTGCTCGGCCAATACATGCTGGTCGACGGCGGTGCGATGAAGTGGATCGACGGCCCATTGACCTTGGCGGTTCGCCTGGGTCATGTGTTATTGATCAACGAAATCGATGCCATTGATCCAGCGGAGCTGATCGGTTTGAATGAAATCGTCGAAGGCAAGCCATTGACGATTCCGCAGACCGGCGACGTGATCACACCGCATCCCAAGTTTCGTTTGGTCGCCACCGGCAATAGTGCAGGTAGCGGCGATCAGTCGGGCTTGTACCAGGGCGTGTTACGTCAAAACCTCGCATTTCTGGATCGATTTCGGCTAATGGAAGTCGGCTATCCCGAACCGGAAGACGAAATGAAATTGCTGGCCGATGTCGTGCCGAGCATGCCGGAAACGGTACGCGAAAGCATGATCAAGGTCGCCAATCAGATCCGCAAGGTGTTCATCGGCGGAGCAGATGGCGGCGGCATGTTATCAGTCACCTTATCGACGCGCGGTTTAGTGCGTTGGGCGTCATTGGTGGCCACTTTCAAAAGTGCGCCGAATGCCTTGGCTTATTCACTAGATCGGGCTTTGACCTTTCGGGCTGAACCCGCCGAACGCGAAGCGATTCATCGCATCGCCAAGGATGTGTTCGGCGATGACTGGCAGGTCTAGTCATGGCTGCCTGGAATTTATATCGTCATCGTAACAGTGACGGCAGTTCCAAAGACTGGGCAGTCAGGAGTAATTCGGATGGTTCAATTACGACACGTTGGGGCAAAACGGCATCCTGTTTACCAGGTGTCAGTAACCGTAGTGGCGTTCGGCAATTCGACATCGAAAAGCAAAAACAGGCCAAGGGATATGTGTTGGTCGGCGAAGTTGATATTGATGTTAACGGCAATGTGGTGTTTCCGGGCAAGACTTCGGCAACTCAATCACAAGCACCTGAACCTGATTCAAATCCCGAACCCCTGCCAACACCACCGGTCGTCGAGGCGCTGTATTGGACCATCGAATGTCGGGCAAAGCGCGCTGTCCGAATGGACTTGGGTATCGAGGTCAGGCGACTGATCGGCGCTATTCAGACCTTGACGGAACACCGGTCTAAGCCTGAACAAGACTGGAATGGCTGGCAACAGTGGATTGATGCAACCACCCATACTGAAGTCTTTGAATTGAGCGGACAAATCAAGCAGGTTTATGGCGTTTTGCCATGTCTGTTTTTACTGGCGCTGAAAGCAAAAGGCTTTAAAGGCGTGGACATTGATATTGCCACCGAAACCGCCCGAGATCTCTCGGTTGATCTGAAAGCTGAAAAGGAGGTGCTTGCATTTTTCGGCACTGATCTGGACAGCATTCGGGACACCGCTGAAATCTTAGGTTTGCTCAAACCCCGATTAAATCTGGCAGCGGCCATGTCCAACACGGACGACTGCTGGTTTTAACCGAATTGTTATTTTCATTTAACCCGAAAGGGGCACATCGGCCCCAACGGGATGGGTGTGCCTCTTTTTCTATAGGAGGTTCCCATGTCGCATGAAACGCAAGTGATCTTAGACCGCGTGGTCTTGGTGAAAGTCGAAGCCAATATCTACGGCGCCCGCAAGAAACTGAAAAAAGAAGACCTGGTGCTGGCCGACGGTAGCAAATTGCCGCCGGAGGACTTAGCCAGCTTAGGTTCCAAGCGTTTGCTCGATCCTGACCAGTTGACGGTGTTTAACCGCCTGAAGAAAGAAGCCGAACGCATTTGTTTACGCGTCGGCACCCGCTTTCTAGGTGGCTTTGCCGTACCGGTTGAGTCTGCTGCCAGCATTACTGCTGAACTCGAGCGCATTGCGCTGGATTTTGCAGCGGCTAAAACCGAGTTTATTGCTGGCTATGATGCCGCGGTCACTGACTGGGTGGTTCGCCATCCGGAATTTGCCGGCATCATCGAGCAAGCGGTGGATTCAGTGGAGTTTGTCTCGACGCGCTTGTCGTTTGATTTTCTGATAATGAGTGTCGGTTTACCCGATAGCTTGCCGCCGGCGGATGTCGCACGACTGGAAAGCAAAATCGGTTCACTCAGTGAGCAGATGTTCTACGAAATCTCCGTGGAAGCCAATCAACTGATCGAGCAATCGTTGCTGGGCAAGGAGCAAGTGACGCGCAATGCGTTACGGCCGATTCGCCGCATGCGCGACAAACTCGATGGGCTGGGTTTTCTGGACCATCGAGTCGCGCCGGTAGTTAGCACGATTGACGATCTACTGGTGAGAATTCCCAACAAAGGCGCCATTGAAGGCAGCATTTTGCAGGAGATTCTGGCCACAGCCATGCTGTTGTCCAATCCGGATAAAACCCGGCGGCACGGTGAAGGCTTGTTGGCGGTTCAACCGCCTGTCGCTGATGATGTTGAAGAAATTATCGAACACGCGGAGCCAGAGCCACCAGCGACACCTATATTCGCTGAAACCGTTCCAAACAGCCCCGATTTTACCGGTCTGTTTGACGGCATCTTTGATGATAATTTGGACGCGGAATCGGAAGAGGATGACTGGGCGCTTGAGGTTTTGATGGATAAAAATCAGACCAAACTGGTGGCCGACAGCGATGCAGATGAATCCAACTCTTCTGAGCATTCAGCAGAACCGGCAACGGTGACTGCCGGAGACGATGAGGAGGCGGACGAATCTGACCAGGACTACTGGTTCTGAATGAGCTAACACCATTTAACTATTCACCCACTGGGGCAAATTCATGTCCCGCTGGGATCATGGTTTGCCCTGACTTTTGGAGCACACCATGAAAAATAGAACCTTACACAACGCGTTCCCCATCGTTGCGGCCGCCATAGGTAACCGCTTTGGTATTAAAGTCAGCGTCGGTGGCGATCAAGCCTATACCGACGGGAAGTCGATTCAACTGCCGGCCTATGAGGGTGATGATCCCGATTATCAGAATGTCGCCTGGGGGCTTTTAGCCCATGAAGCGGCGCATATTCGTTATTCGGATTTTTCGCTGCGCTATGGCAGTTCAGTATTACGCCGGCGCTTATGCGGTGCCATCGAAGATGTCCGCATTGAGCATGAACTGGCCAAGGACTTTCCGGGGACACGGCTGACGATACGCACTGTGATTGAAAAGATGATAGTCAAAGGCGACTTTGTCGCCAGCAATATCGAGGATCATCCTGCCAATATTCTCTACAGTTTTGTATTGAAAAATTTGCGTGCAAGGGTACTGGGTCAAACGGCCTTATTACCTTTGGTCGCGCAAACCGAAGTGGCACTGAAAGCGAAATTTCCGAAAGGTGCCGTAACGCGGGTGAAAGGCTTGTTGTCCGAAGTGCCGCAAGGTTTGCAGTCAGAAAGCGATTGTCTGCACTTGACCGACCGTATCCTGACCATGATCGAGCAGGAATTCGAGCAACAACGGCAGCGTCATCAGGCACAGTCATCGGCAGATGAGGACACACCGCCTGAACCGGATGATACGGATCAGGCCTCTGTATCAGCAGATTTGAACGGTTCGAACGGCTCGGATTCCGAGGATGATATGGAACACGATCAACGTTTACCTGCCGATAATGACGACGAACAGTCTTCAGAATCCGGTGGTAACGATGATTCCAATCCGGAAAATCCTGACGATGAACCCAGTGCGCAGGCAGAAAATTCTTCATCCGACCCGCAAGGTGATGACGAAGAGAGCACAGTGAATGTCGATCCTGTAGGCGTCTTGCAAACCTTATTGTCCGCTGCTGACAGTGACATCGACCAGGATCTGTTCGAATCCCTGAAATCATCGTTATCGTTGGCCGCAGAAAACGTATCGGAACTGTTGATGCCGAGCGGCAACGAGCCGCCTATGGATGATCGGGCCGGTGCGTTTTTGCTGCGTAAGGTGCAAGGCGAATCGGGGAAAATCCGCGCCGCTTTGCAAGGCCTGGTGCAATCGCAAACCATGAACCGCTCGCAACACGCCTGTCGTGGACGGCGGATGGATGGCAAGCGTTTACACCGTTTGTCCTTGGGTGAAACCAAGGTGTTTCAGCGCAAACAGGCCAAATCGGCACCCAATACGGCGATACATCTGTTACTCGATAAATCCGAAAGTATGGGTTACCAAGTGACTGATAGCCAAGGCCAACCCATCGGATCGCGTATGCCGATTGCGTTGGAAGCCACCTTGGCACTGGCATTGGCATTTGAAGGTATTCCAGGCGTCAATCCTGGCGTCACCGCGTTTCCAGGACATCAAGATGACTCGGTTTTTCGTCTGCTTGAGCATGGACAACGCGTGAATGCCCGAACCGGCGCCTTTTCGCTGGCAGCCACCGGCAGTACGCCGATGACCGAAGCGATTTGGTTTGGTGCTGCGTCGCTATTGTGTTGTCGAGAACCGCGCAAGGTGCTGATGGTGATGACCGATGGTCAGCCCAACGACACTTTGAGCACGCTGGAACTGTTACAGCGTTGCCGCGATAGCGGTATTGAAACGGTCGGCGTGGGATTGGGATTGGATGTCAGTCATCTATTCCCGGTTGCCATAACTATTAACGATCTGTCGGAGCTGAGAGCGCAATTGTTCGAGCTCTCGAAAGCGGTGTTGTTGGCGGCCTAAGTCTCGGCCAGTCAATTATCCGTAGCCCAATCCTTAGGTCATAACCTAAGCGATTGTGGCTATGGGTAGCTGATTGCAACCACAGTTTGTCGAATGCACTCCACGCAACGAGCCCATTCGACAAACAGACATTTCATGCATTCTTTCCAGAATGCTGAATCCGACTTCGGTCGGCGTTCCGTCTTCAGGCGGCGAGCACGTTAAACCGTGATCGTGTCGGGTGCGTTAAGCCCGATGTAAAACTCAGTTTGCCCTGGCAAATTGTCTGTAATTCATCCCGCTTCGGGCGACCATCGCCCGGCAGGGTGTTGTTCATTCGAAGTGTTTTCTTAAATTTTCAAAGGAGAACTTCAATGAACTTTATTTTCGGCATCATCCTATTGGCGATGTTCATCCTCGCATTGCGGGTAATTTGGGCAACGTGTTTGCAAGTACTGATCGCGTTGAGACAAAGCAAACTGGCTTTTCAGCGCTATCGTGCGCAGCGATCGACTCGAAACCGACTACCGGTCATCATGCCGCGTAGTCGGGAGGACATGAATTGGTTAACGATCTCGGATTCTGTGCGTCAAGAAATTCAAACTCGAAATCGCGGCATCAATCGTGAGGCCGAAAGACTTGAAGCGCAGTTACAAGCCAAGTTGAAGGCCATCGAGATCTTCGAGGCGGACATTCAAATCGCCAAGCTGGAACGGGAGTTGTTGAAAATCAAACCGGTGATCGACAGTCCCGAGCCCGAGATGAAAAAGCCTCGGCGCTCGAAAAAGCAGTCGGTTACGGCCACTGACGAAGCAACCCAAAAAATTCCGCATCAGGTTTCCCAACTACGGGCGGCTCTGAAAGGAAATGGTTTATCGGTGCCGGTCAGTGAGTCTGTCCGCCATTGAATACCGCAAGCGTCGCGCCGTTTTGCGTCATCACGGTGCGTACCGGCTTAGCCAAGTCAACCTTGGGTTCGTCGAAACGAAAGCCCTCCGGCAACAGCGATTGGAGATCCTCAAAGGTTTCCCGTCGCAATTGTCGGATGTTGCTCAACAACTCCCAGGCTCGCTTCGGATCGTTGATGTTTTGCAAAACATCGGCTTCCGCGGCATCCAGTTTGGTCAAAACTTTTTTGCCCAGATTTAACGCATTCAGTCTGGGATCGAGCGGAATCGCCATCGGTTTTCGTGCTGAATACGGCTTCTCTGTCCGAACAGGACTGAGGAAATCAAAAATGCGCAAAATATCGTCAAACATGGCTATTTTCTCTGCTTTTTAGTGAGTTTAAGCCACCATATACCGATTTTTTCGCGAATTCAACCCCGCTGTATGAACCGATTTTTGGCTTTGAACAGCGTTTTTACCCTGCGGGAACCTCATCCTGCCGGGTGGGCGTTCCTGCGATTTTTTGGAGGAAATGACCATGTCATCAACATTAGAAAATGGCGTTAGCCATTCGCATTCTGAAATTGAAGGTGTTCGGTAATTGAATCATTACCGTTGTCCCTACTGCCAAACCGAATGGGAGGATGAATGGGATTGCGCCTGTAATGATCGCTGCCCGCACTGCAACAAGGAGATCGAGCCTTATGAAAGCTCATTGATCGATTGTGAACCGGCGGAAACCGGCTCGCCGGTCGAAGCCCCCTCCTTAGCCAAGGTACCGGCGGAAGGCATGAATCGACTCTTTGTTGTTTCGTATGAAATTGATTATGTCCATCGCGTTTCGGTAGGCATAACAGCGGATAGTCCCGAAGCGGCACAACAAATTGCCGAACAGGCATTCAACGATGCCACGATTTGGGATGACACCAACGCCATGCCGTTATTGTCGGATGAATACCTTGAATCAGGCGATGAAAGCATGATCTGGGAATGCGTGGCAGTTGAGCAATGGCCGGAACCGGATCACTCGGTACGGCAATTGAAGAAAGAGCAAGCGGCCATGCGGGTTTGCCGGGGATTGGTTGAAGCCTATCTACAAGGCGAAGCCGGCGGCGGCAGTATCGATTGGGACGATTTGGATCAGTTAATCCCTCTGGCATTGCAAGCCTTGGGAAAAACAGCGCTCGAAATCAAATCCTAAACAAATAGCGCGCGTTGTTCAGATGCGTAATTCGTAAAAGCCTGAGTTAGCCAAGTCATTCGATGCGGCGCTCATTTTTATCCACCAAAACGGGAATGTCCTATTCCCGCTGGGGATTCGTGATGTTTCCGTTTATTCATTGAGGACAACATCATGAAACAAGTCTTTCAACACACCTTCGGTACGGGTCATTGCATTCAATATCAGCGTTTGGCCTCCGGCACCTGTTATCACGCCGACACACCGGAATCGGTGGTCGAGCTGTTGGAACAGCTTCGGCATAGCCGGCGCAAAATTCGGCTGTATTACGGCGATCCAACAACCGGTCAGTCCTGGCTCGATGAACATGATGTCATCGGCTGGATTGGCCGCTCGACCGGCACCATCAAAGTGCCGTTGTTGATCGAACCCGGTGATATCGGCGGTCCGGCATTACTGGATCACTGCATAGTCCGTGTCGACAGTCCCCGCCAGGTGCTTTACCAACACGACGACTTTCGGGTTGGCACGGTGGAACTGGTCAGAGGCGAGCTTAAACGCTTGCCTTGGGAAATCTGGATCGACGGCAGCGTACATGCCCGATTCAAAGCAAAAAATGAAGCCCGGCAGTATCAGGACTTCATTCAAGGTAAGCGGTTCGCGTTGATCTGACGCGCCGTTTTCATTTTTGACACTCGGTTAAGCCGAGTTTTTTCAATATACCCCTGCGGGATGATTCTATCCCGCCAGGGTTGAATCTATCGTCAGGGGTCTCATCGGAGATCACCATGATAGACAATTATCAGTATTATCCAACGCCTGAAGCTTTGAGTATCAAGGCCTGGGAAACCTTCAAAAACCGGCAGTTCGTTCGTGTATTGGAACCTTCTGCAGGTGAAGGTCATTTATTAAAACCTCGTCCTTTCAATCACTGGCAGAAAATTCCGGTCGATTGCATTGAAATCGATATCAGCAAACACCCGGTCTTGCGTTCGCAGGGCTATTCGGTGGTGGGTATGGATTTTATGCAGTTCAAAAGCGGCAGTCTGTACTCCCATGTGTTGATGAATCCACCGTTTGCCGATGGCGCACAACATGTGCTGAAGGCCTGGGAGATTCTGTTCGATGGTGAGATCGTTGCGATTATCAATGCCGAAACCTTGAAAAACCCGTTTTCCAAGGAACGAAAGCATTTGGTCCGACTGATTGAGCAGTTTGGCGAAGTGGAATATTTGCCGGAGATGTTTGCTGGCCAGGATGCTGAGCGCAAAACCAATGTTGAAATTGCGCTGGTCTGGCTGAAGAAAACATCAACGTTCGAAGAGGAGCTTTTAGGCAATATACTCGACGACTTACGTAGCGATCAAACGAGCGCCGAGAATTTGGCCGGTGATTGCCAGCCAATCCATGAACTGGCGCTAGCCAATGCCTTCATTGACAACGCGGTGCTGATGTTCAATGCTGCGGTCGAAGCGGCCCGGCAATCGGCATTTAGTGAAGCGCGCGCCATGCGCTATCGCAAGATGCTGGGGCAAACACTCGGTGAATTGAATGGCGATGCGGCGGTAAAATCCACGCATACCACGCTGGATTGGGTGAAGAACCAACTTTATACGGACTACAGCGATCTGAAAGATCGTGCCTGGTCCGGTATTTTGCGATCCACGCAAGTCACCTCTCGGTTGTCGTCGGCGGCGCAAAAACGGTTGGAGTCGGATTTCGAGACGATTAAGTCACTGGAATTCACCGTGGCCAACATCTACGGTTTTTTACAGGGCATCATTGATCAGCAAGGCGATATTCAGCTGAGCATGGTCTGCGATGTGTTCGACT
>MSXO01000086.1 GCA_002083615.1 Proteobacteria bacterium ST_bin11 | reverse complement strand
GTGTGTCGCCGCTGGTGCAAGCCGACGAGTCCGCCAGCAAATTCTCGCGGGAATTGTTAATGACCAAGCCGGTGACTTTACCCAGTAAAGACGTCGAGAGCCATGTAATGCGGGTGCGCTTCCCCAAGGGCTACAAAACCCCCTCGCATACCCACGAAGGGCCAGGACCAAGATATGTGGTGATGGGCAAGTTGAAAGTCGTCGATGACGGCCAAACCAAAGTCTATAGCCAAGGCGAAGTGTTCTGGGAAACCGGCGCGGAAATGACCGTGGAAAACGTCGGCAAAGGCGAAGCGGAAATTATTATATTTGAGCTTGCGGCGGCGAAAACTGCCAAGCATTAAAGTCTTAATGACCTGCGGCTTCTAAGCTGGGTTTGATTGTCGTTCAACCCAACCTAGATTTGCTGTTGATGAAATATCCGCCCGCTCGCGCTAGTTGATCGAGACCGTAAGGCGGTATCTCTAAAGCATCATTAGGTTACAGTCGTATTGCGCCGGATGTTAGCCTTTCATCATTCGGCGCTTTACCCGGTTGCTAATGCTCCCTTTGCAGGGCTGGCGCCGTTATTTGCAATGCACCTTAACAACAGTTGTAACCCCAAATCACAAAAATCAAGGTTGCAATTTGAAGCGCTCAAGCATTTTGTCAATCGACAAAATCACCAGCATTCGTCGTGCGCTTTCCATGTTTTCTGGCTTAACTAGGCTATCAATTATCGAGTTGCTGTTTATCGTAAAGGGAACTGGTTCAAAACGGTTCATTTCGATTTCCGAAATTTCGCCCAAATTATCAATCAAGACCCCAAACGAAATGTCTTTTTCTTCTGAGCGGAGTAATAACACCTGTTTTTTTGCCTTAGTGTCCTCACGAACTTTGCGTCGTTCGCCTTCGACTAAGTTAACAGCAGGTAACGGTGAGATATCAACCACTGAGATTGCTTCATCTTCGTGCATCAAACAACCTGCAACCCATTCCGAACTTCCCGGCATATGCGTTAACCGTTCCGTGTCGATGGCAGCGACAACCGAACCGGGGAACAGACCGTATAATGAATTACCGATATAGAATGTCGCTACATCACACGTTTCACCCGTTCTCGGTTTTCTGAGCGCGTAACTTTCGGTACGATTCTTGTGCCGCTCATAAAACGATTCTTCGACCACACTTTGTGAAAGAGGTGTAAATACCAAAGCGACAACTTCGTTTTGATAAGAATCGCCATGCGACTTGTACTCGCGATAACCGTTGCTTTTGCAAGAACCAACGGCATAGTAAATACCGTTATACACAATGATGCCCGAAACCGAATCTCCGCGCTGTAAGTTCAAAAACCCCGGACTGACATCTAGCTTCAGACCGATAGTCAGATCTTCGCTGGTAGTGGATATAATTTTGCCGTCGGTTTCGACGAATACTGCAAACGCACCATTTACCAGGCGACCATTTTCATCTCTAGGCAAAGCATCGTTCAACATTGCTTTCAGTTGTTGCGTCGAGTCAAACACAATCGCAATGCCACCGACTGGCTCGGCACTATTAATCGAACGAATCGCTGAAGTATAAATATAGGTCGGTTGGTTAATATACAAATTAGTTTTAGCAAAATCAGACACACAATAGCGCTGCGGATTTCCCAGTGCTAACGTAGGTCTAACCCAAGGTTCAGAAATAACCTGACTCAAAATATCGTTGTATGCTGGGTTAGATACCGCAATTACTTTTCCGGACGTATCAAACAAAATTAAGTTGGTGTAGACCGTATACAAACCGTTGATATAGCGCAACATGTCAGTTAATTTGGCAGTGTTGATTGATGCTTTGCCCGGTTCCAGTTCTTCCCTGAAAAACCGGGTCAATGACCACCAGCGGCAATCGTTAGCACGCTCGTATAGATTGCGGTCCATTATGTCAATTGCCAAAGAAGCCTGTGCGCTGCAATCAAATAAGACCGACGAAACCACTGTTTTATATAAATTGGTGGTCGATTCACTGAAAA
This sequence comes from Proteobacteria bacterium ST_bin11, assembly GCA_002083615.1. GTDB lineage: Bacteria > Pseudomonadota > Gammaproteobacteria > Methylococcales > Methylomonadaceae > Methylomonas. The sequence continues at coordinate 8,702 of MSXO01000086.1, read as the reverse complement.
CGTTTCTGGTACGGACGCCAGTACGACCGATTTCACGCAACAAGACTTTGGCAAACGCAGAATTATGCGAATTATTTTCCCTGGCTAGCCATATGTTGCCGTTCCATACTGCACGATTCAATTCTTGCTGAATAGTGGTTGCACTAATGGGTATTCCTCTCAAAGTATCGCTGAACAGCGTGGCTACACTTAGCACCCCGGCGAGAAAATCCTCCGGGACATCTCGCAGTTCGAGCGCTTCGGCCATTTCAAACGCATGGTTCACGGGTGCCATCGCATGACCTAGCCAGCCAGGACCGCCATACCCCTGATAAGCAGTTGCTTGATGCGTAGTGGTCAAATATTCCCGACCATTAAAACGCCGAATACTGCACTGATTGTTCTCCACGGGCTCAAGATAAGCGCCGATTGGGAATTGATAAACATCGCTTGTGGCAATGATTTTCCCAGTATTATCGAGCAACGTGATGACTAGCCAGTCATCTTGCGATAACAGGCTATCAAAAATTAGCTTGCACTCGTCTTCAAAACGAAAACATAGGCACAAAACACCTACTGGGTGTGAACCGTCTTTTGACATTACCCGATAGGCGTAAATTAAGGGACTAGATTCCTGGGGCAATAAATCGGACTGGCGAAAAACTTCAACGAAGCCGCAATTGGTGGTTAACGCTTCATCAATCAGAACGTCGGTTGATTTCGTGACCGGGTTTTTCGGGTCCAGTTGCACCAAAACTTCGCCATCCGGCGTGAGTAAAATAATATTGTGGTATACCGAATACTTAGCAACGTATTCGGAAAAGTGGTTTGACAGTCGTCTCAACCAATCGGGGTCGGACTTAATCTCCGGATTGCCCTCTACTGCTTCTGCAAACTCGCACACTTCAATGTCTGTCGCCAAAAATCCAATATCGGCAGTTCGTTCGTATAAATTTCTAGTTAAAATATCGATAGCAACTCGAGCGCAGGAGCCTAAATTTAGGGTGGCTTTTTTGTAATGCTCTTTGGCTAACTGCTCCAATAATACCGCAGCCAGTTCCTGAAAATCCTGTCGCATGCTCGTGATATCGGTTCCCGCGCCCAATAATTGCCCCAGCAGAGTAAGGTTATCGTAAACCGCTTGTATCTCATTTAATCGGCTCTGATCAGGAGAAATCGCCCCCATGAATCGTGACAAATAGGCAATATCAGCTTTGTCCGACGACTTTTTACGTTTTCTCATAGTTACCATCTCATGTTTTTGCAAAAGAATTTAAAAACAGGAAAACCCTATTTTAAATAGTCTTTAACACCATGAGTCGGGTTAGATTAGATTACTTGAATTACTCTCCTAGTAACGGCATATCTAACGTTCGCACTCACATGATGCAAAACTCAAGAATGGACCAGAAAGGCATATGATAGCGGAATCCCCTATTCACTATTCCAACTGCCCCATTTCTGGATTTTCTAAAAAAAGCGTAGACGAGTAATTCAAAAGTTTAAAGCTTGGAATTTTTAGATGATTGAGGCAGGTAATTCTTGGGATATAACCCTAATATTGTTACTGGCAATCTAACGTTCATTTTCAACGTCCAAAGTAAGTTGAATGCGCTTTGACAATCTCCTGTTCCTAAGGTCCCTATGGATCAAAAATCCCATTTACATTAAGTTAGGGAACGCCTAATTATGCCGTTTTTCAGGAATATTAGATGTGGAAGTCATTGATTTAACTATTTTTTGAATTCTATCGACTTCAAGATAACGAATTAATCATAGTTAATTTAGGGTAAATAATTATAGTTATTACCGATTGTTACTAATAGCCTACTTCCCTGATTATCTATTGATATATTTACTATCAAAAATAGGGTTTTAGTGTGCTGTTAAAAAAGAAAAACGATGAAAAAAATTTTGGAAGAAGCAGCAATTTGCAGTTAAAAAGTGTTCGGTGGCAACGAAGGAAAAATGGCCGGGTCTTACAATTAAGTTATCTTTGCCAGACTTTGCTATATTGCAAGTGCTGCTCCCTTTGCCGCTAAATTTTCCAGCCCCCAACCCTACCAAACCCATGAAGCGCCCCGTATTTTATGCCTGTTCTGTACTGGCTGTTGTCACTGTGTTGACACTCAGCTATTTCTCGATCCATGCACTGTATTTGTTCATTCTGATCGGCCCGCTCATTGGTATCGGTATTCAGGATGTTTTGCAGGATAGGCAATCCATCCGCAGAAATTTTCCGGTGCTGGGGCGGCTGCGCTACGTGTTTGAAGACCTGAGACCTAAGATTCAGCAGTATTTTGTCGAGAGCAATATCGATGGCGCACCTATCAGCCGCAACGAGCGCTCGGTGATTTATCAGCGCGCCAAAAAGCAAACCGATACCATTCCGTTTGGCACGCAATTGAATGTCTACGCCGAGGGCTACGAGTGGATGGCACACTCTATTGTCCCCAAAGATGTGCAAACGCTCGATCACAATCCGCGTGTGCGGGTGGGCGGCCAAGAATGCCTGCAACCCTACGCTATGAGCATCCTTAATATCAGCGCCATGAGTTTTGGTTCGCTCAGCCAAAACGCCTTACTAGCGCTGAATGCGGGCGCCAAAATCGGCGGCTTTGCGCACAACACCGGCGAGGGCGGCATCAGTCCCTACCACCTGCAACCGGGCGGGGATTTGGTCTGGCAGATCGGCACCGGGTACTTTGGCGCTCGTGACGAAAACGGCAACTTCTGCGACGAAACCTTTAAGCAAAACGCCGCACATCCCCACGTCAAGATGATTGAAATCAAACTGTCGCAGGGTGCTAAACCTGGGCATGGCGGCATTTTGCCCGCCCAGAAAAACACACCGGAGATTGCCGCCATTCGGCGGGTAAAAGTTGGGACGACGGTTCTGTCGCCACCCTATCACAGTGCGTTCGATACTCCCTTAGGGTTAATTCAATTTGTAAAACGCCTGCGGAATCTTTCTGGGGGCAAACCCATCGGCTTTAAGCTCTGTATCGGGCGGAAGGGCGAGTTTCTATCCATCTGTAAAGCGATGGTGCAACTGAACACCTACCCTGATTTTATTACCATCGATGGCGGCGAGGGTGGCACCGGCGCAGCACCACCCGAGTTTACTAACTCGGTGGGTATGCCGATGCTGGATGCATTGGCTTTCGCGGATAATGCCTTGCGCGGATTTGGGATTCGCAAGGAAATAAAACTGATTGGTGCCGGAAAAATTTTAACCGGCTTTCATCTGGTTCGGGCGATGGCCTTAGGAGCCGATGCTTGTAACAGTGCCCGCGGGATGATGATGGCCTTGGGTTGTATTCAGGCATTAGAATGCCATAAGAACACCTGTCCTAGCGGAGTGGCCACGCAAGATCCCTATTACATGAAAGGTCTGGTGGTAGAAGATAAAACCCAGCGCGTGGCCAACTACCATAAGCACACTGTCGAAAGTGTCATAGAACTGATCAGTGCGGCAGGCTTGGACAGTCCTGAGAAAATTAACCGCACGCACTTGTATCGGCGGGTATTTATGAACCAGATAAAAAGCTATGAAGAAATTTTTCCGACACTCGCTGACGGTTGCTTGTTAAACGAAGCCGATATTCCGCTGGATTATGCCGCCTACATGAAGCGCGCATCCGCAGAAAGTTTTGAACTGACGGTTTAAGTTTACAAGAAATAGCGGTGTGGCTGCGTAGGCTGGGTAGAGCAACGCGAAACCGAGCAAATGCTTTGGTTTACAAAACTGATCAGCTTTTCAGCTGGGTTTCATTATCGTTCAACCCAGCCTACGAAATTACCGGGAATTTTAATTTTTAGCCAGAACAGTTGAGAGTCAGTATTACGAAATCAAATAAGTCGACTCAGGCTCCTCTGCCGCTTCCAATATTTGCTGCATACTGACTTTATCGTAACCACCCGAGAGCAGGACAATAAAGCGCTCGCGTAGCATGGGGCTTTGCCGGGAGCGCAGGATGATGTTGTTGGCGTCTTTTTGTTCCAGGATTCGGTACCAGTTGTAAATCATCTGAAAAATCCGCCCCATCGGCTCGCGGATACGTGTTTCGTAATGGCTTAAGTACTCAGCACTAAAGTCGTTGCCGTTCGCAAACCCGTCCAAAACCGCATCGGCGGCGAACACGCCGCTGCGCATCGCCAGCGTCACTCCGGCGGAAAATACCGGGTCGACAAACATCGAGGCATCGCCCACCAGTAAAAAGCCGTCGCCGTGGAAGCGCTCGTTCATGTAACCAATCGAGGAAATAGTTTTGATGTCCATGGCTTGCTCCGCGCCTACCAGCCAATCCCGCACGCACTCGCAGCTTTCAATGGCGGCTTCAAAGCGTTGTTGCGGCGAATCGCCCAAGCTTTTCGCAAAGCGGGTATCCAACACCGCGCCAACGCTGGTGATATTGTCGCGCAAAGGAATATACCAAACCCAACCGCCGTCGATGGTATGGATGTCGGTGGTTACCGAACCGTCTATCACCTCGCCAAAATTAATAAATCCATGCGGGTCACGGCGAAAGCCGCCTTTGAAGTGGGCGAAATGGGCGATTTTGTTCAGTTCCGGCAAAGGCCGCCGCCAGTTTAACTTGCGGGCGATCAGGGACTCGCGGCCCGAAGCGTCGATGACCACTGAAGCTTGAATAGGAGCGGGGTCAGAGTCATTCGGCCCGGCACTAACCCCAATCGCTTGCTTGCCATCGAACAATACATCCGCCACCGACCATTCTCGGCGCACATCAACACCGCATTCGGCAGCATGCTCCAGTAAAATCTCATCAAAACGGGCCCGTTCGACATGATAGGTATACGGCCGTTCGAAATAGCCTGGAAACTCCCCAGTTAGCAGCAAAACATCGGGTTTCTGATTGAACATACCGAAATTAGCGCCTTGCTTGACGGTAAAACCTTCGGCTTCAATTTTTTCGGTAACCCCCAACCGCCGCCAAATTTCCCAGCACGCCGGCAATAAAGATTCGCCGATTTGAAAGCGTGGAAAGCGCGAGCGTTCGAACAACACCACGCGTTTGCCGGCTTTGGCCAACATGATCGCCGCACTGGCGCCGGCTGGGCCGCCACCAATGACGGCGGCATCGAATCGTTCAGACTGCGACATGCTGTTTCACCTGCACTAAAGAAAATGGGTTTAATCTAATCGGGGATTTCATGCATCGGATGACTGACCGTAATTTTGCAATAATACCCATCTACCGCGATGCGCTCCAAACGACTGGCCGATGAACACCACTGAAGTATTTCTGATTGCATTAACCATTATCTACAGCCTGCCGTATCTGATTTGGCGAATTGGCCGGACCGACTATTTCGCGCCTTTGGTGGTGGTGCAGATTATTACCGGGATTTTACTGGGGCCAGGCATCTTGGGTGCCGCATTTCCCGATTATTATGCCTTTGTTTTTAATAAACCGGTGATACAAGCTCTGAACGGTATCGCCTGGTGGTCAGTGATGCTGTTTGTCTGGGTGGCAGGCATTGAATTGGATTTGCGCCAAGCCTGGCAACACCGGCTTGAAACCAGCATTACCGCTGGATTGGCGTTAGGTGTGCCTTTGGGACTGGGTTGCCTTGCCGGGTGGGGCATGCTGATGTTCGAGGGCTGGATGGGTGCCAAAGCTATGCCCTGGCAATTTGTGCTGGGTATTGGTATGTCGTGCGCGGTAACCGCTCTGCCGATCTTGATTTTGTTGATGGAAAAACTGGAAGTTCTGCGTCAGCCCATCGGCCAGCGCATCTTGCGTTACGCCAGCATGGACGATATTGCGATTTGGGCGGTTCTGGCCTTGATTCTGTTGGATTGGGATCGAGTAGGCCGGCAGGGCGCGTTTTTGTTGGGGTTTGCGATCAGCGCCTACGGGATTCGCAAACTAATGGCTTGGCTGCCGGAGCGTGATCGTTGGTATGTCGGCATCATCGCTTTGGCTGCTACCGGTTTTGCCGCCGACTGGGCCGGGCTGCATTTCATGGTGGGGGCGTTTTTGGCCGGCGCTATCCTGGATGGCTGCTGGTTCAATCAAACCCAGATGGATTTGTTACGCCACCATCTGTTGCTGACGATGATGCCGGTGTATTTCATCAGCGCTGGCTTGAAAACCAATTGGGCGATGGGCGGCGCGGCGGTGCTGGTCGTCGCCGGCTTATTGTTGGTGGTCTCAGTGTTCGGAAAGTTGCTGGGTATCCATCTGGCCGGAAAAATCCTGAAATGGCAGCGCGGCGAGGCTTCGTTGATTGGTTGGCTGCTGCAAACCAAAGCCTTGATCATGATCATCTTTGCCAATGTCTTGCTAGACAAGGAGATTATTAGCAGTGAAACCTTCACCGCCCTGTTACTAATGGCCGTGCTTAGTACCATGCTGACAGTGCCGGTGGTGTCGCCGAAGTTGGCGCGGATGCAGGCGCTTATCTCGCGTGCAGAATAACTAAGTAAGACGCTCTTAGTCATCCAGCCCTAAAGCTTTCCAAAAATCTTCTTGCTTCGCGATGCCCAGTACCGCTTGTGCGGCGAGTAAGGCGGAAACGCTGACCCCGGCCACACCACCGCCCGGCCGGGTCCAATGGCCGGTGTGGAACAAGCCCGGCAGAGCGCCAACTACACTTGGCCGGTTCGGGCCGATCTGATCCGGACTGGGGGCAAAACCATAGGCAGCGCCGTGGCGGTTTAAGGTGTAGCGCTCCATCGTCCGTGGCGAGCCGGACTCCACCACCAACAAATGATCGTTAAGGCCGGGAAAATGCCTCTCGGCTTTTTCTAGTAGGCGTTGCTGAAAACCGCTCTTGGCGATGCGCCAGGATTCACCCACGTCAAACGGACATAACGTGGTTAGCATCATGATGCTTTGCCCGGGCGGCGCCAGCGAAGGATCTGAGAAAGAGGGCAGGGTTGCAGAAAACCAATTGCTCTGGCCGGTTTGGCTTAATGCATAGCTGGCTTCGTGGTCGAACGAGTCGAAGAAAAACCCTTCATGGGCATGATCGTGCTCAGAGAGGGGCAAGTCGGTGGCGATATAGCTGGCGAAGATCGACAAAGACGGCGATAGCTTTGCCAAACCGTCGCAATAGCCGTTTGGCAAATGTTCCCTACCGATTAACAAATCGGCGGTTTGCTGGATGTCGATGTTGGAAACGACGGTTTCCGCGCGGATCACCTGGCCATTTTCCAAGACGACGCCGCGGGCTTTCCCATGCTCCACTAACACGCGGCGCACGCTGGCATTTAGCAAGACTTCGCCGCCTTGATTTTCAACCGCCGCAGCCAGTTGATTGGCAAAAATTTGGAAACTGCCGCGACAGTAATAGCCGCCTTCGTAGGTGTAACCGGCCATCATCGAGGCCCAATACAGAAACGACAGTTGCGATGGCGGCAGGCCCAAGTAAGGCCAGAGCATCGCGCAAGCGCTTTTCAGGCGGGCATCAATCAAAAACTCGTCCAGTGCCTCGGCCAGCGTGGTACGCCGGTAGCGGAATAAATTGCCCAGCATTTGCATAGGCGAAGTCCGCGTTACCTTACTTTGGGATAACACTTCCTCGGCCAGCATGGCTTCTTCCGCCAGTGTTTTGCAAAGCCGGATTAGCGCAAGCAGGCCGTCTTTTTCTTGCGGAAAATGTTCAGTCAAGCCAGCTACAAACGCCGCCTCGCCGGCTTCCAACGGGATTTCGAAATCCGGAAAAACCGCGCGGGCGTAAGACGGGACGGGGATGAAAAGCGCCTCCGGATCGATACCTACTGCACGACAGATCTTATTGATGGTACTGCCGTTGCCGTAACCCTCCAGGCTGCAACCGCTGACCAGATGTACGCCGGAATCGAAATGGAAATTTCGGCGTTTGAAGCCGTGGGCATAACCACCCGGTCTGTCGTGTCTTTCCACCAGCAGCACCGACTTTCCCGATTTCGCCAGCAAGGCGGCTGTACTCAGGCCACCAATGCCGGCACCAATGACAACAACGTCGTAAACTTCTTTCTCCGATTCCGTGTGAACGCCGCGCATCGAGTGTCTTTTATAAGTATAAATAACTGGTTAGCTTAGGAATAAACTCAACGGAAAACAAGTGCTTGGTTTTTGTCAGGGAAATTGCGGTGGAAAAGTTATTGTTATTCAGCGTTGATTTCTGGGTGCGGGTGGTTCGCCCTATTGCCGAGATTCCGAATTTCTAAACCAATCGCGAACGTTGTGCTGTGCGTTGCTCACTACATCCTCCGTGTAACAAAAACTGCGAGATCCAGCACGATATTCCCTGTCGCAGGGCAAGTAAACAGTAGTAGCCACTGATTGACCGTTGTGGTCAGGAAATGCAGGCTGAGATTTTGCAGGACTCGGCCGAGGCGGCGGGGCATGGGCTAGGGTGAATTACTCGTGAAACGGAAGCTGGGGCTTGGGAACCAGCAAAATACGGCTTAGCTTGCAGGATGTGCCGACGTAAGGAGGTGCATCTGTCGCGAACGATGTGCTACACGTCGCTCAGTACATCCTACCGCTATGAAGCTGTTGATATTGTTTTGTGCTGATTTCCATATGCTTACCTTACTGGCTATTAGGGTGTTGCACTTCAGATATGAATCCTCCCAGTCATATAGGTAGGCAACTCCTCAAACGCTTTTTGAAATTTAGCTCTTCTAGCTTCAATATCATAAGGGATTATTATTTGATCACCAAAGTAATATTCCAATAGCTTACTTAACAGGCTGTTGAAATTTA
>MSXO01000037.1:87940-136361 GCA_002083615.1 Proteobacteria bacterium ST_bin11 | reverse complement strand
CCTCACGGACGCACTCATTCCGGCAGGGATTGCCGGTATCCAGTGTACACGGAGGTACCGGGCTTTTTGTGAGCGGAGTGATTCCCGGTTCGCATCCATGCAGTTTAGACCCCGGCAATCCACTTGTGCCCCAGAGGGTATGGCGGGCGACGCGACCTTTAGAACTCATAGGATCACACGATTTCAGTGTCGGCTGAAACTTATACGTAATCAGGAAGACATATCAACTAAATCCGATTTATTTCCGCCTCTGGCTAAAATCAACTTTAAATACTGTACATTGACCAATGCCCACTGCCGTGGATCGACAATAGCTAATCTCAGTTTGTCGGTTGGGACTTTGATTTATTTTCGAGAGATGGAAAGTTTGAATATACCCTCGGAACCAAACATTGGCTTAAATACGTATTCAGCGGTGCCCACTTTTCCAGTCCCGTCCGACGAATCAGGCGAAGCTGCTGAATTGGTGGTTGACGGGTATGGCAGAGATTTCGCTAACAACAAAGCAAAAAACGAGTTTACAACAAGAAGGGAATAAAAAATGACAACTCAGTGGGGATGGAAGTAGGAATACGCCATCCACATCTGGCGGATGTTTTAATAGTTTAGAACCAATTTATCGTGAAGCTGTAGGCGACTGAATTGGGGACTAATTATTTTTGTATGCTTGGGTCGCGCGGACGCCTCGCTCAAGAGACTGCTGCTGCTTGAAGAGGCCAGATTTATGCTCTTCAACTTGAGCTAAAAAAACTGCATCATCTTCCAGCAACGTTTGCACCAGCTTTTTTATGGAACCGAGGCGCTGTTCGGGGATAGACTGATTTAGTATTCGTTCCAAATAAGCCTGGCGGAAACCCAATATTACAGGCAGTTGCTCCCAATCCTCGTCTGCCAAACATTGCTCGATTTTTTCCTTAAAATCCCGCAGAACTTGTGCGCAGTGATCGATATTTCTATTGTCATCTAGCTCGACAGCATTACCCAATGGCATCCCAGGCCTCTTTAATATCTCTCATTAGAGAAGCTACTTCATCTAAAATTTGGCCGCTGTTTTCGCCGCTTGCCTGCAATAAGCGCATATTGATATAGCTGTAAAGCTCGTGGAGATTGACCGCAATATCTCCACCATGTTCGATATCTACAGCTTCGTTTAGCCCGCCGACGATTCCCATGGCCTTGGAGATATAAATACTTTTGGCTTCCATATCACCATGCGCCATTGCACCTTTAGCGGAATTCACCCTAGCCAAAAAGCCTTCCATCAACATTTGAATCAACCGATGAGGTGACTCTTCTCCCAAACCGCTTGCATTATGCACATCCGCATAATGCTTAGCACCATTACTGCTCTTTGCCATTGCGTACATGATAATCCCCTATAGCAACTACAACTGGTTGATCCAGCTTGTTAAAAATGAACCTGTGTTTTTAAACTGTCCAACTGCGCTATCCATAGCAAGAAATTGTTTTTGTAAAGCCTTCTGCACTCTTTCAAATCTGACGTTGACATTGTCTTTTTGGTCGTCCAAACGGGAAATAGCTTTGTTTAACGAGGATTGCTGGCTATCTATTGAGCCACCCGATTGCAACAAGACCGATAAATTAGACGCCAACTTAGTGGCCACACCTTCAGTCGATGAAAACACATCACTAACAGACTGAAAGTTCGCGGACAAAGCCGTTTTTAACCTGGCACTGTCCAAAGAAACAACGCCATCTTTGTTGACGCTGACACCAATCATAGCCAACGAGTTGTAATCGCTGCTGACCGTAGAAACCGTGCCGGTTGAAACCTGTCTAACTTGCGTCGCTATATAGCGTAATGTGGAGTCTCCAATCAAAGCGCCATTGCCGCTACCGTCTTTGCTTCCACCGTATTTACCTAAACTTTTGACTGTCGAATTTAATTTGTTATAGGCAGAAACGAATGTGTTGATGCTTTTAGTGATAGCTTCGTTATCAACAGCAATATCGATAGTGACTGGCTCGTTGACAGCCGTCTGCGCTACTAAGTTAAGAGTGACTCCGGGAAGCACATCGCTAATTACATTGCCACTTCTGGTTGCCTTTTGCCCATCAATCAAGATTTCCGAATCCTGGGCCGCCGTTTTAATATCCAAGTTACTAGAAGCTAACTGAGACAAACTTACATCACCAGTAATGGCGCCGTCATCGACACCCGCCACAGTAAATGCGCTGGCAGTACCAGTATTTTTCGCAGTAAGCACTAGCTTAGCAACAGTACCTGTGTTCGCAGCATTATCGACCCTAACAATACTTGCGTTGACAAAGGTATTGCCGTCAGCTTTATTGATCGCGTCACGTAACTTTTCCAACGTGTTGTTGGTGTTATCCAAAACCACATTGAATGTAGCGCCAGAGTTAGCCGAAAACGACACAGTGCCTGTGCTAAGGGTACTGGATGTGTTAGCAAACTCAACATTTGCAACGGCCTTTTGCGCCTTCGCCAACTTCGTTACTTCGAGCGAATAAACCCCAGCCGCGGCATAAGAGTCAGCCGCCACTTTGAGAATAGACTCGTTTGAAGAGACAGCTGTATGAGCACGAAACGCACTACCATCTTTCAAGGCACTGATTGCCGTTTGAAATTCGGATAGCGCACTCTTCAAAGTACCCAAGCCACTGAGCCTGGTACTGGCGGTGTCTCTATGTCTCTGGATAGAGTTGAGCTGAGGCTGGGTTTCCGCCGTTGCCAACTGCGTTACCAAGGTCTGAATGTCGATTCCGCTACCCAGCCCTGTTGAAGACACTATGCTCATGACACTCTCCCCAACCCAGACACTATGCTCTATCCTGTATCACCGAACCCTGATCGCCTTCCAGTTCCTGCATCCGTCTAATAAAAGCCAACATTTCTTCGGATGGAATTTGCCGCACCAGTTCACCACTATCAGTATCGACAATTTTGACCACCACTTCCTTGGTCGCATCGTCGACTTTGAATTGCAAATTACGCTGGGTAGCTTGCAATATGGAGTTACCTTGATTTGCGGCTTGCCGGACCAAATCTAAAGGCGGCTTTTGATCACTTTTATCCATTTTCTCCGAGCTCGCTAAAACGCTTGGCGGACTCTGATAATTCTGAGAAGACGCGGCAACATTCCCGCCGCCGGTATGATCGCTTGCAGCCTTCGCTTGCGCCTGTACTTTACCAGTCTCTTGCTTATCGGTTTTTACGGTAGTCACAGGAACCAGTTTCAACACATTTGTAATTTCACTGTTCATGACATTAACCCTTGTTTAAGTAAACATAGAGGAAAACTGCGTACTCGCAGTCTTCCCTTAACCCTATCTAAGCAAGCTAAGTACGGTTTGAGAGGACTGATTAGCTTGTGCCAACATCGCAGTACCGGCTTGTTGTAGAATTTGCGTACGGCTCAAGTTGGATGTCTCTGAGGCAAAATCCGCATCCATAATTCTTGACCGAGCAGCACTTTGATTTTCAATCGAAGACTGCAAGTTACCAATTGTAGTCGTAAAGCGGTTTTGCACAGCACCCAAAGTAGAGCGGAAAGTATCAATCTTTTTAATGGCGTTATCAATCGCATCCATTGCCGCCCTTGTGTCAGTAGAGGCAGCTCCGGAACCTATGGAAACAGCTCCAGTGCTGAACAAAGAAGTTATGCCCGACGCTGCGGCCAAATCACTCACGTTGATAGAGATTTGGTTATTCGCGGAAGTTCCAGCACCCACCTGAAAGTTAACATTTGTCAAAGAACCGTTTAAGACCTTTTTACCGTTAAATTCAGTATTTTTGATGATACGTCCTATTTCATCTCCCAGCTGTTTAAATTCGGTTTGCAGTTTTTCTCGGTCACTTGAGCTGACCGCGCCAAAGTTAGAAGCTTGTACGGCCAAGTCCCGCATCCGTTGCATGGTTTCGGTAATGGCTCCCATCGCACTTTCAGCTGTTTGCGCCATTGAGATACCGTCGTTGGCGTTTCTGATCGCGACAGTCATACCTCTGATTTGCGATGTCATTCCATCACTAATCGCCAAACCTGCTGCGTCATCTTTTGCTGAGTTAACTCGTAAGCCGGAAGACAATCTCTCCATAGAGGTTTTCAGCGAGTTGGTTGTATTACTTAATAACCGTTGACTGGTTAATGAAGCGACGTTTGTGTTAATTACCATTGACATGATGCTATCCTCCTAGTTTATGCAGCCTATAAAGCCGAAAAACTAACTGTTGGTTAAGTGACTTGATTAAAAAAATTCATTTCAAACTCGAAGGATGTATCGACCTCTGTAAAAATAACTTTAACCCCTCACTCTTAAAAATATTGGGCAAACTCGCCCTGAGCACGTAAAAAATCCGCCTCACGCCCGATGTCCAACCAGTAATCATTAACTGCAAACATAGACACCATCTCGCCTAGAGCGATTTGCTGGTTAAACAATGTCGGCATATCCAGTTTTTTTTGCGTGGAAATGACCTTCACTAAACTGTGATCCAACACATATATTCCTGCGTTAGCAAGACAGCTTTGTAGCGGCTTTTCTTCAATACCAACAATTCGCTGCTGCTCCAAAGACACCACTCCATAGGGAATCTGATACTCATACTGGCGCACGCACATCGTTGCTATCGCCTGCTGCTCGTTGTGGTAGGCCAATAATCGAGAAAAATCGATCTGGGTCAGAATATCTCCATTCATAACAAGCAACGGCACATCAGGCAAATCATCGGGCAGCAACCCAATTGCGCCCGCGGTGCCCATCGGCTCCAATTCGTCGATATAGCTGATAGAAATACCCCAGCGATCACCATCGCCGAAATATTTTTTGATTTGATCGGCTTTATAGTGCACCGCAATAAAAAACTGCCTAAAACCCGATTTAACAAAATTCTCGATGATGGTTTGTAAAATTGGTTTGCCACCAATCTCTAAAAGAGGTTTAGGACAATCATCGGTATAGGGCCGCAATCGCTTACCGAAACCACCCGCCATCAAAAATACCGGATTGGGAAACGCCGGTTGTTTATAGAGCGCCTGGAGAGACTCCAAGCTCACTATCCGTCCCTGATCATCGACGACCGGCAATTGATAGAGATGATGGCCTTCCATCATCGCAATCAACTGGGCTTTGCTATCCAGCAAGGTCGCCACTTTGGGCCGCCTATTCATGACCTCCGCGACTGGATGTTCAAGCTGTAAGCCCCTGATAAGTGCCCGCCTTATGTCACCGTCGGTGACTACGCCCACCAGTTTGTCGCTATCATCAACAACCAACGCAATTTGCAAAGCACCGCGATCAATCACTTCGATCGTCGTTAGCAAACTTGCCTCCGGTCGAATTAATACCTGTTGCCAATGCTGTTTCATGTCACAAATCCTGAATTTGAGGACGAGGCGGATAAACAATCTTTTTCTCACCAACGTCTTGAGTAACGACACTGCCGGCACCAATTACGCTGCCATTCCCGATACGAATGCCTTGAATCAAAATCGCTCCGGTACCGATATGCACATCGTCACCCAACTCAACGCCGCCACTCATAATCGCACCCGGGGCAATATGCACATGCCGACCTATTCGGCAATCGTGTTCTACAATCGCCCCGCTATTTATTATGCAATTTTCAGCAATTATCGCGCCAAGCTGAATCAAGGCCCCTGCCATAACTTGCACGCCTGGCGCCAAACCAGCTTGATCAGCTACAAGCGCTGACGGGTCCATCACGGTGAGGAATTGATAACCCAAGGCTGTAAATCTATCGAAAACTTTGCGGCGCAAACCACCATCTCTAGGCAGAGACCCCAGCCCATTTACCAGCAACACTTCCTTATAGGAAAAGGCATGCACGGCTAAATCATCGCCTAAAATCTTACAACCCAGCCAGTGCTCGCCATTGGTGCGCGCCGGATCAGTAACGCCAATAATCTCAAAATCGCAACGGCGTAAAATATTGAGCAGTACCTTGGCATGTCCACCACTGCCTAACAAAATGACGGGTTTGCTCATTCTATTAAATCATCTGCTTGGTAAGCCCGCTGACTGGTTTGACCCAATAGCCGCCAATATTCCATCGGACTGATACCAGTACCTGGTCGTTTGCACGCCAAATTCTCGACGCTGAATGTACTACCGGCGACTATTGATGAAGCGGCAACCAAACTTTTGCGAGCTACGGCCCGGGTCTGCAATTCGACCGACTGCGGAGTTTTTACTGCAGAGCCCATTGCCTTTTCGATTACCCGAATCGCTTCGACCAATCGTTTTAGCTCGTCTGGCTCCAGCGAGACCTGATGATCCGGACCTTGCAAACTACGATCCAAGGTAAAGTGCTTTTCGATCAGAACTGCACCGCGCGCCGCAGCCGCTATTGGTACCGCCAAACCGTCGGTATGATCGGAATAGCCCACCGCCAACCCAAAGGCCTGGGCAAGGGTATCCATCGCCTTTAAATTGACGTGATGAGCCGGCGTAGGATACTCACTGGTGCAATGCAGCAAGGTGACTTTATTTTTCAGCATGCTCTGCCCTTCCAATGAGCTAAAAGCCTTTTGAAATCCCGCGATCGACGGCTGCTCACATCCCAAATAACCAAAGGCCAAAACGCCGAGAGCGGCTTCAACTTCGCCCAAAGCAGCCATTCCGGTAGAGAGAATAATCTCCTTGCCGGTCTGCGCATGGGCCAGTAAAAATGGCCCATTGGTGATTTCTCCCGAGGGCACTTTCAGCTTATCGATACCCACCTCGTCAACCAAAAACAGCAAACTGTCGAAATCGAAGGCTGTCGATAAGAACGCTATGCCTCGCTGCCGACAATAGTCTCTCAGCTGAAAGTGAAACTCGTACTTCAATTCCAGCTTTCGCAACATCTGTAGCTGGGTTTCATCAGCGCCGGTAGTCTGCTGTTGATAAGCTGCTTTGGCCGCAGCCTGCGTCACCAGCTTCTCGGCTTTAAAAGTCTGAAACTTGACGGCATCCGCGCCAGCAGCCACCGCAACATCCACTAATTGCAAAGCTGTTTCCAAACTACCGTTATGATTAACACCAGCTTCGGCGATGATATAAGTTTGAGTCATGCTTGAAACGTCCTCGATTGATCAATCCCTAAAGTGAGGCAAAAGTATAGGGCTATAGCAGTTGGTTAAAAGGAATGTCGTAAAACCGCTTCTTTAAAACATTGGTAAGCTTGGCGTCCTTTAGAATCCCCTTTATAGCCACTGACGCACCCCCAGTACCGTAAGGATGAACTAGATTGGCCAAGGTACTTGACAACTCGCCGGACCAAACCTTTTCCAAAGCAGTTTTGATGGCAAAGCTGTGCGGTTGACAATGCAACACGCTCGCAGCATGAAGCCGACCGCGTTGCCGGTCACCGATATCGATAGTGGGAATGTTGAAAGCTGGCGCTTCCAAAAGCCCGCTGGAGGAATTACCAACCACCGCATCAACGTGCCTCATAGCGGACAAATACCGCAGAGAGCCCAAAGAAAGGAACGCAGTCACGCGTTCCGGATACCGAGCCCGATATTCATCGATCAACCTGGCGATGATGCGACCATCGGCATCGGCATTACTATAGGTAAAGATGATGTGAACATCTTCAAATTGATCAAGGGCGGATAACAACTGGCAAAATTGATCCGCGGCAGTGGCCGCTTCCAAGGTAACAGGATGAAAGGTAACCAATAGATTTCGCACCGCCAATTTAAACTCTATGGCGCGTTCAAACGCCTCGCGATCCAATAGCGGCAACCGAAATATATTGTCCAAACCCGGCGCACCCACATTGAATACTCGTTCAGGCAGTTCGCCAAGCTGAATCACGCGTTGGCGATAAACTTCGGTGGCGGTAAAGTGCAGATGAGCGAGTTTGGTCAGGGCGTGACGGATGGCATCGTCAACCGCACCCTCAGTCAGTTCGCCACCATGAATATGGGCTAACGGAAGACGCAGGTTCATTGCCGCCTGAGCCGCTGCAAATATTTCGAAGCGATCTCCCAGCACCACCACAATATCTGGTCGCAAATCATCCAAGGCGTCGGCAAATCCAATCAGCCCCAAACCCATCGCTTTCGTTATGCCGACCGGCGTATCCGACGACAACAACATTTCGACTTTGCGGTCAATCGTGAATCCGTCAGCGGCAATTTGTTGCCACGTCAAGCCGAATTCCGGCGACAAATGCATCCCGGTGACGACTAATTGCAGTTCAAGATCCGGATCTGCTAGAATCTCCTTGAGTAGCCAATACAATAAACCGTATTCGGCCCGCGAGCCGGTCACAACGCAGATTTTACGCGGCTCTACCGTCATATCACCACGCTGCTAGGCACATTGACCAAGCGCTCCGCCAACCATCGCGACCGGCTGAGACCGTCGGTCTGACAATACCTATACATCGGTAAATCCGGCATCAAGGCCCAGAGTGGGCGAGTCATCACCCCCTGCGCATTACTGTATTCCAAAAAGGTATCGCGTTTAGCAACATCATCAAGCAAGAGAGCATTCAACCAATAATTAGCTTGCGTACCATCCGGTTCAACGATCATTTGTGTGCCGTTGGCTTTTGCCCAATCCAGATAGCGCGAGGCAAGTTGGCGCTTACGTTCCACGAAATTCGGCAATTGCTCTAGTTGCGCCAGCCCCAAAGCGGCATTCAGATTGGGCATCCGATAGTTGTAACCGACTTGGTCATGTTCGAATTTCCAGGCGTGGGGTAATTTAGCGGTAGTAGTCAGATGTTTAGCGTGAGTTGCTAGCTCGTCATCGTCAGTCAAGATCATGCCGCCCCCACCTGTCGTAATAATTTTGTTGCCATTGAAACTTAGCACACCGCATACACCAAAACTACCGCAGTGGCGGCCTGCAATAGAGCTACCCAGCGCCTCTGCCGCATCTTCAATCAAAGGGATCCCGTATCCGGCACAAACTTGCACAAGACCGTGCATATCACAAGGGTGACCGAATACATGCATCGGCACACAGGCAGCTATCCGATTACCGCTGAGCTTGTTATAAGCCCCATCGTCGCGATATTCTGCATAGTGTTGGAGAAATTCGGCAACAGACGTTGGAGACAAGCCCAGCGTAGCCCCATCGATATCGATAAAAATCGGTGTGGCTCCACAGTAACTTATCGCGTTGCAGGTGGCAACGAAGGTCACTGCCTGAGTAATCACTTCCTCGCCCGGTTTAACCCCTGCCGCTAATAAAGCTATGTGTAGCGCGGCAGTGCCATTGACCGTCGCTACCGCATGCTTCACACCACAGTAGCCGGCGACCTGTTTTTCAAACTGATTGACGTACGGTCCGACACTGGAAACGAAAGTACTATCGATCACATCCAACAAATATTGCTTTTCGTTGCCAATAAAACGTGGTTCATGCAGCGGGATAAATTGATCGGTCTGATAAATATCCCTAACCAGACGGATGAAGCTATCAAACATTGTAAATGTCAGTTTTGTATTTTTGCCGGTTTTCGGGCTGGCAAAACCAATCTACGGTGCGGTGCAAGCCTTCTTCCAGGCTGACAGTCGATTCGAAACCCGTCAAAGCTTTAATCTTGGCGTTATCGCACCATAACCGATTCACCTCCGACTTTTCCGGACGTAAGCGCTGCTGGTCCACTAAAAACTCTACGTCGCTGCGCATAATAGACTTAATCATATGCAAGGTATCGCCAACCGATATCTCGAAATTCGAACCTAAATTGACAGTCTCGCCAATAGCATTAGCCGACTCCGCGAGGGCAATAAAGCCACGACAGGTATCTTCTACGTAGTTAAAATCACGGGTAGGCGACACATCGCCTAAATGAATTTGCTTTTTACCTGCGGCGATTTGGGTGATGATGGTTGGAATGACTGCGCGCGCCGACTGTCGCGGTCCATAGGTGTTAAAGGGCCGAGCGATTGTCAACGGCAAGTCAAAGGCGTTGAAAAAGCTCATTGCCATAGCGTCGGCTGCGATTTTTGATGCGCTATAAGGCGACTGCGGCTGCAGGGGATGTTTTTCATCAATCGGCACGTATTGAGCAGTACCGTAGACTTCGCTGGTCGATGTATGAATCACCCGAGAAACGCTGGCGTCACGAGCAGCCTGACAAATATTCAATGTGCCGCGAATATTGGTGTCAACATAACTATCCGGCGCGACGTAAGAATAGGGAATAGCAATCAACGCTGCCAGATGAAAGACGGTATCGACCCCCGTGCATATTCTTCGGCAAAATTGCGGATCACGAACATCCCCGCACACCACTTCAATGTCGCTTTTACAGGAAACACTCTCCAACCATCCCCAATCATTGAATGAATTGTATTGGGTCAAGGCCCTAACTTTAAACCCGCGCGACACCAGCATTTCGGTCAAATGTGAACCGATAAATCCGTCGGCGCCAGTCACTAAAACAATACTCATACCAACCCTTGTTTAATAAAAGATTCGGCGATTAACCAATCTTCCTCCGAATCGATATCCAGGCTCTGCACCGCGTTCATGATCAAAGGTGCGGTTCTTGGTGGATAAAATGACCGATGCGTTAGCAAATAGTCAGTGTTACATAGATACATCGCCCCATTCGGTGTCAACAAGGCTTGAGATTGTTGCCGACCGCTTTGGGTCGGCTTAGATGAGTCCAGCGCCCGCAAAAAACCATCGTTGCAGCGAAAAAGCGTAGTCAAATCTCGAAAGATTTCCTTACATCCTATCACCGCATCAGCCCTGCCTTGCCGAACCATATCGACCGCCTGCTTTATTATAGCTGGCTCGCGAAATGGCGAAGTGGGCTGCAATAACATCGTGAACGAAGGGAAGTAGCCATATTGGAAATGAAACCAGTCCAATACGTGTTCCAGAACCTGAATTGAGGAAGCGTGATCGGTTGCATAATCCGCCGGACGAAGAAAGGGGACAGACAAACCATATTGGCGACCGATCTCGGCATAGCGTTCGGAATCGGTCGATAGTAAGGCGAGCGAATTTGGCAAGCCCGCGATTGAAATTGCGTCGGCAGTCCAACTCAATAGCGGTTTATGGTCTAAAAAGCGGATGTTTTTATCCGGTAAGCCTTTTGAGCCGCCGCGAGCTGGCACCACCATCAGAAGGTCGATACGGTTGTCCATTTTAAACGTGCACTTATTGCTAAATTAACTTCAATCCGGGCGGCAACGCTTCACCGAATATTTGCTTTTCCTGCTGCTCGTCAAGTTGCTTGTATTCGGCCACCATCTCCTGCCAAGAAGCAGCGGCTTTGGCTTGTTTGAGTTTCTCCAGAACCTGCAACCGCAAATCCTCGTCTATATCGCGGACGCGGTCATCGCAGCGCCGAGCCAATAGCGTAGCTGCAAAACCGGCTTGCGGCTGCTTTTTCCAGTCTGTTTTCAGCAATTGCTGCAGCCATTTGCTTGCTATGGCTGGCGGAATCACCTCATGATTGTTGCCATGAAACAAGATTCGCGCGCCAATGCGGCCAAGCGCCCACCAGCTCTGCTCTGGTTCTCCAGACTTTTCCAACCGCTTCAACAACCATTCGCCCAGCTGGACTTTGTCCGCCAGAGGCAAACGTTCTAAAGCAGCGGCCAGCCGCACCATGTCTTCATATCCGCGCGTGGCCAATTGCTTAAGCAATCCAGCTTGACGGGCGGCCGCAGGATTGAGAAATTTCGCGATATCGCGAAATATGCGTTGCTGGGACTCTGCAGGCAAGCCTCCCGCTACTCGTCGCCACAAAGTCCACCACTCAGCCCAGTTCTGCTTCTCGTTCACAAATTGCAGGCTTTCAGGATAAATTTTCCAAAGCTGCTCCACGCGCCAGTCATCCAGCGGATAACCAAAACCCGGCCGCAGACAATAGCCCGCCAAACTCAACCACAATCGTTCGTGCTGCTCGCTACGCCGCCGATATTTACCCCCTTCGAGCAATATCCCAAACAACTCGCGGAGCAACGGAGTTTGCCAATCGCCGCGCGGCGCGACCAAAACTTTCTCCAGATCGGCGCGTAAAGTTTTTACCGCCTGCGGATCCACATGCTTGGATTTGGAGCCAAATACCGCCTGAATTTTTTCCAGCGCTTGCGGTAGTTGGCCAGGTAATTCGGCATTGACAGCGACTTGATTTTTTCTTCGAATCTGAAATTCCACATCCCAGCGCTGGCTATTATCCTCGACCGACACGCACTGCAAGCGTAGCGTGCCCACCTCGCTATAGGTAGCCAGCAATTGCACGATAATTTCCGCTCTCTGCTGGCCTTCAAAGACCACCGCCAACGGCGGCAAACCATGAAAATGTTCCTCATTTAGCTCAACGACCTCACCCGGCCGAAAAGCGCCGTCGCCGCTACTGGACAACAAATGAAAGCGCACCGGCTGACCCAGGCGCAATCCAAATTGTCGGTCCGACAAGAGAATTTCATGTCCTTCCTCGCTGCCTTTAGGCAAGATACAGACACCCCTCCGAACTTGATCGCCTCCCCCATCAACCAGCAAAAAATAACTGCGTGCCGCGCCGCCACCGATACTGATTTTCTTCTCTCGACGAGCTATGCCGTAGCTCACTGCACCGTAAGCAACCGCAAGCTCGGGATTGCGATTGTCGAGAACCAAGGGAGCTTGTCCAGCTCGCCAACTAGTAAGCAAGTCGCGAATCCGGCCAACCATGGCCTGGCTGCGAAAGACACCACCGTTCAATAATATTGCATCCGGTACGATACTTTCACCGCCTAGCGCTGCCTGAGCTGCCTGAGTGTGCAAGCTCAGAAAAGCGGCGATATGCTTACTGATAGCCGGTTCGGCCGCGTATGGCAAGCCGAACTCCATCACACCGCTGCGTCTCTTATCCGGCAACTCCTGCAAACCCGATAAGGGTAAGAAGCCGTCTAGGGCAATCCGTTTGACCTCGTCCCGACTAAGCGTAGTGCTTTTACTGCCGCCAATTAGCTTGGAACCGCCGCCCAACAAAGTCACGGTTACTTGATCGGGCATATCTCCGCCCAGCAACCGCTCTTTCGCCATCCGACATTGCTCAAGTAATTGAGATAGATCCGCGCTAGACAGTTTTTTATCTCCTACGCGCAAGCGACTTTCAACAAGATGCGCCAGCGCCAAATCAATATTGTCTCCACCCAGCATGAGGTGGTCGCCGACTCCGATTCGGGTTAATTGCGGCTCACCGTTGCCATAATCGATTTTGATCAAAGTCAAATCGGTGGTGCCCCCACCGACATCACAAACCAGCAGTAATCTGCTTCCTGCCAAACTGGATTTAATGTTACCGGCATGCCGCCGCAACCAGTCATAACATACCGCTTGCGGCTCTTCCAACAAGCGGACATCGCTTAATCCAGCGATACTCGCAGCCTCCAGCGTCAATGAACGCGCCGACTCGTCGAAAGACGCCGGCACGGTAATCACGACAGTCTGCTTGGACAACGGCGAATCGGGGAAACGTTGCTGCCAAACGGTGCATACATGCGCCAAGTAACTGGCACAAGCCGCCAATGGCGACACCTTAAACACCGATTCGTCACTACCCCAAGGTAAAATCGCCGCAGCATGATCGACAGAGGTATGCGACAACCAACTCTTAGCACTGGTCACTAATCGTCCCTGCGACTTAGTTCCCAAAAGACGCGCTCCTTCGCCAAGCACCGCGCCGTCTTCCGGCATCAAAAATCCCGCATCGGCACTTAATTCGCCGGGGGCTGGGTGATAACGCACCGAGGGCAGCAAGGGCAACTCAGCCACTTCACCGGGTGCGATTAGTTGAGGAATATGGAACAAGCGGATTTGCTTTTCTGGATCTTTGCCATAGGCATAGGCCACCACGGTATGAGTGGTACCTAGATCGATACCCACTAAAAATTGGCAAGGAATCGTATTCAAAATTTTAATTGTTATTGGTTTGTTCGGGCTTTTGCAGCCAATCATTAATTTCTTGTAAGTTCTGTGTCGAAATGACACCTACCGCGTGCAGAAAACGCATACGACTTTTCACATAGTTGTAACGCCCTTGCGAGAGATCACGCTTGGCACGAAATTCGGCCTGCTGAGCATCCAATACATCGTTAACAGTCTCTAAACCAAATTTGAAACCTTTTTCCTTAGCTTCTCGAGACTTTTTAGCCGAAGCCAGAGCTTTG
The DNA here is from genome assembly GCA_002083615.1 of Proteobacteria bacterium ST_bin11. Taxonomy (GTDB): domain Bacteria; phylum Pseudomonadota; class Gammaproteobacteria; order Methylococcales; family Methylomonadaceae; genus Methylomonas. Next base: position 122,241 of record MSXO01000037.1, on the reverse strand, counting down.
GCAGACGCCGAAATTCGCCTTACGCTGGAGTTGGAAGTTAAAAAAGCATCACTAATCTCTTTAATCAATGCGCGGGTTTTGCTGTCGTTTTCATTTTTAGCCAATTCCAGCCTGTGCTGCGCTTCGTTGGTCTTTTCCGAAATCACGCCACCGTTAAAAATGGGCACCGTGACGTTAATTGCCGCGACTTGTACCTCGGTTTGCGGCGTTCGCGAACTCTGGAATCCGGTATCGGCATTGAAGTAATTAAACTGCAAATCAACCACTGGTAAATGACGCGATCGTTGCATTGCCACATCGTCGCTGGCCGCCTCAATGGCAAGCACTTGCGCGCGGAGTAAAGGGTTTTCGCTTTTTGCCATCCCTATCCAATCTTCCAGATTACCTTCCAAAGGTTGATAGTCAATATCTTCCCGCAGTCGGTATAGACCTTCTGGAATACTGTTGGTTAGTTCCTTCAAGTTTTCCTTGGCTTTGATCAATGCGGTTTCCGCTTCGATTTCACTGGCTTGAACTTGATCGATTCGAGCTTCTACTTCGTAGAGATCGGTAATCTTTATTAACTGTTTATCAAACTGGCGTTTGATTTGCTCTAAGTGTTTGTCCAGGGCATCCGCCTCGCCGCGCAACAAAGTTAATTGGTCTTCGGCTTGCAATACATCGAAATAGCGTTCCACCACATCGTCGATCAACGCATTTTCAGCTTCGACTCGCTCTTCGATATACACATTTTCGGTCTCGCGAGCCCGACGCCAATTCCAGAATTTAGCAAAATCGACTAAAGACTGGTTGACCGAGACAGTGTAACGTTTGCCTGGGTAAGTAGTATTGACACTAGTCGTCGAATTACCGACGGTCTGATCATTCTGAGACCAGTTGCCGCTGGCGCTGACTTGCGGCAAAAACTCGCCGAAAGACTGCTCTTTTTGGGCGGTGACGATATCCACTTTTAAGCCGGCCGCTTTTAATCTCGGGTCGCCGTTAACCGCTTGTTGATAGACCGTCAACAGATCCTCCGCACAAGCAAAGTTAAAGGGTAACAGCAGCAAACACCATAAGGTAAACCTATTCGCCAAGCTCATCAGTCTTCAATAAATGCACGCGAGACGGCGCTGGAAATAGGTTGTAGTAGATATTCCAATACAGTTCTTTCCCCAGTATTGATCAGCACCTCGGCAGGCATGCCGGGGAGTAACTCAATATCACCCAACTTCTCATAGCTTTCAGGTGTGATTTCGATTTGTGCTTGATAATATGACATACCGGTTCGTTCATCACTGAGACGATCAGCAGACAAAACCACGACTTTACCTTCCACTTTGGGTGCCAAAGCTTGCTTAAAAGAGCTAAATCGAACTTCAGCTTTCAAGCCTTCATGAACGCGATCAATGTCCATAGTCGATACTTGCGCAGTGACAATCAATTCTTCACTTTGTGGCACCACTTCCAAAATCGGCCTTCCAGGGCTGACCACTGTACCGACATTATGAATTGTTAAACCCAAGATTCGCCCCCCGGACGGCGCGCGAATCTCGGTTCTTGCCATTCTTTCACGCGTAGCGATCAAGCGTTGACTAACATCGTAAAGTTGGGCCTGTGCTTCAGCGAGCTTGCCGGCAATACTTTCCTGAAATTGTTTTTCCGACTGCAGAATTTGTAACTGAGCTTCGGCAATTTGTATCTGATCGCTAGCAATTTGAGCCGTAAGAGCGGATATTTCGCCCATCGCCAGCGTTAAATTGCGATCAATATCGCGCACTCGTTGTTTACCGGTGAATCCTTCGGCCAACAATTCGCGTAAGTCTTTGAGTTCGTCTTTATACGACTCGCTCAACGCTTGCTTGGCCTCACGTTGGCCTTGCAATCCACCGACTCTTGTACTCAACTGGCTGCTGCGTTGCTTGAGCATTGAGACCTCTCCCTCATGAGAGAGTTGTCTTGCCTGAAAAATCCGAGTCTCGGCTAGCTTGGCTTCTACCGTGCGCGGATCGCCGTCGTCATGCAAACTTTGCGGAAACTCGACTCGGTCCTTGTGGTCTCGTTCCGCAGTAAGCCTAGCGACTTGCGCCGACAGCGTAATTTGCTGACTACGAAGAATGTCCTGTTCGGCCTTAATCGCTGTATCGTCGAGCCGTATCATGACTTCATTCTCTTCAACGACCGCCCCTTCCTTGACCAATATTTCTCGGACAATACCGCCATCAAAATGCTGCACGGTTTTTCGGTGCGACTTTACGGCAACGAAACCCGGAGCCAAAGCTGAGCTGTCCAAGGGCGCGAAGTAACTCCAAACGCCAAATATACCGATGGTAGCTATGATAACAATTGCACCGATATTTCGGATCGGCCTCTCATCGGTTACAAGGGCAACGGCTTCTAACTCGCTCAGTTGATTCATTTGACGTCTGTGGCTAGGCGGCAGGGGGCTGTTCAGTTTTATGTTGCTGAGCGACTTTTTGCAGATGCGCAACCACCTGGTCTTTAGGGCCGTAAACGGACAATTGTCCATCGCTGAGCAGGAGTAACTTATCGACATTGGTTAACACATTATTACGATGGGTGATCACTATGACAGTCACTTTATTTATTTTCAGCCGCTGAATGGTTCTGCCCAAGGCAATTTCGCCTTGTTCATCCAGATTGGAATTAGGTTCGTCAAGTACCACCACAACGGGATCGCCGTAGAGCGCGCGAGCCAAACCAATTCTCTGTCGCTGACCACCGGACAAATTGCCGCCATTCGCGCCAATTGCAGTGTTATAGCCATCCGGTAAACGCAAAATCAACTCGTGCACATCGGCCATTTTTGCCGCAGCAACCACTTTTTCCGGTTCAACCTCCCCGAATCTAGCGATGTTCTGGCTAATCGTGCCCTCAAACAGTTCAATATCCTGCGGCAAATAGCCGATATGCGGTCCGAGCTCGTCGCGATTCCAATTGAAAATTTCGGCACCATCTAGCCTGATCGTACCACTTGACGTCGGCCAAATTCCCAACAACGCTCTGGCGAACGTCGATTTTCCGGCCCCACTGGGTCCAATAATACCGAGCACATCGCCCTTACTAATCGACATCGTTATGCCTCTAATGATCGGCGTCTTGGAACCGGGCGGCGTGACCTGCGCCTGATCAAGCTGAAAGGCACCTATCGGAGCCGGCAGCGTCATTTTTTTTGAGTCCGCGGGCATCTGTGACAAAAGCTCGTTCAATCTATGATACTGGCCGCGGGCATTGATAAAGCCCTTCCACGATCCAATGACGATATCGATGGGCGCTAACGCGCGACCCAACAAAATTGAACCGGCGATCATAAGTCCGGAGGTAATCTCATTTTCAATGACCAGATAGGCGCCTAAAGCCAGGATTAACGATTGAGATGACAAACGAATCAGTTTGGAAACCGCATTAATTAAACCCGCTCTAGAGCTAGCAGTAGCTTGCAATCGTAATACTTTATGCACACTATTCAACCAGCGACTCTGAATATTCGGTAGCATCCCCATTGCTTCTAACACTTCGGCATTCCTGAGGTTTTTGCTGACCAGATTGCGAGCGGTCATTGCCGTTGCATTAGCCTCACTTAACATTCGACTGGTGGTTTTTTCCTGAGCGACAGCAACGATAACCAATAAAATCGCAGTAACCACACCAGCCCATCCGTACCAACTGTGGAACATGAACATCACCGCCAGGTAGATTGGCAGCCAGGGCGCATCGAAAAATGCAAACAAACCGTTGCCGGTCATAAATTGCCGCAAAGCGGTCAGATCGTCCAGTGGCTGCATGCTAGCCCGTTGCCCGTTGGAATATAACGCCATTTTGTATGCGACTTTTAATAGTCTCTCGCTTAACAACACCTCAAGTCGGGTGCTCACTCTGACTAAAATTTGCGAACGCACCCATTCTAGTACACCCATGGTGACAAACAGCACCATCAAGATGAGCGTCAACAAACTCAAGGTGGTGAGGTTGCCGGTTGGAACCACTCTGTCATAAACCTGCAGCATGTAAACAGTCGGTACGAGCTGTAACAGATTGATGACCAAGCTGAAGCCAGCGGCTGAGATAAAGGCACCTTTGCAGAGACTAAGTGCTTCGACTAGATCGGATTGATGGGGGAGGGGCGTCATGTCCTTCGTTGTATTCCAAGGTTCCGGAAAAATGGCTCGATTCTTACATAATCGTCGACAGAGCGCCAAGTTAATGAAGTAACAGCGATCAGTGCTTACTGAGAAACCGCTGACTCTTCTGTCCTTAATTGGTGCTATTTAACCAAACTGTGAAGAGCATCAAAGACCTAATCCTCAGTGTTGCCCTCGATACTGCTATAACTGTTCTTCATTAAAACCATTAAAGTTTTTATGTCTGTTACCGACAATATGAAACATGCTCAGGCTAGCCCCTTGCATGTTGAAGCACTGTCAGTAGCGACTGTGCCCACCGAATCAAATAAAATTAATAAGGACCGCAATTATGGCTATCACCACTGATACAGACATCACCACTTTGACGCCAGCCCAAATTGCGGCCCTGACGACTACTGAAATTGCCGCTCTAACCACCGGAGCCACAGGGCAAATCGCTGCATTATCCACTTCGCAGATACCTTCTTTGAGCGCAGCACAAATCGCCGCGCTCACTACAGATCAGATGCCCTCTTTCACGACAGAAGCAATCAATAAATTATCCGCATCTCAAGTTGGCAAACTGTCCCTAGCACAAGTTAACGCCCTAGAAACCGCCGATTTCAGTGCAATCTCATCCGCCGGAATTTCCGGTTTAACCACCAGTGTTCTGAGCAGCCTGACAAGCACGCAAATCCAATTATTAACAACAGGCACCAATGGACAGATTGCCGGCTTGAGCGCCGGCAGCGCCGGCCAAATTGCTTCATTGACCACCGCTCAAGTCAAAGCATTTTTATTTAATCAGGTGGCGTCGCTAACTTCTAATCAGTCCAGGAATCTTAGTGGTGCGCAAGTAGCCGCTTTGGACGATGCTGACTTTGGGGCATTGACGGACTCGGCCATCAGCCAGTTAAGTACCTCGGCTATTTCGTCGATCACCACCTCACAAATTCAAAATCTGACGTCCAACCAATCAGACGGCCTTACTGCCGCGCAAATTGGCAGATTAAGTTCGGCACAAGCGTCACAGATACAGACCGCTGCGCTCGCAAATATCACAACTACGGCCATTAAGGCGCTCACCACTGCTGCTATCGGCGCACTATCTGATGCCCAGATAGCCATACTGACAACTGGCAGCGCCGGACAAATTGCCAGCTTGACTACCGCCCAGGTAGCGGCACTTAAAGCGACCCAGATTGATGCGCTGACGTCTGCACAAGCGGCCGCGCTCACATCGCAGCAAGCTGGAGCACTCAGTTCCAGCCAGATTGCGACGATGTCCAGTGGCGCATTCGCAGCCTTGGATACAGATTCGATCAGAGGCTTGTCCAGTGCGGCCATCTCCGCATTGACCACGGCCACAGACGGTCAAGTGGTTGCCTTGTCAACTGCACAAGCCGCCGCGCTAACCTCGACGCAGGTCGCCGCGCTCAATTCCAGCCAGTTTGCTGCAATGGAATCTACTGACTTCGTGGCGATTTCCAGCGCCGCAATTAGAGGTATGACAACCGCAGCCCTGAACTCCTTGACGACGGCAGCCACATCGCTACTTCTTAAACTTACCACAGGCACAGCAGGTCAAGTTGCGGGGTTGACAACCACTCAAATCGCCGCGCTGACCAGCGACCAAATTGTCGCTCTCGCCGCCAACCAAGTAGGATCTCTGACTAGCACTCAAGCGGCAGCATTAAGCTCCACCCAAGTCGCTAATATGGAAACCACCGACTTTGCTGCTTTGACTACCGGCACAACCGGCGCGATATCAAGATTGACCACGACGGCAATCGCTGCACTTACAACCGGCGCGAATGGTCATATCAAAGCAATGACTACCGCCCAAGCGGCTTCCCTGACTTCATCTCAGGTAGGAAGACTTAGTGGTGATCAACTCAGCGATATGGAAGTTGCAGATTTCGCGGCGTTGTCCACCTCAGCTATTGCCGGTATCTTTACTGGCGCAATAGCATCGCTAACAAATACACAAATCGCAGCCCTAACCACCAGTCAAGCAGCGGCTCTAACCGGTGCTCAGGTTGCAAGGATGTCTACTGGTCAAATCCAGGCTATCGAAACTGCGGATTTTGCCGAATTGTCTAATGCTTCTATCGCTGGCTTGACTACTACACAAATCGCAGCGTTGACAACTGGCGGTACCGGACAAATCGCGGCATTGACCACTGAACAAGCGGGCGTACTGACCTCCGCTGCAATCGCAGCATTCAGCTCGACTCAAATAACCAGCATTGAAGCGGCAGATTTAGCAAAAATCAAGGTTGCTAGCCTCAGGGGTATTACTACCGATGCCATTGCAGTATTAACCTCAAACCAAATTCAAGCCTTAACTACCGGCGCGACGGGCCAAATTGCCGCGTTAACCACCGCACAGGTTCAAGCCCTAACGGGCGGGCAAATCACGGCGTTGACCACGGCCCAAGCTGCATCACTGACTTCTGCTCAAGTCGGCGTATTGAGTTCAACCCAATTTGCCGCGATGGAAGCAGCGGATTTCGCGGCAGTAACGTCGTCCGGCATCAGAGGGCTATCAACAGCCATCGTTGCCAACTTGACCACTACTCAATTTGCCAGCTTGACAACGGGCACCAATGGCCAAATTGCTGCCTTGACCACATCACAAATCGCCGTTTTGACTACTGGAAGCAATGGGCAGATAGCAGCCCTGACTACGTCACAAGCCGCTTCTTTGACATCGACCCAAGTCGCCAGGTTATCTTCAGCGCAATTTGAGTCTATGGAACAAGCTGATTTTGAAAAGCTATCACCGGCCGGCATTAGAGGGCTATCGACCGAAACGATATCGAATTTGACGACAGATCAAATCGCCAGCCTCTCCTCAGGTACTGCCGGTCTGGTAGCCGGTTTGTCTACAGCTCAAATTGCAGCGCTGACCACCACGCAATTGGTCGCTTTAAACTCCAACCAAGAAGGGTCACTGACTTCTGCTCAAGTAGCAGCCTTAAGTACCAGTCAATTTGATGCGTTAATAAGTGAAACCACCGATTCGGCTAATTTTGTAGCGTTCTCATCGTCTGGGATCAGAGGCTTATCGACCGGGATTTTATCTAACCTTACGACCACCCAGCTGCAATTATTGACCACGGGCACCGCAGGCCAAATCGTTGGCTTTTCTAGTATACAAGTTGGGGCTTTAACCACCACTCAAATTGCTGCCCTGACAACCGGTCAGGCAGCCTCATTCACATCAAGCCAGCTAACCAACTTGACCACTTTGCAAGCGGCCAACCTGGAATCGGCCGACTTTGTTAAGCTTTCTAGCGATGCGATCAAAGGGCTAAGTTCAAATGTCATAGCGTCTCTGTCCACGACTCAAATTGCCAACCTGACCACAGACCAGGTCGCGGCCCTTACTACCGCTCAAATCGCGGCTCTCACCACTAACCAATTACCTAAATTGACCAGCGATCAAGCGGCGGCCTTGACCTCTTCTCAATTAGCCAGGTTAAGTTCGATACAAGTTGCTAGTATGGAGTCAGCAGATTTCACGGCCCTATCCACTACCGCAATCAAGGGCTTGTCCACAGCCGTTTTAGCCGCATTAACAACAGATCAAATCGCTATATTGACTACCGGCGCCACTGGTCAGATCGCGGCCTTAACCTCGGCTCAAATTGCCGCATTGACAACAACCCAGATACCCAAACTGACTGCAGCTCAAGTCAATTCGCTGACATCGGATCAAGTTAACAAATTCAGCGTCACACAACTCGCTAGAATCGAAACACAGGATATTTCCTCTTTTACAACTGCCGCAATCGCTGCGTTAACCAGCACCCAGCTACAGGCCTTGACTACTCAACAAATTCAAGCACTTACTACAACGCAGGCTGCGGCACTGACTGCCGATCAAGCATCAAAACTAACAGCAACCCAAGTAGCGAATATGCCGGCTTCGTCGATAGCGGCATTAACCACGGGCTCTACCGGCGCGTTGTCCAAATTGACCACCGATGCGGTCGCGGTTTTGAATGCCAACCAGATTCAGGCTCTGACCACTAGCCAAGCGGCGTCACTTACTTATATACAATTCAATAGGCTTACCTCGACACAAGTCGAAAACATGCAAGCAGTCGATTTCGCAGCATTGTCGTCCAGCGTATTAGGTAATATGACGACGACAGCACTAAGAGCGCTATCGGTCGACAAAATAACCGAACTGAGCACCACTCAAATCGGTTACTTGAACCCCGAACAGGTCGCAGCACTGACCTCTACCCAAGTGCAAGCACTAACGATAGGAACAGCCGGCCAAATAGCCAGCTTGAGCCCGGAACAGGTGCAGGTACTGACTACTGCTCAAATTGCAGCCTTTAGCATCGCGCAGATCGGTGCTTTGGAAACCACCGATTTGGTAGCCATGACAACTACTCAAATTGCCGCGTTGACTACAGGGGCGACCGGACAAATTGCCGCCTTAACAACTAGTCAGGTACAAAGCCTATCGACTAGCCAAGTAGCAGCGTTAACGTCTGGTCAAATTGCTTCGTTAACAGACAGTCAAATTGCCGCGCTGGATTCCGGCGACTTGGCCTACTTTGCCAGCAACGCAATCAGTGGCCTGTCAACTGATCAAGTAGCGGCGATGACCAGCAATCAGATTGCGGGTTTAACCACGTCTCAAATTGCATCTCTGACATCCAATCAGTTACAAGCCCTATCGATCGGCACAGCCGGGCAAATTGCCGCGCTAACGACCGAGCAAATCCAAAAACTAACCTCCTCTCAAATCGCCAAATTGTTGCCGGATCAAATTGCCGCTATCGAAACTGCCGATTTGCAAAAACTGACAACAGCGCAAATAGTCGCACTAACAACCGGAACAGACGGTCAAATTGCGGCGCTAACTAGCACTCAGGTACAAAAGCTGACCACTACCCAAGCGGGGGCGTTATCGTCAGCGCAAATGGCATCATTAAGGGCCGACCAGATTTTAGCGATGGAGACGGAAGATTTGGCTATGGTAACCACCACAGCCATCAAAGGGCTTTCCACTACAGCCATCCAGGCATTAACTACCGCGACTAATGGTCAAATTGCTGCGTTGACAACCAGACAGCTTACAGAGTTAACAAGCAATCAGCTTACCTCACTCACCGCGGGTGCCAGTGGTCAAATTGCCGCTTTAACCTCAACGCAGGTTTCAAACCTTTCTTCAAGCCAAGTCGCATTGCTGACAACCGACCAAATCCAGGCATTGGAAAATGCGGATTTAGCGACTTTGAAGGTGGCGCAGATTCAAGCCTTAACCACCGGAGCCACCGGTCAAGTTGCTGCCTTGAGCTCAGCCCAAATCGCCGCATTGACTTCAGATCAAACGGCCAAATTAAGCGGTGCGCAAGTAGCAGCCCTGACACCGGGTCAAATTGCCGGCCTGCAAACCACTGATTTGCAAGCCATTACCACAACCGCCATCCAAAGCTTGAGCACCGATAGTATTCAGGCCTTAAGTACGGCGGCGACAGGGCAAATAGCCGCATTGACCACTAACCAAATCGCGGCTCTGACCAGCACACAACTCACCGCGTTAACCGTAGAAGCCAATGGTCAAATTGCCGCACTTACTACCGATCAAGTGGCAAGTTTGACACCGACTCAAATCAGTAAACTGACAACCAAGCAAATCCAGGCACTAGAAACTGCCGACATTGCTGCGCTGAAAATTACGCAAATCCAAGCCTTAACCACTGGCGCAACCGGACAAATAGCGGCACTTAGCTCTGCACAAATTACAGCGCTAAGCTCTGATCAGGCGGCTAATCTGAGTGCAGCCCAAGTGGCAGCTCTGGCCCCTGGACAAATTGCTGGACTGGAGACAGCAGATCTACGCGCTATTTCCACAACGGCAATCCAAAGCTTGTCCACCGATAGTCTGCAAGCACTGACCACCTTAGGTACAGGCCAAATCGCGGCATTAACCACCGCACAGATCGCCGCATTGACCACCACCCAAATACAAGCATTAACTTTGGGTGCAGCAGGCCAGGTAGCAGCACTCACTACAGATCAAGCTGTAGCGTTGACTACCGATCAATTGCAAAAACTGACGACCAATTTGATTTCGGCGCTGGAAACCGCCGATCTGGCGGCTCTGAAAACAAGCCAAGTGGCGGCGCTACTCTCGACGCAAATTGCAGCATTCACCACCTCGCAAGTTGAAAAATTGACCAGCAGCCAAGTGCAAGCCATGAGTTCTTCGCAAATAGGTGCACTTAGTGCTGAGCAGATAGTCAAAATGGAAACAGGCGATTTGCAGAAAATTACCACCGATGCAATCAAAGGCTTATCGATTTCCGCGCTGCAAGCACTTACCACCGCTACAAACGGTCAAATTGTCGCGTTGACCACCGATCAGCTCAGAGCATTAACCTCCAACCAATTGCAAGCCTTGACGTTGGGAACAGACGGTCAAATTGCGACGCTGTCCTCGACGCAGTTTGCCAGCTTGTCCAGCGCGCAAATCGCACTTTTGAGTACACGGCAAATCGAGGCCGTACAAACCACTGACCTGCAAAAACTGTCGGCTACCCAGATCGCCGCATTGACTACCGATCAAATGAGCGCCTTGACTACTGACCAGATAGTAGCACTCGATACCGTGCAGATCTCAACCTTAACGTCTACACAGATCTCAGCACTGTCGAATGCCCAGATAGCAAAAATCGAGGTGGGCGATACTCCATTTGTGAACGTCGCCGGCTTGTTGGCGACCGGTGGGTTAACCGCCTTAACTTCATCGCAGATTCAGGCTCTAAACACGGCACAACTAGCGGCCCTGTCAACAACTCAAGTCGCTGCACTATCGGCGGGTGCTGGCGGCCAAATCGCTTCCTTAAGCACATCGCAGATTAGTCATCTGAATACTACTCAAGTCGCTGCGTTAACGTCTAACCAAATCGCATCGATCGAAGTAGCTGACTTGGCAAAAATGACCACGGTCCAAATCGGCGCAATTTCTACCAATGTAATTGACAGTCTGACAACCGCGCAAATTAACGCGTTAACCACCTTACAGGTAGAAGCTCTGACAACTAACCAATTGCCAAAATTAACGGCTACCCAATTGGAAGCGTTGACCACGGCAGATATTCAGGCGCTGACCGAAGCTCAATTTGCCGTGTTGACCACGAGCCAGTTAGATTCACTGACATCCACCCAAATCGGAGCAATTAAGGCCGATCAGCTAGATTTTCTGACTGCGCCTCAGATCACCCGGATAGCACAATTGGGCTATAGCACTGTTGATACCGTGGGTATTTCGACCTCATCCACAGTCAATGGCACGGACGTTGCGAATGTCATTGTTGGCGGTGCTGGGTCTCAAACCATAGACGGCAAAGCCGGTATAGATACGATGGCTGGTGGATCTGGTAACGACACGTTTATCTTTAACACCGGCGATGTAAGCTTCGGCGAGACTATCGATGGTGGCGCTGATTTCGATGCCCTAAAAGTAGTAACCTCTACCAATTTTGAAGGGGCCGGAAACAGTGGCATCAGTAACGTGGAGCAACTAATTATTACTTCAGGCCAAACCGCGACTTTCACAGGCGCGCAATTAACTGGCTCAACCTTGCTGGTCAATGCTACCGCAGCTGGGGCAGCAACGTTGCAAGTCAACGTGGTAGGTGGTACTGCAGTTAGTTTGGCAGGTTTGACATTTACGGCCTTCGGTTCAGGCAATGCGTTCGATACGGGTACGGATGTGGTAAATATCAATGGTGATGCAGTCGCCAACACCATCACCGGCACCGGTCTCGCCGACAGAATAACCGGAGGAACCGGCGCTGACACGATGACTGGCGGTGCCGGATCTGACACGTATATCTTCGCTGCTGGCGATAGCGGTAATACGCAAAGCGGTAGTTTTGACTCTATAACCGGCTTTACTCTTGCAGATGGTACTGGTCCAGACAAACTGGATTTGGAAGGTACGCCAACCATCATCGCCGATGCCACTGGCGTAGACGTAAAACTGGCTATCAGCGGCGTAACACCAGCAAAAGTACTCACTGCGGATAGCGCAGGTGGTGTAATCGTATTGGGTGGCGCTGATGCGGCTGACATTGACACTTTATCGGAATGGGTTGAAGTAGCCAAAATCATGATTACTGCCGACGGCGAAACAAGTGCCTTCAAATTTGGCAGCGACACTTACGTGTTCCAGGAAAACACCGGTGGTGATCTATTAATCAGGTTAACCGGTATTGCTACAGCGGATGCCTTAGCCACATCTGGAACCGGCGCTAACGACATTTTGATTGGCTAGTCGTTTCGTTTAAACCAAAGCCGTCATCAGGAGACCCTGAAGACGGCTTTTTTTTGCTTTGTAGTCGGCACAGATCAATCCCTTTCATCAGACTAAAATATAATGATTTGCGCTTGCTCAGTTAGCGAACAGTTCGCGGAGTGTTATCGCGTAATGATTTTGCAACTAAGCTAAACAAAACTTTTTTAAGACGAAGTCATTCTCTCATTAGCACTCTTAACTCAAAACAAGGTAAATCCATGGAGAAAACCCCATTTTGGCCGATCAGCATCGCAAATGACGTTGTGGTTTGCGCTGCCAGCGACATCAACCTGATGACACCTTACGTTTTGCTGGAGCAAGAAGATTGGTTTGAAGATGAAATGGACTTTATCAGACGGTATATCGAACCCGGCATGCACTGCCTAGACATCGGCGCCAATCATGGCGTATATGCCTTAAGCATTGCTAAACACCTGGATCAAGGTAAGGTCTGGGCATTTGAACCGACCATGGCTCCCGGCAGCATGCTGCACAACAGTATTGCGCTCAACGCCTTTAGCAGTAAAGTCAATCTGCTGCGCTTTGGCTTATCGGACATTGCCCGCCAAGCCGAGATTAGTGTATCGGCTAATAGCGAGCTGAATTCTTTGAGCGGTAGCGGTCAGAGCAAGGAAATCATCGAGCTAAGAACCCTCGACGACAGCCTCAAGCAATTCGCCGCCGGCGTAGCAATCGATTTTGTGAAGATGGACGCCGAAGGCGAGGAAATTAATGTTTTAAAAGGCGGCAAAACATTCTTTAGCGAACAATCACCGCTATTGATGTTTGAGCTGATGCACGGCAGCCAAATCAATCATGGTCTAATCGACGCTGTACGCCAATACGACTTTTCAATTTATCGTTTAATTGCGGAATTGAATGTATTGGTGGAATTTGATGCGGCTCAGCATAGCGAGACTTTAAACCTGTTTGCCTGCAAAGCGGACCGAGCCGCTATTTTACGCAAGCGGGGACTGTTACTCGGAGGCGATCAACACCCTTCTGTCTTGGCCAATGTTACACATGACTTCGATGCTTCCCAGCATTTTGCCCAATGCGAATTTTACCGTTTTTGCCTGACGCTAACCGATAGCTCTCTATCGGCTGATTATCAGCAGGTGCTAGGCTTTTGTGCCGAGTTTGAATGGGGCAATCGCAGCGCCGCAGATAAGTTAAGTTTATTACAACAAGCCAGAAGCATTGCCGAGCCCTATTGTTCGCCGTCATTAGCCACCGAACCCGAGAAAGCGGCCTGGCATGTAATGCTTTTGTATATTCAGTACAAACTGGGCATGCGCGCAGCGGCTTTGTCGACCACTGCCACGGTGCTATTAAATATAGGCGTACTGAATGATTTCAACACACCCATTTTGCCGCCGCTAAGTCAGGATCTGCAGCGTCCAGTGTTCGGTTCTTCGGTTGGCGAGTGGCTGAAATGCGTCTTGATCGAATTTTACGAAGCAAAGCGTAGTTTTTCATCGTATTTCCTGGCAGATCCGCTGTGCGTTTTGGATTTGATTCAAGCCAGCCCAAATCTATCCGTCGGTATGGCCAGACGTTACGCACTGGCGAGTATCCGGCAGCAGAAGCCAATTCCTGAATACATCAGACAAAAGATATTACTGACCAATGCAGCGAATCAGGGGATTTGGCGCGGCCTGTTAGGCGTGGCAGAAACGTTTAACTTGCTTGATACCTTACTAAGAAACGAAGTCACGCCGCTAAGAGTGAATATTGTCGATATTGGCGCCAGTTCCCACGGTCAATTGACCGAACCTTATGCGCCCTTGATGCAAGCTGATCTGGCAAGCGTAATAGGTTTTGAACCGGACGCCGAGGCGCATGCCAAATTGTGCGAGATATACGCGGACAACCCTTCCTATCGCTATCTACCGTATTTTGTCGGCAAGGGCGGCCCTGCGACCTATTACGAAACCAATTGGTTCATGACCGGCTCCCTATATAAACCCAATAAACCATTGTTGGATGCCTTTTTTCAACTAGGTGACGTGGTGCAGTTGGTTGCCGAACATCCGGTGCAAACCGTAAGCCTCGACGAGCTGAGCGATCTAGGCTGCGTAGACATGATTAAAATCGATGTCCAAGGTGGCGAGCTAGACGTATTCAAAGGCGGGATGAAAGCGCTGAACGATGCCTTGGTAATCTGGACTGAGGTCGAGTTCGTTGAGCTCTACGAGGGCCAACCTTTGTTTGCAGAGGTCGAGCAGTTTCTGCGCGCCCAGGGCTTCATGTTTCATTGTTTTACAGGCATCGTGCCGCGCAGTTTCAAACCGCTTATTTTAAAAGACAATCCCTATGCGGGTATCAAGCAGGCGATTTGGTCAGATGCTGTCTTTGTCAGAGACTTCCAAAAACTCGACCAACTGTCCAGCCAGCAATTAAGAAAATTAGCGGCTATTCTGGATACAGTTGTGCAATCTCCAGACTTCTGCCTGTTGGTGCTTAAGGAACTGGATAAGAGAGAAAGCTCACAATTAGCCGATAACTATTCCAAAAGCTTACCCAGTCAGTTTGCACTAAGCACACAAGCAGCGCCGCTCGATCCCAACGCTGCCGCGCTTGTGCAACAAAAAACCCTGGAGGCTTTGGAGTTTCAAAACGCCAACAATATGCAGGCCGCCAGGCAGTCTTTCCATGAGATTTTGCAACTGCAACCGCAAAACTTTGCCGGACTTTATTCCCTAGCGGTGATTGCGTCGCAGCAGGAAGAACATGCCGAAGCCTTGGAATGGATTAAAAAATCTATCGCCACCGGCCAAAACTATGCGCCAGCTTATTTTGTGGAAGCGGTGATTTTGCAATCCTTAGGACGCTTTGAAGAATCGCTGGCTAGTTATCAGCACGCTATTGCTCTTGATCAAACTTATGAAAGCGCGATGATTAATCGCAGCAATCTGTATTACGAAATAAAACAGCACGTGAAAGCTGTCGAAAGCTTTACCGAGGTCTTGCAAATCAATCCCAAGTCGGACAAGGCTTTAGCGGGCCTAGGCATTATTTTGACCGAGATGAATCGTTACGAGGATGCCATACCCTACTTTGAAAGGCTTTTGGAGGCTAACCCTGATTTTGATTACGGTCGCGGTTTATTATTTCATGCCGAACAACATTGCTGCGACTGGCGACGGTTCGAGGAAAGCCGAAACATTATCGAAACCGGTGTGCGCGAGCAACGCAGGGTTTGTAAAACACTACCGTTCATGTCGCTATCCAACTCCCCCGAAGATTTATTGCAATGCGTAAAAACCTTTGCCGAGCATTTGTTCCCAGCTAAAACAAAAGCCTTGTGGAACGGCGAAGTTTATCAGCACGACAAAATCCGTCTGGCATATGTCTCGCCAGATTTCCGAGAACATCCCGTCGGCCATCTGATGGCTGGGATTATTGAACATCACGACCCTGCAAAATTTGAAACCATTGCTATCTCCCTCGGCTTAGATGACAAGGGGGTTTTAAGACAGCGCTTCGAAAACGCTTTTGGCCGATTTATCGACGTACGTTCTAAAAAGTCCTGGGAAATAGCGGAACTGATCCGAAGCCTAGAAGTGGATATTCTGATCGATTTGGCCGGATACACAGCGGATTCGCGGACCGACGTTTTTAGTTATCGGCCGGCACCAATTCACGTCAATTTCTTGGGCTATCCGGGCTCTCTGGGCGTGGAGTATATGGACTATATTTTAGCTGACCGAATTGTGATTCCAGAAGAGCATCAAAAATACTATAGCGAGAAGGTAGCCTATCTGCCAGACGCCTATTTACCAACCGATTCCAACCTAAAAATCGCCGAGCGAACCCCAACCAGAACCGAAATGGGCTTGCCGGAAAATGGCGTGGTATTTTGCTCTTTCAATCACGACTACAAAATCAATCCGCCAATGTTCGATGTCTGGATGCGGTTGTTGGACCAAGTGCCTGGCAGTGTATTATGGCTGATGAAACTAAACGAACCAGCCCAATGCAATTTGCGTCGAGAAGCCGAACAACGGAATATCGATCCAGAGCGTTTGATATTTGCGACACGAGTCCCGTCCGTGGAAGACCATCTGGCCCGCTATAGACTGGCGGACATGTTCCTAGACACGACGCCTTATAATGCGCACACAACTGCCAGCGATGCCTTGAGGGTGGGCTTGCCGGTCATAACGTATCAAGGCAACACCTTTTCTGGTCGTGTAGCTGCCAGCTTACTAAACGCTATCGGCTTACCTGAATTGATCGCGCACTCTCTGGACGAATACGAAGCCATGGCCTTAAATTTAGCCCGCGATCCGACAAGACTGGCCAAAATCAAAGCTCAATTAATAGCACATCAAGAAACCTACCCCCTGTTTAAGACCGAGTTGTTCTGCCGTAATCTGGAGCAGACACTCTACGAAATGATGGCAAATAGTCAGCATTCGACACATTAATACGACGGGCAATGTCCGACGAAAACCTGGAGCAAACTTTGGAACTAGCAATTGCCCATCACCAGGCGGGGCACTTGCTGGAAGCACAATCTCTTTTTCTAAGGATATTGGAACAACAGCCTGATCACCCCGAGACCCATCACAGTATGGGCAAATTAGCGGTGCAGTTGCAGCAATTAGATATTGGACTCATGCACTTTTTTCGTGCGTTATGCGTTAAGCCCCAAGAAGAAAAGTATTGGCGTAGCGTTATTGAGGCTCTCGTTCAAACTGATAGGCACATAGAAGCCCGAGAACTTTTACAGCATGGAAAAACTCAACTAGGCTTGCAAGGCCCAGTGGTTGTTGAACTGGAAAAAATGCTTGCCACACCTGCCGCTGAAGATGTCAATATTCTATTTCTTAACTTTCAACAGGGTCAAACAGTTGAGGGTGAGCGGAATGCTCGCCGCCTCCTAGCCCACTTTCCAGAATACGGGCTAGGTTGGAAGGCTCTCGGCTTGTTTTTGCAGCAGCGCAATGCTTTTCCTGAAGCCCTAGAGGCCCAACAAAGAGCGATAGAACTGTTGCCCGACGATGCAGAAGCGCATATGAACTATGCATCGAGTTTGCAGGGACAGGGCAAGTTCACAGAAGCAATCAGTTATTATGAAAAAGCCTTAGAACTAGACCCGCAAAACAGCCTTGCCAGCGGCAATTTTGGCACCCTACTCTTTAATCTTGGTCGTTATGACGAAGCGGAAAGATACTTTGCCAAGTCGGTTACGCTAACACCAGGCTCTATTAGCGAATTGATCAATCTAGGTCTTTGCCAACAAGCGCGACAACATCCGGACCAAGCCGAGCAAAGTTTTCGACTAGCGATTACACTGCAGCCAACCCTCCCGCAAAGTCATTACTGCTTGGCTATCGCTCTGAAAATGCAAAACCGCTTATCGGAAGCAGCAGCCTGCTGTCGGCAGGCATTGTTTCTAGAACCAAGTTATCCAGAAGCATTTTGCGCTTTAGGCTCGATTCATTTCGCGGTTGGCGATTTTACCAATGCAAAAGCCTGCTTTGAGCAAGCGCTGGCAATCAAACCAAACTATCCAGAGGCGTTGAATAATTTAGGTACTACTCACCAAGTCCAACGCCATTGGCTCGAAGCGGAGTCTTATTATCGACAGGCGATCTCGTTATCACCCAATTATGTCGATGCGCACACTAATTTGGGAATCAACCTGCAATCCCAGGGCCGAATAGCGGAAGCTGAAGAGTGTTGGCAAACCAGTCTTAAGCTCAATCCAGACCAAATTGCCACGCAAAGCGGTCTATTGTTTCATCTAAACTACAGCGCCCGCTTCGGTACGAATTACCTTGAAGAAGCCCGAAAATTTGGACGAATGGTCGCAGCCGGAGTAAATCCCTTTAACGAATGGCGATGCGCCGATAGACCGACATGTTTAAGGGTGGGCCTGGTATCTGGCGATCTACGCGATCACCCTGTTGGGCATTTCCTATACGCCCTGTTACGCGAGAGCAATTCAAGTCGGGTAGAATTCATCGCTTACGCCACGCAGCCGAGCATGGACCACTACTCCACACTCTTAAGACCGTATTTGGTCGACTGGAAAAGCATTGATAGTTTGACGGATCAAGCATCAGCAAATCTTATTCATGCTGATGGCGTTCACATACTCGTCGATTTGGCCGGACATAGTTCACACAATCGTTTATCACTGTTTGCCTGGAAACCCGCGCCAATCCAAATCAGTTGGCTGGGTTATTTAGCATCGACAGGAGTCGAGGCTATCGACTATATCCTTAGCGATCCATACTCGATTCTTCCGCAAGATGAACAAAATTACAGTGAACGTATATGGAGAATGCCCGATAGCTGCATATGTTTTACTGCCACAGATCCCGCAACTAATGCTGAGACACCGCCTTTACTTAACCAAGGTTTTGTGACTTTTGGTAGCTTCAATAACTTGACCAAAATGACAGACAGCGTAGTAGCTACCTGGGCTCGCATATTGCGCAATGTGCCAGGGTCTAGGCTTTTGATTAAGGCCAGCCAACTTAACGAGCCTATTCTCCGCAACAGAACCTTGCACAGGTTTGGCGAGCAGGGAATTGGCGCTGACCGCTTGATCCTGGCAGAAACAACACCGAGCCGGGCCGAGCATTTGTCGATGTACCATAAGGTAGATATTGCGCTGGATACGTTTCCTTATCCCGGCGTAACTACTAGCGTTGAAGCTTTATCGATGGGAATACCGGTTTTGACCTTGCGCGGCGATGGCATACTTGCCAGAGCGGGTGAATCTATATGCATGAACGCAGGTCTTGCCGAATGGATTGCGGCGGACGAAGAGGATTACGTCAGAAAAGCGCAAAGTTTTGCGCAGCAGACAACAGAACTACTGCAATTGCGAAAGCACTTACGCGAGCAGGTTTTAGAATCCCCGTTATTTGACAGCACTCGCTTCGCAACAAACTATGAAGAGGCATTGTGGCAGATGTGGGAACACCAAAAGATGAAGCATTAGACCCACAGCAATTTACGGGAACCATACATGGATGGAATTTTAGGGGTCTACTGTAAAAAAATTATCTCTGAGTACATCTCGCAGAATATACTTACTCCACTCCTGAAGACAGTATAACTTGTTAACCCGTGGTAACCCTCAGCGAGTTTTTCGTAGCAGAACGGCTTTGATCACACGCAACGGAAACATCTTAAGTACCAGCAACTTAAATCGATAGCCGACTCACCAAAATATATATGGAGCAATTTATATCATGTTTATAAAACCTTCCCTGTTGGCTGGCGCCGTATTGCTAACCGCCAGTCAATCTGCCAACGCTATCGTCATCAATTTTGACTATTCCTATGATGGCGGATTTTTCTCCGGAAGCAATTCAAGCAGACGCCAGATATTAGACGCCGCTGGCGGCTTTTTGGGAAGCATCTTAACCGATAGCTTGGCGGCGATTACCTCTGGCGGCGGCAATAACTTCAGCGCAGTTTTTCAACGTCCGGATACCGGCGCAGAGACCGTATTAAGTGGTTTTAGCGTAGCAGCTGACACACTGACAGTATTTGTTGGCGGACAAGACATGGCCGCTGGCAACTTGGGGTATGGCGGTTTTGGTGGTTACCAAGTCAGCGGAACGCTGGATTTTTCGACCACAGCTGCGCAGCGTGGCCAAGCCAGTCCTAGCTTCGGCGCATCGGCAACCGATTTTGCTCCCTGGGGCGGCCTGCTGGCTTTCAGCAACTCTGCCAACTGGTACTTTGACGACGATCTATCGACCACCGAGACTTTTTCAGGCAATGATTTTTATTCGGTAGTGCTACATGAGCTAGGTCATGTATTGGGTTTAGGTAGCTCAGACTCTTGGATGAACAAGACATCCGGGACTGGCTTCACGGGTGCAAATGCAGTAGCTGTTTATGGCGGCAATGTGCCGTTAACAGGCGACAGATCCCATTGGCAAGAAGGCACGCAAAGTACCGTTAACGGCCTACCGCAAGAAACCCTGATGGACCCGACGATACGCGTGGGCACTCGAAAACTTTACACCGAGCTGGATCTGGCAGCATTGAAAGACGTGGGTTGGGAAGTGTCGGTTACCGCGGTGCCGGTTCCTTCCGCGGTCTGGTTTTTTGGTACTGCGCTATTCGGTTTTATTGCAAGTCAACGCAAACACAACGTAAGCGCCTAACTACTGACTCACTATCGCGCCGGAGACGGGGAATGATCAAATCCCGGCGCGAGCAAGCCACTCAAAGCTATTGACTGACCCCGGATAAAAACGGCACGAAACTTACCCGCTCAATCACTTCGTCCTCAAAGCCATATTCGGTACGGGTTATCCGATGCAATTCTTGCATACCTTCCAGGCCGACCGGAATCACCATCACCCCTCCCACAGCCATTTGCTCCAGCAAGGCTTCCGGAATTTCTGCCGGGGCAGCCGCCGCTAAAATACCGTTGTAGGGCGCATGCTCCGGCCAACCCCAACCGCCATCGCTATGCTTAAACCCCACGGTTTTGATATTCAGCTCCCAAAGAGTATCCCGGGCTTTTTTCATCAAAGGCGCAATCCGTTCCACCGAATAAAGCTGTACTACCAACTTCGACAGTATTGCGGTTTGATACCCGCAGCCCGTGCCAATTTCCAGCACATTGCCCAAACGGCCTTTTTCCAGCAGTAATTCGGTCATTTTGGCGACAATATACGGCTGGGATATGGTTTGATTATGCCCTATAGGCAGTGCGGTATCCTCGTAAGCCCGACTCTCCAGCGCTTCATCGACGAAAATATGCCGCGGGGTATCTGACATTGCCGCCAACACGCTGCTATTAGAAATACCTTGCTCACGCAGCCGAGAAATCATCCGCTCTCTAGTCCGCCGCGAGGTCATGCCTATGCCCTGAATTCGTCGACTCATACGAGTGCCTCCAGTGCCAGCCAATCCCGTAAACCCTCTAGTCGTTCATAGCGCGTCAAATCCAGTTGTAAGGGCGTGACCGAGACATAGCCGTTTCTTATTGCATCGAAATCGGTACCAGGCCCTGCGTCTTGTTCGCTACCGGGCGGCCCTACCCAATAAATAATCTGTCCACGCGGATCGTGGGAGCGGATGACTGCTTCTGCCTTATGGCGCTGCCCCAAACGGGTAGATTGATAGCCTTTCAATTCGGTAATCGGTAAATCAGGCACGTTCACGTTTAATAACGTGTCGTCCGGTAATGGATGTGCAAGAATTTTTCGCAATAATGTCACGGCTACATGAGCTGCTGTATCGAAATGCTTGGGATCGCTGGAAGCTAAGGATATGGCGACCGCCGGCAAACCCAGAAACCGCCCTTCGGTAGCCGCCGCCACCGTGCCGGAATACAGCACATCGTCGCCAAGATTGGCTCCATGATTGATTCCGGCAAATACCATATCAGGCTCATGCGTCAATAAGCCGGTAATCGCCAAATGAACACAATCGGTGGGCGTTCCATCTACTCTAACAAAGCCGTTGTCGCAGCGAGTGGCCCGCAAAGGCATATCCAGGGTTAAAGAGTTGCTTGCGGCACTGCGATTTTTATCCGGGGCCACCACCGAGACCTCGGCATACTGACTCAACGCTTCTGCCAGCGTATTGATGCCTTGAGCTAAATAACCGTCGTCGTTGCTGATAAGTATGTGCATACTGCTGTCAAACGCTTTAAAATTCCCGCATAGTAGCAAAAAAACCGCAAAACCAGCAGCTTACGTGACAAAAAAAACCACTTCCCCAGACGACTTACTCTTGTTTCGGAACTCGATCGGCGAGGTCACGCCGATCAATACCAACACAGTGATTCTTAAACCCGATAAAAAGCCGCGGCCAGTACCGTTATTTAAACCGCTGGAGCAGGTTGACCCTTTACAGAAGGATGTTGAGGGTAGCTTGGAAACCTTGTTTCAAGAAGATCGGGTTGCTTTCCTGGCGCCCGGCCTACAAAAAAACGTGATCAGAAAGCTGCGTAAGGGTTATTACGGCTTGGATGCGGATATAGATCTCCACGGTTTGAGCAGCCGCGACGCGCAGCAGCAACTACTGCGTTTTTTGCACTACTGCGTTGAGGACGGTTATCGCTGCGTGCTGATTATCCATGGTAAGGGTTACAACTCGCCAGACAATCAGCCCATCTTAAAAAACGACATTAATCTCTGGTTACGCCAACACAAAGACGTACTAGCGTTTTGCTCCGCCCCCCCCAAAGCGGGTGGAACAGGAGCATTGTTCGTGCTTTTACGCTTATCTGAAAAATTTGTTACCGCAGAAGAGCAGACTTAGACATATCAACACTGACTTAGCTTTACGGTTAAATCAGCTCGCTGACTTTTGTGCATACCCGCCGTTGAGACACTTCCCATTCCACTAATATTTGGCTCCGTCTTGACTTGCTGACCTTGTTGCTCTAGTTTTTCAAGTATTGCTCACACTTTCTTCAGTAGAAAAAACAGCACTATGACAACAATTAGAGCCCAGAAAAACCCCGCGCCACATCACCGCCTATCTGGCAAAACAAAGTCTGACAGAGATATTCAACGATGAGCCTCAACGTTGGGATCATCGGCCTAGGCAGAATTGGTCGTGGCGTTTTAAGAGGGAATTTTGCCCAAACAAAGGGCGGCAGATTCGACGTAAAAGTGGTATGCGACGTCATGACCATCGATCATGTCGCTTATTTGCTGGCTAACGATAGCACCTATGGCCGACCGCCTTTTCATGTCGATTGTGACGGTGATGATCTGATCATTGACGGCAAAAGGGTTCATTATCAAAGGGTAGACCGACGGCGGAGTTCTCCGGATAGCGAAAGCTTTAGCGTATTGCGCGAGTTTAATCTCGATGTTTTATTTGATGCCACCGGCACTGCCACCATCCAAGACTTCCGTTCGCTGATTACTCAGAAAGTCGCCAAAAAAGTCCTATGCACTTGGAATGTGAGCGGTTGCGACCTTAGCCTGGTATTCGGCGTCAATAATGCAGCCTATGACCCGGCGCGCCACGACGTCATCTCAGCCAGCACATGCACCGGGAATGCACTCGTCCCTGTCTGTCATGTGCTAGACAAGCACATTGGTATCGACTACGCCCGGGCCATCACCATCCATCCGCAACTGTCCGATCAACGTGTGCTAGATGGCTACCACGCGTCATCGCAACTTGGCCGGGGGTGTGCGTCTTCAATAATCCCAACCAGTACAAATGTCGGTAAATCCACGACATTGGTGCTACCCAGACTAGAAGGCAAATTGGAAGCCATGTCTTACCGCGTGCCGACTGCAATTGTCTCGGTAATTGACTTGACTGCCTCGCTTTCCCGAAACACTACGCTGGAAGAATGCACAGAACTGTTTGAAGATTACGCTAACAACCAATTGGCCGGCATCATTCATTGCGACTACGGTGCATGGGGGCATCAGAAAGCCAGCATCGATTATATGGCAACCGAATATTCTTCCATCCTATTGATGCATCATCTCTCTGTCAGCCAAGGGCACTTCCTCGGCTTGTCATTGATGCACGACAACGAACATGCGTATTGCTGCCGCGTGCTGGATGTATTGAGCGTTTTGCAAACTTAGCATTAATAAGTTAAGACAGGAAGCTGAGCGAATCTTGCCAGAATGAACCAAATAGTAAGTTTCCCGGCAGAAGCTTTGCCGGATGCAACGATATTAATTCTGGGTAGCATTCCAGGCAAAGCGTCGTTAGCGGCGCAGCAATATTATGCTCATCGGCGCAATCAGTTTTGGCCCATCATGAATGAGCTTCTGGCAATCGAGCCTAACTGCTCATACCCAGAGAAAATCCTCTCACTGAAACTTGCCGGCATCGCACTGTGGGATGTCGTCAAGTCTTGCCAACGGCAAAACAGCAGCCTGGATACAGACATCGACAAAAGCAGTATTGTCGCAAACGATTTTGCCGGCTTTTTCCTAAGCCACCCAAACATTGCCTATCTGTTTTTTAACGGCTCAACAGCCGAAAAAACATTCCAAAAATACGTTAAGCCTGTCGTTACCACCCACAGATTAACATGCTGCCGATTGCCCTCTACAAGCCCCGCGCACGCGGCAATGTCATTTCAACAAAAACTGGAAAGCTGGCGTATCCTCAAAACGGTATTAGCGACAGAAAGCGTTGAAAACGCCGGTAAATCACAATAAACGATCGTTTAGGCCACCCTCGAAACCTTAGGTGAACCCGCGAAAGGCCCAAACTCAAATCAGAGAAGATAGGATCGCATACAGCCGTCTCAAATTTGCCTGCAAACACCAACACAACATTTATTCTGTGGAAGCGAGCGACTATTCGGGCGCCCAAATTCCGCACCTCAACAAGCTCATCTAAGACCACTTAAAAAGCCAAATGCTTTATCATTGGCCCAGGATACGTACGGAACCCCATAATTAAAATGAATAACACTCCGCAACCCACCGCCAAAGCTTTGATTTCTCCCGTCTTTTTATTCGCCGCCACGCTGTTTATCAGCGCCACGCTAATGTTCGTGCTGCAGCCGATGTTCGGCAAGCTGTTACTACCGCTGTTAGGCGGCACGCCGGCGGTGTGGAATACCTGCATGGTGTTTTACCAAACGCTATTGTTCTTGGGTTACTTGTATGCCCATTGGCTAAGCTCGCGACTGGGTAGTCAACGGCAGATTCAGATACATACCGCTTTGCTGGTATTCAGCGTGATTGCCCTACCAGTGGCTTTGCCGCAGGATGCCGCGCCACCTACCGACGGTGATCCCACCTTATGGCTGGTGTGGACTTTGTTCCTGGCTATCGGCCTGCCGTTCTTCGTGGTCTCGACTACCGCACCGCTGTTGCAAAAATGGTTTTCGCAGAGCGGCCACCATAGCAGCGACGACCCTTATTATTTATACGCCGCCAGCAACGCCGGCAGCCTGTTGGCCTTATTGAGCTATCCGTTTCTAATCGAGCCAAATTTGGGCCTCGCCAATCAAAGGCTGATCTGGAGCGGCGGCTATATCGGCCTGTGCGCCTTGATTTTAGTCTGTGCGATCAGCTTCTGGCGCAGTCAAGCCGATAACGAAGACGACGAAGTATTATTAGATGCCGGCATTGAACCGCCATCGACTTTGCAACAACTGCGCTGGCTGGCGCTGGCTTTTGTGCCGTCCAGCTTATTGCTAGGCTTGACCCAATTCATCAGCACCGACATCGCCGCTGTACCCTTGCTGTGGATCGTGCCGCTCACCCTGTATCTACTGACTTTTATCCTGGTATTCAGCACCTGGGCCGAGCGCATCAGGCCTTTAATGCTGGCAGCGCAACCGGCAATATTGACGGTGTTTATCGCTTATTCCTTCATCAATCCGGCCACTCTGCCTTATTGGTTGGATTTGATTCTGCACCTGCTGGCCTTCTTCCTGGCGGTGATGGTGTGCCACGGCGAATTAGCGAAAAGCCGACCGCACCCGCAATATCTGACCCAATTTTATCTGCTGATGTCATTTGCCGGCATGCTGGGCGGTTTGTTCAACACCTTCGTTGCGCCGTTTATCTTTAATGCGGTGTACGAATATCCGCTCATGATCGTCGCCGCCTTGCTGCTGCGTCCGGGCTTTTTTAACGGCAAATGGTTTTTGCAACCGATTTTCCCAGTGTTGGTATTGATCACCGGCCTGACCATTTATTTCAGCACCGAACAATTGTTCGACTACCTGGACTTGATCGGCGGCGCGCTGATCCTGCTTGCCGGCGTCAGTTATTCGCTACGACATAGCCCGATTGGTTTAGGCGTATTGACCGGGGTGATTTTGTTGTTCACGCTGGGCTTGCACAGCATGGCGTCTAATACCATCTACCAAGAGCGTACATTCTTCGGGGTAATGTCTGTCCGCGAAACCATGATCCCTGACGAAAACCAGCGCCCGGAGAAAGTCCGCGAGCTGTATCACGGTACTACCAAACACGGCGCGCAACGCCTGACCGCCGCCAACGTCACCACGCCCTTAACCTATTACAGTCGCCCTGGCCCCATCGGCCAGGTGTTCGCCGAATTTGACAGCGAAAATCAGCATTGGCACGTCGGTGCGGTGGGTCTGGGCGCCGGCGCGCTGGCCTGCTACACCAAGGAAGGCCAGCTATGGAGATTCTATGAAATCGACCCGCTGGTTGTGGAAGTAGCACAAAATCCGGCCTGGTTTACTTACCTCAGCCGCTGCAACAAGCAAGCAGAAATGATCGTCGGCGACGCCCGGCAATCGCTACTGAAGGAAGCCGACGCCAGCTTCGATTTATTAATCATGGACGCATTCAGTTCGGATGCCGTACCCACGCATTTGCTGACGCGCGAGGCATTACAGCTATACTTTAGCAAGCTGAAAGACACCGGTTTGCTGGCTTTTCACATCACCAACCGCCATCTGGCCTTGAAAAAAGTGCTGGCCGACCATGTTAACGAATTGCATCTGGCCGCTTTGATGCAGGAATTTAAACCGGAAACCGATGTCCCTCTAGTCATTGCCACCGACTGGGTGGTGATTGCGAAACAGCCCGAGCGTCTGCAACGCTTGCAGCAAAGCCGGCTGGGACATTGGCAGAAACTGCCGCTGACGTTTGGTCTGCAACCCTGGACCGACGACTTCACTCATATTATTGGCATTTGGAAATAGGATAGTACATGCTCATTACGGACCTTGCCCAGCGTTGCGACGCCACCGCCCAGGGCGGCGACTCGACAACCTTTATTAATTCTGCGGCCGACATCATGTCCGCCCTTCCCCATCAAGTTACAGTCCTCAGCGACGGCAAATACAAAAAATATCTAAAAGACTCCAAGGCCTCGGCCTGCTTTATTACTGAACAACTGATAGACGGCGACATCCCGGAAAACCTGACATTGCTGGTCTGTAAAGACCCGGAAATCAGCTTTTTAAATGCGGTGAAATTGTTACATCCGGAACCGGTGTTTAAACGCCAGGTTTCAGAGCATGCAGTGCTGGCCGACACGTCCACTTTAGGCTATGACGTGCATGTCGGGCCGTTTGCTACTATCGGCCAACAGAGCAGTATCGGCGACAGCAGCACCATCGAGGCCGGCGCCCGCATCGGTAATCACGTGATGATCGGCAAACACTGCCATATCCACCCAAACGCAGTGATTTACGACCACAGCATCATCGGCAACAATGTAATTATCCACGCCGGCGCGGTGATCGGTGCCGACGGCTTTGGTTATAAATTCAGAGATAACCAGCACGTTAAAGTACCGCATGTCGGTCACGTGGAAATCGACGATAACGTCGAGATCGGCGCCAATACCTGCATCGACCGTGGCGCGCTGGGTGCCACCAAAATCGGCTGGGGCAGTAAGATCGACAACTTGGTGCAGCTTGGACACAACAATATCGTTGGCCGCAATGTGATTATCTGCGGCCAGTCCGGTATTTCCGGCTCCTGCATCATCGAAGACGGCGCCATCCTGGCCGGCAGTACCGGCGTGGCCGATCATGTGAAGATTGGTGCGCGGGCGGTGGTGATGGCGCGTAGCGGCATTTCCGGCGACATCGACCCGGGCGCGCAAGTATTCGGTAGCCCGGCCAAAGACCGCAAAGTGGCCTGGAAAGAGTTGGCGGCGCTGGCCAAATTGCCGGAGCTGATGCAAAAATTTAAGGCGCTGGAAGCGCGGGTTCTAAAATTGGAAGACTAAACAAGCGGCTTGAGGCGAAGCCATTCGCCTCAAGCAATCAGCACATTTCTTTACACCTCAGCAGGAGCCGACCATGAACGACAAGCAACGGGTTGCGGAACACGCGGCGCAACAGGTCAAACCGGGGATGATAGTGGGACTGGGCACCGGTTCGACTGCCAACTTCTTCATCGAAGCATTGGCGCGGCGGCGAAGCCAGGAAGGTCTGAAATTCAAAGTAGTGTCCAGTTCGGTAGTCAGCGCCAACAAAGCCAAACAATTAGGCTTGCCCATGCTGGGGATGGAACATATCGACGGTCTGGATTTATATGTCGATGGCGCGGACGAGGTCAGCCCCGACCTGACTTTGCTGAAAGGCCGAGGGTACGATCTGGTCCGCGAGAAGTTACTGGCTAAGGCAGCCGACTCGTTTCTAGTGCTGATCGATGCCAGCAAGAAAGTCAAACGCATCGGCGAAAATTTCCCGATTCCCATCGAAGTCAATCCTTTTGCCTGGCGTCTGGTGCAGCACAGCGTGGCGGCAATTGGCGGGCACGGTTCGTTGCGGCAAACCGCGAATCAGGATGGCCTAGTGGTTACTTCGCACGGTAGTTTGGTTTTGGATGTAGCCTTCGAATCGACTCTGGACGGCAAAACGCTGAACGAACGTCTGAATGCGATTCCAGGGATTGTCGAACACGGTATTTTCAGCGGCTTGACCCGCGCGGTATTTTGCGCGCACGACGGCCAAATCGAAGAGCACTGGAGTTAGACGCCAAGCGCCTGATTATTTCCCCAAGCCCAAAACACGCAAAGCCGCCCGCCGAACATTCGGGGGCTTTCCGAAATATTCGGCGGTTTGCACTCATGCACTTAAATAAGCCGTCACAAAGAATACGCTGGTCGCAGTGGAAACCAACTTCACTTTGTTCATTAAAGGCAAAGACAACCAATAAATCCAGCATGCGGTTTTTCTGCGTTCCCAGGCCACCGCTAAAAACTCGATAAACCGCCGGTAAAGGCGCGGTGTCATTCGCCATAAGCCATACAACAACAAACTGCCGATCAATAACAGAATATAAAACGTGATGATCTGGCTGCCGTGCCGGGTGGTATGAAACATATGCTCGACGGCGTGCTCCAAACTGAGTTCGAACCATTCGAAGAGGATGTGCAAAAACTCGAAAAGCAGATGCAAAATATGCAGGACTATATCAATCACCATGTCATACATAGCAATGGAAAGAGCGATCAGCCCCACAATAAACAAGTCAAAATTTTCTTTAATCATGTCAATTTCCTAGGGTCAAGACGGGACTTTTGCTCAAGCAGCGCTAATTCGCGATCAAGCGGCGTACTGAAAATGTGGCGTGGGCCGGCTATTGGCTTTGCCGCGAACAAAAGCCTCCGCGGATTGGCAGTTAAACCTGACTTTTGAATGCACTCGGCTATCGGCAAACGCTATCCATGAAAAATCAAGGCGCTGCTGACGGCTTGAGTAAGCGAAATTGTTGAGGTTTCTGCTGACTGGTTGTGAGGAACAAACCTTGCGTTCTAAAAAAATTCTTTTAGGCATGGCACGCATACTCCTTGTCTAGTTGATGGTGAGGCTAAGATAACGGCTTAAGCTTTCATCAACCTTTCTAGGACACGCGACTTTTTAAAAAATCATTCAGCCCCAAACACAATCTGAAAGCGGGTGCCGGTAGTGCCATCGCTAGTCACTGCCAGCCGCGCCGCATGCAAATCGGCAATTTCTTTGACAATCGCCAGCCCCAAGCCGCATCCTTCGCCTTGACTGCCTTGCACGCGATAAAAGCGTTCGAAAATCTTTTCCTGTTCGCTCGCCGAAATACCCGGACCGTCGTCTTCCACAATTAGCGCCGCCTGCGGCGAAGGCTGAACACTCACACTGATATGTCCGCCGCTGTTGCCGTAGCAAATGGCGTTGTCCAACAGATTGCTGAGCAATTCGCGCAGCAACACTTCGTCGCCGGCTACCTTAACCGCAGCATCCGGCGCGTCGAATCCCAGTTCTATATCGCGGTCCAAACCTCTGGGTGCCCAGTCCATGCAAGACTCTCGGGCCAATTTGACGAGATCGACCGCTTTGAATTCGGGTGCGCTCTGTGACACGGCTTCGGAGCGCGCCAAAACCAGCAATTGCGTACTCAGATGAGCGACGCGGTCAGCGGCGTGTTTGATATGCCACAGCGCCGCCTTCATTGCCTCTGGACTGTCGGCGCCCAGTGCGCGCTCGGCTTGCAGCTTTAGCCCGGCCAAAGGTGTACGCAGTTGATGCGCGGCATTTTCAATGAAGCGCTGTTGGGTGATGAGTGTCGAGCCAAGACGTTGCAAAAGATCGTTGATCGTATGCGTCAGCGAACGCACCTCCAAGGGTACATCGGCATCGAGGATAGGATTAAAATCTCGCGCCGAGCGCTCGGCCAAATGCCCGGCAAGATCGTTCAATGGACGAAGTCCGCGCTTAACGCCGGTCCAGACGTGAAAACCGGTGATGAACAACAACAGAACTTGCGGCAACAACACGGCCAGTAAAATCTCAGTCATCATGCTGTAGCGCTTATTCAGGGTTTCCGCCACAGACACCAGCACCGACTCAGAGCTTGGCATCGGCCTGGTCAGCACCGAAACGATCCGCACTTCGTGACCATCGATCTCACCGTTTGAAAATAACGGCTCGTTATTTTTAAGACTGGCAAGCGCGGGACTGGGCAAATCGGCATCGCCGGCCATAAAGCCCTCGCCTTGCGACTCCACTTTAAAAAAGGTTTTATCGACATCGTCCCAGCGAAATACTTCGACGGCAATCGGCGGCAAATCGAAGGTGACATGGTTTTGCTTGGCATGCACCTCCTGCGCCAATGACTTGGCTGAATCCAACAGCCAGCGGTCATACGCCAGATCGGTATAGTGCATCGCCACAAAATATGAACTGCCGGCCCCCAGTAACACCACAAAAACCAGCGGCAGGGTCAGTTTTGAGAGCAGTTGCCTCCGAAGACTTTGCGGTTTATTCATCCTGACTTTTCTCCAAAAGATACCCCAACCCCCGCAGCGTTCTGATAGTTATCCCACAGGGCTCTAAGCGTTTACGAAGCCTATGCACGTAAACCTCGATGGCGTTGTCGGCTAACTCCTCGGCGTTGGCCGCCAGCCGCTGCGCAATGTTGTCCTTGCTAACCACCCGGCCGCTGTTTAGCAGCAAGGCCTCCAGCACACCGTATTCACGCGGCGGCAATACCATGGGCACGCCGTTGGCACTGATCTGTTGATTGCGGGTATCCAAGGTCAATTGCCCAAAGCGAATTTCGTGATTAAAGCCGCCATGACTGCGGCGCAACAGCGCCCTGACCCTGGCTTCCAACTCCCGAAGTTCAAAGGGTTTGGTCATGTAATCGTCCGCCCCCAACTCCAAACCGCTGACCCTATCGTTCAGCGCATCGCGGGCAGTTAAAATCAACACCGGAATGGTCGACTTCCGAGCCCGCAGATGCCGCAATACTTCCCGTCCATCAATGTCGGGCAAACCCAAATCCAGAATCACCAGGTCGTAAGGCTGCGTGATCAGCGCGCTATCGGCGTAGCTGCCGGTCTTGGCCAGCGTGGTGTCGAAGCCCCAATCGCTCAGCGTCCTCGACAAACCATCCCCCAACGCAGCGTCATCTTCCACCAATAAAATTCGCATTGTTTCTTTCCTGTCTTTAGAGGCACATGGCAACCGACGGGGCTAGGCCAAGTAAATATACCGAGCATAGATTGCTAAACCAGCAGGTTCGCAGCAAATTGTACAGCCACCGTGCTTTATTCTGATACTGTAAAAAGCCACTCAGGTGTCGACAATGCTTACCGGGAACGGCTTGACTCAATGGCTTGCCCTTTATCCCACCACTTTTGTGGTAGATGGCGCCGGAAACCTGGTTCATAATCCCGACTAAAAGCGTTTTTGCAGGAAAATCGTTCGATTTCAACGACCCATCGTCGTGAAAATCCGGCACCGCCCAGCGTCGCCGACAGTCCAAGCCCCGGAGCTTATCCGGTCGAAATCAAGAGGAGAACCGCATGTCACAATTAGAAAAAAACCAGGAAGCGCCTTTTTTTAGATCCGCCAATCAAGACAATAAATTGATTTATCTATCTGATTACAAGGGCGAAAAAAATGTCGTGTTGTACTTCTACCCCAAAGACGACACCCCCGGCTGCACCATAGAGGCCAACGACTTCACCGCGCTTGCGGCGGAATTTGATGCTCAGGACACCGTGATCATCGGCGTCAGCAAAGACGACTGCCAAAGCCACCGCGACTTCATCGCCAAATACGGCCTGAACGTGCAACTACTGGCAGACACCTCCGGCGACGTTTGCGAAGCTTACGGGGTTTGGCAGGAAGTTGAAAAAGAAGGCGTGAAAAAATGGAAAATCGTCCGCTCGACCTTCATCATCGATAAAGACGGCATGCTGGTAGAGGCCATGTACGGCGTTAACCATGAGGGGCATGCGCAGGCGGTGCTGGATACTATTAAGGGCTCGAGTGCGCCGGCTGAGGCCTAGCCTAAGGACCTCCAAGGCCACACGCTGCGGCGGGGGATGGTTTTAACCCCGTATGCCGCGCCGAGCACCAGAGCTTTTGAACGGACAAATCGGCAGGATAGCCGATTTGCATGCGCAGCACCCGAAGGGCGAGGTACAGGGATGTACCGAGTGAGTAGCCCGTTAGGGGCGCCGCAGGGATGCGGCGCGTTGCCGAAGGGGCAGGAAACGCCTTTCGGCAACGCCGTTCAAAAGCGAGGAGCGCAGGGAATAAACGGCAGCCGGGTGGCATTTTCTTTGGATACTTTATTTTGGCCAAGCAAAAGAAAGTATCGCGGTTGTCGGTCCGCAAACCGACATTAAATCCGCCGGTCGCGTTAGCGACACAAGACACGAAAGCCTATTTACCGCGTGGGTACAAAAACCATGTCCCCCTACCCGACTAAAGTTGCTATGAATTTGCTCGGAACAAAAACCCGTCGAGACTCACCGCCGTTTCTGGAACTTCCCTTAATAGCTTTTTGTCTTGAGTCACCAACTTAACCGATAGGTGTCGAGCCAAGGCCACAAATTCGCAGTCATAAGCAGAACACGTGCTACTGGCAACGAGATTCATCACTGCGGCAGAAGGCAGGGTAAACTCCCGGTCGGCCATCAACGATTCGGCTTCATCTTGCAAAGCCAAGGCCTCGGTCAAGGACATGATGTTCTGCCTGATATACAGCGCAAGCACATTGCGAAACTCACTTCGCCAAAGTTCAGGTGCAGCCCAATCAGGGTCAACTTGATACAACTGACTGGCTTTCTCGGAATAACTCGTCGGCAGGAACAAGTAGCTAATGATATTGGTATCAGCAACGATCATGGACGCCCATTCTCGATAGCTTGATCGATGTCGTCTGAGCTAATGATATTGGGCTTGATGCCGGCACGTAGCTGCTCGATGCGTTGCAAGCGCTCACTGGGGCTAGTTTTCGCGGCAAGCAAGGTTTTCTCCAGACAAACTAAGACTTCACTGTTGATGCTACGCCGATGCAGTTCGGCAGCAGATTTCAATTTTTCATACAACGCGTCTGGAATGTTTTTGATAGTCAAGGCGGGCATATAGTTACCTCTGGAAACAAGTGTGGTTGCATTATGGTTGCCTATTACAACTCATGCAACCGGCTGGGTTTCGATCATGTGACGTCGACAATTGAGGAGGCAAGCGTTTTGACCCTTGTTGAGCTCACCGAAGGCGAAACCCTTCACCCCCAACACAGAAGCCGTAACCAGTCAGCACCCGTAAAATCGGGATGGTTTTCTCCCCGTATGCCGCGCCGAGCACCGGAGCTTTTGAACGGATTAGCCCGTTAGGGGCGCCGCAGGGATGCGGCGCGTTGCCGAAGGGGCAGGAAGCCCCTTTCGGCAACCCCGTTCAAAAACGAGGAGCGCAGGGAACAAGCGGCATCCGGGTGGCCTTTTCTTTGGATACTTTCTTTTGGCCAAACAAAAGAAAGTATCGCGGTTGTCGGTCCGCGAACCGACATTAAATCCAGCCGTCGCGACAGCGACACAAAAGACATAAGCCCATTTACCGCGTGGGCACAAAAACCGTGCCCACCCTACGTGGCTAGACCATCGTGCGACCGGGATGGTTTTCTTCCCGTATGCCGCGCCGAGCA